>JAEFAV010000029.1 GCA_016288885.1 Saccharofermentans sp.
AATCTCAGCAATCCTACGGCTGCCATATCCTTTTAGATGTAGCTTATAAATCTCTTTTTTATCCTCAAAAGATAATTTCATAGATAAAAACCCCCGAAGTTTGTCCAACTTCTGGGGTTCACTTCAGAGTTGCCAGTCTTTGGGTGAGGTTTTTCATTTTTTCCTGTATCTGTTATCCAGATACTCAAATGCCTTGAGCAACAGCGAGACAACACCGACCAGCAACCCGATCAAGGTTATCACCAGAGAAATAATCTCATAGTCTGTCACTTTCGGAACCCTCCTTTCCTTTTACCTCTAAGAACTAATTCATAGAAGCATTTAGTACTCGGAAGGCAACCGCCCAATAAGCAGGCCATGCCATTTATATTGTATCGGCAAAAGATTCAGATGTCCTTCGATTAATGGGACAAAATGAGTTGTCTCATCAGTATATTCGTCTAAATCTTTCCCCCTCATACTTTCGTATCGGATTTCCTCTCACAATCTCCGTATGCTTCTGCCACGCAATATTTAAAGCATCTGCATTATTATCTTCCTGCTTTGCTGCGAGAATGCTCTGCAACCTCTTCATCGCTTTCTGTTTGTTCTGTACCTGGCTTCTTTCTTCGGTACAGGTTACAACAATACCTGTCGGCTTGTGACAGATCCTAACACCAGTCTCAACCTTGTTAACGTGCTGACCGCCCTTACCGCCACAGTGCATAGTTGTTATCTCGCAGTCAGACAGATCAAGCTCACCTACAATATCAGCTTCCTTAATAATATGAAGATCCATGTACCAGTTCTTGCGCTGATGACCCGGTCTTATGGTGCTTTTCCACACCCATAAGACCGTGCCTTCAAGCGAAGAAATATCCTGATCGAATTCCATAACGCATGACTTATATCCGTGCCCTGAATAGTCCGCATTTACGGAAACTATCCTTGATCCTGCAAACTCTTTTAACAAAGCCTTGCAGAGCTTTTCCACTCCGACAGAGCACTCTACCGGGCCCTGTCCTGAACTTATCTGTAATAACATCATTACCTCTCTTTTCCTGCCTTGAAGTTATAGACCGGCTTTACGATTTCCTTCACTTCTACGCTGTCCGAAATTACATCCATAATCTCATCGATTCCTCGATAAGCGACAGGTGCCTCATCGAGCGTTCCTGCACTTATGGAAGACGAATAGATTCCCTTCATGTCGTTCTTAAATGCAGACACCGTATAGTGATTCTTTACTTCATCACGGCGCAGTACTCTGCCTGATCCGTGCGGAGCAGAATAGTTCCAATCCGGATTACCCTTACCTACACCCAGAATCACACCGTCACGCATGTTGATGGGAATAATAACCATCTCACCTTCACAAGCAGATGCAGCGCCCTTACGCAGGATCTTGGTACCATCCGGAAGAACACCGATGTAGTTATGGATCGATTCGTAACGCTCCACTTCCTTCCACTTCATTCCCTTCAGTATCTCCTGCAGAATGATCTCCCTGTTAAGCGATGCATATGCGGTTGCAATCTCTACATCGTGAAGATAATCATCCATCAAAGTGCCTTCCACATAAGCCATCTCATATGGTACATCCTTGCCCATGTTGGCAAGCCTTCTGCGTGCTGTCTCTGTGTAGTAATCAGCAACATCGTAGCCAAGGTGACGGCTGCCTGAGTGAATGATCAGGTAGTATCCGTCCTCACCCTTATCAACCTCGATGAAGTGATTGCCACCACCTAATGTTCCAAGACTTTTTAAAGCCTTATCGCCATTGACTGCACGCAGGCATCTTAAATCAGAAATCACCTCAAACAGTGCCTTGTTGTGAGGCTTCTTTCTGATATTAAAGCCTGACGGTACGTTCTCACTAATAACCCTGTCGAGTTTCGGATATTCAAATCGTCCTTCGACTTTAGCCATGAGCATTCCGCATCCTATATCGACACCCATAAGCTGGGGAATGATCTTATCGGTGACGGTCATTGTAAGACCTATCGGGCCTACCTTTCCGGGATGACAGTCCGGCATTATGCATACTTTTGAATTAATCGATACCTGGTTATCAAGTATCATCCGGATCTGCGATCTGGCATAGTCTTCGATGCCTGTAGCGAAAACTACAGCCGACGCAAATCGACCTGTAATATTGTCCATAAAAATCTTCCTTTCTTTATGAAAGGGCATTATGGGATAACTTCAATTTGGGATTATTAAGCAACCTCAGAAAGAAGGTCCCATGTACCCTTAGTTTGTAATTGATTTAAAGTTGTTGATATTCGTTTGAGCATTGTCATCGCAAGGACCTCCTTTCAAATTAGTATTGACGCAGATTATAGTGGACAACTTTTGAAAATGCAATACTAACCTTTAACGTGCTGTTTGGAAGAGAGATATCAGTAAAAGAGAAAGAAAATGAGTATGGTAAGGGTTTCTTCAAGAAACTCAGCATTGATCTGACCAATGAGATACCGGATGTTAAATCGTTTTCCGTAACCAATCTGCATTATATAAAGTGGTTTTATGAACTTTACTCCAACGCTGAGAATTTACCCCAAGTTGGGGTAAATTCTAATCAACGGATCTTCAACATCCCCTGGGGACACAATAAACTCATCATAGACAAGTGCAAAAACAACCCGGACAAAGCCCTGTTCTTCGTCAGAGAAACTGTTGAGAATAACTGGTCGTGAGCCGTACTGCTCAACTTTCTTGATACAGATCTTTACGAACGTAAAGGTAAAGCCATATCAAACTTCAGCTAGGCTCTTCCCGATGCACAAAGTGATCTTGCCCTTAACTTGTTGAAAACGAATTATATATAAAATACCCTTTGTGATGGGTTAAAAAAGTCCCATCCTCACACAATCACCACCGTGCTCACGATCTCATAAAGCATGTAGAATTCCTCAGACGATATGATCACCTTCGCTGTTGCAGCAGCTGCCGCACAGGTGATGCTGTTCATGTGACCGTACTTTTTGTGACCGATGTCTACCGTGATCGGAAACCTTGAATCCAGGGCGCTTTCTTTGGCAGAGGCAGCAGAATCTTCGCACTTGAATCCGTTCTTCTCAAGAAAATCAATGAAGCATTTTCTTTCCTTCTTGCCTCTGACGTTGACATAGTATTTGCCGTAAGGTTTTTTCCTTGCGCTCTCCCATCTATGTTTGATGAAATCGGGCTTTCCTTTAGGTTCGGTTAATCCGAAGCATTCGGGTTTTACTATCGTCGGCCAGCCGAGACCGCTCTTCCTAATGGTAAGTTCACCATAGAAGAGTTCTTTGCCGTCTTCGTCATAACAGGATCCGAATATCGGATAGTTGGGACCATATCCGTTGTTATGTTTATAAGCGCCTTCGAATCTCAGTTTCCCGTTACGGTAGTATTCTCTGCCATACACCAGTCCTTTATCGTCAAATACGCCTTCCTGGCATTTTATGCCGTTTGAATAATAGGAAGTACCGCTGCCATAAGGCATCTCATTCCTGGTAAATCCTTCGTACATTAACTTGCCGCTCTTTGAAAAAATCTTATTCCATTCTTCGTTCATTGATCATTCCTCCGTAAAGCAGAACACACTATCGTTTTTGAGATAAATTGTGGCCCGGACAAACCAAAAACCGGGCCACCAGAAAGGAGAACTATGAAACACTAAAACCACTACCAACACACAGAACTCAAGAGGAGAAAAGCACTGTTGTTTTATGATTAAATTGTATCACCCCAGGAGAAGCCCTGCGTTCTATTAATAGGACAGTTTTGCTATTGACAAACTCTGATCGGTATAACGTCAGCTGACATGAACGGTCTCATTGAACCTGTCTATTACTTCGTTAATGTCGCCTGTAATGTATTCCTTGCCCTTAATGACAATGGATACCGGGATGCCCCAGAAAGCCTCTGCAATGGCCCCTGCGATCGCTGCAAGGGTATCTGTGTCTCCGCCTATGCACATGACGTTGCGGACGCATTCCTCGTAGCTCTCAGCCTCAAGGAAGCATTCGAATGCTTCGGGCATTGTCCTCATGCAGTCTTCCACGTGTTCGTATGTGGGACGTATCTCGTCCAATGTCCTGCTCAGATCGTATCCGAACTCTTTCTCAATGTAGTCACGGATCTCTTTCTTGGAAGCTCCGTTCCTTGCGAAGAAAATTGCTGCTGCCGTAGACTCTGCACCCTTTACTCCTTCAGGATGGTTGTGCGTTACTTCCGCAGTCCACCTTGCGACTTCGCGTGTACGCTCAATGGTATCGTAGAGCCAGCCCACGGGAGAGACTCTCATTCCGGATCCGTTACCGTAACTGTTATAAGGCTTGGTTCTGTCAGTAAACAACCACTGCCTGAACCTTCCGCCGTATCCTGCCTTGGGATACTTGTTGCCCCACGCCTTCATGGCCTTGATGAGGTTATTCTTTATTTCTTCCTCACCAGCGTCCTTACCTGCGTCCATGAGCGCCTCTGCCACGGCAATTGTCATGACGGTATCGTCAGTAAACTTACATTCTTTGGTAAAGAGCTCAAACTCCCTGCTCTTATCACCTCTGTCAAATTCAAACCTGCTGCCTATAATGTCTCCGATTATTGCTCCGTACATGCAAATACCTCCTTATTCTCTTCAATTGCTTCTTGTTCTTTATACCTGAATTGTATCAGTCCGGAAGATCCGGCGGGTCGCCCGGGAAGCGACAATTAACATGCGTGACCAAACTGGTCATCAACTCAAACGATAGAATCATGCATTCTGATTATTTGGTTCTTTTACAGAGATAATAAACCATCGTTCAAGCTTTAGCACCTTGCCATCTGGCAGGTTGCTGTGCGGTCTCCGGGCTTGTCCCTCACACACTCTTTATGGTTGTCATAATTATATCACCCAAAAACAGTGCTTGCATTCCATTAATGGGACTATATCCAGAGTAAGGACCGGGTTGAATGTAAAACTAAATTAGAGTTCAATGTTCTTCTTTAGTATAACGTTATACCATTGGGTTTCCTTATCTGGTCTCACATCTTCTGTAAACCATTCTTCAATGACTTTTAGTCCGGAAATGCTGCTTATTAAATCGCTAAATGCTTCAGGTGTGACATCAACAAATAATCTCCCGTTTCTCTCCCCTTCATAGTTGCCATGCTTAAACGAAATATACATTACTCCCGTATTAACAAGCGCTTCTCTCATCTTGATTATTACGGTCGGCATTTGATCTTTTGCAACGTGTAGCAAAGATGCACAAGCCCAAATAGCATCATACTTCTCAACATCATTCAGTTCCTGGAAATCCATACATCTAACCTGTATACCACAATGGTCACTCGCCAGTCTGCACATCTCGCTTGAACCATCTATTGCTTCAACTGTATATCCTCTTTGCAGAAAGGCTTTGGAATCTCTTCCCGATCCACAGCCGAAATCCAGAATCCTTCCGTGCTCGGGAACATAGCGCAGAAAGCGGTCATAGTGCGATGAGAGATCTGCATTGACCGTCGAGTCAAAGAAGTCTTGTGCATTATCCTGATAATACTGCTTTGTTATATTCATACAATCAGATCCTTGTATTCCCAGTTCCAATCAAAACCGCAGTCATGTGCCGCATTGTAAACGGGACGGATCACGTTCTTCAGCCTTTTGGCAAATTCTTCATATGAGAGTCCTTCGCGGTAGATACGATTCTGAACGTCGGAATTATTTACATGTTCTTTCGCACATTTTTCAAATTCTTTATGGATGATTTCGTACTTCCACATTAGTTCGTAGGACCTGTATTCCAATTGAACCAGCTTAGGAAAGTACAAATCCCATTTAGGGAGATAATTACTCTTTGAACTATTTATGCTCTTCGTTGTAGGACTCAAATTCCAAAACTCATCATGTGCTACATAAGACCATGGTATGAAATGGTCAATCGAGATATCCTTGTCATTCAAAATCTCATCATTATAGATTTCCTGAATCGATTCAACGGACAGAATTAGTTTCCAATATTTCTTTACCTTATCCAATTTACGTCCCTGGGGAGGATACAACTTGTCCGCAATTCCCGGAACGCTTGGATTACGTTTCTGCAAATAATGGATCATATGGTATTCAATCCATCCGAGCAGGATTTCCTTGTTCCTTTTTATGTACTCCGCCCAATCTTCGTTGATAATTATTCGTGAGGCCAATCCATTTATCGCTTCAAAATAATAGATTAACTGCTTTCCCTGATTGATCTTATCTGCCAGATCTGTTGCTCTAACGTTCCATGCCTTTCCCTTTACTTCAGACAAAAATGGCGCTTGTAAACGATATGGAACATTAAGTGTAAGAGTGCGTTTCATCGCAATGATTTCTTTATCGTCAAGCGAGGCAAGATAATTTATTATTTCCGTTTCCTTTTCCGACGATTTAAGACCGGGATTCTTAGCATTCATCAGCTCAATAACTGACTGAAGGGTATCTCTAGGACCCAGATTCAAATGAAATTCCGTCACCATATACCAGGCATCCGCAATCATTTTGTCTATAATTTCTTCGTAGGTAAGAATCAGTTTACCGTCACAAACGGCCGTTACAATGGCTTTAAACCAAAACAACTTGTAGCACTCGCTGGTATTGTCAAATAACCTAGCAAGACATCCTGTGTTTAAACCATCATCATACGGAAGTTTCATATATTATTCGTCACTCTATTTTGAATACTTTTTTATTGCTTCCACCACTTTCACATCCGCAGGCAACCAATCAACAGAATTAATCTGATCAAGTGTTAACCACTTTGCCGCTTCATGTTCGAGAAGAGTCATTTCTGTCCCATCTACCAACTCAGCCCAAAAGCAATCCATTGATAAGTGGAACTCCGGATAATCATGCTCAACAGTCGTAAGAAACCCTGTAACTTTAATATCAGCACCAAGTTCTTCTTTGATCTCACGAACGATGGCATCTTCAGGTAATTCTCCAGGCTCTACTTTCCCCCCTGGAAATTCCCAGCCGTCTTTGAAATCTCCGTAACCTCTTTGGGTTGCGAAAACCTTGTTATCTTTGGTGATAATTGCTGCTACAACTTTTACTGTTTTCAAATCTCTTCAATTCCTAAACTCTTAAGGTAATTGTATGTACCGTTGTAATACTCAGGAAGTCTTGTCTCATCTTCCCAAAAGCCGTTTTCAGATTTGTGAGGGTTACCCTCAGGTACGCATATGATCATTCCTGATCTGGCACGTGTCATAAGAACTCTGTATGCATTAAGCATATATTTCATTCGGTCATTCTTGCTCTCAGTAACTGCTTCCAGTTTATTCCATCTCCTGTTAAATGTATAAAACTGCCACTTGCCATCTTCATACCGCATGTCTGCATCCCAAAGAACACACGTGTATTCCAGCTCCAATCCCTGAACTTGGATCTCTGTTGCAGCATCTTCAAGATAGTTAGAAGATCTGGTATCCGTAATATCTTCCAGGAACCAGTGAACAGCATTGTCATCGTCTGAAGGCAATACGTGAATTCCTAAGGGTTTATATCTTGCTGATTCCTTAGTAATGAGAACTCCGGTTCTTTCATTACCTCTTGCCTTTTCATGGATCCATCTCTTGGCCTTCTCCATATCCCTTGTAAGAACGATCGGATAGTTTGCCTTTATTTCGTTATAGATCGAGGCAGCGTTACCGTCTATAGCAAGCAGTGAGTGAACAAAAGCTGACAGTTTCTCTGCTCTGAAAGATCTTAAGGAAACTCCCAGGTGAAGCTTCTCATTAAACGTAACGTTCTGATTACCCTTAAGCAGTTCGTTGACCTTTCCTTCAGCATATTCAGGTTCAGTCAGCTTGGGTGAGATATAAACTTTCCAGTGCGGAAACATATTATTCAAAGAAGAAATCCACTCTGTTATTCCTGCTTCGCCGGTGTTGATCTCCTGGCCGCCTCCGACAAGACAAACTATCGTTGCCCAGTCCTCTCTCTGATCGAGCGACCAGATGAGGAATGCTGCTTCTGACATCGGAAAGTTATCAACTTTTTTCTTGTTTCCGTAGGTACCGCCACGCTTGAGATAATCAGCAATCCTCTTATGCGTCCACGAACGCTGTGCCTCATCAAAGATTGCTACATGCTCTACTTCACCATAACCTGAGCCCTGCATTTTTACAGCTTTCTCAGGATCGATCTCAAGAATACCATTCTCAACAGGGAGCTTAATCTTTTCGAGCATGTTGTCACGATATCGGTGAATGATCTGAATGAACTTGCTTACTTCTCTTCGTGAATCTGAAAGCTTTTTATCTTCTTTACGCTCTTTGCACTTCTTATAGTTATCCTGAGCCAACGCTTCATTCAATACCGCTACCAACGGACCGTTTCCTGAAAGATAAACAGCGCCCTCATCTTCAACAGGTTTATCAGAATCCTGATAGGTCTGCTTTACTGCAACTTCCAGACCGACCAAAGTCTTGCCTGCGCCCGGGACACCTGTGACAAAACATATACTTTTCTCGCCGTTCTCTTTGCTCTTGCGAATAACATCAAGAATATACGCAATAGTAGTATCCGTAGTCACCTTATCCGCTTCATGTCTGGTTATATCTTTAACCGAGTGACTCTCATATAAAGTCCGTGCTGCTTCAATTATCGTAGGTGTCGGAGCATACGGGCTTATTATCCATTTATCGTTAACCGGACTCTCGTCAGGGAATCTGTCTAAAACATCTGAAATGAGCTTTGTTATACCGGTTTCTCCGGTCATTAAGGGGTTAAGCACCCTGTCATCGTAGATGGAAGATTGTATTACGGAAGAAGAATCCTTATGACGTGTAGCAACAAGGATCGGAACTATTACTTTATCTTCACTGTACTTATGGAAATTCTTCAGATCCAAAGCGTAGTCCAATACCTGATCGACGTCGCCGGCCTTAATCTCAGATTCACCGACCTTGAACTCAATACAAAAGATAATGCCCTTCAGAAGTAATACAACATCTATCCGCTTCCCAAGACGCGGAATATCGTACTCGAAAATGATCTTACCTTCTGAATCTTCCCAAGGCAGAAAAGCCTTTTGCAGGATATCAATCTCGCTTGCCCATGCATCACTCTGAGTAGTCTGCAAAACGCCGTGATAACCATTACAAAGTATTCCCAATACTTCGTTATTGTTCGCCGTTAAAAACGTCTTTATTTCACTGCTGTATAAACAACGCGGACTATCCGACATTAGAGCTGCTCCACTAATTCAGTATGAGATCATTATAGTATAGAACGCATCATATTTTTCTCGTCTGCTCCCAATTTCCTCCAGGTTCGAACGAACTGTTTGTTGCAAGGGTGTCGCCGAGTTTGTTCGAGTAGACGTGGTCGTAATCGACTGATACTTCTACGGTCGAGCCGTCTTCTCTTTCGTATGTGTTGACGCCTCTGATAGCCTCCGACTGGAGTCTGGAGATCCTGTCCGAGCTTGTCTCGCCAAAGGTGGATCTTGACGATGCCATGACCTGTGCGTGATGTGCATTGCTCCTGTCCCACCATGCCTGGTTTGCCGAATCAAAGGCATCCTGGAGGGTTTTGTTCGCTTCCTGCATCATCTGGAAGTTCTTGTTCTGCTGGTCGATGTTTTTCTGTGTGTATCTTGCGACTTCCATCATCATCCTGTCCTGGATGCCGATTGATTCCCTTGTGATATAAGGATCCACCCGGAAGGTGCTCACGAACCTGACGAAATCCTTGTAGTCTTCGTCAAACCTTTCTTTCGGGCAGAACATATTGAACATGCCGTTAGAAGACCACTCTATCACGGTGTTGTCAGGCATGTCACCGAACGTCCCGGGCTTAGCGCCGTTAGACACCTGCGGCCTTCTCTGTCCGAATATGCCTCCGAATACATTTCCCATAGAATACATACTTGGCACCTGATACCTGAATCCCCTGAGAATGAACGCAACGACTATCCTGAACGTCATGTTCCCGATATCGGCTTCATACACTTTGCAGGACTCTTCGAGATAGTACATCTTTCCGGCAGCGGCTCCTGCCATTCCTTCTCTCTGCGCGTCGAATTTCTTCAGCCTGATGAACCCTTCCAGCGCAGCCTCCCTGCTGTATCCTTCTGCAGGGAACGGCCTCTTCTCGATGAACCACGCATTGGTCATCTTCCCGGTCGTAAGCAGTTCATTTATGTAGTAATTGCTGAACATCTCAGCATCCATGAACGGCTTGAAATGTATCTTGCTGATCCGGTTAACCTCCGTCGAATATGGGCCGGAGATCATGGGACACTTTGTGTCATCCGAATAAGCCTCACCCGTAAAGAACGAGAACGCCGTGCCCGACTTATTCGCAACGCCGCACCTTATCGGCATCGGATAGGTATTGCTTGCCGCTTCAGGCATGACCGCACCGTTCGGAGTATATGTATCAGGCAGTTCGCACGATGCCAGGGGGATATTGAGAGCCGTGTCAAAGAACTTCATCCTCGAAGGCTCCGTACTTACAGGCCCGGCAGGCCTGCTTGTGATCTTCAGCCTCAAGGTATTGCCGCAGTGACCGCACTTAAAGAACTCGACGCTTCCGTCGCAGTCAAGGGTTCCGCCGCACGCCGGACACTTTATAACTTCAATGCTCATACCGGTGCCTCCTTACCTGATCAGATGCCTTTATATTACTTCATCAGATGGATCGTTATCAGTACACTGCGGTGAACTATTTATAAACACTTTGCAACGGCCGGCGCTCGTGGTGCTCTGCAAGGCTTCCCTCCCACGTTCACATTTTCCCTCCACTCTTTATACATTTTTTACACGAAACAGTTTCCCGTTTCCCTTGCCGGTGTTAGCATAATCATATACATCACACGCGACTAGGGAGGTTTTCCAATGGGGCTTATTAAGTGTCCGGATTGCGGCAATATGGTTTCGGACAGGGCTGCGGCCTGTCCTTCCTGCGGGTGCCCGGCAGATGCGTTCGGCAACGCTCCTTTTTCGCAGGGCAATGCCGGCACTGAACCTGATCTTGAGACTCAGATCTGCAGCTTTATCGCGTATCCACTGTACAGATCCTTTGACCGTGAGGACCTGCTGCTCGCCAACATGCGCGTGATCGAATATCTGAAGGGCCGTCTTTCCGGCGTAAGGCCGGTCACCTTCTTTTCGCTCGAAAACAGCGACCTCGCAAAGTCAGTAGTCGGTCACGAATTCACCTTCCCTTATGTTTTCGTGACATCATCGTTCCGCTATCATCTCGATTACAAAAGCTTCACGCTCACCAGATCCGACGGCAACAAGGTCACCCGCTACTACGACCGGAATACGCTTCCGAGCGAATATGCGCCGAGAATAGAAGTGATCTCCGACAACGAGGCTGAAGTGATCGATCTTATAGAGAAGATAAAGAATATCTTCAGAGTGCCCGTGAGCTTTTCCGTGCCGTTTCTGGAAGTAAAGGACGAATATCTCACATTCTCCTGTGAGACCGAATCCGTCGAAATGGCAAGGGACATATATTCCGGCGGCAAGACCGTATTCCTTCATAAGACCGTTGTCTTCAGGAAAGTGCAGTGGGCATCTTACATCGATGATGAAATAAACCCCTGCAAAAACGATGCTGTGAATCTCTTAAGAAAACTTCAGTACGCCCAGTTCTGCTTACGTTATTCGGAGCTGGCAACCACCCCCGAAGAAAAGGATCATTACAGGGTCAGCTGGGAAAAAGCCTGCGCCGAAGCAAATCTCCCCAACGACTTTTACATGTACGGCAAGATCGTCTCCCTGCGTGACTTCGACGGCCTTAACTATCTCATCAACGCCCTCGACGAGAACGTCACGAGGACCATCGACGACATCCTCGAAGAGATCAAGGCCAGGGTCACGGAGATGTACTTGGAAGAACAGAGACAGGCACAGGAAGATGCTTACTATGAATCCCGGTATGACACCGGCAGACCGAGCATCTTAGGCGACATCCTTAAGACCGCCGCCGGCGTCGCCTTGGGGAATAAACTGTCAGAGAAGCTGGATAAGAAAGATAAAAGGTAGCCTGAGGCATAAGCCACCTCGAAAAATAGGCGTAAGAAAACCCCGAAGCGGCAACTTCGGGGTTTTTGTGCACATGAAATGCGAATTTCATTTCATTCCTTCGCTAAAGGTATTATATCACGCTAATACTGCTATGCAACATCATTTAAGATTTTGTCCGCTGATTTCATCTTGATCAAAAACACGTCGTTACAACCGCCCTACTTCCTTCTCACATCAGTAATAGTCCCGTCAGGATGCTTGATCTTGATGCTGTCCAGCTGTGACGACAGATTCCCGACAACCAGGGCCCTGTATTCATTACGAAGCTCGGTCTGTTCAGCCTTCTCGGCAGGCGTAAGACCCTCAGCCTTGGACTTCCGGCTCAGCTCATTTATGCGCTTGATCAGTTGTTCAAATTCCATATCGTAATCACCTTTGACGCTTAATTCAACAGATTATATATCCTCGGAGCCGCCTCCTCAAATCCGCGTCTGCAGTCGTCATGACCGGCATCTTCAGATGCGAGGTCGGGGAACCGACCTCTTAGACCCAACATAAGCACCTGCAAAGGCAAGCAGTCAAGGACGCTTCAGCGAGGCTTGCCGTTCCTTGACGGCGAAGCCTGCAGGTGCTACCAAAAGGACCTTCAACCATGCCGTAAAACATGCCGCGCTGCGGCACACTTTTCGGCACAAAACGTCTTTTCGAGGCCAAACGTGCCGACAAACATGCCGCGCTGCGGGTCGATCCGCGGGTCAAAACGGCGTTTTACGGCATAAAAGCATTCCACTCAGCCTATTGCGCCTGCCCAGCCTCACCATTCGCATCTTCCCTCAGAGACGACCTTATCCTGCTTAATGATTCCGGCGTGATCCCGAGATATGTGGCGATGTAACGCTGGGGAATGCGACCGGAAAGATCGGGATAACGCTTCCTGAACTCCAGGTACCTCTCGGTGGCATTCTGCACCAGAAAGCTGCCCTCCCTGTAGACCTTGTAACGCAGGCCGCTCTCGAGGACCCCGATCCACAGCGTTTTCAGGTTTTCGTCACTCATAATGAGATCCTTCATGTCCTTCACGTCGAAAAGCATCACAGTCGCATCTTCCAAGGCTTCCCACATCGCCTTCATCTCCGTGAAGCCGAGCAGTCCGGAATCTATGCAGAGGTTCCCTTCCCGCGCGAAAAACTGCGTTATGTCGTTTCCGTCCTTATCGATGTAATAGCTCCTGATAACGCCGTTAAGGACGATGCCCGCGCTTTTCGCGTCATCGCCCTCACGTGCAAGGATGTCACCCTTGGAATACACCCTGAACCCGGAAAATCCCACAGCCTTTCCTATCACGTCCCCGGAAATATCCAGTCCGAGGCTTTTTGACAGGTCGCTTAATTGATTTATTAAATACTCTTTGTCCATGTATCTGATGATATCAGATAATGCATAACGCCGCATTGACCTATGTTAATTTGATGCGTTTTCCTCCATGGTTATTCCTCGTTTTTATATAAACGGATCATATTCCGGTTATAACCTGTAGTGGTCTGATATGCCTTTTCTTTATGTGATTCCATCAGTCCTGTCAAAATGAAACTGCTCAAGCCGTCTATCTTCATGTCAGGATCAGTAATATCAAATACCTTTCCAGCATCGCGTTCTATCAACATGACGGATCCCTCATCAAAAAGCAGCGATATTTCCGCCAATACAGGGCGTTTACTGTCTTTGTTTTTTTCAATAATAGTCAGACCGATTTCTTCAGTAAACAATGCTGCCTTCATAGACTGTTTTTTTGAGTATCCCCTCTCGTTCAAGGTATTCTGCACCTTTTCAGAAAGCACGGAACACATCTCAGGTGTGAAAACACCATCAAACACAACTATATCCGCATGCTTTGGAACCAGCAAGTTGGGAAAGCTTGCTTTACCATAATGCCACCTGATGAATATCATGGTAATGATAAGAGCCAGAACAGGAGATAACGCAAATGCTGCCCACATCCCTGTTTTTCCCATCAGCAGCGATCCGACAATCGGAAGTACGGAATAAAGCACTCCATCCTTAAGGAATGTTACTCCTACCGCTAATCCCACCCGGTCAATCAGCATATAATAAGAAGTCATCAGAGATACCATACTGCAGAAGATCAATCCGAATGATACGATCCTAACAGCCATAACAGTAGGTTCAAGAGCTGCTCCTTCCTTGATGCCAAATAAACCGCAGAATTGTTTGGTGAAAAGTATGATCAGCAGATTTGCAATCACGCCTTCAACAGCTGCAGCCATCTTTGCTACATTCATCAGACGTTTTATCATTACATTGTTATCTTCGCCCAGATATGTTCCAAGCAAAGGCTGGATCGCCAAGCCGACTCCGTCCATAACAACGCCGAACTCCAGAAGACTGATAACTACGGCAAGTGTGATAAGTCCGGTCTCTCCATAACGACCTGACACATGAGCTATCAGAACATAATCGGCAATAGCCCAACAAATATAGATAACCGCATCAACAGCGCTATATCTTACAACTTGAAGGATATCCCTGACTGATAAATACCATGTAAACTTGAGCGTATTACATTTACGAAGAAAATGTGCCAGAGCCGGTATCATACCAAGAACATTGCCTGCTATCGTGCCCCAAATGATTCCCTGCATTCCAAAAGGTTTGACAAGTATCAGCGAAAGAGCGATGTTCCCTACGATCTGAAGAACATAGGAAATGTTAGTACAGGTTTCATCACCATCTGTATAGACCATATTGCCTATATAAGAATTCAGTATGGTTAATACAGCACAGAGCGGAGTCCATTTATAGTATTTTGAAGCGAGTTCATAGATCTCGCCCGATACACCATTTATATCAAAATACAGATTCTTTCCCAGCAAAAGTAAAACAAAACTCAGCAACGCTACCGCGACATTCAGGATCATTCCCTGTCCGAACAGTTCATCGGCATGCTTCTTGTTCATTGCTCCAATGGATCTGCTGTAGAGGATACCCGTACCTATCGAAATAATATTAGCAAAGAACGTTGTTATTCCGGTAACCGGAGTAATCGCATTTATTGCAGCAACACCGTTTTCGCCGATAAACAATCCTGCGATAATGCTGTCACATAACAGCATCACATAGATTATCGCCATCGTAAAAGTTCCGGATAACAGCATAGATCGGAATTTATACTCGCAGAAACCACGCTTTCTCATATATTAATGATCTCCTTCACACGAATATCCGGACAATCTCTATAATTAATGAGTTTTCCTGCAATAGTCTTGATCATATTGCCATATTGTTCAATTGTTTCAGGCTTATATAAATTCGCTGCATAGTCAAGATAAATATTTGATTCGTCTCCGTTGGTCGTAATCTCCACATCGAGAGATGTCTGCGATGCCCTGTTATTAATGTCAATATCCACCATTTCAAACGGGTGCTGCCAATTTTCCGAAAGGGTTCTTACATCATCCTGAAGCATGAAACAAATACAGTCATCCTTTACGGGAGACACATAAGTTGAACTGACAAACGAACAGGAATTGTATTTTATGGAATTGTTCAATTGTTCTTTTATATCTGTCAGCATTTCTTCCATCGTAAGTTCATCTGTGACTGAAAGCGCCAAAGGCATTGTGTAGAACAACATGCCAATACTATTCATGGAATCAAGGTCTTTTCTCCCGTTGTAGATCCAGGTGATCATAACATTGTCGGTATTGCTTACCGCACTTAATGCAAGAAGCCCGGCCATAAGAAACAAACCATTCCTTCCAATCCCGGTTGAAGCTTCAAATGCCATATAATCATCATCGGTAAAATGCAGATCAAGATCTGTATCACTTGCACAGTTTTCATCAGAAGCAAAATCATACGGAATATTACGGATCCATTTCGTCCCTGCATAAAGGTTTAAAAAATAGGACTTTGCCTCATCATATAGAGCGCTGTTTGTCTCTTTTTCGCGCTGTGCAAGAACATAATAATAGTAATCCGGTTCGGGCTCCATACCAGACAGGCATTTTTGCAGATTGCTCATAAACAGCCAATAGGATGTACCGTCAAAGATCAAATGATGAACATCAAAGAATATATAATTCCCGGACGGAGCGCTGAAAACCCTGCTTCGCCAAAGAAGGCATTCAGTTATATTTCTAAATGGTTGTACTAAAGTTCCCCGCAAAGTCTCAAGCTCTTCATCTGAAACATTCTCCACGATTATTTCATGCATCAATTCAGGAGTATATCGTTGCTTATACTCTCCATTCTCATAATAGATTGTGGTCAGGAGAGCAAAGTGATTACGTATTGTTTTATTAATTGCTGCCGCCAGATCTTCTGCATCCACATCATTAAATCTACACAGACCAGGGTTGTTATACATAGTAGTATTAGGCGTATTGAGCTCATAATTCAATATATACTTCTGTTCCACTGTCAAAGGATGAGAATTCAAAACAGCTTCCGAATTAATCTTTTCAGCGTTATCTTGTGTAAGACACGATTTATTCTGATAATGCTGTGCAATGCCTGAAACTGTACAGCCAAAATATATATCTTCAAATGTAAGTCCGCTTAATCCGCTCTCAACGATCAATTCCATGGAAGACAATGAATCTCCGCCAAGAAGGAAAAAATCATCATTTATTCCGACCTTCTTTATCTTCAGTACTTTTTGCATAGCATTGCATATTACCGTCTCTGTCTCATTAGTTGGCGGAGCATACTCTTTCATATAGTCAGAAACAGAAGGTCTGGGAAGTGCCTTTCTGTTCATCTTCCCGTTTGGCAGGCGAGGGATCGAATCAACCTTTATAAAATATGAAGGCATCATGTAATAGGGAAGAATCTGACATAGTCTCTCGCGCAGTTCGGTTATTCCGATTTCGACATCCCCCAGATGATATGCACAAAGATGAATTCCGTTTTTATCCTTGAAACTTCTGACAGCAGTCCATTCGAGATTCGCAACACGCTTAATGGCCTCTTCGACTTCCGTCGGTTCAACTCTTTTACCATTAATCTTTATTGTGTCACTGATCCTTCCGATTATCTGATACTGCCCGTCACTCATTTGTCTGGCAAGATCTCCACTATGGAAAACGCCATTTACAAAACTCTTTTCATTCTGATTGATGTACCCCCTCGTAAACGGAGCATCGAAACAAAGCTCACCTGCTTCGCCTTTTTCGACCGGGTTGCCTTCTTCATCCAGAAGATATACGCCGACATCATATTGAGGCAGGCCGACAGGCGCTGTTACATTGGGCTTATCCAGCACGGATACCAGTAATCCGCAGGCCGTCTCACTGCTGCAATACCCGTTAAACACCATCATTTCGGAAGGATCCTTCCAGATACCATGTGCCGGTTCAGAAGAAAGGATGACCTTCTTGAGATAAGGTCCGAAGTCTTTTTGTGTCCTGAACAGCGATGGCGGGAAAAATGCCAAAGTTACTTTGTTCTCCATTAAATAACTCATTATTTTCAACGGATCTTTTGACACCGAATAAGGAACGATCAGAAGCTTCGTGCCTATCATCAGGCTTATGATCATAAACATGATCGATGCTACAAAGTTCATCGGGAAATACAGGATAATGATGTCGCTCCTTTGACTTATGGAAACGCCATTCCAACGGTATGATGCGAACGTGATCGGGATCCTGCCATATTCATGCAAGACGCCTTTCGGATTTCCGCTGGTCCCTGATGTATATACTGCAAATGCCGCCGCATGAGGGTCTAATGGTTCATGTCCTTCAAGCGGCTCACACCGCTGGATCTCCGTCCATGCCTTTTCATCAATAACAAAAGCGCATTCGCAGTCTTTTTCGATATATTCGATTCTTTCAATTGGATCATGAGCCTCGATAATTACCGCTCCGGCACCTGTTTTCCAAATACCAAATAAAGTTGCAGCAACAGCAGTTCCTCTTGGAAGAAGTATGCAGATCATATCCTCTTTGCCGAATCCCTTGTCCTTAAGATACCTATACACTTTCGCGGAACTGCGGTCCAATTCCTTTACTGTCATATCGGTTTCTGCCGGACCTTCACTAAGGATTACATGATCAGGACACTCACTTAACAACGCATTATATCTTTCAAATATGTTAGTCTCTTCAGCTTTCATAAGTAATTAATCTTCCGTGTATTTCTTGCGAAGCTCTCCTATGTCACTCTTTGTAAGCTTCAACGCCTCGCTGAGATACCCGTTTATTCCGCCAAACTCTTTATCCATTCCTTCGAATGCCCGGAGCAGATAATTCTCGATTGTACCTCCTGCCGCAAAAAGCAACACATCCATCATTTCGGGGGCGATTTCTGCAGAAGCAAACTTTTCCCTTACCTTCTCCAGCATTGACGCATGATACGCGTTCGTAAGAAGGTAATCCTCAAGGATTGTCTCCTCGGATGCTCCGAGCGCAGCCAACAACAGTGCAGATGCTAATCCTGCCCTGTCCTTTCCATCTGTACAATGCCAAAGGACTGCACCGTTCTTCGGATCAGCGGCAAGCAGTGTCTGAAAGAACTCATGATATGCCTTTTTCCCCTTCTCTCCCATCAAAAAGAACAGATACATCTCAGGTCCAATCAAGCCATGTCTGAAAGCGACTTCGACCATTTCTTCACGGCTCATGTTTTGGGACAAATAATGCCTTGCCAGTTCCGGATCTCCGAGTTTTGTAATATAGTCCTCAAATTCAATCACCGGAAGGTGAATGTTCTTAGCTCCCGGAACTTCCGGATCCGGAGCTTTCCTGACTTCTCCGGTCATACGAAAATCGATGACCGCCTGAACATGGTATCTCTCGCTTAACACCCGTATTGCGTCCTCCCTGGCATGTTCCAAGGTCCCGGTACGTATCAATACACCCTTTTTAACCACCTTTGTTCCGACTGGGAACCCTCCCAGCTCCCTTGCATTCCTTATTCCATCCAATTTCACTTCGTTTTTCAACATATGTCTTCCCCTTATACCTCAGGTATCGGATAAAGTGTATCAATCATCTTGAAAAATTTTTTCTTGTAAATTGCTACGACCGGTTTTCGGATCCAATTCTTTACATTCGGAGAAGTTGCAACGCCTTTGATCAGGCTGATCATTGCATATCCTTCAATGACCCGGTTGATCTCTTTGATCTTATTTTCATCATCTGTATGAAAATATCTCTTTAAGATATTGTTCCACACTCTCGCAAATTGATCCTTCGTAAGTCCCATGGCCGTCAATTTATAACTGGTTTTTGCGGCCGTCACATACACCAGATGCATTGCCGCCAGATCAATAATGGGATGTCCCAGCCCGGAATCATCCACATCGATCAACATTATTTCTCCGTTTTGGAGCATGAGGTTTCCAGGATGAAAATCTTGATGAATAAATGTATTTCTATCAGGAATACCGTCGATCAATTTCATTACTCTTGCAGCCTCCTCGGGCTTATAAAAGCCGGCATCCCTGGTCGCAATCACTTCATTGCGAAGCCTTTCCTTGGAATCCGGAAGCGTTCCCTTTTCAAACTCAATATGATGAATATTAAGAAGCGTATCCGCGATTAGATTGGAATATTCATCTATTTTATCCGGATGCTCACAGATCTCTTGCCCAAGCGGCTTTGCATTGATCATTTCATAAACCACGCCATAGTTCTCCCCAACCTTCACCATGTCAAACGCGATCATGGTTGGGATTCCGTTTACGAATGCTCTTTTTGTCGTCTCCCTGCTACGATTGATTCTCTCGGGGCTATGACGATTACTGAAATACACTTTCACGATGGTCTCATCATCCAGACGATAAACCGCTCCGTTTCCTCCTTTTCCAAGAACCTGGCAACCCTCTACGGAAATCTCTCGCATTGCTCTTTCTTTTGGTATCTTACTTTCCATTTGCTTCTCTTGTCCGCTCATTTGTCAGCCTCCATTTGCACATTTTTCCTGCACAATATATCTGAAAACGTTACATTATCGTCCTGATTATGTTTTCCATATCCGTATTCTATCGTTCTCATATTTTTATTGTTTTATTGAAGTGTTAATGCAGAGTAAATAAAAGCGGGATGAGAAATTCCGCTTAGTGCTTTAATCGGCGTTAGAGGCGTGTATACTTGTTCTGATTTGATAATGTCATGTGCGTATTAAGTTGGAAATATTCAAATAATTGTTCCGGGGTCGAGTTCTTGGTTGGTTATATTCCTGATTAGCAGGTCTAAGTCTGTTTATCTTTTTACTGTTAATCTCAATCTCGAGTTGGCTGATGAGTATTTCCCCGAAGTGCTGCACGAACAAATATATCGAATAACGATAAATTATTCTTGAAAATCAATAACAGACGTAATAGTATATACTCATGGAACAGAAAAACAGACACGAAAAAATATTATTCATACAGACCATGATCATACTGGGCATAGCATTGATTGCCCTGATAGTTTTTTTGCTGACAGGAATGCTGACAGCATTTGCAATTCTTGTTGTTACATTGCTGATTGGATTATTGAAGGTCAGGTCTCTTAAAAAATCGTTAGTCATTCACGGGGGAACGGGAAGTTTTGTTGTAGCGTTGGTACTAACGATCATAATCGGCACTCTTACTTCACCAATCATTTCCTACTCCAAACTTCAATATCCGTTTATATATATGCTAAAAAAACAATACCTGAATGAAGCTTATATCGATAAGCTCCCTTTGGGGGCAACGAATTATCATTTTGAGAGCATGCCAAGCATCATGCAGGGAGACGGCTTTTATCGGCTGGAATTCAGGGCTCCTTCTGATTATATTGAAGAACTTCGCGAGAACTGTGAGAAAAGGGCCATCAGTTCATATAAGGTTTCGGAGCCTGATCCCGAGATGAGCGACATCAGTTTCGGCTATACCGATTTTTTCAGTGAACATACCGACGCCACGGTGTACGTATTCTCTTATAGGGGTGGGAATCATCCACACTATTCCTACATCATGATAGATGGTAATCAGGTTTATTGTAATGAATCGTAGAAGCATTACTGAAGCAGCATTTATCCAAGTTATTTCCATCTATAGAATTTGTTTCATATACTTACCTGTAATCGAATCAGTCTAGAATACTGATGATTTTCCTGTCTATGTATATATTCCCTGTGCTGGCATAGGCGGACTTTCATGAAAGACAAAGGTGAAAAAGATAATAACTGAGATAAACATTACTATTTTGCATATGAGTATTCCAACTATACTCAAAGCAATGCCTTTCTTTTTCTTTACAGCGCAAAGGATTATACCAATTTCCGAAAGGTTATGGGCTGCCTGAGCAACCCAGAATCCGATAATGCTCCACAAAACCCATATGATGAAATAATCATCGCTGTCTTTTGCAATAAAACAAACGACTGCAAAAGACAAAAGAGAAACAAGTGCTAGTATAAAACCTACCAAAGACATCTTGCTGTATTTTTTTGTCTTGCTCATTCAAATACACGCCTATATTTCTTTGCAAGGAAATGAGCACTCCCATCGAATTTCTCGTACTCAGTATCTTCAACGAAGGTCATCCCCAGTTTTTCCATAACACGCTGACTTTTATAGTTTTCTACAGCAAACAGGCCTTCTATTACTCGAATCTTTCTTGTTTTCCTGATTTCATCCATGATTGCAGTTAATGCTTCCATCACGTAGCCGTTTCCCCAAGCATCTTTCCTTAGATTGTATCCTATTCTCCATACGTCGATATCAGGATGGTATACCAATCCGCCACCACCGATCAGTTCTCCGGTTTCTTTCAAAACAAATCCCAGGTCATAGTCGTTGGGATCATCAGCTTTCAGCTGCCTGTCCTTTAACCATTCGATTCCATCTGCTTCCGAATTATACTGTGGATATATCATATATTTTGCAACATCCGGATCACCTGCCCAAGCAAATACCGCATGTTCATCACCAGGTCTAAGATTTCTAATAATCAATCTTTCTGTTTGTATTATCACTCTCATTTTTTCTTCTCATTCCATTTGGTATTGTTCATATTCAATCTTACTTTGTCGTTTATTCTGATTATTTTCCACTCCAAGGATTCCCCTTAAATAAAGTCATTATAACATGATTAATCAACTAAACCTGACATTCCCATCTTAACTGTAAGAACGACAAGACTCTTGTCAAACTGAGCCTTAGATATAGCACCTCTCTGAATATAATCCGAAAACAAATCCTGTTCTCTTGTCGGGATTGATCAACTTCGAATGGTATAATAACCTTGTCTGAAGGAGATATTCATTTTGTTCAGATATTTTACAGAAGGCATTTACTTATTTTGGAGGATACCAAAATGAAAAAGATTTTAGCACTGATCATTTCAGCCACGATGCTTCTGTCGCTATCTTCATGCGCTAATTCGAACGGGACATCAACAGCTGACAGGGAAACCACAAAAGATAACGTTGCCGGTGAAGATGCCAGCGGTAATTCGGATGCAACCAAGAATAATAATTCAGATGCAGGTGCCATCGTGCTGCTCCCCGGTGAGCTCTATCAGTTTGATAAAGATGCTGACGGCGGCCCTGTTATCAAGGGCTTAACCGTGAAAGGCAATCAATTTGGTTCTTCTGAATTCAATGAGAAGGATCCGGACGTAAAGGGCATAAGATGTATTTTCGGGTTGAATGAGTGGGTCGAGTTCTATCCTGATACGAGCGTCAACGACGGTTTATGGGTATACGTATATAAGCACGCAGACGATGCTAATGTTTATACGGATATGGGCTTCACCGAAGAAGACACCAAAGTGCTCGCAACATGCACTTTGGAAAAACCCGAGGAGGCAGGCTATCAGTGGGGTGCTCTCTATCTGAATCCTGATTATGCGGATCCCGGTGTCTACGATATCGTATTCGTTAAGGACGGAAAAGCTGTTGCGGTCATGGAGGCCAAGTTCTTCGTCGAGTCGTCGATCCAGGATAAATCAGATGATGAGCTCAGAGCTATGATGAAGGATTTCTGATCATAAATCCATTCTGAATGTCCAGTTTTCAATAGATTTTGCATTGCATTCAAGCGTTTCTTCTTTTACAAGCTTGAACCCGTTATTAATATAGAAAGCCACGTTATTTTTAGAATTGGTGGTAACGGTGATCAGATTTCCACCATTGGATCTTACCAAAGGGATAAGAAAATCCTGTATCGCGCCCGATCCGATGCCCCGCTTCTGATATCCCGGATCAACTGCCAAGAAATACAAATGCCAACGGGGTTCAGGGATGCTTCTTACAACGATTTCCGTTCTATCTGACATTTCCATAAATCTAAGAGTGTCTCTAATCCCGATCCTCGCTATGATACCTGCCATTCCGCTTACAGCATAATCCCAAAAACCTACCGGTTTGTCTGATGGTTTCTCTACGATTACAATAACTTTAACTTTTCCGTCCGCAATACCTATATAGCAGTCATCCTTGCGGACAGTAGCTCTGAATATCCCCTTCATCAGACGCTCATAAAAACTGCGCAGCTCTGTCTCTGACTTGAACCGGTCCTCGAAAACTCCCCAAAAAAGAGGATAGTTAACAAAAGATGCTGTGAAGACCTTTAACACCTCGTCTTCATAAGATCTGTCATAACGCTTATACTCAACCATAAGATCAGTTTTCCCCGTTCTGCCTATGTCTCATCAGATATCTATCCACAGTTCAAACACTCACCCGTGGCATCATACTGTATATCTTTCCCGGAGCTGTTCATCCGCAAGAACTCTCATTGAATGCCCTTACCATTTATATTATCTGTCTCGTAAAACAATCAATTAAACAAATCATTCCTAATATTATTCTTTTCATAGTTTCTCCTTTCACATATATGATGATTTATACAATCATTCATGCACCGAGAGCTGTTATAGGAATGATATATATTCCTGTCTCCTTATCCTGTCTTGCAAACTCTCCGGCACCAACCAGCACTGCCAAAAATGCCGGCTCCTGATTATTAGACAATGGGTTAGAAAGCACTTTTGATCTTAAACGTAATAGTGATTTGGCAGCATCTTCAAATTTGTTCTCTCCAAGCTTTATTTCAAAAGCACCCCATCTTCCGTCTTTTAATTCAATGATGGCATCAACCTCAAGTCCGTCGGAATCTCTGTAATAGTGCAACGGTTCCAAACCCGCCCCGGGAAGAACAGAAGAATATACGGCCAGGTCATGCATACACAAAGATTCAAAAAGAACACCAAACAACTGACCTTCTTCAAGAATACGGTCCTGTGTAACGCTAAGAAGATTTGCCGCAAGAGACGGGTCAGAGAAATAATACTTTGGTTTTAATCTCAATCTTGTCTTAGAGCGGATAGGCGCATCCCATCCGGTTATTCCTTCGATCATGTATAACTGTTCAAAAGCCCGAATATATGCGGAAGCTTTCTCATTCGATGCTTTAGGATTCGAAATATCAAAACCAGCATCTTGAGAAATAGTCGAGAGCTTCGGTGCGCTGCCAAGATTACGGGCCAAAGACCGTGCTACTTTTCGTGCATCGGAACCATTTAGTCCAAATCTTGGTATATTAACTTCAAACACAGCATCAAAGTAGCTATCAAGGAATAACGATGAATCCTTTTGTGTCTTATTATTCAAAGCAGGCCATCCACCACGATATATGTATTCGACAATAGGAGAAAGACTCTGATTTATTGGCTGAGGAGTAAATTCTCCACGGAACAGGCCGGCAAGAGAAATGCATGCTTTAGAATCCCCTGTCTCCTGAAGCGACATAGTTCTCATCCTGAGAGTAGAAATACGGCCTGCGCCACTATGGTGGACTTCATCCTTATGAGGCTGCGTAGATCCTGTTAATATATACTGACCGGCTTGTCCCGCATTTTGATCGACTGAAGCACGAACTTCATCCCAGATAGCAGGAACATCCTGCCACTCATCAATGACATGCGGTTTGTCACCAAGTAATGCTATTCCGGGATCAGCCTCAACTGCTATTCTGGTGCTTTGATTACCAATCCTGGTTATACTCTCTCCATATGCAAGCGAAGTCCAAGTTTTGCCGCACCACATTGTTCCGGCTACTTCGACTGCTCCGATGTTATCCAATCTTCGTGATAATTCACTGTCTATAAGACGGGGAATATATCCTTCCGGCTGTAATCCACCTTTTTTCATATGGACCTCCAAATTAAGTAAGACACTTTGGTATAACCGCATTTTAGCAAAATAGAGGAATTTTGCAAGGTAAAATAGAGGATATACAAAGGGTGAAATAGAGGATGATTATCAGTCCGCTACTAACCGATAAGATAAACAGCAAATCTAAAGTTTGAGAAAAATATCAGGATTAGTATGCACTTCTGGATTGTAAGCCGATAAAAGTGCCATCAGCTCTTCCTTTTTTACTATCGGATCTACATCTTCATAAAAACCTGAATAGGATAACCGAACGCACCGTTCGAAATTGATGGAAACGCAATTGTTCTTATGTCGTGTTGCTTGGCAAGTTATATGCTCCGGTTATCTTGGCTTCACCAATCTTGCAACCGCCAAGGGTTCTGCATTCTTTAAGAAGATCCGGTCCGGCAGCATAATGTATTGCTCTAATTTCCATATCTCTGCTCGCTTCAAAAAGTAACCATTTCTTCTTCATTTAATAATCAATTGTTATCTCGTTCTGTAGTAGAAGGTACATTTAAGCAGACTGCTGACCACCCAATACGGTTAATGCTTCTTTAAGAACTTCCAATCCGGCTTCCTTTTGTATCCCGCCGAATTCTCCGTCAAACGACCAGGCAATATCAGAACCGGAAATAAACGAAGCTTTTTTGATCTGCGATATTTGGATCAGCGGATGATCTACTGAGCCGTCTTGAAGAGCTTTCAGTGCTTCCTTTGCCTGCGAACGCGAGTCAGGTTTCCTGATCAGCAGCATTTCCATAACGCCGTCATTATTCTTAAATGACTCATAATTAAGATTAGTTCCGTCGATAACACTTAAGTTGGATATGGCTCCGAAAAAATAGTCATCTTCAAATGATCCGGCATCGGTTTCTATCGCCATGTGGAAGCCATCTCCCATATTCATATTCAATTCGCCGATTGCCCAAAGTATGTATTTCGAGTACCCGAAAACATTTTTCATCTGTTCGCTCGTAACATAATTCATTGAAGAAGCTGAAGCGAACGAAGCCACGTAATTAAATACGTGCTCATTGACTTTCCCGATATCACATCTGCATGATTTTCCATTTAATACATTATCAATTGATGCTTCGGCATCCTCCGTCAATCCCAGAGACTTGGCAAAACTGTTTGTGAGACCGCAGGGAATATATGCAAACGCCGGGGCACTCTCAAAATCTGTATATCTGTTTACGATCCGGTTAATAGTTCCGTCACCGCCACAGCATACAACAATACCTGAATCATCCGTGGAACCGGCATCATCCACCGCTTTTTCTCCGGAACCGATCTTGGATAAACTTACCTCATAACCGTTGGAATAAAGAGCTTCAACAACGGCATCCTCAACAGCACCGGCCTTACCTGTACCGGCAGTCCCATTAATTATGACCAAAGCTTTTTTCGCATTTAATTCCATAAGAACCACAATGACTCGATTCGTTCGGATCGCACCCTGAGTACAAGCGAACAGCTTATTGACATAGCGGTGTCACACTTGTAACATCAAGTTGGTTATTTGACTGTAACATCGCCTATTTTTCAAGTCAATTCGCTGACCGTTAATTGTTACAGTCTGCTCGCAATCTGTAACATCGGACTGTATCTGGGGGGAGTAATTCATCGTGTCTCAGACTAATTTAAACCATCTGCGTAACCTGTCGAACAATGAAGCAAACAGGATCACACGCGAATCCATCTGCACAGCTTTGCTCGAACTCCTGAAGACCAACGAGTTCAAGAAGATATCCATATCTGAGCTTGTCAGAAAAGCCGGAGTATCAAGGCAGTCTTTCTACCGCAATTACAACACAAAAGAAGATATTGTTCTGGAAATAGAGCGAACCATCGGTGCGCATATGATCGAGAAGATGAAAGATCCCGATTACATCAACAACCCAAAGAAATGGTTTATTGATTTCTTCACAATAGTAAAGGAAAACAATGCTGCCGTTACCCTGCTTCAAAAAGCCGATCTGTTCATAACCATATTCGAAAAAATACCTTCTTATATCGAAAGTCAGATTGAGACAGTTACTCCGGAACTTCACTACAGTATCGTAGGATCCATGGCTGCAGTTCATTCAATTGCGCGTGACTGGTTTAACAATGGGATGAAAGAAAGCGAGATCGAAATGGCCGATCTTTGCATGCATTATGTGTTATCTATCAAATAGGATCGAACGTTTCCTGATCAATATAAGATCAGTCCGGCCACTTCTTCGAGGTCAAACTTCCATCTGTTTTCAATTTTATCCAACATCGAACATCCGCCCGCCATAACAACAGTCAGGCATACTTACAAATGAAATCTCCTTTGGAACTCATCTGCTACGGCTCTTCCCTTGAATATGACGGCACCCGCGAAAAGAATAACGCTGACCATCAGGCAGATAGCCCAGGCTAAAGGCATCTTGTCACTCACAAAATAGCAGATGATGCTCGGAATGATTCCCATGAACAGACAGGTGATAAGGTATACCATCGTGTTTCCGTTTTTGTCTATCAGAGCAAGCACGAAATTTGCCGTGATCGTTGCCGCCAGAACGACCGGTACCACCAGGCCGAGCGTAATCTTCATCAACCCGAAAAAGTAAGCCGTGACACACCACATCACTATCGTGATCAGCACCATCATAGTCACCTTGCCCGCTGATCCGGTACCCGGCTTAAACTGACGCATGATCCCAAACTCAAATCCTATAAGCCACATGGCCGAAAGCAGGCTCCAGTGAAGATCAGGGAAACCGGGGAGCCTTAATCTGACCAGGAAATCAAGACCGGCACCAACGATCAAAAGACCCCATACGATTGCCAGCTGCATCTTGTAATACAGCGACTGCTTTTTCTGCGCTTCGAATTTAGGATAACAGGACTCCTCTCCTGTACCGGGAAGCTTGCTCTGACACAGAGGACATTTTACAAGATCACCTTCTATACCGACGTTGCAATAAGGACACCTTCTCATTTGATCACCTCCGTCGCACATACGGTGATATCCACTCCGGATTCAGAAAGTGATCTGACAAAATTCTTCACTACACCGGTGTTCGTATAAGCCGAAGCGACTCCTAAAGTCAGCTTATCGCCATAACCGAACATAGTTGAGAACAAGGTGTTGGTACTGCAGAATCCGCTGTAATTTTCGATAAAACCGCCAAGCGTCTCAGGTGGCTTTTGCACACCCATGTTAGAGAATGTCATGGTAACTTTCCTGGCCGATTTCTTCGTAAAATACCTGACGACCCACTGCTTGATAAACAACGGCACTACCCTGACAAAAGCCACATATTCCATTGTCTCAAAAATATCCATCTGCTTTTTTACGTTTTCCTCGGTCAGCTGACTCTTAAGTTCCACATCAAATTCTTTCGCCAGTTCTTCAAGCGAGATCTCGCTGTCAAAGACATGCGTCACGTTCACGCTGTTGAAAAAATTCCTCGCGGTCTTTGACGGATAATAATTCCGCAAGTTTACAGGCAGGGATATGGTCACCGGCAGATCGCGCTTTCTGGGCGGCATCTCGTCACGGATGGCAAGCATCCAGAGCGCACCCAGGTAACTCGTCAGCGAGACCTTCAATTCTTTTGCTCTCGGAAGTATCTGCGAGGTTGGAAGATGTATCTCAAAAAACTGCAATTGATTGTAAGGAAGTTTTATTCCGCCCGGTCGAAAAGCATTCTTCTTAGAAGATCCGTGTGAGAGTTTTTTGCTTCCGAAAAACTGGCGGTAACTGTCCTGGTTCAGGTCTCCTTCAGAAGCTCCTGAATGGATGTTAATGTCATCAAGCTTTCCCGGATATTTTCTCTTAAGATAATCAAGCACGATGATATTCAGGAATTCCATTGCGCCCGTTCCGTCTGCAAGAACATGAGAGATATCCAGATTGATCCTTTTCCCGAAATATGTCACCTGATAGTGGAGCATTGTCTTTGACGGAACATAAAGAAGAGGACAGATCCGGTCATCTTCCTTCTTAACCACAGGCATAAGGTCGGTGTCCTCCATGTAATGCCAGAAAAATCCACGGCGGATCCTCACCTGCACCTGCGGACGTTCTTCGATCGCTGACAACACTGCCTGCTCCAGAAGCTTGGGATCAACATCTTCCTTCAATGTGCAGCTGAGACGGAACGAACGTGTGTCACGCTTTCCGGCAGTGGCCAGAAAAACTTTCGAGACATTGTCGATCTTGTACCAATTAGCGCTTCCCATATATTTCATACGACACATGTGCTTTAAGCCGCTTCATCGCCATGCGGGCCATGGAACCGGGCATCTGCATATACACGTGCCATCCTTTCTCTTCTATATCAAGTTCTGCCTTGCCACCGGCTTCATCTATCTTTTCCTTGAGCTTGATGCTGTCATCCAATAATATCCCGTTTCTTCCGGCCATAATGAAGACAGGCGGGAAATTATCAAAACTCCCGAACAACGGACTGAAGGCAGGATCAGCAGGATTCTTATCTCCTATGTATGCTTTTGCAGCATTCATTACGAACTCTTTAGTAAGGACAGGATCGATATCACGGTTGGATTCATAGGTCTCTGATGTTCCTGTCATGTCTGTCCACGGGCTGAACAGTAAGAGCTCACGGGGCACAGGCTTTCCTTCTGAAATCAATCTCTGCGTCATGCAAAGCACCATGTTGCCGCCTGCCGAATCGCCGGTTAAAAGCACGTGGCCTGCCTCTGCAACATTCTCTGTAATATATTCCCACAAGGCATTTCCGTCTTCTAGCGCAGCCGGATAAGGATGCTCCGGAGCCAGGCGGTAAGCAAATGAATAAACCCTGAATCCTGTTGCCATTGCAAGCTTTACGGCGAGATTTCCGGAGTAATCAAGTCCGCCGCTGATATATCCGCCGCCATGACAGTATAAGATCACATAATCAGGATCGTAAGAACGGTTAGGCTTAAACTCCTCACAGCGGATCTTTCCGACACGGAAACCTCTCCGATCCACATTGCCTTTGGGTGTCGCCAGGCGGCTTGCCAGATCTGCCTGTTTGCGGTGGCGCTTGATCTCCGCAAGCGTCGATGCCGATCCGGCCATAGACTTAACGGTCTTCAACGATTTGACCAACGGACTGTTCATCGCTGCCGGCATCCTTCCCTGTAAGTCTTTGTGGCGTTATATAACTCAACAATGTGGAATATTCTGTTTCCTGTCATCATCAGTTAATGGATATCCTTTGTCCCTCTTAATTGCCTGTTCCCAAGACCACGCCCGGGCAAAGTCATTATAACATGCGGGAAGAACACTCAATGCGGGATGTATCAGTCCTGTTCCGATTCGGCCCTAAAAAAGTTCTATATAGAACCTTGACCGAGATAGTTCTATATAGTACTATTTGCTTAATTCTAATATTCTCCGGAGGATATATGGAATCAAGAACAGGCTTTCTTATATCTCAGATCAAGCAGGTGCAGTCACGCATTTTCCAGCGTCTTCTGCAGGATAGCGGCGTAGAAGAATTCAACGGTCCTCAGGGACGGATCCTTTACGTTCTGTGGCAGAAGGATGAAGTGCCGATCGTAGAACTCTCGCAAAAAACGGGACTTGCCAAGAATACGCTTACCGTAATGCTGGGGCGCATGGAAGAATCCGGCCTGATCTGTCGAAAAGCAGCCGAATCAGACAAAAGACAATCCCTGATAGTCCTGACTGATAGAGCACGTGAACTTCAGGGAAAGTATGACGAAGTATCACAGAAGATGAACGCTATCTTCTATGAAGGATTTACGGAAAAAGAAGTACTGGAAATAGATAAATATCTTGACCGTATCCTGTTTAATCTCGAACAGTCAGAACGCAGTTCCCGAAAGTGAAAGGAAGAATAACATGAAAAAAGTACAAGTAAAAAACTGGAACGATTTTTGCCCGCAGCAGCTCTTCTTATACGGCACATACAGAGAGGACGGAACTCCTAATTTCGGCCTGTTCTGCTGGTTCAGCTATCTTAACGCTCCGGACTTAAACGGCGAAGGCGACGGAATGGGCGTAATGGCCTGCATCGGCGGTGAGAAACTTACAAAGGACCTTATCCGTAAGAACGGCGTGTTTTCCGCTAACCTGGTAACTGAAGAACTGCTTCCTCTGGCCGATTACTACGGAATCGTCGGTGGCAGAGAACACAAAGACAAATTGCGCTTCAGTCCCACGATCGAGAAAGGCGTTGTCCTTGATGTCCCTACGATTGCCGGGAGTCCCGTAAGCATGGAACTTAAGGTTTTCAAGGAGATCAGCTTTGACAACAAATGCGATGTTTACCTGTGTAAGATCATGGGCGAGACAATGAGAGAAGACCTGACAAATAAGGACGTTCCTTTTATCGAGAGATTTAAGTCTGTAAAGCAGGTTCTTGCCGGCGGCGAACAGCATTATATTAGTACGGACGGACGCGATCTGGGCTCATGGGGCGAACCGATGAAGAGCTTATAATTCGTGAATCAAAAGGGGCAGGTAACTTATGCCATACGCAGAATTTAACGGACTGAAACTATACTACGAAGAATTTGGCAGAGGCGATACAGTACTGTTTCTTCACAGCCACTTCAGCAGAGGACTTCTGGCCTTCTCAGGACAGATCCTCCCCTTTTCAGGACATTACAGATGCCTGTTTCCTGATTTTCGCGGTCACGGAAGAACG
>JAEFAV010000011.1 GCA_016288885.1 Saccharofermentans sp.
GAAGCTCGGGAAGATCCGTAAGGACTGTGAATCATTAGGTATGCCTCCTGAGAAGATCGAGGCACTGCAGTTCGCCTCCGGTGGTGTTTTCGAGCGCTATATGACACATGCGATTGATACTTTGGAAAACAAATATGGCTGCGTGTGCGGATATCTGACGGATGAACTCGGACTCACAGAACCGGACATGGAACAGCTCCGTGAAAGATATACAGTATGATGAACGGAGGAGCATTTGAAACATGGTGAAAAACGGTTTTTGTGAGAATAAGTTCAGATCGATGCTGCTGTCCGGTACTTTTACGATGGCAATAATCTATCTGATGCTTCTTTGCGACAGTATCATTGCGGGTATGTTTATCGGCGAGACCGGTGTCGCTGCCATAAATGCCATAACACCGGTCACGGGAATAACCACCTTTTTTGCCAACATTATCACGATCGGTACCGGAATCCTGTACAGCAGGGCCATAGGTGCCATGAACAAGAAACACGCTGATGAGCTTTACGGACAGGGATTGATCCTTTCCGTGGCTGTTTCTTTATTTTGCGCAGTTATGCTGCTCATGGGAAAGGAACTGTATTTTTCAGTTAACGGTGTTACCGGAGATATTTACATTCTCGCTTCGGATTATTATAAATGGACACCGCTTTGTGCCGTGTTTACGATCTTAAATTCATACATTGGCCAGATGGTATATACAGACGGAGATGAGACCTGTACCAACATATCATATGTTCTTCAGATCATCGGAAACATAGCGGTATCGATAATCCTTGTAAGACCTTTGGGAATGCAGGGAATAATCCTCGGTACTATTACCGGAAATGGCCTCGGACTTATACCTGCACTTGTCCACTTTATGCGCAAGTGTAATACTCTTCACTTTACATGGCATCTGTCGGTAAAAGACATTATGCAGGCCGTAAGATTCAGTGCTGTCGATGCGGTTATCTATATATGCTGGGCCATAGCTGACTATGTTCTGATAGCGCATGTCTCCGGACGCTATGGCGAAAACGGCCTTATCTCTCTGGCTGTGGTTATCAGCCTTCTTGAATTCGGTGTCGTTATGGACGGTGTCGGACTTGCCGTTCAGCCTCTGCTCGGGACATATCTGGGCGAGAATAACAATGTCATGATCAAACGTCTTATGAATGCTGCCAAGGCAGCTGCCGCAGTGGAAGGCGGTATAGCCAACATCCTGATACTGATATTTGCCAAACAGTTTTGCGGACTGTTCGGCATTAAAGACGGCATTGCACTTGAACCGACCATACTGGCTGTAAGGATAGTCTCACTCGGATTGATATTTTGCAGCATGATATCTCTGATGACATCATACTATATGCTTGTTGACCGTGTCGGGCTGGCTGTGGGTGTTACATTCCTTAAAGACGGGATATTATACTCCGTGCTTCCTGTATTGGGTTCACTTGTTTTCGGAAAGAACGGAATGTGGGCAGCTTTTGCTGTAGCTCCGGTTGTGGCTCTGATAATCGCAATGATCTTTATCCGCCGGCATTACGGTAAAGCACAATTCCCTGATCTGCTCATACCGAAGCACACGGATATCACTGTGCTTGAAAACATCCTTTCACTTGATAAGTGTTCTGAACTCTCCGAACAGGTGCAGAAGATCATGCTCGAACATGAATACTCCAAGAAACAATCTATGAAGGCAGCGCTTTTTATTGAAGAGATTGGACTGACTATCATCGAGAAAAACAAAGACAACAAGCATGCTGTGTTAGTGGAGATCTCGTTGATGTTCGAGAAAACATCCGTTCTTTTGATCGAACGTGACGAAGGTAAAGTCTTTGACATTACCGATCCTGATATTAAGATCGACGGCTTAAGCAGTTTTATCCTGAGCGGACTTATGGAATCGCATAAGGAAAAGGCATATCAGACCACAACAGGATATAACCGTAATATGATGCGTTTCTATAAGAACGAAGACTGAAATTTGCGTCAGACAAGTCATTATGAGTAAGAAACAGATAATAACGCCTATAATTGCACTCATCGCTGAGATGGATCTGGTGGTCAAGAATCTGATCAACATCTTTTATGTTAGCCGGAATCTTGGTTCTGAAGGCATTGCTGCATATGAGCTGGTCATGCCGTGTGTCATGGTCGTTTCTGCCTTTGTTGCCCTGGGATATAATGGTATACAGGCTGTCTGTGCAAAGGATTATGGCTCAAATGACCACGAAGCTTTTGAGCGTCACAGAAATGCGGGATATACATGGCTGCTGGCCGCAACGGCTGTACTGACATTGGTGTTTGCCATATTCAAGGTTCCGATACTTGATCTGTTGGGAGCTAATGACGGAAGCAACACTCTCGCGATACTCAGCCGTGAGTGTTATTCTATGTTCCTTTTATGCTTTGTGCCTCAGAGCATTTTCAGTATTGCCTGCTGTCTTTTTTTCTTTGAAGAAAAGGTTCAGCTCCTGATCATTAACATTATCCTTTATACTCTGATGTTTGCGGGATGCGGTTTTGTGACTGCAACAGGGCCGTCAATGACGGGATATATTTTGGTTAATCTGGTCAGCATTATGGCAGCGGATATTTATATCGTTATTTCATGTTTCATCATCCGCAGAAAGAGCTCAAAGGCAGCTTTTACGGCCATAAGTCTCCGGATTTCCGATATAAGGGAATCATTCTTTACGGGACTTCCTGATTTTATGGAATACGCATTTGTGTCAGTATTGTATCTTGTTGAAAATCTCTATATCCTTCGCCGCTTCTCAGAATCGGTCATAGCCGGTCTGGGGGTATTTGAGGCAATAGATAATCTGCCGGAGATCATCTGCGTAGGCTTTTCTTTCCTTGTGACCGCCTGTCTGGGAACATGCGTCGGAAAGCATAAAGCCGCATCGTCGGAAACAAGTATCAGAAAAGCAGAGGAGATCTTAGATAAGGAAGCAAAGAAACTGACATTAGGAGCCCTAACAGGTGCCGTTGTGACAGCAGCTTTTCTTATCGTTACAGCAAGACCCGCAACAGCCCTGTTCCTTACAGATAACGATCCTGCAGCTGCCGGGAGTGCTGTTTTGCTTACCGTATCCTGTGCTCTCGGATTCGTATTCTATCTGCTTAATTCGGAACTGGTCTGCTATTACAAGATCATCGGTGCCTATATTCAGGCTCATGTTCTGTTTTTGGCAGAAGCATTGTTATTTCCGCTTGGAGCCAAGATCCTTCTCGGAGAGATCTTTGGTGTTGCCGGCTTTTGTATGGGAGGAGCTGTTGGAGAGTTTGCGGCATTTATCCTGAATCTGGTCATTGTATGGATCTCAAGCGGCAAATTCCCTTTGAAGATGAGTGATTTCCGTATGGATAGATATCTGATGAGACTCAGGAAGAAGGGGGGGGAATGATATTATGATCGAGTATAAGCGTTATGACAGATCGTATGAAGACGAGGTGTTAAAGGTCTTCACGGAATCATTTGTTAACTATCCTCTTTTTTGGGGAGTTTTTGAAGACCGGTTCAAGTCAGGGACAGAGCTGCGCAGTTTTTATGAGCGTCTGATGAAGGGAATATTCAGAGCTACTGTCCGCAAGGATGACTGCTATATGGTTATTGCGGACGGAAAAGTTAAAGCTATTGTGATCGTTGAGAAACCATCAGACAAACCGGTTGGTTTTTGGGATTATGCTGTAAGCGGAATGGCGGGTATCATAGCGAGAATCGGGATTAGAGATACGCTTAGATTCATGGAAATGTCAGATAAAACGGAAATCGTTGTAAGAAGCATCCATGAACCCCGTTGGCATTTGTATTTTTTGGCAGTTGATCCGGAATATCAGAAGCAGGGCATCGGATCGGGCGTGATACAGGATTTCCTTATCCCTTTGGTAAGATCCAATGGCGGTAATCTGATCACCGTTACCACCAATTCTAAAAATAACGTGGCTTTCTATATTGATAACGGGTTCAAGCTTGTAAAAGAAGAAACGCTTGAATGCAATGCAAAATCTATTGGAAACTGGACGTTCAGAATGGACCTGTGAGGGAGTGGTCCCTTAGTACAGAAAATCGCAATTTTCTTTACTAAGCTCCCGAGATAATCGGGAGTTTTTTATCGATCCAATTCAAGAATAATAGGTTGAATTATAGCTATAATATAACTATAATATCTACCAGGGAGGTGATTATTATGATGATCAGTACCGATACTTTAATATCAATAACGGAAGCAAATCAAAATTTTTCAAAGGTTGCCAGGCTTGTAGATGAGAAGGGTGCAGCTGTAATTATGAAGAATAATGCACCAAAGTATATTGTTATTGAGTTCAACAAAATACCAGAAAATGCTGAGGTAGCCGATAAAGCAGCCGTATCCTTAGCTAAGCAATTGATTAGTGACAAAAAGTAACCTTATATCAAAATTGTCGTCACATCGTCACAGTCATCACAAAAATAGTAACTTCACATATAAATCAAACACTCAAGTAAATTGAGACCGGCCATTACGAGTTGAGAACAGTGGCATTCAAAACTCATTCGAGTTTAGAACACCACCATTCACAGCTCTACATTAGTGCGCGTTTCTATTCTTCCGCGCTTCCGCTTGGATTGCCACCCACAACTTGAGAGGACGCTACCTCTCAAGTCGCGGCTGGCGTGGCCAGGATTAATGTGTGGACCGCAGGCTATGGCCCGCCTGCGCGGTTTTTCTTTTAGCTAAGCCTAAAAGAGACTCACAGACGTTAGAAAGGATAGATAGGGGTGTGGGGGAAGGAAGGGAAACGTTAATTAACACGCGTACGCGCGTAAAAAATAATACATATGTTCAAGAAGGTTAAATTGTCCCATTAATAGAACAAGAGGCGTATTACAATGTGTAAAACGAATGTATATGAGATTAGCTTTTCGCAAAACTAATATAGGAAAGGGGGAGTAAAAGTGCATATACAGAAGAGACAAGATACTTATAGAATCACTGTTAGTTGTGGTCGAGATGAATCAGGCAAGCAAATACTATGCACAACTACTTTTGTTCCTCCAAAGGGACTAACTGAGAAACAAGAGAAAAAGGCTCTCTATGAGTTCGCTGATAAATATGAGCGCAAGATTAAGGGCGGTGCTTCTGCAAATTATAGCAAGATGACTTTCAAGGCATTCTGTCTTGATTACTATTATAAAAATCATCTGGAGACTTTAAAGCCTAAGACTGCAAATGGCTATCGTGCTGTTATTGAGTCACGTCTTATTCCGTATTTCGGTAATATGAGAATTAAGAACATTACACCTTTAGATGTTCGTGGGTGGATGGCAAGTTTAGAGAGAAAAGATGGGCAAGATAAAGTTCTTTCCCGCAATAGTACCGGAAGCTGGTTTAGAACATTATCCGCAATTTTAGGAAAAGCTTACGAGTGGGAGATAATAGATGAAAATCCGTGTAAACGAGTAAAATCGCCTACTAATACTCAACCTGATGTTGAAGCACTACAGCTTTCTGAAGTACAAACTATATGTGATAAGCTCCCGGAATATGATGACATTAGAGCCAGAACTTTCATTATGCTGATCTTGAATACAGGTATAAGAGAAGCTGAAGCAGCTGGGTTGGAATGGCGAGATATAGATTTCGATGATGGTGTAATATCGATAAGAAGAACATCACAGTATATTCCCGGTCGTGGAATGGTTGAAAGCACTCCTAAAAGTAAAACATCAGTTCGAGATATTCCGATATCTCAGGATATGGTTAATGAGCTGGTCAAATATAAGATCTGGCAGAGGAAAGTGATAAAAGATCTGGGATCCATGTATGAGGGTAATCCGGGCGAGGAAGCACGGTTGTTTACATCGTGGAACGGAAAACCAATTTTCGATAGTACTTTAAGAAAATGGCTGACAAAGTTTTTGAAATGGTGTGATCTGCCAAGAGTTACAGTTCATGGATTGCGACATACTTTTGCCAGCTTATTGATTGCAAATGGAACGGATGCAAGAACGACAGCGGCACTTTTAGGACACAGTTCTCCGGCTCTTGTTATGAATGTATATGCCAACCCTCAAGACGAAGCAAAGGCGAGAGCGGTCGACAGTTTGAGTGGCTTAATTAAACGAAGAAAAAAGAGGTGAATTTGGTTAACGTTTGGTTAACGTTTTTCCAAAAAGATACAAAAAAGTGCGTGAACATATGTTCGGATAACGCCCCACAAACCCAATAAAATCAAGGCTTTGCGTTAGTTTTTGAAAAGTTATAAATTGTGGGGGAATCCATTTGTAATCAGCAGGTCGTGGGTTCGAGTCCCACAAATGGCTCCATAAGTGAAACCCTTGAAAACAAAGCGTTTTCAAGGGTTTTTCTTATACCGGGATAATCATATTAAAGCATTTTAAGTGCCGAAATGGTAACTATTTGGTAACTGCTGAAAACCGGTTTTATCCAAGTCCTATATCTGAGTTGGAATAATCAACAAAATGTTTAATAGCCCTGATATTCTCCATCTTAAGGGAGCCGGAGCAGACACATCCTTCTGTTTTCGATGCATAAACTACTTCTCCGTTACCGACGTAGATCGCAACGTTGCCGGAGTCATAGACTACTACATCGCCTACATGAATATTATTTACCGGTACTGAGTCATATGAGCCGTCGAATCCGGCACATATTTCTTCAGCGGTTGCTCCCATACCCAGAGAGAGGTAATACTTGTAACAATACGCTACAAATCCGACTTCATCAAAACCTTTATCTGGGAAATCCCCGCCGGCTGCATATGGGGTGCCGATCTGATCCTTTACGAATATAGCGAAACCTTTGGGACCATCTACTTCAAGGTTCCACAAACGGCCGCCCTCATAACCTTCGGTTAATTCCTCAGTCTCCTCAGTTTCTGTTACTTTCGTTTCTGCGGTTTCTGTTGCAGTTGTCTCTGTCACTTCTGTTTCCGGTCCGTTCATATTATCCGGCTTAACAGCATCTGTCTTTGAATTAAGTGCGCATCCTGCGCCGACAAAGAGCAGAATTGCCGTAATAACAACGGCCGTGACCGTCTTTCCCTTTTTAAAGTTGATTATATTTTTCACTCTGTTTGTAACCTCCGTTTTGCTGAAATTAGCTTTGCTGAATCCCAACGGTGTTACCAGATATCTTTTGCTGTTGCTTTGCTTAGCGAAAGAAACGATCGACATTGCATAGACCTGTTTAAGATAAGCATCCATGCCGGCCACGACGCTCTCGTCGCAGCTCATCTCGATATCCTGTTCGAAAAGCATATAAGCAAGCCATACTAACGGATTGAACCAGTGAACGGCTACAGCGAAAACGCCTATGATTTTGGTAAGCCAGTCGCCGTGTCTTATATGGGTCCTCTCGTGAAGCAGAACATATTCTTTCTCAGGCTTTTCGAGAAAGTCAGGCAAATATATTCTGGGTACGAAAAAGCCGAAAACGAACGGTGCACTGATCTTATCAGATACATAAACATTGCCGCCTGTTTTCTTCGCGCTCTTCAGTTTTCTCTTCAGCATGACGTATTGGACAGAACAGAAGACCGTAATGCCCAAAGCTCCGGTAAGCCATACTGTTGAAAGTACGGTTTTAATATCAGGTAACGAATCTGCAGTTACAAGGTCTCCGGACAGAGTCTCATTCCCCATATTTACGTCCGCTTCAGCAAAGCTATTATCCTTTTGCTCTGTCATTGCAGCATGATCAGCTGTTACAGTTTGTGTATCAGCGGAACTGTCAGGTATTGCTGCATCCTGAACCTGTGTAGTTGCAGTTAAGGTTTGTGTCTTCAAAGGAAGATAGTTGAAGATACTTAAGTGTGATTCAAAGCTGACGGGCACCAGTAATCTTAAGGCCACGACAGCCCAAAGGATCATGATGAATCTCTTGGATCTTTTCTTAAGAAGGAATCTGGCAAGCATGGTAATAAGGATCACTATGCTTCCCGTAACGGACATCTCAAGAACTTTAAGGAATAAACCGTCCATTACTTTCCGCCTTCCATATTATCCTTAATGAGTTTCATCAGAGCATCGGCGTCTTCATCGCTTAACGTTTTCTTATTACCGAAGAAAGCTGCCACAAATTTGGGCAGGGAACCGGAAAAGCTCTCTTCAATGATCTGGTTGCTTTCCGATATCAGTACTTTTTCCTTGGGAATAAGAACTTTTACTATCGTATCCTCATTCGCGACAAAACCTTTGGCGATCAGCTTGCGGAGAACGGTATATGTAGTTGATTTATTCCAATTGATATTATCATGGGCGATCTTCACCAGCTTGCCTGACTCAATAGGTGCCTCCTGCCAGATAATCTCCATCAGTTTCTTTTCAGCTTCAAACAATACCAATTCTTCCATGTTGCCAACCTCAATGATGATTGGTTTAACGTGTTAAACCGCGATTAGTTTAACCCGATAAACCAAACCTGTCAAGCGTAAAAAAGTGGCAAATCCGGTTGACGGATACATAAATGCCGTCTTTGAGTTAGAATAACATGTACTTGCAGGATTAACCGTTGGAGATTATTACATGGAAAGATTTAAGAGATTTCTGATCTGCCCGTTGCTGGCTGTAATGGTCATGTTATCAGGCTGTTTATATGATTCCGAAAAGCTGGCGGCAAAGAACAGAGCTGATCTCGAAGAGCGGAAGGCGATAGTTACCGATCATATGGAAACTTGTCTGAACGAAAAGTATGCCGAAGTTTTGGGTAAAGATGTTTCCGATAAACTGTTTAAAGTATATGACCTGAGCAAAGGTCAGAACCAGGCGTGGTTTAACAGGGGTGAATATCCTGCAAAAGCCACGTGCAGGTTGGATGAATATGACGGTGAATTCAGAGTAGAGATTTACATGGAAAGCAATATCAAGAGCTTCGGAACTTTTAAGGACAGCTTTTACGGTATCTTATACGGTGATGAAGTGAAAGAGGAGTTGGAAGAACTGCTGCTTGAATATCCTGTTACAGATATAGACATATACTATCTGCCAAATGAGAAGATAGTGACAGAAGAAGCTGAACTTAGGGAGAATCTTTATGTTTTCGGGAAATGCAGCTTCTCGACACCTGAAGAATTGGACACGATATGTGAATTGGTTGATAAACTCAATGAACGCGGATATTATCACAGAATAGCCATTTCGGATGAAACCAGAAGCCGGGCAAGGTCGTCAAACAATTCTACATCGGAAGAGATCCGGGAGTTTTTTGAAAGAGATTAACAAAAGCAGGATATTATTACTGTGCTTATCTTAAGAGGTATATATGAAGATAGTTAAGAGCATACTGAAAGCGTTACTTATCATAATCCTGGTTCTCGTGTTATTTGTTGCTGCGGTCCTTGTCTGGCTTACGGCAGTCGAGTACAGGCCGTCTGATAAGGAGAACGTTGCGGTAGAAGCTTTGAACGGTGAGGCAAAGCAGATAGCTCCCGGTGATTCTATCAGGATATTATCCTGGAATCTTGGTTTCGGAGCTTTGGGTGACAATGCCGATTTCTTTATGGATGGCGGTAAGATGGTATATACTGCTGATGAAGCGAGAGTACATACCAACGTAGAGGCCTTTGTCAGGGAAGTAAAGGCTCAGGATGCTGATATTGTCATGTTCCAGGAAATAGATACGGACAGTGACAGAAGCTATCATATGGATCAGACAGCCGTTTTCGCTGACCTTGGATATAACAGCATGGCTTTTGCTTATAATTTTATAGTTGCTTATGCGCCTGTTCCGATTCCGCCGATGGGGAAGATAAATTCAGGAATTGCTACTTATTCTGACTATCCGATCAGTTCTGCGGAAAGGATTCAGCTACCCTGTCCTTTTTCATGGCCAATAAGGACGTTTAATCTTAAGAGATGTCTTCTTGTAACGAGGATCCCTGTTGAGGGCGGAAAAGAGATAGTGCTCATCAATCTTCATCTTGAAGCTTATGATGACGGTGAGGGAAAAGCTGCCCAGGCCCAGATGCTTATGGATATTCTGAGCGAGGAATCCGGCAAGGGAAATTATGTAATTGTCGGCGGAGACTTTAACCAGAGTTTTTCCAACGTTCCGTGTAATTATCCCGTATATCCTGAACAGTGGCAGCCTGCAGAACTGGATGTAAGCGCTTATGAAAATGATTGGCAGTTCATTATGAACAATGAGACTCCTACTTGCAGATCTCTTTATTATCCGCTCAAGGGCAATGAGACTGCAGTTCAGTATTATATGCTTGACGGTTTTATCCTTTCAAATAACATTACCGTAGACTCTTATGAGATCCATGATCTCGGGTTTGAGAACAGCGATCACAATCCGCAGATAATCAACATTACTCTCAATTGATCTGTTTTTTGCCTACAAAAAGCCTCCCTAAGATAGGGAGGCTTTTTGCGTGCTTCACTTTTATGGATAAGAGGATTTGATGTCTGATCACCCTTGAGACAGGCTCAAATACAATTTCTTAACCTGTGCAAACGGCATATGCTTCTTCTATTTCACTATTGTGTTCAGAGACAGAAAACGTGGCCTTGTTAGCTGCATTAAGATATCTGCCGACAGAAACAATGAAAACGCCTGCAATGATAACAATGATGGCAATAACCAAAACCATCTCTACGAGAGTAAATCCTTTACGTGTTTTTCCAATCTTTCTCATAAGCCGCCTCCCCAGAACAAAAATCAGCTTTGTATGAAACAAATATATCACAGATAGTTCACAATGTGTTCATATTTTTCATATTTTCTCCTATTTTGTGCTTGTGTACAACTGCGGGGTTTTGTTTTTGTGCATATTGGTGCAAATACACCGAAAACCCATTGTTTTAGGGCTTGTTTTACGATGGAACCAACAGCTTTTCTGACCTTTTTGGGGGTGTTTTACGAATTTTGATGCGAAAAATGTGTATTTGTCACTTGTGAATTTTGTTAATAAATAGTTAACAAACGCTTGGAGGCGATCAAATAAAGAACTGATTGTCAAAGACATTAAAACAATGTATACTTTCAAAGTTCGAATACGGATGCTTAGCTCAGCTGGCTAGAGTACCTGCTTGACGTGCAGGGGGTCACAGGTTCGAGTCCTGTAGCATCCACCATGCTAAAAGCCTTGAAACTAAGATGTTTCGAGGCTTTTGTTTTTTCATTATTCAAAACACAAATAAATGATGATACACTTTTTATCAAGAATTTTTTATCCGAATGGAAAACGGATGAAATGCGAATAAGGGAGGATTTATTATGAATATCAGAAGGATCTTTTTGATCATTGCATGTCTTGTATCCGCAGTTGCGGTGTTTGTACCGTGCTACATGATTCAGCTTGACGGGGAAACGGTTCAGGACGGAAACATTTCATTGTTTTCGGCATATCCGTTCTATGGCATAGCTATCCTTGTATTGGATCTCTTTGTCATCGGTGCAACGATTGTCGGACTTAAGAAGGGGTATGTTATTGCTTCCTTCATTAATATCGGTGTCACTATATCTTCAGTAGTCAACATCTCCATCAACAGGGAAAGCGCAGCTGCAGTATTGAGAGTAACAGGAAAACTGTTATCAGCTTTCGGCGAGTCTTCTGCGCTCATTTATAAAGTAGAAGACGGTGCCGGTTTCTTTATGCTGATATTTGCAGCTATTTTTATCCTTGTTTCCATGATCTGGAATGCAGTAAATAACAACGACTGATACTATAAGTTAATGTATAATTATTTATATGATAAAAGGTAATCGCTTTACAACTCTGGATAAGATAAGTTTTGTGCTGCTTGCGGTGGCATTGGCTATTTTCACGACAGCTCAGGGTCTAATGCATAATCCTGACCAGGATTGTCATTTCCTTATAGATCTCGGACGTTACATTGTCAGGAACGGGAGCCTTCCAAAGACAGCTTACTGGCTGATAAATCCTGATGTGCCGACTTTGATTCAACAATGGCTTTGTGATGTGTGCAATTATCTGGCCTTTGCGGCAGCAGGTTATACCGGAACGATCATCCTCGGCATGATATTCAGCCTGATCCTTCTCGGCTGTATGTTCATATACTGCCGTGAAATAACCGGAAGCAATCAGGTGGGACTTAACGCTGCAATATATTGCTGGATCCTTTTGGGCCAGTTCGCATCCACAAGACCCTACTCTATTACAATAGCTATTACGATGCTTGAGCTTACTCTTCTCAAGAGGTTCTTTTCCAAGGAAACACATACACGCAAAGAGACACTCATGTTTTTCGGAGGAATCGCAGCCGTATTCGTTGCACAGGCCAACTGGCAGGCTTCGAACATACCGTATCCGATGTTTTGGATACTCAGCTACATACCGCAGATAAAGGCGAGAAAATTCCGTATAAATCTTTATGCTTTGGCTGCACTTGGAACAGGCGCTGTTTTCTCGGTCGTAAGTCCTATAGGTATCAAAGGACCTTTATTTCTTACATATGTTGGAGATGCTTTTGACGGAATAGAAGTTCATGAACTTCAGCCGCCCGAATTTCCGTCACTTTACACTGCTATCATGATAATGGTAGCTGCTTTATTTATATATTCGATCGTTAAGAAAAAACTTACTTCAGAACAGTTTTTTCTGACGGTTGGATGTTTTGCAATGTCCTGTATATTTATGCGCTGCTGCTGGACTCTTGTCATACCGATGGGTTCGCTTCTCGGAAATCTGAACTATACCGAACGCACTCACAAGATGATGCGCTGGACTTATGTTGCTGCGGGATTGCTTTCAGTTCTTCTTATCATGAAATACAATGTTGAGAAGAATAATGACAGAGAAATGATGATCGCAGTGGTACCCCCTCCGGACCAGGTAACGCTTTATACCGATTTCAATTCAGGTTCTTATTTTCTTATTGACGAATACAAGATTTATTTCGATGCCAGACCGGAACTGTATGATGAAAGAATTGCAGGCGACAAGGCCTTCCGGGATGAGGCGTATGCTGCATGGTCAGGAGAGATCGATTATGATGAATTCATAGAAAGATACGGTTTTAACTGGTTTGCCGTAAGTGAAGATTCATATATGGAAGATTATCTTAAGGCTCACCGGGAATATGAAGAAGTATTCATCAATCAGAAAGATAAAATTGTTATTTACAAAAAGGCTGATCAGTAGATGAACGCAAGATCAGCTCATTTGACCATAAAGCATGGAAGGCTTTATAATCTGATCGTGTTTAACACATGGAATAAGAGGAGGAATAGTTAATGAGCAAGTTCTGCCCGCGTTGCGGAACCCAGGTTCAGGATGACGCTAATTTCTGCATGAAGTGCGGATATAATTACAACGGTGTACAGCCCGTTGCTGCTAAGACCCAGCCAAAGCAGGCTTCAAGATCATGGGTTCAGAATTCAGGAGTGGTCAATCCTTATCCTGTTGCCGGTTACGAAGAGTACAATCCGACTTTTCACTGCAGATGCGAATACTGTTATTACGAATTTGATTACCATACTTATGATCTCGGTCACAGGGCATGGTATCCGCACGGATTCGTTTATTGTCCGCGCTGCCAGAAGCCTTTGAGACATAAGCTTGAGTATGAAGTATTGACCAGTGTTACGCCTGCCCAGCCTGCTGTGCCCGCAGTTCAGGTTCAGCCTGCAGTACCTGCCGCACCTGTTAATACAGTACAGGCGGCTCCTGCGGAATCAGATACCTGAAACTGCAATACAAAAGGAATACGTATAGGGGTTGTATTATTCCGGCAACCCCTATTTAATTGGAAATATATATATTTATATGATAATTTTGTATAGCTATGGCAATAGACAAGAATAAGACAGACCTTATAAAGGCAAAATATGAGGAGCTGACCGGAACTTTAAGTGATCCGGCAGTTGCTTCACGCCCGGAAGAATATACGAAATATTCCAAAGAACTGGCTGCGCTTAATCCTCAGGTGGAAGCGATCCGGAATTATGAAGCTTGTGAGAAAGAAATCGAAGGGATACTGACGCTTCTAGAAAGCGGAGATCTGGGCGGCGATGATGAGATGAGGAGTCTTGCCAATGCCGAACTTGCCGATGCAAAGGACAGACTCGCCGGACTGGAAAAGGAACTCGTTATTTATCTGACTCCCGGCGATCCGAGAGACTCCAGATCCGTAATACTTGAGATCAGGGCGGGAGCAGGCGGAGAGGAATCTGCGCTCTTTGCAGGTGATCTGTTTAAGATGTATAAAGGTTATGCTGCGCTTAAGGGCTTTGACGTCAGTATTGTTGATTCCAACCCCACGGAGCTTGGCGGTTACAAGGAGATAGTTGCGGAGATAGACGGTCCAAGGGTTTATTCGAGAATGAAGTTTGAGAGCGGTGTTCACAGGGTGCAGAGAGTCCCCGTTACCGAATCTGGCGGAAGGGTGCATACTTCGACTGCTACTGTTGCCGTTCTTCCGAAAGCTGAACCCACGGATGTCGAGATCAATCCCAATGATCTGAAGATAGACAGATTCAGAGCGTCAGGCGCCGGCGGACAGCACATCAACAAGACGTCATCAGCTATCAGGATAACGCATCTTCCTACCGGGATGGTCGTTACCTGCCAGGATGAGAGATCGCAGATCCAGAACAAGGAAAAGGCGATGGAAGTCCTGCAGTCGCGTTTGTGGGCAATAGCTCATCAGGCGGATGTGGACAGGCATAATGATGAGAGAAAATCTCAGGTGGGAACAGGTGACAGATCCGAAAGGATCCGCACATATAATTATCATCAGGGGAGGGTAACGGATCACAGAATCGGTCTGACGTTATATAAGCTGGACAGCATTCTTGCAGGTGATCTGGATGAGATAATAGATGCTCTGACCTTGGCACAGGCGGCAGATAATGCAGGCAATAATAATGAGGAATAATATAAAGGTTTTATATGGAACGGGAAAAGAAATATAAGAAGACATTACTTATAGCTTCAGATGACGAGCAGGCGATAAAGAATGCCGCAGAACACTTAAGGAACGGCGAAGTCATAGGATTTCCCACGGAGACCGTTTACGGTCTTGGCTGTGATGCCGGAAACGGTGAGGCAGTCAGGAAGGTTTTCGAGGCAAAAGGACGTCCTGCCGACAATCCCCTGATCTGCCATATCGGTGATAAAGAACAGATAAAGAATATTGTGTCCGAGATCACTCCGTTGGCGCAAAAACTAATTGACAGTTTTATGCCAGGCCCCATTACCTTGGTAATGAAGAAATCGGATTCCGTTTCGGATCAGACGACGGCAGGTCTTGATACGGTCGGAGTGAGAATGCCTTCTCATCCGGTCGCAAACAAGTTCCTCAGATACTGCGGTGTTCCCGTAGCGGCACCTTCGGCAAATCTTTCGGGAAGACCTTCACCCACGGGAGCGAGATCAGTCCTTGAAGATATGGACGGATATATATATGCGATCATCGACGGAGGGGATTCCGAATTCGGATTGGAATCGACTGTCGTTGACTGTACGGGAAATGATCCGGTCATTTTAAGACCGGGAGCAGTAACGAAAGCAGACATAGATCTGGTATTGCAGAATGGTGAAGCTGTCATGGCAGGGTCATTGAAAGGTGAAGAGACACCGAGATCCCCCGGAATGAAGTACCGTCACTATGCTCCGTTTGCCCAGGTCGAGATAATGAAGATGCCTGAAGGAACGGCCATTACCGGCGATGATGCTTCCGGTACCGGCTGCAAGCCGGAAAAAACATCTTTCACTACGGAAGATCTGAAGAAACTTACCGATGAGGAAGCGAAAGAACTGGTAAACATTGCGTCTCCGTTTATCTTAAGGTCCCGTGAGATCCTTTCGAAAAACCCTTTTGCAAGGATCGGTCTTTACTGCGGCAGTGAGATCAGGGCAATGTACGACAAGCTGGATGATAAGATCCTGTCTGCCCATACGGAGTTTTGCGTTTATGGAAAGACGGTTGATGTCGCATGCGCATCGCACGGCCTTTTTGAAGGTTTGAGATTCCTGGACGTTCAGGAAGTCGATGTGATACTTGCCCAGGGATTTGACGGTAAGGGCCTTTCTGTTGCTTATATGAACAGGTTATCCAAAGCTGCCGGAAAAAAAGAAGAACTGACACCCGGAATGCCGGTGCCTGCAAGACCTTCAAGACTTCCTCTTCCCATCGATGCATTTAAGGATACGGTCACTGCATCCGTGCTTTTTATTGATGATAACAATACATCTTTATCAGCATGCTGCGAGTCTTTGATGAGACGGATGATCGAAAAGAATGAGCCCTATATCTCGAATAAGTCTGATGATACCGGGTTTGAGATATACTGCGAATCTGCTGGACTTACGGCAATGGACGGAATGGAACCGGATCCTCAGATGGATAAAGCAGTAAAGGAACTTACAGGTCTAGGATTAAGTTCTATCGAATCCAGAAGATCCAATGCCGCGATCTACGATAATAATGACCTGATCCTTACTGTCAGGGATGAGCAGGCTTTTGCAATAATCAAGGCTTTCCCCGAGATAAAGGATAAAGTATTCTCGCTATCCACTTTTGCGGCTGCCAACGGACTCGTTATGAAGGATTCTTCCGGAAGGATAATGTCGATCTCGGTTCCTGATCCTTCGGGTGAGAATTACCAGACATATCTTCATACCGCAAAAGCCCTAAATGCATGGCTTGAACTGTTGTTCCCGTACGTGCTGAAAGAGCTCGGCGCATCCAGGGTCTGATCCGCTTTTGAGGACAATAAAAGTTGAGACTAGTCTCAAATGGCCCTCTAAAGTCTCAATCTGTTCCCGGAGGGTAGAATTTCAAATTCCGAGTTGCTAGAATCTGCCTTGTAGGAATCAGGCAGGACATGAACGACGAGAAAAGCCTTTAGATACAGTAAATGCTTGACTTTGGTTCTCATGCTGTGTTATTCTTCACGTTGCCGCTTATATATGGGCGGTATCCTTGTCCGGCTTGACCGGACCGCAAAGTCCAGAAGGAGGTGAATAATATGGCAAACCAATATCGTTTGATCACAATCCTCAGCACCGATAAAGGTGAAGAGGGAATTGCTTCTCTTACTGACACAATTAAATCTAAGATCGAATCAGGTGCTACGATTGACGCATTCGATGCAATCGGAACACGTGAGTTGGCTTACGAGATTGAAGGTCAGAGGAACGGCTACTATGTTCAGACAGTATTTACTGCCGAGAGCGAATTCCCTAAGGAACTTGAGCGTGTTCTCAAGATCACTGATGGCGTAATCCGTTATCTCATTGTTCGTGTCGGTGAGTAATCACTTCAGACAGGAAGGTAACAGTAATGAACAAAGTAGAATTAGTCGGAAGACTTACTAAGGACCCGGAAGTTAAGCTTACTTCAAACCAGACACAGTTTTGCAATTTCACTGTAGCAGTCGACAGACGCTTCAAGGATGCAAACGGTCAGAGACAGGCTGATTTCATCAACTGCGTTGCATGGCGTCAGACTGCAGTCTTTATCCAGAAGTATTTTCGTAAAGGCAACCGTATCGGTTTGGTAGGAAGCATTCAGACCAGAAGTTACGATGATCAGAACGGACAGAAGAAGTTCATCACTGAAGTCGTTATAGATGAGGCTGAATTTGTTGAATCTTCAGGTTCGGTTCCCGTAGATCCGTATCGCCAGGAGCCCGTTGCTCCTCCGATGCAGTCTTTCAATCCGCCTGCAGCTGATTCAATAGCTGCCAGCGCACCCACTGCACCCAATATGCAGATAGATGCACCTACGATGGGCGGTTTTGATGAAGGACAGTCCGGTGAGCTTCCGTTTGAGATTTAATTAAAGGAGATCACTCAAAATGGCAGAGAACAGAGCACCCAAAGCCGGTGGTAGAGAGTTTGCCGGCGGAATGAGGCAGAGAAGAACACGCAGAAAGGTTTGCAACTTCTGTGCTAATAAGGTCGAGTCAATCGATTTTATGGATGACGTTACTCTTAAGAAGTATATTTCCGAGAACGGAAAGATCCTTCCCAAGAGAATGACAGGCACATGCGCTATCCACCAGCGTGAGCTTACAACAGCTATTAAGCGTGCACGTCAGGTTGCAGTTTTGCCCTACACGGTTCAGTAATCCGTTTTTAGGACAAATAGCAGTCATTGGATTTACAAAAATCAAAGCTGCTACGCTATAATTAAAAAATGTAATAACAATCGGGCCCTCTCTGAGCATATAATATGTTCTTAGGAGATAGCCCGATTGTTTTGTAGATTAATAATCCGGGAAATAGGCGGAGGTTGTTTTATGAAGGTAATACTGCTTTCTGATGTTAAGAATGTCGGCAAGGCCAATGAGGTCGTTAACGTAAGTGACGGTTATGCAAGGAATTTCCTGTTTAAGAAAGGGCTTGCCAAAGAAGTGAATTCCGCCAATCTTAACGAAGTAAAGCTTCAGACCGGTGCAAAAGCCGAGCATGAGAGAAGAGCCCTGATCGCGGCACAGGATGCCAAGAAGATACTTGACGGCAAGGTTTTCAAAGTCGTCGCAAGGGGCGGAGCTGACGGAAGGCTCTATGGAGCAGTTACTGCACAGGATATTTCCGACAGCCTCAAGAAAGAAGGCTTTGACGTGGATAAGAAGAAGGTCGTTATTTCAAGTCCCATTAAGAACACCGGAATGTTTAAGACCAGAATAAAGCTTCATCCGCAGGTATCGGCCGATATCAATGTTGAAGTAGTGACCGGAGCCTGAAAGAGCTTTCTGATATATGGCTGAAGATCTGGAATATTTGAATAATCTTATCGATCAGGGGATCGAAGGGAGCAGCGAAGTTGAAGTCGAGATGGCTCTCCTCGCTCTTTGCATGCGTAAGGATGTCGCCATCCTCGGAGTAGTTGAGAATAAGATCGAAGATGATGATTTTACTGATGTGCGTAACCGCACCATATTCAGTGTCATCATTGACATGTTCCTTACTAATGCCCAGATCGACCGAATTACCGTTTATTCCGAACTTGAAAGAAGAGGTCTGGCTGATAAAGCCGGCGGTCAGAGATACGTATACCGTGTAGGTGATACTACTGCGGTCCAGTCTGCTCTTCCGAGCTATATTGATGCCATAAGAGAACGCAGCGAGAAGACAAAGCTTCTTAAGACTGTGGAAGAAGTCAGAAAAAAGGCTTTGGGCGGCAAGATGCGCGCATCTGAAGCTGTTGATTTTGCGATAAACGAGATGTCTCATCTTAAAGGGAGCGGTGATTCAAAAGGTTTTGAGAGCATGCCGGATATCCTTAAGATGACAATGAGTGAGATCACGGCAGAGCTCCGGGATGAGAATGTCGGAGGCAAGATCAAGCTCGGTTTTCCGAAGCTTGATGCCATGCTCGGAGGCTTAAGACCGGGGTCGCTTAATATTCTAGCGGCACGTCCTAGTATGGGTAAATCTGCGCTGGCTATCAATATGGCCGCTAATGTGGCTGCGAACCAGAATCCCGTTGCTATCTTTTCGCTCGAAATGAGTAAGCAGGAGATCGCTTCCAGACTCATGTCATCATCCATGAGCAAACCGGTAAGCGAGATCATTTATTCACATAAGATGAGTGACAGCGACAAAAAACAGATAGATCATGCTCTGGCAAAATTATCCGAGTTTCCGATATTTATCGACGATAACTCGGATACCAATCCCGTTACAATGAAGTCAAAACTTACGCAGTTGTTTGCTGATCCCAAAAAGGCTCCGAAGCTCGTTGTCATCGATTATCTTCAGCTCATGACAATGCCCGGAGCGGGCGGCAGATCACGTAACGAGGAAGTTACCGCTATTTCAAGATCTCTTAAGATCCTTGCCAAGGAGTTTAATATTCCTTTCATTGCGCTTTCTCAGCTTTCAAGAGGCGCTGCACAGAGAGATGATCATACACCGCAGCTGTCAGACCTGAGAGATTCAGGTGCGATTGAGCAGGATGCCGATACGGTCATGTTTATCGACAGGCCCGATTACTACAAGAAGAAGGATGAAGAAAACTATTCTGAGGAAGGCAATGCTCCGCAGACGGTCAATTTCAAGGATAACAATGATGCCAAGCCTGCATTTATCTATCTGTCGAAGAACCGTCACGGCAAAACGGGCAGGGACTCTGTGTGGTGGGTTCCCAGAAAAACGATGTTTATCGAACATAACGAGAAAGATCCCGAAGATGACGGCGGAAGTGCTTATACAAGAACCGTTGACGGTGATACGGCCGCACAGAATTATAATTTTGACAGCGTAACTACGGACGAGGCTCCGATTCCGGAACCTCCCATGCCTGACAATGATGATATACCGCCCGAAAGCGATGATTTCTTTGCACAGGCAAATGACGATTTCCCGAGCGGGTTTTAAAATTTGAAAAACGAAGAGACAGTAGAGATCTTAGATAAGGTCCTTGAGTTTTCCAATAGTAAAGGATTATTTGACTGTGGGATCATAGTTGTCGGTTTGTCGGGCGGTCCTGATTCTGTTGCTCTGCTTCATATCCTGAAAGGCTTAAGAAACTGTTTCGATATTGATTGTGATATCTATGCGCTCCATTGCAACCACCATTTAAGACCTGGAGTCTGCGATGAGGAAGCAGAGCTTGTAAAAGAGCTTTGCAAGGAGAATCATGTCGATCTTAAGATCCTGGATTTTGACTGCAGGGGATTTGCCGGTCAGAATCACATTTCGGAAGAGACTGCCGGAAGAGTCCTGAGATATGAAGCTTTTGAACAGTATGCAAAAGCGCTTGAAGCAGCAAAAAATACGACTGTCCGCATAGCGGTTGCCCATCACAAGGATGATATTGCCGAGACCATGATGATGAATCTTTTCAGAGGTTCTGGGCTTGACGGTCTTGTTAATCCGAAACCGATTACCGGAAGGATAATAAGACCTCTTTTGTGTGTCAAGAAGAATGAACTCGTAGATTATCTTGATACACTCGGAGTCAGTTATGCGATCGATCAGACAAACCTTACGACAGACGGTACGCGTAATACATGGCGGAATGAATTCCTGCCTAAGATAGGAACGTATTACCATGAAGATCCGTCAGCTCCTCTGACCAGGACTTATAAACTGCTTAGCGATGATCTTGATTTTATAGATTCAATGGCACGTGATCTCTATGCGGCAAACCGGAAGAGCATATCCGGCCATTTATTTCTCTCCGCCTCCGGAGTCAAAGTGCTCCATCAGTCAATGAAGTCTCGAGTTATCCGCATGCTCTGGTATGAGACATTCGGCGATCTGATCGATTTTGAAGAGCTTCACCTGAATGACTGCTGCTCGCTTTTGGAACGCGAAGTCAGCGGTGAGATGACCCTTGATATGCCTTTCGGGAGAAAAGCATACAGGTACGGGGACCTTTTCGGGTTTGCCGGTAAGGAGGAGATAAGCTCTTTAGCGTGCGCAGTTGCCGGTGAAATGGGCTTTTTGACATCCTTTGACTGTTTAAATATGGAGCTTAACCTGTCTGATATTCCCGAAAAGGGCGGATTAAGCGTTAAAATCTCCAATTCTGCCCTAAAACTCAAGGCATTTATAATTGAGAATAAAGGAGAATTAGAGTATAATAATTTCTCGTGGTTTTGCCCTGTGGATGTAATCCGTGAGGGCGGAATCACGTTAGGTAATTGCAATGGTACCGGAACCGGCCTCCGTATGAGGAAAGCCGGCTCAGGGGGAAGCAAAGAGATCAACCGTCTTATGACTGATCTTAAGATTCCCGAATCTGCCAGAAAGCAGATCATCTTTATTGAAAAGCACGGCGAGATATTGTGGTTACCCGGATTCGGACATGGCATCGGTTTTACGAATGCCATCAGCCGGGAAAGATACATCGAGGACATGCAGAGTAACGGTAAAGAACCCGGTTCCCTGATCATGTTTACGATAGAAAGGCAGTAAGTGCAGATGGCTATCAATACTGACAAGGTATTAGTGTCTCACGAAGAGATCGAAAAGATGCTTGACCGCCTGAGTGAAGAGCTTAACCGCGATTATAACGGTCAGCCGCTCGTAGTAGTCGGCATCCTGACAGGTGCATTTATCTTTACTGCCGATCTTGTAAGACGACTTGAAATGCCTGTCATAGTTGATTTCATGCAGGTGTCTTCATATGTCGGCGAGTGCTCGACGGGAGAACTCAAGATCAAGAAAGATCTTTCGTACGACATCAAAGACATGAACGTTCTGATCGTTGAAGATATTATCGATACGGGAAGGACGCTGGCCCTTTTGAAAGAACTGCTGTTAAAAAGGGAGCCCAAGTCGCTTAAGATATGTACTGCTTTCGATAAACCGAGCAGGAGAGTTAATGATCTGGTTCCGGATTATAACGGCATTACCGTTCCGGATGAATTCATAGTCGGATATGGTCTTGACCTTGACGGCAAATATAGAGATTTCGACGATGTTAGGATCGTAAGAAAGGAATAAGAGTAAAGTGTCAGATAAGAGTGATAAGAGTGAGAAGAGTTTTAAGCCGATTGGCGGGGGATTATTCTTTTATGTCCTGCTGATAGTTGTGCTGATCGCATTTTCGACCATCGTTTTCGGTGGTAATTACGGACAGAAGGAAAAAGCCACGCTTTCTGACGTAATGAGCATAATCGAAGATGAGAATAATGAAGTAAGTTTGGTCGAGATCAAGGGAACAGTAGTTACGGTTACATACAAGAACGAAGCAGGACTTAACGTCGAGGTAAGCCAGGACGTTCCTTATGAGTTCGTTGATGATCTGGTACTTAAGCTTGATAAAGCAAAGGCTGCAGGTAAGATCGGTGGATATAACTATTCCGAGCCTTTCGACTGGTCTTTGATAGTCAATGTCGTTATGTTCGGTATTTCCATAGTCATCGTTGTCGTTCTGTTCTTAAGCATTACAAGACAGAGCAGAGACGGCAACAGCGTATTCAGTTTCGGTAACAACCGCGCAAGATTGTCTGATCCGAACAAGGACAAAGTCAAGTTTTCCGATGTTGCAGGTTCAATAGAAGAGAAAGAGGAACTGCAGGAGATCGTTGATTTCCTGAAGAATCCAAAGAAATATCAGCAGCTTGGCGCAAAGATCCCTAAGGGCGTTCTCCTTTATGGTGCCCCCGGTACCGGTAAGACATTGCTTGCAAGAGCAGTTGCAGGTGAAGCCGGAGTCAAGTTCTTCTATATCTCAGGTTCTGATTTCGTTGAAATGCTCGTAGGTGTAGGCGCTTCCCGTGTAAGATCACTTTTCTCTGATGCAAAGAAAGAAGCTCCTTCCGTAGTATTCATCGATGAGATCGACGCAGTCGGACGTAAGAGAGGCGCCGGCCTGGGCGGCGGTCAGGATGAGCGCGAGCAGACATTGAACCAGATCCTCGTTGAGATGGACGGCTTTGATGTAAATTCCAATGTTATCGTTATGGCTGCTACGAACCGTGTCGACGTTTTGGATCCCGCACTTCTGCGTCCGGGCCGTTTCGACAGACGTATCATGGTCAATATGCCTGATGCTGACGAGCGAGAGGCTATCCTTAAGATCCATGCCCGCAAGAAGCCGCTTGCCAAGGACGTAAGTCTTCACGAGGTTGCTCTTTCCACTGTAGGTTTTACAGGTGCTGATCTCGAGAATCTTCTCAATGAAGCTGCGCTCATGACTGCACGTCATAACAAGAAAGAGATTACCATGCAGGAGATCACGGATGCTATGTTCAGAGTTCAGATGGGTCCCCAGAAGAATTCCAAGAAGCTCAGTGACAAGGTCAAGCGTCTTACTGCTTATCATGAAGCAGGTCATGCTGTTGTTCTCCGTGCTACTTCAGAATTCGAGAAGGTTGACCGTGTAACGATCGTTCCTGCAGGAAGAGCAGGCGGTTTTACAGCCTATAAGCCGATCGAAGATACTGATTTCTATACTGAAAAGATGCTCCTTGATACCATCAAGATGACTTTGGGCGGACGTGCTGCCGAAGAAGTTTTCTTGGGCGAGGTCTCAACGGGTGCCGCTTCCGATCTGCAGCAGTGCAATAATATCGCCAAAAATATGATCAAGCGCTACGGTCTTTCCAAGAAGTTCCGCAATATGGTATTCGGCGATGAGAATGAGGAAGTTTTCTTAGGTTATTCAATGGGCCAGGTTCAGAGCTATTCCGATAAGACGGCTGCCGAGATCGATGAAGAGATCAAATACATCATCGACACCTGCTATGACGAGACCAAGAGGATCCTTATCGAAAAGAGCAGTACTGTTGACGGACTTGCAAACAGACTTATCGACAAGCTTACTGTTGACGGTCCTGATTTCGAGAAGATTTATGAAGCTGAAGGCGATCTGAGCGCAGTTTATCCGACAGAGTATTCGGGTATTGATACTTCCGTCTCTGTTGATGCCGGAAGCGACAGTGCTGAACAGTCTGTTTCAGAATCTGTTGTTCCTGATATTGCTCCCGTTGCTTCTGTAACATCAGAACCGGAATCAGTTGCAGATCCTGATGATTCCAACGATCCGGGTCCGTCAGACTGATGAAGCTCCAAAGATTTATAGCTGTTCTGCTGTTGATGTCGGTAACGGCATCAACAGCGTGTTCTTTTGCCGGCACATCCGTCACTGATACTTCTGCAGACAGCGGGATCATCAACATTTCAAGCAACTACGCGGCAATGACGCCGGAGGAGATCTGCGCCTCATTGTCTTTGGAACAGAAGGCTGCTCAGATGATGCAGCCTACGATCTATAATGTTTCTCCTTCCAGGATGAAAAAAACGGACTATGGTTCAATTCTCTCAAGGATCGATGACTGGCCGATGCCATCAGATACCGAGTGGATGGGTATAGTAACTGATTATCAGAAATTTGCTATGGAGTCTGACGCCGGTATTCCGTTTGTTTACGGCAACGACAGCCTCCATGGCGTTAATTTTGCCTCAGGCTGTGTAATCTTTCCGCACAATATAAACATAGGTGCAGCATATGATGTCGAACTCACGGAAGAGTATGGAAAGCTTGTAGGAAGCGACATCGCTCATACGGGAATGCTCCTTAACTTCTCACCATGTGTAGCTACTGCAGCTGATCCGAGGTGGGGACGCACTTACGAATCTTATTCTTCCGACAGCAGGATAGTAACGGATCTCTCAGTTGCTTATTCGAGAGGCCTTCTTTCTGAAGGCATCGTTGTCTGCCCAAAACATTTCTTCGGTGACGGCATGACAGCTTTCGGCACAGGTGAGGATCCTGATACGATGCTTATCGACAGGGGTGATGCCCGGTTATCGGATGATCAGATAAAAGAACAGCTTTCGATATACCAGGCGCTTATAGATGAAGGCGTGCAGGTAATAATGCTCTCGCATTCTTCGCTTAACGGCACAAAGATGCACGAGAATGAGAAATACATCAGTATGCTCAAAAACGATATGGGCTTTGACGGTATCGTTCTTTCCGACTGGGATTCGATAATGAACTGCTCGGGTGCGACATATAAGGATAACATCATTCTCGGAGTCAATGCCGGTATCGATATGTTTATGACTGATACGGATCACGATGCGGCGATGAGCTATATCATCGCAGGCGTAAAAGAAGGCCGCATCAGTGAAGATCGTATCGACGATGCTGTAACCAGGATCATCAGAGTTAAGAAAGACATTGGTCTGTTTAACGATCCTTTTCTCAAAAATCTTAAGCCTTCCTTCGAATACGGAAGTCAGAGATCTCATGAAGTTGCACGTCAGCTTGCAGCTGAATCCTATGTCCCTCTCAAAGCCGGAAATAACATGTACATAGAACCCGGCATGAAAGTCTTTGTCACGGGTCCTGCAGCAGATGACGTCGGAGTGCTCTGCGGCGGCTGGACGTACTGGTGGCAGGGCGCGACAGATAAGGAGATAGATGACGGATCCTCTCCCAAAAAGCATTTTGCTGAAGGCAATTCCATCGTAGAGGCACTTAAGGAAGCCGGAGAAAAGAACGGCTTTGAGATAGTAACCGACAAGAGTCAGATAGATACCTGCGACATGGTGTTATTGTGCATCGGCGAAACGCCATATGCGGAATGGTATGGTGATACAAAAGACCTTTCTGTTACGGGAACACTCGGCCTTCCGGGAAATGCAGCGGCCATTAAGACGGCAGAAGATTCCGGACTTCCGACGGTTGCGCTTATAGTTGCCGGCAGGAATGTCATCATCAGTGACTACATCGACCGGTGGGATTCCTGCATCATGCTCTATCTTCCGGGAACTGAAGGAGGTAATGCAGTTGCTGATGTGCTGACCAAAAATACTGCGCTCACGGGAACGCTGCCCATGCCTTATTACTCTTCGGTTGACCAGATCGGTAAGAACGAGTGCTGGAAAGACATTGGCTGGAATGCATTTAAGGGCTGATATACAAAGATATTGGTGGCAGGACACTTTCTGCCGTGTACATTTTTTCGCGAATATGCTTGAATAATTGCATAAAGAACCTGATTAATGCAATTTTTTCATAAATTATCGGGAAAAATGTACACCCGCGAAGTGGTAACTCAAAAGCAGACCAAATTACTTTGAATTAATATTCTCGAAAGACAGCTTCATCTTCTCGTTGTGATCTATTGCCCAATCGACCGCCCATTCGGACTCGAAAAGAACTACCGGCGCATTATCCCTGTCGAGAACAAGAAGTGATGTCGAGGTAAGCGTTAATTCCTTCGGATCGAATCCTTCCACATCGGATTTTGCCCAGCGTGCGAGACGGTATGGAAGAGGTGTCCTGACAATATCAACGTTATATTCCGACTTAAGTCTGTATTCCAGAACGTCAAACTGGAGAATACCGACAACGCCCATGACATAGGTCTCGGTACCGATATTCGGCTGCTTGTAGAGCTGGACGGCACCTTCCTGAGAAAGCTGTTCGATACCCTTGAGGAACTGCTTTCTTTTCATGGAATCCTTAGGCTCTACGCGAGCAAAGTTTTCCGGCGCAAATACCGGGATCGGATCGAATTCGAATTTGCGGTTGGTAGATATGATCGTATCACCGATCCTGAAGTTGCCGGGATCGAAGATACCTATTATGTCTCCTGCGTAAGCCTCTTCGGTAATGGCTCTGTCCTGGGCCATGAACTGCTGGGGCTGGGCGAGTGTGATCTTCTTGCCAGTCCTCATGAGATTAACGGTCATGTTCTTCTCGTACTGACCGGAACAGATACGTATGAATGCCATACGGTCACGGTGGGAAGGATCCATGTTAGCCTGGATCTTGAATACGAAGCCTGAGAACATGGTGTCTTCGGGTTCGACCATTCCGTCTGACGTGTGATGGACCGCAGGTCCGGGACTCATCTTGAGGAAGTGCTGCAGGAACGGCTCGACACCGAAGTTTGTAATGGCAGAACCGAAGAAAACAGGAGTCAGTTCTCCTTTGAGGACCTTGTCCATATCGAGTTCATCGCCTGCCATGTCTAGCAGTTCTATGTCATTTCTTAATGTCTCGAGGTGACCTGTCATTAGCATTTCGTCGAGCTTCGGATCGTCGATGCCCGAGACACTCTGGGTAACCATGGAAGCACCGTGGTCGTTATTCTCGCGGTCGAAAAGAAGGACATTTCGTGTTGCCCTCTCATACACACCCTCGAAATCTCCATCTGTTCCGATAGGCCAGTTGATCGGCACTGATCTGATGCCCAGGACTTTTTCGAGCTCGTCCATGAGATCAAAGGGATTCTTGGCTGCACGGTCCATTTTGTTTATGAACGTGAAGATCGGGATACCGCGTCTTCTGCAGACCTGGAATAGCTTTATGGTCTGAGCCTCGACACCCTTTGCTCCGTCGAGGACCATTACGGCCGAGTCAGCTGCGCAGAGCGTTCTGTATGTGTCCTCGGAGAAGTCCTGGTGACCGGGAGTATCGAGGATATTGATGTGGCAGTTATCATATTCGAACTGCATAACAGATGAAGTGACGGAGATACCACGTTTTTTCTCGATCTCCATCCAGTCTGATGTCGCGTGGCGTTGTGCTTTACGTGCTTTTACGGAACCGGCCTGATGAATGGCGCCACCGTAGAGAAGGAGCTTCTCTGTAATGGTGGTCTTACCTGCGTCAGGGTGCGAAATGATTGCAAAAGTGCGTCGTCTTTTAATTTCTTCAACTGTTGAATAATTCATTTTACCCTCAAGAAATGTATAATAGCCTAATAGAGACAAGTAATTATATATAAGAAAGAAGGGAATTACAAATAATGATACGTGGCGGAGGCGTTCTGATGCACATCAGCTCACTGCCCGGACCGTTCGGGACGGGAGTGATGGGACAGGAGGCCGTAGATTTTGCAAAACAATTGGCTTCACAGGGGATGAAATATTGGCAGGTCCTGCCGTTCTCATATCCCGGCATGGGTAATTCACCTTACCAGAGTTTCTCGGCATTTGCCGGCAACTGGCTCTTTATCGATCCCAGAAGACTGGAGAAAAGAGGTCTTCTTACACCCGCAGAGGTACAACAGGCCGAATATAATCAGAATAAGTGGAGGATCGATTACGATTTCCTGCGCACAAACAGAGACGAACTTTTGAGAAAAGCTTTTGAGCGTGCCGATAAGGAACTGCTCTCGAAAGCTGATAAATTCATTAAGGAAAATAAGTGGGTCCAGGATGTAGCCGCTTACCAGACAGTAAAGGATGCTGATTTCGGCAAGCCCTGGTGGGAGTGGTCTGACACAAGACTCAGAAACTACGAAAAGTCCGCAGTCGCTGAACTTAAGAATGATCCTAACTACAGATATCACGGTTTTGTCCAGTATCTGTTCTTCGACGAATGGGCACAGATAAAGTCAGAGATCAATGCTCTGGGCATCTCCATCATAGGAGATATTCCTTTCTATGTTTCCGGTGATTCCGCCGATGTCTGGGCAAGCAGGGATCTGTTCAAAATGGCTTCTGCAGCAAGAGTCAACAAAGTCCTTAATGATTATGAAAAGGCTTTGGACAAGTATAAAAAGGAGCTTGCAAAGCAGGAAAAAGAAAAAGACAAGGAGAAGGAATCCGAGCCTTTGAAGGAACCCAGGAAACCGAAGCCGGAAGCCCTTGTTTTCGAGAGCGTTGCAGGCGTACCTCCGGATTATTTCTGTGCAGACGGACAGCTCTGGGGCAACCCCATCTATGACTGGAAGAAGATGAAAGAAGACAACTATGCATGGTGGATGAGCAGACTTGAAGATAACTTCAAACTCTTCGACTTTTTAAGGATCGATCACTTCCGTGCTTTCTCTTCTTACTGCGAGATAGATGCTAATGCCGAGACCGCAAGAGACGGTAAGTGGATACCGGGTCCGGGCCTTGATTTTTTCGAAGCATACGACAAGAAGTTCAAGGACAGATCACGCCTTATTGCTGAGGATTTAGGCGAAGTTACTCCCGATCTTATGGATTTCATGGGCAAGGTCGGTATCCCTGGAATGCGTGTAATGGAATTCGCATTCTATCCGGGTGACAACAGCTCTTTCCTGCCTCATAACTTTGTAAATAACTGTGTTGCTTACACCGGCACTCACGATAACAACACTTTGCTCGGATGGCTTTGGGACAGCCCCGAGGAAGTAAGAAAGACATGCCTCGAATACTGCGGTTTCAACGGTGATAACTGGGGCGACGGCGGTGCGCACAGCGGTTCCTGCAGAGCGATCATCAGAACGCTTTGGATGAGTCACGCTGACGTGACGATCATACCGATCCAGGATATGCTGGGCTACGGCGGCGATACAAGAATGAACATTCCCGGAACGCCTACAGGCAACTGGGTGGTAAGGTTTACCAGGGAAGATTTTGATTCGATAGATAACGACTGGTACAGGAATCTCAACAGGATCTATTTCAGATAAGGAGGAATTCCATGAAATACATTCTTTGCATCGATCAGGGAACGACTTCCACCAAGGCTTTTCTGCTTGATGAGGAAGGCAATCTGTCCAAAGGCACACACGTTCCTTTCAAGCAGTACTATCCCCAGCCCGGCTGGGTAAGCCACGATGCAGAGGAAATATATGTATCTGTTCTGAAAGCTGTCGCTATGATCCTTAAAGAACATCCGGAAGCAAAGGGCAGTATCGTCAGCATGGGAATTACGAACCAGCGCGAAACGACGATCGCATTTTCGCCTTCGGGGAAACCTTTTACGCAGGCCATCGTATGGCAGTGCAGAAGGACTTCCGATATCTGCAGACGTCCTGAGATAAGGGAACAGAGCAGAAGGGTCACTGAGATCACGGGTCTTAAGATCGATCCTTATTTTTCGGCTACAAAGATGCTCTGGCTTCTCGAGAACGTGAGGAGTTTAAGAGAGCGCTGTTCCTCGGGTGAAGCATATCTTTCCACGATCGACGGGTTCCTTGTTTACAGGCTCACCGGCGGAAGATCTTACGCTTCAGATTATTCCAATTGTTCGAGAACGATGCTCTTTGACATATCACGAAAAGCATATGATCCCGAGTTCCTCGACCTGTTCGGCATCCCGGTAAATACCCTTGCCAGACCTTTGGAATCGTGTGCGGATTACGGTCAGATAGCACTTAAGGAAGAATACCTGAAAACAGCTGGATTTGATGATGATGAGACTGCGGATCTTCTCTCGGTAAACGGTGTTCATATTACCGGTGTATTGGGTGATCAGCCTGCTGCGCTTCTGGGTCAGAATGCAATAAATAAAGGCGATTCCAAGACTACATACGGTACTGGAAGTTTTACATTGATGAACCTTGGAACGGAGCCCGTGTTCTCCAAAAACGGACTCCTTACTTCGTGCGCATGGTCGATAAAAGGCGTTACCAGTTATGCTCTGGAAGGCAGTATTTTCCAGGCCGGATCGGTAATAAGCTGGCTTAAGGATGAACTGGGATTTATAAATGATCCGAAAGAGTGTGATGACTTCTGTAATTCCATAGAAGATGCCGGCGGAGTATATCTTGTTCCTGCATTTACGGGCCTTGGAGCACCATATTGGAAACCTGATGCAAGGGGCATCCTTACAGGTCTTACGAGAGGCACCGGAAGGGCACAGATAATAAGGGCAGGTGTGGAATCCATCGCATACCAGGTAACTGAACTCGTTAATCTCATGACTGATGATACCGGTATAAAAGCAGGGCAGATGAAGGTCGACGGAGGAGTGTGTGCAAGCAGCTTCCTGATGCAGCTCCAGTCTGATCTTTTGGGTGTTACCATAACCAGGGCATTGAGCGATGAGATGACTGCGATGGGAGCCGGTCTTGCTGCCGGAATCCAGTCAGGTGTTTTCGAATCGATCGATCAGACAAGCAGGTTCTATAAAGCAGGCGCTTCATATGCCCCGAAGATGTCCGCATTTGAAGTTTCCGAGAGGATGGAGGGTTACCGTTCTGCCGTAAGAGCAACACTTCTTTCCGGCAGCGATTGATCTAATGGTTCAGGTCTATATTGTATTTTTTAAGATATTCATTTTCCTGCTCCTGGGTTTCGCGTTAAACAAATCCAAAGTGATCAACAGCAGCGGAGAGCGGGCATTATCGGATATCCTGCTTAAGGCTGTTCTGCCTTTCATGATCGTTAGTTCCAGCCAGCATACTTATTCCGCGGACGCAGTAAACGGAATGATCACGTGCGCGGCTTTTGCTATAGGTTACTATGCAGTATCACTTATTGTACTGAGATTATCACTTAAGAAAGTCAACATCCTTGAAGATGAGAAGAGGATAATGATCACCTGTACGGTCTTTGCGAATACAGGCTTTGTAGGTTTTCCTCTGATGGAAGCGTTATACGGAAGTTACGGCCTTTTGCTCGCTGCCGTATTCAATCTTTGCTACAACCTTTTCTTTTACACCTATGCGGACTATCTGTTTTCGAAGAAGCCCCGTTTCGCGCTTTTGGACATGTTCAAGAGTTCGGTATCAGTCGCATCGATTGTTGCGATCATCATGTTCATCATCCCATGGAGAATGCCGGGATTCATTGCAGAAACGTTCAAGCTTATCGGTGACATGACGGTACCGATGTCAATGATCGTAATGGGATCCATGCTTGCAGGCGTTAATATCAAAAAGCTCCTGACGGATAAGAAAGCATACATAGTTTCGGCATTAAGGCTCATAGTTTTGCCCGGTCTTATGATGGGTGCAGTACTGCTTCTTTCAAACTGGTTTATAATATCTCCGGAGACAAAGAGCGTAGTCGTTCTCATGTGCGCATTGCCGTGCGGATCGATGAATGTTATATTTGCCGAGAACTATGACGTTGCACCACATTTTTCGGCGCGTACCGTATCGTTATCAATGGTGTTCATGCTCGTTACTATAATGTTCTGGACTTGGGCAGTTAAGACCGTATTCTGAAGATAAGAGGATAAAGGAAATGAGTGAGGATTCAAATAAGATCGAGCGGATCGAGAATGAAAAACTTGTAGAGCTCATGGGCAGGATCCGTGAGGACAGTTCAGAGGAAAACATGATAGCTGTCCTTAAAGAAGCGGCAGTCTCGAAGTTTATCGTTCCCGTCGACGGCAGCGAAGGGGATTACAGATTCCATGCCGTAAGCGATTCCAAAGGTCTTAAGTATATGGTCGTCTATAGCGATACGGACAGTTTTGAAGTCGCTTTCGAAAATAAGAAAGAACCGCAGAACGGCGTGCTTGCGGGATTTGCGGATCTTATTGATGTCGTCATGGCACCAAAGATGGGACTTTCCGGTTTTGTGATCAATCCCGGTTCGGAGGAAGTTCTTTTCGGTCACGAAATGCTTAAAATGATCGCTGCCCAGATGGGCATCGGGGGTGACGGAACTGCAAAGGTAGGAGAGCCTGACCGTTATCCGCCAAAGCTTAAGGAGGCCCTTGACGGATATCTTTTGATCGAACCTACTGTTTCGGATATCTGGGTAAGGCTTATGAGAGAAAATGGTACAGACCGTCTTATCTGGCTTATCGTGGTAAATGCCGAAGGCGAGGGAGAACCGTTAAAATACACGCTTGATAATCTGAGAAAATACTGTCTTCCGTATCTTGATAATATGGATGCAATGGTCGTATCAAGTAATGAGGTTTTTGCGAAACAGGTGATCAAAGGCGTTAAGCCGTTTGCGACAAGGGACAACGACTGAATATGAGCAGAGGAAAGACAGGGCTGATAGTACTAACTTTTCTGGCAGTGTTTTTCTTCCTGTTTATTGCCGTGCTTTTCGGATCCAGTACGAAAAGGCAGGCTGCGCTCGACAGAAAAACCGATCTCGAAAGTAAACTTGATTCCATTGCGGGGGAAGACATCACCATTTACTGGATAGGCGAGCCCTCTCCGGAGTTAGAGCATTTAATGCCTGTCATAAACGTTATTACACCCGGAACGGCATCGAAAGACAATCTCCCCGTAAAAAGCCCCTCGTTTCATACTTCTGAATACAATCCTGACGGCATTCTCATTGAAGAAAAAATACCGGTCGAATATCCGGAATACATGGTTATCGTAATAAGCGGCAGTCCGGAACTTACAGATAACGGAAAAGCCGCGCTGCTGGATGCAGTCGCACAGAACGGAGTTCCGGCTTTGGCGATAGGAGATGAGGCTTCTGAGCTTTTGGGTGAGGTCCTGTCATACAGAAGGGTTCACAAGGGTGAAGGAAGTTCATTATACTATTGTCTTGGCAAAGGCTATAGGGAAAATCCGATACCGGAAGATAAGGTAAAGTCAGGGGAGATGGATCTGGCCGAAACAATACCTGATCTGATTACGCTTGCAATGTCAGATTACACTCCGCAAATCTGACAATATTCGTGATTAAAAAGAGCCAAAAAGTAGTGGCAATTCGGTTTGACACCTTTTTGTAATAATTATAATATTATTAATGTGGATTATGTCCTTGGGGAGGTGATTTTTATCCGCACTTTAGAACAAAGGATATTGGCCGAAGGCCGTGTCCTTCCGGGTGAAGTCCTCAAAGTAGGAAGCTTTCTGAACCAGCAGATCGATACCAGACTGATCAAGGAAATGGGCGAGGAAATAGCAAGACTTTTTGCATGTAACAATGTTACAAAGGTCTTGACTATTGAGTCTTCGGGCATTGCCATCGCTTATGCCGCAGCTGAGGCAATGGGTCTTCCGGTCGTATTTGCCAAGAAGCATTCGACCAGTAATCTTTCCGGAAATGTTCTTACATCCAAGGTTTTTTCATATACTCACCAGCAGACTTATGACATCTTCGTCTCGGCTGATTACATCACGAGTGATGATACGGTCCTTATTGTTGACGATTTTCTTGCCAAGGGTAATGCACTGATAGGTCTGATCGAGATCGTCGGAAAAGCCGGAGCCAAGCTTGCCGGCTGTGCGATAGCGATCGAAAAGGGTTTTCAGGGCGGAGGAGACAGTCTTCGCGCAAAGGGGATAAGAGTAGAGTCATTGGCGATCATAGATAAGATGACGGATGACTCGTTGGAATTCAGACCGCAGTAGGTCCGGACATTAACTTTTGATATGCAAAACCTGCATATATATTTTGAACGGGAGGCAATTTATGAAGAAGTTGATTTCTATGATAGTCACGGCAGCTCTTGCAGTTACTTCGGTATTTGCATTTGCAGGCTGTAACGCGGCTAAGGGGAATGAAGGTGGAAGTGGGGCGTCCAACTTCAAGGTAGGTGCTATCTACATCAACAGCCAAAATGACACATCAGGTTATACTTATGCTCATCACAAGGGTATTACCAAGGCCATGCAGGCTGTAGGTCTTGATCCTTCCAAGGATCTTTACATCGTAGACAATGTTCCTGAGGATGATGAGAAGGTTAAGCAGGCAGTCGACCAGCTCGCCGGTAACGGATGCAATATCATTTTCGGTATCAGTTTCGGCTATATTAAAGCTTTTGAGGAAAAGGCCAAGGAATATCCGGACATTATCTTCTCTCACGCTACCGGATATCTTTCTAACGATAAGAATTTCAACAATTATTTCGGAAGAATTTATCAGGCCCGTTATCTTGCAGGTATCGCTGCCGGATATAAGTCTCTGGAATTAGGAAACAACAACATCGGTTATGTTTCCGCTTGGGGAACAGAGTATGCTGAGACCTGCTCTGGTATTAACGGATTTGCTCTCGGAGTTATGTCAGTCAACCCTGATGCTAAGATCAGCGTTTATGAGATCTCCACATGGGGCGACCAGCAGCTTGAGAGACAGGCAGCTGAGACTCTTATAGACACATACGGATGCTGCGTTATCGCACAGCACTGTGACTCATCACAGCCTCAGATCGTTGCTAACGAGAAGGGCGTTTTCGGATGCGGATACAATTCAGATATGACTTCTGAAGCTCCTAATGCGCATCTTACGGCTCCTATCTGGAATTGGGACGCTTATTATGCAACAGCCATTAAGGCTGCAATGACAAATCCTGATACATTCATGACAGAAGTAGGCAACTACTACGAAGGTCTGAATGCGGGTCTGGTTGACGTATCTCCTATATCTGCTAATTGCACTCCTGAGACAAAGGAAGCCATCGAGATCGCCAAGGATCTCATGAAGAAGGGCGAGTGGGATGTATTCTCAGGCGTTAAGCTCACATTCACCGGTTCTGCAGGTTCAGTGGCAGTTGTTCAGACCAGTGCTGCACTTGTTGCCAATGACGGAACTGAGATCGTTGCTGCAGGCGGTCCTTCTGTTGACGACGGAGTAATCCAGGGTTCAATGAACTATTACGTAGAAGGCGTTACTCAGGTTAACTGATAACATGCTGTTCATTCGGGGGATGTTTTATGGAATATGCCATAGAGCTTAAGGGAATATCTAAAAGCTTTGGTCCTGTGGCGGCCAATAAGAACATCAACCTGTCTCTTGCCAAGGGTGAGATCCTTGCTCTCCTGGGTGAGAACGGATCAGGTAAGACTACGCTCATGAACATGCTGTCGGGCATTTATATGCCCGACAGCGGTTCTATTTTTATTGACGGAAAAAAGGTGGAGATCAATTCACCTGAAGATTCCGGAAAACTTGGGATAGGAATGGTACACCAGCACTTTAAACTGGTCGAGCGGTTTACGGCGCTTGAGAATATCCGTATCGGAATAAGGGGACAGGGACGGTTCATACACGGAAATGACGTCCGCACAAAGATCGAGAATACAGCATCAAGATTCGGCTTTGATATAGATCTTGATAAGAAAGTTGCCAACATGGCAGTATCCGAGAAGCAGACCCTGGAGATCCTTAAGGTGCTTTGCTACGGTGCAAAGATAATAATCCTGGATGAACCGACTGCGGTCCTGACCGTCCAGGAGATCGACAGGCTTTTCGACGTCCTCCGCAAGATGAAAAAGGAAGGACACTCCATCATCATCATTACGCATAAGTTAAATGAAGTAATGGAGATATCTGACAGGGTTACCGTTTTGAGACACGGTGATTATGTCGGTACTGTCGTTACGAAAGAAACAAATGAGAAACAACTGACCGAGCTTATGGTAGGCCGTAAGATCACTCTCAATATCGAAAGACTGGTAATAGAGAAGACACATCCTCTTCTTGAGATAAGGGATCTGACCGTAAAGAACGATGAAGGCGCCATAGCTGTCGATCATATGAATTTCTATATAAGGGGCGGAGAGATATTGGGAGTCGCAGGGATCGCAGGCTCAGGACAGAAAGAGCTTTGTGAAGCGATCGCCGGATTAAGGAAGATAGAAGAAGGACATATGCTTCACGAAGGTGAGAGCATCATCGGGATGTCTCCCAAAAAGATAATGGAGCACGGTATCTCTATGAGCTTTATTCCTGAGGACCGTCTCGGAATGGGTCTTGCGCCTTCATTATCCATTACGGACAACATTATCCTTAAAAGCTATAACGATACCAAAGGCATCTTTGTGGACAGGAAGAGCGCCCGTGAAGAAGCCCAAAAGGTAATCAAGAAACTGGAGATTAATACCCCTTCGGCAGATACCCCGGTAAGACGTCTTTCCGGAGGTAACGTACAGAAAGTCTTATTGGGACGCGAGATCAAATCAGGCCCCAACGTTCTTATTACGGCTTACCCTGTCAGAGGACTGGACATTAATTCGTCTTATACTATTTATGACATCCTGAATGAAGAGAAGAAAAAAGGCGTGGGCATCCTTTTTGTTGGTGAGGATCTTGACGTAATGCTCTCACTCTGTGACAAGATAATGGTTATCTGCCACGGGAAACTTCAGGGTGTCGTAAACAGCGATCATACGACAAAAGAAGAGATTGGTCTCATGATGACCGGAACTCTCAACATCGTAAACAAAGAAGGCAAGACTGACGGTATTGCAAAAGATTCCGCTTTTACCGATGAGGAGGGCAAAGCCTAATGAAAAGATATCATCTGGTAAGAAGAGCGGATTCTAAGATCCAAAGGACGCTTATCTATTATGCGATAGGCATCCTCGTATCTCTTATGATCTGCGGAATTCTTCTTTTGATCCTCGGAATCAATCCTTTCCAGTATTACGGAAAGATGCTCACGATCGGACTTGTCGGAAACAGATACGGATATAAGAGCATTGAAGGATTACTTAAAGTGTTTGTTCCTCTTCTCATAACTTCTTTGGCATTAAGTCTTTCATTCAAGATGCGTTTCTGGAACATCGGAGGAGAAGGAGAATTCATTATCGGTGCCATCTGCGCTTCTGTTGTCGCATTTAACAGTTCCGGACTTCCTAACTTCGTAACAGTTGTCCTGATGTGTCTTGCAGCCATGATATCGAGCGGGATCATAGGTGTTGCGATCGCAGCATTGAAGGTCAGATTCAATACAAACGAGACATTGATGACGCTCATGCTCAATTACATAATGCTCTATGTCATAAGATATATCGGTGAGACGAAAGCGGATTGGAATTTCTTCTTAAGAGAGGACTCCGAAAGACCTATCTTCGGGTCGTTTCCGGATTCTGCTGTGATGGGCGGAATTCCCTTAGGTAAGTTCAAACTGTTGTGGGCCGTTATCATTGCTATTCTTCTTACAGTGATCATCTATGTCTATCTTAAATATACTAAGCACGGCTTTGAGATCTCAGTCGTGGGAGACAGCAGCGCTACTGCGAAATATGCCGGAATGAGCGTAGGAAAGATAGTGCTCAGGACAATGTTTATTTCTTCTGCCATGATCGGACTTGCAGCGGCACTTACCGTATCTTCTGCGGGTACGATATCCGATACAATAACTAATGATGTCGGGTGGACCGGAATTATCGTAGCATGGCTCAGCAAGCTCAGTGTTCCCGCAGTTTTCGTGACATCGATCCTTATCGCAGTTCTGCAGTACGGATGTCAGGCTGCTGCTACACAGTATCCGGCTATCGACGTTAATTTTGCCGATCTGTTGCAGGGCATAATACTGTTCTCAGTGCTGGTCGCCGATTTTGCTGCGAATTTCAAACTTGTAAAGAAGGAGGATGCAAAGAATGTTTGATGTATTTACATTGTTCCTCTTTAACATAATCGTCTATAACATACCGCTTCTCTACGGTACGACCGGTGAGATCATGATCGAGAAATCAGGATCTCTTAATCTCGGTGTCGAAGGTACGATGGCCATTGGAGCCGTTGCAGGTTACCTTGTCGGTGCCAGATGCGACAGTCTTTTTATCGCATGTCTCGTAAGCTTTATTGCATCAGGATTAGTCGGTCTTTTATTCTCTTTCCTGACGGTTACGCTTCAGGCAAACCAGAATGTTACGGGACTTACTATCACGACGTTCGGCGTTGCTTTCTATTACTTTATCGGAAACGCATTATCCAACAGTGAAGGCGGATGGCCGAAGCTCAGCGGAACAAAACTTGATGCACAGTCTCAGGCAATACACATCCCGGGTCTGTCGGATATTCCTGTAATCGGAAAGGCTGTATTCTCACACGGAATACTTATTTATTTGGGTATTCTCATTGCGGTACTCATGTGGCTCTACTTCAAGTACACCGTGCCGGGACTTAAGCTTCGGGCAATCGGTGAGAATCCTGCAGCAGCAGACTCATTAGGTGTTAATGTGGCTCTTTACAAATATGTGCATATCATTATCGGTTCAGGAATCATGGGATTGGGCGGCCTTTATATGGGACTTAACTTGGGCGGGACTTTTGAAGGTTCAAACTGCTGGATAAACGGTTACGGCTGGATCTCGATCGCTCTCGTTATCTTCGCTAACTGGAGTCCTGCGAAAGCCATTCTCGGTACACTGATCTTCGGCTTCTTCAACACATTGAGAGTTCAGAATGCCGCGCTTGCCTATACTTTCCCTGATACATTATGGTGGCTGACCAAAATACCGTCGCACTTTTTCTCGGCATTACCGTTCATTATCACGCTCATCGTTCTTATCATCAGTTCACTTACTTCGAAAGGAAAGAGCGGAGAGCCGCAGGCAATAGGACGGAACTACTACCGTGAAGACAGATAAGGAGTTTAGATGAACAATACAAGAAAACATACATATAACAATGTCTATTTCCCCGTAGAACGATCAAACGGGTTGACCGGATGGGCATTCTCTGTTATAGAAAAATGAAATAAGAGATGATTTGAGGTAAAAAAATGAATTGTCCTAATTGTGGAAAAGAACTTAAAGATGCGCAGAAGTTTTGCGGAGGATGCGGAAATGACGTATCACGTCTTTGGCAGCAGGCAGCTCCTGCTCCGGCTCCCGCACCTGCGCCGGCACCCGCACCTGCGCCGGCACCCGCTCCTGCGCCGGCACCGGTATATGCTCAGACACCTGCTCCCGCTCCTGCACCGGCACCGGGACCTGAGCCTCTTACTCCTGCCTGGCCTATAGAAACACCTCCGGTCCAGTCGGCTTTTGGTGAGACTAATGCAGCTTCTGCTAATAAAGAACAGGGCGGGAAACCAAAGAAAAAGAAGGCGATGATAGGACTTATTATCGGTCTTGTTGCTGCGGGTCTTATGGTGGTCATCGGTGTTGTTATTGCCGTTGCGGTCATTGTCGGAAATAAGCCGAAAGAAACAGAGCACACGAAGAAAACGACGGAAACTACGGAGACTTCTGCGACTGTTGTTCCGGATGATTCTGTTGCCAGAACGGTCATGGTCTATGCGATAGGAACGGACCTTGAATCTTCTTCCGCATGTCTTTCAGCTGACATTAAGGAGATGCTGGCTGCAAACCCCGGAAAGAACGTAAATATCGTTCTTCAGACAGGCGGCTGTTCAGACTTCAAAAATACCTATATGAAAGATGGAGTATCACAGCGTTTTTCCATCATTAACGGTAAGATCAACGAGCTTGAAAACCTCGGAGACGTAAGCATGGTCGAGCCTGAGACTTTGGAGGATTTTATTAAGTTCGCCAAGGACGAATATCCCGCAGAAAATTACATTCTTGTTCTTTGGGATCACGGCGGCGGAGTTCCGCTCGGATTCGGTCAGGATGAGCTTCACGAAGGAACTCTTACCGAGATCGAGATGGCCCGGGCTATCGGAAACTGTGACATTACATTTGAGTCGGTCATTTTCAATGCTTGTCTTATGGGATCTCTTGAGGTTGCAAAGGCTCTTGATCCTTACACGGAATACATTATCGCTGCGGAAAGCCGTACATGGGGAAGCGCATATTATGATGTTGGTATTAACTACACTAATTTTCTGAATTACATCGGCAAGGATTTCAATGGCACTGCCAAAGATTACGGAGAATTTATCGTAAGAGATTACATGGACAGTGTAGAAGCAGCCGAGCAGAAGATGGGTTATTACGGAATCGATACCTGCATGTCTTCGATCGATACGGATAATATTTCTGAAGTGTACAACGCATATGAAGAATTCATAGCGGCTTTGGACAACAGGGTTTTTGAAAAAGACGGTTATACCGAATATTTCCAGTATAGAAGTGACTGCGGTTTTTTTGAATCCACGGATTCAGTAGACCTTACCACATTGGCAAACAAATATATTAATTGTGGTGATTCTGCTATAGAGAAAGCTGCAAGTAAACTCATTAATGAAGTCAGCAACTGTGTTTTCACCGAAAGCAATAATTCATATACATATGCTCATGGAATGACAACGTATTCTCCGTTAATGTATCCGAATCTCTATGATGAAGGACGAGAGTCTTTCATTGTTTTAGGATACAGCGATACGACTGTCAGTTTCTACGATAAATTCGTCAGCAAGGAACTCTACATTCTCGGAATGACTGAGTATGCCGGTGACTGGTATGTAAAACCTTCGGATGCAAATAAGATCCAGACAGGAAACTCTTATGATATTTCTGATATCGTAACAGACATGGGTGGCTATGAGGCTATTGCACTGACAGAAGAAGATTGGGAGTCGATCGTCGAAGTGGATATTTTGCTCGCTTATAAATATCCTGATGATGATGAGAAAGTTTACTATCTGGGAACAGACAACCAGTATGAGGTTGACAGCAACGGATACATCATTATCCAGAATCCGACAAAGTGGGTCTACTTCAAAGGATTCGGATTTGTTACCTGTGAATGCATTGATTATGAAAAAACCGATGACGGAAAATGGTATAAGTATCTCGGTGCTGAAGCAGTGATAAACGGTCAGACCGGATATGTCATCATAGCTTTCAGTTCTGAAGATCCTGACGGTCATATCATCGGATACTATTACGGTGATATCATCAATGACGTTTATGATACTACCCAGATGTATCAGTTTGCTGATGATGACTCGATAGCTTTTGTCGAAGAGTACTACAGCTCACAGAGCGACGGAATGGAATACCATGAGCTTGGCACGGCCGTTTCGTATGAAAAGGCTGTAAACAGTTATATGTATTCAAATGTTAACTACGATGATGTTGAATGCTATATCGGATATGAGATATACGATGTTTACTACAATGATTACTACATCTCGTTAAGACCCGGAAAGCCTGCAAGTGAGATCGATATCTGAGAGGTGATAACGAATGAAGATGACCGGAGCACAGATACTCGTTGAGACCCTGATAGAACAAGGTGTTGATACCGTGTTCGGGTTTCCGGGCGGAATGGTCGTGGATATATATGACAAGCTTTATGATAAGCAGGATAAGATAAAGCATATCCTGACGGCTCATGAGGAAGGTGCTGTCCACTGTGCTGACGGTTATGCAAGAGCGACCGGAAAGACCGGCGTTGTCATTGCGACATCAGGTCCCGGTGCTACAAACCTCGTAACCGGTATCGCTACCGCATATCTTGATTCGATCCCTTTGGTTGCGATAACAGGAAACGTTGCCAATTCCATGATCGGAAGAGATTCGTTCCAGGAGATCGACATCACGGGCATTACGCTTCCCATCACCAAGCACAACTTCTTTGTCCACAAGGTATCCAAACTTGCAGACGTTGTCCGCAAGGCATTCGAGATTGCTCAGTCGGGAAGACCAGGCCCGGTTCTTATCGATATACCGAAAGACGTTCAGGAAGCTGTTTTCGATTATAAGAAGGCAGCCGTTCCGGAGAGTGGATCTCTGCCTCTTTGTTCAGACGAAGATATTAAAAAAGCCGTTAAGCTGATAAAAGAATCCAAAAGACCTTATATCTATTTCGGCGGCGGCGCCGTAAGGACTTCATTGGGTGAAGATATCGTTAAACTTGCTGATAAACTTGATGCTGTCATAGGCTGCTCAATGATGGGGCTTTCGGAAATTCCTTCGGACTCTCCGAGATTTTTGGGAATGCAGGGCATGCATGGCAGATATGCATCCTCTGTGGCTCTCGCTAAAGCTGATCTTATCATTGCGATCGGAGTAAGGTTTTCTGACAGGGCGACCGGCAGGACTGAAAAGTTCTCTCTTTCCGCTACGAAGATACACGTCGATTGTGACCGCGCAGAGATAGGGAAGAACGTTCCTGTCGATCTCGGGATATGCTGTGATATAAAGGATTTCACAAAGCGTCTGATACAGGCTGTTCCTGCGCGCAAGAATACCGAATGGATCAAAAAAGTTGATATTCTGAGGAAAAGGGAAGCCGATGCTTACGAGGGACTTCCTTTTCTTCCGAGAGATGCCATCAATATCATTTCCGAAAACGTTAAGCCGGATACAAGACTTGTTACGGACGTCGGTCAGCACCAGTGCTGGGCGGCACAGTTTTTCAAGTTCAGGAAAAAGCGCACATGGATCACTTCGGGCGGTCTGGGCACCATGGGCTTCGGTCTTGGCGCAGCGATCGGAAGTTATATGGGAGAGGGCGCAAGAAGCGTTCTTATCACAGGCGACGGCAGTTTCGGAATGTGCCTGAATGAACTTGCAACTGCTGTTACTTATAATGTTCCGGTAACCATTGTAATCTTCAATAATCACGCGCTGGGAATGGTAAGACAGTGGCAGAAAGTCTTTTTCGACGGAAGATTCTCGAACACAACGCTTGACCGCAAAACCGATTTCGTAAAGCTTGCCCAGGCCTTTGGAGCAAAAGGATTTAAGGCTACAGATAAAGAGTCTTTCGAAGAAGCCTTTAAGAAAGCATATAAGGTCAAAGGCCCTGCCGTAATCGATCTTACGATCAAGCAGGACAGCCTTGTGCTGCCGATGCTTAAACCGGGCGGAACATTCAACAATCTGATCTTAAGAAGGGAGGACATCAGTGATGAAGGGAAATAAGATAATCATCGCTATCTATGTTGACAACCAGTACGGTGTCCTCTCGCGTGTCACTGCAATGTTTACCAGAAGAGGTTTTAACATTGACTCTCTTACGGTTGGTGAGACTGAGTCACCCGAATATTCCAGAATCACGATTACGCTTACTGCTGAAAAGAACGATAAGGACCAGGTTGTCTCCCAGCTCCGTAAACTCTATAACGTTAAGAAGGTTATCGTTCTTTCGAATGAAGACTGTATCAAAAGAGAACTACTTCTTATCAAGGTCAGAAATACGGAACAGCAGCATGCAGATATCGTTGAGGCGACAAATATCTTCAGAACAAAGATTATCGATTTCACTGATGAAGCGATCAGTATTGAAGCAACCGGTGACAGTCAGAAGATTGACGCTTTCATTGAGTATATGAAGAAGTTTGAGATCATCGAAATGTGCAGGACCGGAATCGTCGCTCTTGACCGCGGCAGCGCAAACATCTGGTCTGAACACGAAGATTAAATATTTAATACAAATTTCATTAAATTCACCCCCCTGATAGATTATAATTAAACAAAGGTCAAAAACCTTTTGAAACTTCAAAACGGAAGGGAGTGATTTTATGAAGATCACTACACAGGGCAACGGAATTCGAATCGGTGAAAGACTTGAGAAGAAGATCGCCGCCAAGATGTCTAAGTTTGACAAATACTTCGGCGATGAAGGTTCACTCAATGTCCGTATCAGACCTGAAGGTCCTGAGATGATTGTCGAGATCACGATGAAATTCGACGGTAAGATCTTAAGGGCTGAAGCAAGCGATGAGGATATCCTTACTGCAGTTGACAGAACAGTTGACAAGCTTGAATCTCAGATCAGAAGACAGAAGACAAAATTCCTTAAGAGAAAGAAGGATTTCCCGGGAATCGTTAATTATCTCGAGGATGACGGCGGCGCTGATTTCGATTTCGTCGACGAGAAGGATGAGAAGATCACAAAGCGCAAGCAGTTTGCATTAAGACCCATGACATCGGAAGATGCCATCCTGCAGCTCGAGATGCTCGGACATGATTTCTTCGTATATCTTGACAGCGACACAAATTCAGTCTGCGTTGTTTATAAGAGATATGACGGCGGTTACGGATTGCTCGAACCTGAATACTGATATCTGATCAAGTTAATATATAGGGGCTGCCTTATGGCAGCCTCTTTTTTTGATATGATCTCCCGCGTATTCTGTAACATAATTGTTCCACAAATGGATTTAATGCCGTGATAAACTAGCCTCGGGATTATTAGGACGCTTCGGAGGCGTAAAAATGCGGAGACGTTATATTTCGATAATTGTATTGGCAGTCACGGTGACCGCTCTGATTACTTTTGCATCAGCGTGTGATTCAGGCTTCGGCAAGAAGCACGGGTGGGTCAATTCCGTCGGAGCGACATATTATTACGATGATGAGGGAAATGAATATTCCGGAATGCACGTAATGCCTGATGACGGAACCACCAGATATTTTGATGTAAATACACATGCCATGGTTACCGGAGAAGCCGAGATCGAAGGTAAGAAATATCTTTTCGATGCTGCGGGCATCATGATGACCGGTCTCCAGAATGTAAACGGCAGTGCCAGATTTTATGACCCTGATACGGGTATCATGAAGACCGGTTGGTTTGAAACAGGTGACGGTACATACTATTTTGATGAAACTACCGGCGACGGGGCTTCCGGCTGGACGAAGATAAAGGGAGATCTTTATTATTTCTCGCAGGACGACGGGTTCCTCAGAAAAGGTTCCATCAGCCTTGCAGAAGGTGAGTACTATGCTGATCCTAAAGACGGAAAGATAGTAAGAGGTCTAAAGGAACTTAACGATAAACAATACTATTTCGATAAAGATACCGGCCTTATGACAAAGGGCTGGGCCGAGATCGACGGCGAAAAGTATTATTTCGATGAAGATAGCGGAGAAGGCGTTGACGGCATCATTGAGATAGAAGGCTCCAGACATGGATTCATCTCCGGAAAGATGATAATAAATGAAAAGGCAGTAGGAAATAATCACCTTTATTATTTCGATGATGAAGGCGACATCATCCGCGAGATTGACGGTGACCAACCGATGGTCGCATTGACTTACGATGACGGTCCTTCGATCTATACGGATGCGATCCTGGATACATTCGAAGAGTATGGGCAGCGTTGTACGTTCTTTGTCGTCGGAGACAGGATATCCTGGAATGAAGAACAGGCTATCCGTGAGGCGGAATTAGGCTGCGAGCAGGGAAACCATACTTACAGTCACAACAGACTCACGTCACTTGACGCGGACGAAATGATCGAAGTCCTCCAGGGGACAGACGACGAGCTCATAAGGATATCAGGCAAGCCCTCTACATGCTTAAGACCTCCCGAAGGAAGATGGAATGATACGTTGAGAGAAGTTTGCGGTTGTCCCATAATTCTCTGGAGCGTTGATACCCGTGACTGGGAGAGCAGGGATAAAGATAAGATCTGCGCCAATGTTATCGGAAAAGTCAAAGACGGTGATATCGTTCTTATGCATGACCTTTACCAGGCAACGGCAGATGCTACTGCAGTAATCGTTCCTGCTTTACTTGATGCGGGTTTCCAGCTTGTAACCGTCGAAGAGATGGGGATTCTCAAGCAGGGAGGACTTGAAGACGGAGCTGTCTATTATTCGATCGAAAACGCTTAAAGCGTTTTCCGGTTTCGTAAAAAAGCTTGATCCCGTTGCAGCTTCGCCGGTATGTAAAGTAATGGTTCTCTATGATATAATCAAAATATTATGAATAGAAGGGGGCTATCACATGGCAGACGATTTGAATAATAAGATGGAACCTGAGATCTCCGCTGCTTCGGAAGCAGCTGAGGTTGTAAAAGAGACTGCTGCTGAAAAGAAGGCAAAAGTAAAGACGGTAGAAGCTAAAGAAACCAAAGCTGAAGCTGCCGCTGTCGCAGCTACGGCCGCAGCAACTGCAGAAGCCGCCAAGGAAGCCGCTAAAGATGCTGAAGAAGCAGCTAAAGCAGCAAAGAAGGCTGAAGAACAGGCTGCCAAAGAAGCCGCTAAAAAGCAGGCCGCTCTTGAGAAAGAACAAGAGAAGGCAAAAGCTGCAAAAGAAAAAGCTGAAGCTAAGCTTGAGAAAAAGAGACAGAAGAGAGCTGCTCAACAGGCTCTTATCGATGCCTGCCCTCCCCAGTACAGACCTGTATCCACTTCGAAGTATTTCTGGCTTGCATTTTTAAGCGCCATTCCGGTCTTAGGTTTTATCGTAACGCTCCTTCTTGCGATCGCCGGACGCAACAGAAATGTTAAGAATTTTGAGAAAGCGATACTTGCTTATTACATCATCGGACTGATTATCTGCCTTATTGCCATAATCGTCATCGGCGTAGCGCTTCCTCCCGAGATCAGAGATAATATCATCTTATCTATGCAGAAGATATTCGGCTCCGTCAGCATCGGATGACAGTTTGTTTCAGACACGATAATTTAGCCCCTGCAGTGCGCGGGGGCTTTTTTGTTTCCTTCTTTTTATCCTGATGTCTTATGACTGTAACATTGTTATTTTACAATCGAATTAACTAAGCTAAGAAAAGAGGGGAAAAGATTAATGGAAGACAGACTTATTTCAAAAAAAGACCTTCTCACAAAGGAAGGCATCTCATACGGTACGCTTTACCGCTGGAAGCGACAGGGCTTGATCCCTGAGAGCTGGTTCATTCATAAAGCGACTGAGATCGGTCAGGCTACATTCTTCCCCGAAGAGAAGATCACGGCAAGAATAAGCCGTATCAAAGACCTTAAGAGCGAACTCTCCGTAGACCAGATGCAGGAACTGTTCTCGGCAAATGTTGAGAGCTTCAAGATCCCAATGCAGGATTTCAAGGATCTTGAGATCGTCGGCAGAATGTCCCTCACAGCTTTCACCTCTGTTTTCCCGATGAAAGAGCTCCTCGATTTCAATGATGTTTTCGCAATGTACGTTATCGATCACCTCATGAAGCTTTCAGGAATCTATCTTGAAGACGCTAAGCAGGTATTGAGACTTCTTTGCAAGTACCTCTCCACTGAGACATCCAAAGAGTATCAGCTTATCCTTCTGCGCAAGATGGGCGTCCCGATGACAGTTCTCGTAAGAGGAGAAGACGAGATTCTTCTCGAAGACAATGCCGAGATCATCGCTTGTGCTAATCTTGGTGAATTCGAAGAGGCTTTGAAGGATCAGCTCATTGCCTGATAACCGGATCAGATGACTGCGAACGAAGAACAGTTTATCAAAGTCTTAAGTGTACTTTCCGAGAGTGTCAGATACAGGATCCTGTCTCTGATCGCTTCAAAGGGTGAACTTACCGCCAAAGATATTCTTTCTGAGTTCGATTTCACACAGCCCACTCTTTCCCATCACATGATGTGTCTTACCGAAGCCGGGCTTGTAAACGTTGAACGAAAAGGCAGATTCGCAGTATATTCGATCAACAGAGAGACCATAGATCTTGTTGCTTCCGGAATTGCTTCATTAAAGTCAGGTTCGAAAAAGACTGCCAAGGAAAAAGATCTTTCCGAAGACGATGTCAAAGAACTGAAGAAGGGCAAGAAAAAGAAGAAAAAGGACAAGAACAAGAAAAAGAAAAAAGATTGATCCGTACGATAAGGAACCACACGGAAAGGGCTGTCTCACTGCATGCAGGAGGCAGCTCTTTTTGTAATTGAGATGTTTTAAATTGCCTGACTGTTGTTTTGTTGTTGTGTCAGAAATGATCGTTTTATTTGAAAACTAGAAAACGTGATTACAGGAAAATTACTGAAACAAGTCCATTATCATTAAGGTTTTTGTAATTCCGGCCTGAATTACTGAAAACGTCATAGTTATATACCATTTTTCGTAATTTTTTGGTAATTGGAAATTGAATACATGCGATCCTGGAATTTAGGCCATAATAAGGGCTGCCTTCGAAAAGACAGCCCCTGAAAATCTCAATTAACCAAAAACTATTTTGCTTTCTGTGCCTTGAGGAGATCCTTGATCTCTGTGAGGAGTTTTACTTCATCAGAAGGCTCGGGTGCGGGAGCAGGTTCTTCCTTATCACCCTTCTTTTTCTTTAATTTACCGACACCGCTCTTAAGAGTGTTGATGGCCTTGAGCATGAAGAAGAGAATCAATGCCATGATCAGGAAATTGATGATGGCAGTAATGAATGCGCCGTAGTTAAGTGAAAGGCTCTGGATCTCTTCAAGTGAAAGTCCTGTGTAATCAACCCAGGGAAGCCTGATAGCTCCGGAGACCTCAGTTCCGCCGACAGAAGCGATCAATGGATTGATAAAACTGTCAGTGAAGGATGTGACAATGTCCTTAAATGCTGCACCGACGATTACACCGATAGCCATGTCGACTACATTACCCTTAAGTGCGAATTCTTTGAATTCTGAAATTAAGCCCATGTAAGTGTTCCTCCTGATGGATTGTTATTAAAACCCCGGGCCTGTTCTAAGACCCGGGAAGTTTTACGTTGTAAATTGTATTAAGCGAATTTTCTTGCTTCTTCGGGAAGGCTGTTTATATCACCGCTGTAGAGGATCGTTGCCTCAACGGGTGTGTCCTTCAGGAAAGCGTCAAGCTTAAGAAGGAAAGCGCCGAGACCTTCGGGGTCATAGTTATTTGCGACTTTGCAGATCGCGTCAACATAGATATGTGTCAAGTCGTAATCTTTGGAGCAGATGCCGCAGATGAATGCGAGAACCTGGTCAAAACCTTCGATGGGGTATTCCTTCATATTTACAAGACGGACTGTGGGTTTCAGAAGCTGGTCTAATCTGTTACCTCTCTCTAGGCATACGACGTTGCTGTCTGTAGCTGCAACTGCGTTGATGTCATCGACGAGCTTGGCTGTTTTGCCCGTGCCCTTAGGTCCTGCAATAAGTTTAATCATAGAATGTCTCCTTTGGGGATCATATTTCCATTGGATATCTGGATAGACTTATTTTACTTTAATTGGCGTTCGAAATGAATATAAAAGTGTAAAAAAATAAAGTCATTTTTCGGTTTGCACTATTCTTTTATATATGGTAAAATTACCGAGTTCATAAAAGAGTTTTTTACGAACGGACAGCGTTTTGCTCGTCCGTTTTTTGTTGTAAAAGGAGAAAAGATTTGGCTAAAAGATCCAAGGTGGCACAGGAGGCGTTCGAACTCGCCGAACCTGTCGTAACTGAGCTCGGTTTTGATCTTGTAGACTGCTCTTATGTCAAAGAGGCGCGCGGAATGGTCCTTACGCTCTATATTGACAGGCGCGGAGGCATCGGCATTGATGACTGCGAGACCGTGAGCCGTGCCGTAGATCCCATTTTCGACGAACAGGCTTCGATCGATCCGGATTTCTTCGAGGTTTCTTCTCCGGGACTTACAAGACCTTTGGAGACAGAGAAGGATTACAACAGATACAGCGGCGAAAAGGTCGACGTATCGCTTTACAAGCCCATGGAGGGCAAAAAGAGCTTTACTGCAGTGATCAAGGGTGCAGAAGGCGGCAATGCGACATTTGTGTTTGATAACGGCGAAGAACTTACTCTTGGATTCGAGGATATTGCCAAGGCCGTACGTCATATAGATTTTTAAGTCAGGAGGAAATATAAAATGCCCAGAAAGAAGAACGAAGAGGAACCTAAGGATACGATAGTAAGTCTCGTTAAGCTCCTCGCTGAAGAAAGAGACATCAATGAGGAGGAAGTGTTCCAGGCAATCGAGAGCGGTCTTGTCGCAGCATACAGACGTGAGTTCGGCGGCAACAAGCAGGATATCAAATCCGTAAACGCTGAGATCGACAGAGAGACCGGCGAGATCTATGTTTATAAACTTGCCGAGGTTGTTGATGATGTTATCGATGAGGCTAACGAGATTTCCATAGAAGCAGCCAAGGAATTGGGATATGAGGACGTTGAAGTCGGAGACGAGATCGAGATCGGTATCGATGTTGAGGACTTGGGACGTCTTGCTGCAGGTGCCGCAAAGAATGCGATCAACCAGAAGCTCAGGGATGCAGAGTCTTTGAAGATAGAGAAAGAATTCTCCGGCAAGATCGGCGAGATCACTTCAGGTACCATTGTCCGTAAAGACGCGAGAAACGTATATGTAAATATCGGCCGTGCTGAAGCTATCGTTAAGCATGACGGCCAGATCAGAAATAACCGCAATGAGCATTACGATCAGGACAGGATCATGAAGTTCCTCGTAATGGGCGTTGAGGAAGCTAACGGCAGACCTTCTGTTGTTCTTTCGAGAACGGATGCAAGACTCGTAACCAAGCTTTTCGAGCTTGAGGTTCCCGAGATCAAGGCAGGCGATGTAATCATCAGATCCGTAGCAAGAGAAGCGGGTTCGAGAACAAAGGTTGCTGTTTACTCAAAGGATCCCGATATCGATGCAAAGGGTTCATGCGTAGGCCAGAGAGGACAGAGAGTCCAGCAGATCATGAATGAGCTCGCCGAAGAGAAGATCGACATCGTTGACTGGAAGGAAGATCCGGCGCTCTTCATCAGTGAGGCACTCCAGCCTGCTAAGGTCTCCAGAGTTGACACGGAGATCACGACAAATGAGAACGGTGAAGTCGAGAGATATGCCAAGGTAATCGTTCCTGACCAGCAGTTCTCGCTCGCTATCGGAAAGAGCGGTCAGAATGTGCGTCTTGCAGCCAGACTTACGGGATTCAAGATCGATATCAAGAAAGAGTCTGACGAGAGCGTTGAAGCATCCAAGGCACTTATCGATGATTTCAAGGTCGTTGATGATGAAGCCGGCAAAGAGGAATGATAAGGCAGAGCGTTTGAAGATATGAAGAAAAAGCCGCAAAGAAGTTGTGTATCATGCAGGACGGTAAGAGACAAAAATGATCTCTTGCGTGTTGTGCTGACGCCTGAAGGGAATGTGGTTTATGACCCGACCGGAAAGCTTCCCGGAAGAGGCGCATATCTCTGTCCCAATGAGGAATGCATAACGACTGAGCTTAAGAAGGCAGCTAAGCTTTCCAGAGGTCTTAAGAAGCCTTTGACCGAAGATGAAGTCAGGGAACTTGCCGGAACTATTTTGGGGAGCATAAAGAAAAGCTGATGACAGATAAGGACAGAGCATTCGGAATGATCGGGCTTGCTGCCCGCGCGGGAAAAGTAGTATCAGGAAGCGACGCGGTTAACGGAGCTATCCGCTCGAACAAAGTGGAACTTCTGATAATCACCCGTGATATTTCCAGGAATTCTCTGGAAAAGATATTGAAGAATCTGACAGGTGACAAAGAGATACCATGCTACAGATTCGCAACATCAGATGAATTAGGAAATGCATTAGGCAAGCCAAACAGAACAGTTGCGGCTATTACCGACAAAAGCTTTGCGGAAGGAATTTCCGCCATACTCGATATAATCAACGAGGAGGAAGATACTTGATGAGTGAAGATAATGAGAACAAGAAGAGCGGTCTGACTGTCGGAGGCGTATCCGGCAGCAAGAAGATGAGGCTCGGAAGAGTACATAAGAAAAAGACTGAAGAGACACCTGAAGCTCCGGCAGCCGAAGTTAAGCAAGTTAAGATAGAAGTGGCAGAACCTGCTCCCGCACCGGAAGCAGAAGTTAAGACTGCCAAGAAAGCTCCTGCGAAAAAGGCTGCTGCTACAGAAGAGAAAGCTGAAGCTAAGCCCGCAGAAGAGAAGAAGCCTGCAAAGAAGACCGCGGCTAAAACAGAGACAGCCGCCAAGAAGCCCGCTGCCAAGAAGGAAACCGAGAAAAAGGAGACCGAGGCAAAGGCTCAGGAAGGCAGTACTGAGGAGAAGAAGACAACCAAAAAGACTGCTGCAAAGACAGTCAAGACTGAATCCAAGACCGAAAAGAAGACAGAGGAACCTGCTGTAAAGGAACCTGAAGTCAAGGAAGAAGTAAAGGTCGAGGCTAAGAAAGAGGAGAAGCCGGAAGTTAAGGCTGAACCTGTAAAGGAAGAGAAGAAACCTGAAGTAAAGCCGGAACCCAAGCCCAAGCTCTCTTCTGCAGTCATCTCGCTTCCTGACGTTCCTGCAAGGGGAGAAACGATCAGAAGTTCTACCGTGATCACATATGCGGGCAGAGATAAGAAGAGTCCTGTAAGAAGCAATACTCCCGGTTATCAGCACAAAGGCGGATTCCAGAAGCAGGGCGGCGGCGGATTCGACAAGGACAAGGATGACGATAACCAGCGTCCTCAGTTCAAGAGAGCACCCAAGCCGAGAACAGAGGCTCCCATTGAAGATGCAAAGAAGAGCAGATCTTCTTATGCAGAGAAGAGCGCTTTTGATAAGAAGCATAACAGTTCAGACAGAAGGGACGGAGAGAAGAATGCGACTGTCGATAAAAGAAAACAGTCCCGTTCCACCCAGTTCAGCGGACGTGTCAACAGCGACGGTGATTATGACGATTATTCCTTCAGAAAGAAGAAAAAGAAGCAGTCTGAGCAGCAGGCTGTAGTCGAGCAGGTCATCACCGAGATCAAGATCCCTGCATTCATTACCGTTAAGGAATTTGCAGAAGGTATCGGCAAGAAGAGCTCTGATATCATCATGGCTCTGATGAAGCTCGGCGTCATGGCTACCATCAACCAGGAACTGGATTTTGATACTGCATGCTTAGTTGCAGACAGCTTCGGTATCAACGCTGAACTCCTTGAGGAGAAGACAGAGGAGGATATCCTTTTCGAGGATGTCGATAATCCCGAATACCTCGAACCCAGACCTCCTGTCGTTGTCGTTATGGGTCACGTTGACCACGGTAAGACATCACTCCTCGACAAGATCCGTTCAGCTAATGTAACCGAAGGCGAGGCCGGCGGTATCACGCAGAAGATCGGTGCTTACACGGTGCGTCTCAAGGGCCGCCAGATCACATTCCTCGATACTCCGGGTCACGAAGCGTTCACGACCATGAGAGCCAGAGGTGCGCAGTTCACGGATATCGCAATCCTCGTTGTCGCTGCTGACGACGGCGTAATGCCTCAGACGATAGAGGCCATCAACCACGCTAAGGCAGCAAACACGGAGATCATCGTAGCGATCAACAAGATAGATAAACCCGGCGCTAACCCTGACAGAGTTAAGCAGGAACTTACAAACTATGGCCTTATCTGCGAAGAGTGGGGCGGTCAGACGATTATGGTACCTATCTCCGCTAAGCAGGGCACAGGTATTGATGACCTTCTCGAAAATGTTTTGCTTACGGCTGACGTTATGGAGCTTAAAGCAGATCCAAAGAGCCAGGCAAAGGGTGCCGTTATCGAGGCTAAACTCGATAAGAACAGAGGTCCTGTTGCTTCCGTTCTCATCCAGCGCGGTACATTGAGACAGGGCGATACCGTTGTATGCGGTCCTATATTAGGTAATGTCAGAGCCATGTATGATGACAAGGGTGTAGCGATCAAGAAGGCAGGACCTTCGATCCCTGTAGAGATCCTTGGTTTACCTGAGGTTCCCCAGGCAGGCGAGCTTCTTTTCGCAGTATCTGATGATAAGACTGCTAGACAGCTTGTAGAGAAGCGTAAGATCAAGCAGAGAGAAGAACAGCTCCACAGATCGTCCAAGATGAGCCTTGATACTCTTGCAGCCCAGATGGCGGCCGGCGACGTTAAGGATCTCAATATTATCATCAAAGCTGATGTTCAGGGTTCTGTAGAAGCAGTTCAGCAGTCCCTCGAGAAGCTCTCCAATGACGAAGTCAAGATCAACGTCATTCACGGCGGCGTAGGTGCGATCAACGAGTCGGATATCGTTCTTGCTGACGTATCCAATGCCATCATCATCGGCTTCAACGTAAGACCTTCACAGATGATCACGGATAAGGCAAAGGAAACAGGCGTTGACGTAAGACTTTACAGCGTCATCTATAACGCGATCGAAGATGTTGAGAACGCTATGAAAGGTATGCTTGCTCCGAAGATCGAAGAAGTCATTTGGGGTCATGCGGAAGTCAGACAGCTCTTCAAGGTCAGCGGTATCGGTACTATCGGCGGATGCTATGTTACTGACGGTAAGATCCAGCGTTCTGCAAACGTAAGAGTAATAAGAGACGATGTCGTAATCTACACCGGTGTTCTGGGTTCTCTCCAGCACGAGAAAGATTCCGTAAGGGAAGTCTTATCCGGACACGAGTGCGGTCTTACAGTCGAGAGATATAACGACATAAAGATCGGTGATGTTATCGAAGCTTTCGGCAACGTCGAAGTTAAGAGGGACTGATATGAAAAACAGAAGACCGGAGATCGTCGGAGATGAGATACAGAAGATCATCTCGACAATAATCTCGACCAAGTTAAAGGATCCGAGAGTTCCTTTGCTGACTTCGGTTACTTCCGTCAAGATGAGCCGTGATCTTTCACATGCGACCGTATTCATTTCCGTTTACGGTGATGAGAAGACACAGAAAGAAGCTATGGAAGCCATAGAGCACGCTAAGGGCTTTATCCGTTATGAGACTGTTCAGGAGATCAATCTCAGAGTGGCTCCCGAATTGAGTTTCAAGCTTGACAATACCCTTAACAATGCTCTTCGCATGGAAGCATTGATCGATAAGACGATCAAGGAAGATGAAGCCAGAAGACTTGCCAGAGAAGAGCGCGAAGGCAAAAAGGAAGAGGACGGGGACGAGTAAGTCCCATGTGTCCGATCAGAACGGAGTATTTAATGAGAGAACGCTATAAAGAAGGCAGCGCCAGAAGCGCAAAGAACATCTTAAGCGTTATAGAGAAGGCAAAGGATGATGGCGAACTCATCCTTGTCTTTCCTCACAGGAGCGTTGACGGAGACTGTGTAGGTTCTTCTTCAGGCGTTGTAAGTATTATCAGGGCTTTGGGAGCAGATGCTTATGTCGCCATTCCTGAAGAACTGCCTGAGAATATGTCTTTTCTGGGTATCAGTGATATGCTCTTCCGTCCTGACGGTGATTCCGAAGCGGCGAAAGAATTCAAGGAAACAAGAACCATTGGCGGAAAGAAAGTAGGAGCTGTTATCGCGACTGACATTTCGGAAAGCTCAAGAATGGGTGTGAGCGGTGAGATCTTTGATTCCGTGGAAACGAAGATCGTCATCGACCACCATGCATCGGTAACTTCCAGATCCGATAAAATGTGGATCGATCCTGAAGCGTCTTCAGCATGCGAGATGGTTTTCTATGTGGCGGAAATGGTTGCGGAGTTTACAGGAAAAGCTCTAAAGGAGATTCTATATCCCAATGCTGCTAAAGCGGTTCTCGCGGGAATAGTAACCGATACCGGAAGATTCACTTTTAAGAATACCCGTCCCGAGACGCTCGAGACAGCAGGAGCGCTGATCGATCTCGGCGGTGACATTTCCGATGTCTGCTACAATCTTTTTGACCGCAAGACAAAGCAGAAGTTCCTCTTATCGGCAAAGGCAAGGTCTGAGGTTCAGTTTTTCTGTGATGATAAGTTTGCGATTACGGTTGTTCCTTATGAACAGTTCGAGTTTTATGGCGCAGGACCTGACGGAGTAGATGATGTCGTATCCGCGATGAGAGATATCGACAGTGTCGAACTTGCCATAGTCTTAAGGCAGCTTCAGAACGGTGAGATCAGGGGAAATGTCAGATCTCAGGAATACTTCGATTGCTGTAAGTTTGCCGAATACTTCGGCGGCGGCGGACACATGAGAGCAGCCGGCTTTACCGTCAGGGATGCTGACATAAATGATGTTGCCGAAGAGATCATCAAAAAGGTCCAGAACGAATTATGATCCGGGACGGATTCATCCTTGTAGACAAGCCTGAAGGGTGGACGTCCTTTAAGACTGACCGTTTTATCGGCAGCCTTCTGGGTACGCGGAAAGTAGGTCACCTGGGAACGCTCGATCCGTTTGCGACCGGGCTTCTGCCTGTTTTTGTCGGCAAGGGCCTTAAGTTTCTGAGATTTTGCGAAGGATTTGACAAGGGTTATTCCTGCAGATGCATTTTCGGTGCCAGGACCGATACCATGGATAAGACCGGCGAGTTCATTTCGGAGGATTATCCGTCTGTTGATGAGCTGGCAAGGCTCGTCGAAAATGATTATGAGAAAGTCCGTGAAGCTTTCCGTAAGGTTCAGGCTTCCAAGGAACAGCTCCCGCCTGCGTTTTCCGCTAAAAAGATCGACGGAAAGAAAGCTTATGAGCTTGCCAGAAAAGGTGAAGTTCCTGACTTAAAACCGGTGCCCGTTACGATCTACTCATTAGACATCACTGATATTGAAAAGCTAGATAAAGGTTTTTCAGTCGACTTTGACTGCCTTTGTTCCAAAGGAACGTATATCAGGACGATCTGCTCCGATCTTGGAGATATCACGGGTTACGGAGCTTATGCAGATTCATTAAGAAGGACCGTTAATGGTCAGTTTAATGTTAAAGATGCCTTTACTCCCGATGAGATACAGAAGATGGCCGAAGCCCAGGATTATTCTTTCGTAAGAGATGCATCAGAGACGATCAGTTTTCTGCCTGAGATCGCGCTTGATGCAAAGCAGGCAAAAGATCTAAGGTTCGGAAGGAAGATAGCATTCCCAATACCTGCCGATACTGATAATGATTCAAGACTCTATTACAGGGCTACGCACGAAGGACAGCTGATCGCGGCAGTTTATCCCGCAGTCGAGAACGGGGCATTATTAATGAGGATCGAGAGGCTTTACGCTCATGATTAAAGTGTGTACTTCTTATAGTCTGGAAGAGCTTCCGCTCGGAACAAAGGGAAGGGTAATGGCACTTGGTCTTTTTGACGGAGTACATCAGGGTCATGCCGATATCATCAGGAAGACCGTGGCAACGGCTGAAAGGGATGGTCTCACTTCGACTGTTCAGACATTCAGGAACCTGATAAAGAAAGATTCACGCGCTTTATACACTCCCGAAGAAAAGCTCGGTCTTATCGGAAAGCTCGGAGCAGAAGAGCTTCTGGTATTGGATTTCGATACAGTAAGGGATATGGAGCCTGAACAATATCTTACGGATATCATTCTCTATCGTGCCGTAGCTGATACTCTTGTCCTTGGAGAAGATTACAGATTCGGTAAAAATGCCAAAGGCGATGTTAACATGATCCGTGAGTTTGCCAAATCAAATGAACTGCGCGTTATCGTTGTCAAAGACCATTTGCTTGAAGGAACCGGTAAAAAGATATCTACGACATGGCTCCGTGAAGCGCTTGGTGAAGGTGATGCCGATCTCGCAAGAGATCTCTGCGGCGGAAGGAACTATTCATATTCCGGATATTGTGTCCGCGGGAAGATGCTCGGAAGAACGATGGGATTTCCGACAGTGAATCTGAATATCCCTGAAGATAAATTCGTTGTCAGAAGAGGAGTCTATGTCTCGCGTGTCCTTTTAGGAAAGAGAGTGCTTTACGGCGTAACGAATATCGGCAGGAGACCTACTCTGGAAGATGCTGAAAATGATGTTGCCGAGACATTCATCTTCGACTTTGATGAGGATGTTTACGGAGCTAAGTTCACGGTCGAGCTTCTGCATTTCTTAAGACCTGAGGAACAGTATAAGTCCAAAGAAGAGCTTATCAATGCTGTCGAGAAGAACAAGGCTCAGGCTCTGGACTATGTGAAAAACCTCATTTAGACCACGAAAATATGAGTAAGAACGTCTTATAATTCTTTTTGTGGTAATATATCAGGGATTTACTGACCCTTTAATTAAGGGCAGGGAGGATAAGGAACATGACAAACTTTGTAGAAGTTAAATTTCCGGGCCTCGGATGGGCCTTCAATGTTAATCCGGTCGCCTTCAGGATCGGAAGCATAGAAGTTTACTGGTACGGCCTTTTGATCGCATTGGCGCTCGTTTTGAGTGTCGTGCTTGCGATCAAGCAATCCAAGAGCCTTAAATTTCCGGAAGGACTCGTTTACGATACGATCCTCATGACCATCCCCTGTGCCATCATCGGTGCGAGAGCATACTTTGTCGCATGTAACTGGGATTACTACGGTAAGGATCTTAAAGCGATATTTGATCTGAGGTCAGGCGGCCTTGCCATCTACGGCGGAGTTATCCTTGTCTTTATCGGCGTCTTTATTATGTGTTACGTAAGAAAGATACCTTTTAGAGAGCTTGCCGATTATTGCGTCGTTTATCTGCCTTTGGGACAGGCTATCGGAAGATGGGGAAATTTCTTTAATCAGGAGTGCTTCGGCACGACGACCAATCTTCCCTGGGGCATGACAAGCTCCACCATAGAGGCATATCTGAAGAGCACATGCCCGACGTTGGTTTCGACCATGCCGGTCCATCCCACATTCCTCTATGAATCACTTGCTGATCTCGCGATCTTCTTCATCCTTCTGTATGTCAGAAAGCATTCGAAGATCCCTTTCGAGACATCATGCGCTTATTTTGCTCTTTACGGAACTGCAAGATTCTTTATCGAGGGCCTCAGGACGGATTCGCTCTATCTTGGTCATACAAGCATCAGGATCTCACAGCTCCTGTCTCTTGTCTTTGTTGTAGCTGCGCTTCTTTATATCGCCTACGCAAGAAGTAAGAAGTTCGAGAAAAAGGGTTTCCCTGAAAAACTTTATGCAGAATCATCTGCGGGAGAAGGAAAGAAGAAATAATGGATAAGGCTGGTTCCGGCGTTGTCAGACTTCGCGGGAAAGACGGTCTCAAGACCGTCGATTACTATCTTGTCGTGCCCGTGCTGGCAATGACGATAATCGGTCTTTATGTTCTTCAGAAAGTTTTATCCAAAGGTTATGCCGCATATCCCGGCAACTACTACAGGCAGATAGCTGCGACTGTGGCCGGCATTATCGGCGCAATGATAATAAGTTTGCTCGATGAGCATTTCTTAAGGGTCGTAGGCCGTCTGATCTATGCGGTTTCACTTTTCCTTTTGATACTTGTGCCTATCGACGGTTATTCGCTTGCAGCTTCATGGGGCGCGGATTCATGGCTTAACCTTCCTGTCGTAGGTAATTTCCAGCCTTCAGAGCTTGCGAAAATAGGTCTTATCGTCGTGGCGGCAGATGTTTTTGAGTCGATGCATAATAAGGAAGTAAGCATGCTCAAAGGCTTCGGCATAATGGCTGCAGTCTATGCGCCGCCTATGCTCCTCATCCTTACTCAGCCCGACTTCGGCACGGCAATGGTAATCGTTTTTACTTTCGTCTGCATGTTGTTTGCGTGGGGCGTCAGATACAGATACTTCCTGCTGGCATTCTCATCCTTTGTCGTTATCGTTGTCCCTGCGGTCTGGACTTTCTATCTTAAGCCCTATCAGAAAGACAGGATCCTTTCACTGGTTTTCCAGGGTTCGGACCCGAGATCTGAGTATAATCTTCAGCAGTCACGATACGCTATCATGTCAGGTGGTCTTACCGGAAATCACACCGGAATCCTTACTCCCGTTCCCGTTAAGGAAAGCGACTTCATCTTCGCGGCCATTTCGGAACACATGGGCTTTATAGGAACTACGGCGGTAATTATCCTGTCTTTTTTCTTCATCTGCAGGTGTCTTTATGTTGCTGCCAAGATCCATTCAAAATCCGCCTCTTATGCGCTTACGGGTCTGGCTGCATATTTTGCTTTCCATTATATCGAGAACATGGGCATGTCTGTCGGTCTTCTCCCCATTACGGGAATACCGCTGCCTTTCATCAGTCTCGGAGGTTCTGCCATGCTGATCAATTATCTTGCATTCGGGATCATCCTGAATATCTCCATGTCGCGGAACACGTGACAGATTCTTCGCAGATCACCGCCGAAGGGGTTTTGACCGTAATCTCTAAATGAACACCCACATCCGTTGAAAATCACGCTGAGATTCACGCAGTGCGCGACTTTTTGCGTGGATTTCGAGAGGCATGAATGATAATTCACGCTATATTTCGCGCAATGCGTGAAAAAGTGCGTGAAAACAGACTTCATATGTACTCGCAAAATTGCCGTGCTGCGGGATTTTCCGGGAATACCACCATGCCCATTAAAGATATTTAACAAATTTCCAAAAAATTACAAAAATCCCCTTGCATTAAAAGAATGTTACGAATAAAATACAGATGTGTGGTGATTCGGGGAGATATTTCCCATTCTGGTGGAGGAAAGTGGCAGGTAATGCCGCGATAGCCTCCTATTACCACAAAATCAAGCAAAAACGAAAGACTCAGAATGAGAGATATTAAGAAAGTAGACGCCAAAGGAAGATTTTTCATTCCTGCTAAGCAGAAAGAACAGCTCGGCGCAGAGGTTGTAGTTACTAACAGCCTCGATGTCGGCTATCTGTGCGTTTATTCAAAAGATCATTTTGAGAATGTCGTCAAGACACAGCTTGCGAAGCTTAACACCATGGATTCCAATGCTCGTAAGATCAAGAGAGCGATCATTGGCGAGGCATGTGAAGTGAGTGTTGATTCACAGGGCAGGATCTCGGTTAACAGCGAGCTTTGGGACAGGATCGGAGCAAAGCCCGGTGATGAGATCTGTGTATTTAATGATGACGGAAAGCTTGATATCTGCACTAAGAGTTTCTATGACAACGAAGATCATGACTTGAGCAGCATAGAAGGATTGGAGACGAAGTATTATGTTGAAGGCCTCTGATTTTGAACACATCCCTGTACTCCTTTATCCGACGGTTGACGCACTGAACGTCAGGCCGGGCGGCATATATGTCGACTGTACTGCCGGCGGAGGAAGCCACTCTGCGGAAATAGCAAGAAGAATGAAGGGACAGGGTATCCTCGTCTCGATCGATAAAGACGGTGCGGCTCTTGCCGCCTGCATGGAGAGAAAAGATGCTTTTGCAGGGATCGACTGGATGCCTGTAAAGTCTGATTACAAAGATATAGATGATATTATCCACAGCCTGAAGATCGGCAAGGTTGACGGTATCATGGCAGACCTCGGAGTTTCTTCTTACCAGCTTGATACTCCTGAAAGAGGATTTTCCTATATGAAGAACGGTCCTCTTGATATGAGAATGGATGCCGACGAGTGGCTTACTGCTGCTGAAGTCGTTAACAGATATTCCAGAGATGATCTCGAGAGGATCTTCAGGGAATATGGTGAAGAGCACCATGCGGGAAGGATCGCTGACGGAATAGTCGAAAGACGCAGAACAAAGCCTTTCTCCAGAACAACGGAGCTTGCAGCAGCGATAAAGGAATACATGCCCGGTCACGGAGCGGGTGAAGACCAGCATCCTGCGAAGAGGTGTTTCCAGGCTATAAGGATCGAGGTAAATCATGAACTTGACGGTCTCGAGGCATTGCTCAGGGACGGAATAAGGAAACTTAAACCGGGTGGAAGATTTGCAGTCATTTCATTCCATTCCCTGGAGGACAGGATCGTAAAAGAAGCATTCAGGACGGCCGAAAGCCCGTGCACATGTCCCCGCGATTTCCCGGTATGCGTTTGCGGAAAGAAATCACTCGGTACGGTAATTACGAAAAAACCTATTGAGCCGACGGAAGAGGAGATAGAGATCAATCCGAGATCCAGAAGTTCAAAGCTCAGGGTTTTCGAGAGGAACGATAACGAACAGTACAACTAAGCGAGATGTAAAAGAGAGAGAAAGCAATGGCAGTCAAATTAACATCGAGAAGAAAAAACAGAAATTTCGATGTGGGCGTGAATGATGAAACGCTTAACGAAGTGCTGTCTGCCGGAAAGACGAATCTCACTTATAAGAACGGCGAAGTTTTACCTGACGTTACAGCGCTTATCGAAGACGAACCCCTGATCATCGAAAAGAATTCCTCCATCGTATCTTACGAGGACGTCCATGAGAGATCTGTCCAGTATGCGAAAGAGCACGAGGATGCGAAGTCAAAGCTCGAAAACAAGAAGAAGACAAGAAGACTTACCAGAAGAAAGTTCTTCGAGACGATATTTTCGATCGTTCTCGTAATACTTTTGGGATTTTTTGTAATGCTGCTCCTCTATCCCCAGACAGAGGTCTCTGAGCTGGCAAGAGATAATTCGAACCTTAAGGATCAGATCAACACCACAAAAAGAGAGATCGTAAATGCGGAAGAGAATGCAAACGGTATTGCTGACATGGACGTAATCCGTGCTCAGGCGATCGCACTCGGCATGCAGGACCCGAACCAGAACCAGGTCATAAATCTTCCTCTCCCTAATACGGATTCGCTTAAGACAAAAGCAAATTACAGTTCCGACGGAATCAATGATGATGATTTCAAGGATTCCAAGGATGCATTGGCTGATTACTATGCAGCAAATCCCGATAAGTAAAATGAAGAAACCCTTAAAGGGTCCTTCCGTGATAAATAAAGAGTCCCAGACAGGAGAACCTTCTAAGGGTTCTCCTGATGAAAATAATGAAATAAAGGAAAGAGCGCCCCGGAGGATCAAGCCGGTCTTCTTTGCTAAAGCATGGATCGCTATCGTAGCTTCCGTTGTCGTTCTCTTTTCGCTCTATCTCGTATATGTCCTTTACCGCACAACGGTAAGTGATTATGACAAGTATGCAAGGGCAGCTGCGGATGAACAGTGGACCTTGATGACATACAGTGCAAACAGGGGAATGATCTACGATTCAAACCTTGTTCCTCTTGCGTCCAACACATATGACTTTACTGTCATCTGTTCACCTAAGATGGTAACTTCCACAATTCTTACGAGGGAACAGATCATGGAAGGTGCCGTATCGATCCTGGGTGTAACTTATGAAAAGCTCGATTCGATAATTCCTGTTGATCCGACTGACAAGAACGATAAGAGGAATGATGTAGCCGGGTGCGATGTTATTAAGAATGTTCCGCAGGAGAAAAAAGACGAGTTCGATAAGTTCCTGAAAGACAATAAGGTCAAAGGCTTTGGTTTTGTTGCAGTTCCTCAGAGATACTATAACTACGGTTCGCTGGCATCCCAGGTCGTCGGATATGCGAAAAATGACGGTATAAGCCTTAACGGCCTTTACGGTCTTGAAGCTTATTACAACGATGTTTTATCGGGCGAAGACGGATACAGGTATTCAGAGACCGATGAAATCACGGGCGGCGTACTGCCGTATTCTGATGCCACTTCGATAGCGGTTTCCGACGGTAATAACATCGTAACGAACATTGACATAAGCGTTCAGAGAATTGCGGAAGAAGCTGCCAAGGAAGCGTATGACAAATACGATCCGATAGACGGCGTCTGTGCCATAGTAATGAATCCTTATACCGGTGCTGTATATGCTATGGTATCGCTGCCGAATTATGACTGTAATGATCCTTACGGCAAGCCTTACGGAACAGGCCAGGAATCCTGGAATTACATGGATTCCGAGACGCGTGTCCAGTACGTTATGGCGAATGCGTGGCGTAACAGATGCGTTTCAGATACATACGAGCCTGGTTCCACGTTCAAGTCTCTTACGACATGCATGGCGTTTGAGGAGAATCTTACGACTGAACAGGAAGTGTTCAACGATGCACCTATCCAGCTCTCATCGCAGCACACGATATCCTGCTGGGCTCAAAAATCGTTAGGTTACAACCACGGCGAGGAGACGCTTGAAAAAGCATTCCAGAATTCATGCAACCCGGTATTTACACAGCTGGCACAGAGAATCGGACTTTCAAAGTACTATTCATACGTAAGAATGCTCGGCTTTTATGACAAGACCGGGATCGATCTTCCTGCGGAAGGTAAAGGTATCTTCCATCAGACTCCGTCGGTGGTCGATATGTCAGTTCTTGCATACGGAGAGTCATCGACGGTTACCCCGATCCAGCTGATCACGTCATACTGCGCCATCGTTAACGGCGGAAACCTTCTTGTTCCTCACATAGTTAAATACATAACCGATCCTGAAGGAAATATCGTAGATGAGATCGAGCCTGAGGTAGTCCGTACGGTTTTCTCGGAGGATACCTGTAAAAGAGTCAGAAAACTGATGGAAGGCGTTGTATCCGACGGTACGGGTTCTGCCGGTAAGGTCGCAGGATATTCTGTAGCAGGTAAGACGTCAACTTCCACGATCGACGTTGGTGAGCTCAAGGGCGCACACGTTCTTTCATTCTCGTGCTATGCTCCTTCTTATGACCCGAAGATAGCAGTACTCGTAGTAATCAATAAGCCCAGAGACCATTCGGTAGGTTCATCTTCTGCGGCCTCGACGGCTGCTAAGATAGTTGAAGGCACGTTGTCCTACATGGGTGTCGAAAGAAGGTTCACCGAGGAGGAATACAGCGAACTTCTGAAACAGTGGTACGTCCAGAAGGTCGACGGAATGCCTGCATCCCAGGCTGCTTCAAGGATCTCCGTCAACGGTCTCTCGACTCTGTACGGCACGATTGACATGACTCCGGAAACGATCATTGCAAGGACATATCCTGACTATTACCACACGCTTTATAAGACGGGAATCGTAGTTCTGTATCCTGAAGGAATTTCCGAGGAAGAGATGCTTACTACCAGAGTTCCCAACATGTCGGGAATGTCAGCCATCGAGTGCATCGAGGCATGTCTTAAGATGAATCTTAACTGTAAGATCGACGGTGACAGTGACATCGAGGGATTATGCATCGCGCAGAGCGTTCCTTCGGGCTCGACAGTATATGCAGGAGATATCATTGTCGTAACGTTATCCAATGTCGGAAACGGTTCTTCACAGACAACAGAAAGAACGGATGCTTTGCCGCCTGATACTCATGATGAGGATGAAGGCTAATGGGCTGACGCACAAACAAATGAGGCGTCATTTCATTAATTTCATTCCTTTTGCCACATATGAGTCTGAACTTTTTGTTTTAATATAGTTGACGGTTAAACAGACAGAAAATACGAACGGAAAAAACGTAAAGAGGAAGCAGGAGATGCAGCTCCGGGAAGTACTTAAGAACATCGATCATAAGCTTATTTCCGGTGATCTTGAAAAAGAGGTCGCTTCTGTTGAGTATGATTCCAGAAAGGTGACCGAAGGTTCTCTTTTCGTCTGCGTTCAGGGTTTTACCGTAGACGGGCATTCTTTTGCTTCAAAAGCGGCAGAACAGGGAGCATCTGTGCTGGTCGTTGACAGCAGAAGGGAAAGCTGTCCGGAAGAAGAAATAAAACAACTTGCCGGGAAACATAACGTCAGCATTATCGAGATCGAAGATACCCATAAGCATTTAGCGGATCTTAGCTCGAATTTCTATGAGCATCCGGAGAACAAAACAGCCGTATTTGGTATTACCGGTACAAAGGGAAAGACCACTACGGCTTTTATGTTAAGAGAGATCCTTGAGAAAAGCGGCAGGAAGACGGGTCTGATCGGAACCGTATGTAATATCATCGGGGGCGAAAAAACACATTCATCACACACTACCCCCGAATCTAAAGAGCTCTACGAGATGATGGATAATCTTGTTAAGAGCGGTTCCAATGACCTCGTAATGGAAGTCTCATCACAGGCTCTTAAGCTTGACAGGGTAAGAGGTATCAGATACCGCACTGCTGCTTTTACAAACCTCTATGAAGATCACATAGCGCCAAATGAACATCCGGATATGGAAGACTACATTTCCTGCAAGCTGAAGATCTTCGACAGTTGTGATACCGGTATCCTTAATCTTGACTGCAGCGCTGCAGAAAGGGTTATCGACTATTGCAGGGACAAGGTAAAACTTCTTACTTACTCTATAGACGGTAAGGCTGATTTTACCGCAAGGAATCTGAGACCCGAGAGAAGAGGTCATGTTACGGGAACCGTTTTCGAGCTCGATTCGGAATATTACAAAGGCGATATCTTTGTTGCGCTTCCGGGTAAATTCAATGTCTATAATTCTCTTTGCGCGATATGCTCGGCATATGAGGAAGGCATTGATATAGAATCTGTCAAAGAAGCTTTGGCAGGCATCAGCGTTCCTGGAAGAATGCAGCCTATAGAGAATGATTTCGGAGTAAATATCCTTGTCGATTATGCTCATAATGCCGCAGCCCTGGAGAGCGCTCTTGATACGCTCAGGGAATATACCGAAGGCAGGATAATAACAGTTTTCGGATGCGGTGGAAACCGCTCTGTTACCAGACGTTTTGAGATGGGTGAAGTGTCGGGAAATCTTTCAGACCACACGATCATAACTTCCGATAATCCGCGGAAAGAAAAGCCTGAAGACATAATAAAAGATATCGTTACCGGCATATCAAAGACTGAGGGCAGATACGAGATCGAAGCAGACAGGACCAAAGCCATCAGGATCGCTGTCTCAATGGCAGAGGAAGGTGATACCGTTCTCATTGCCGGAAAGGGACACGAAGACTATCAGATCTTCGAGAATGAGACGATCCATTTTGATGACTGCGAGAAAGCTAGGGAAGCGGTGCTCGAGCGTGAAAGAAAAGATCACGTGATGTTTACTCTTGAGGAAGCGAAAAAGGCCATGGGAGGAAAAGTGGTTTCAAAGACCGGTTCCATAGTCTTTACGACATCGATAAATGTTAAAGGCGTTTCCACGGATACAAGAACGATTAACGAAGGCGATCTTTTCATCGCTCTTAAAGGTGATAACTTCAACGGTAATGATTTCCTTGAAAAAGCAGTGAAACTGGGTGCCTGCGCGCTTGTAACAGATGATGAGAATGCCGTTCCCGAAGGCGCCATCGCTATCGTCGTCGATGATACGGTCCGCGCGTTGGGACTTCTTGCAAACCACTACAGGTTTAAGCTTGGCTGCAAGGTTATCGCGGTAACGGGTTCTGTCGGCAAGACTTCTACAAGGACCATGATAACGGAAGTGCTGAAGACAGGACTTAAAGTGCATTCGACCGAGAAGAATAACAACAACGAGATCGGTATGAGCAAGACGATCCTTTCTGCTCCGGAAGACTCTGAAGTCATTGTAGTCGAGATGGGAATGAGGGGATTGGGACAGATATCTTATCTTACGAATATTGCAAGACCCGACATCGCAATAATCACAAACATCGGTTATTCGCATATCGAGATACTCGAGAATAAAGACAACATCATGAAGGCTAAGATGGAGATCTGCGAGGGCCTTACTGACGGCGGTATTGTTGCCGTAAACAGTGATGACAGGAAGCTTTTCGACTATTGTGTGAAAGATCTCACGATCAATAATTTCATTGCAGGGATACAGGTTAATTCAGAAGATGATCTTCCGTGTCCCTTGATTGTCTCTGCTACTGACGTTAAGGAGACTGAGACCGGAATGTCTTTCGGTGTCAAGCTTAAAAGAATGGGACAGGATTCAGAATTCTCCATTCCGTTAAGCATCGGAATGTACGGAGAGCCGGCGATCAGAAATGCCCTGTTCGCGATATTCTGCGCTTATATGACGGGCATTACGAGGACAGCCGAAAACCAGCGGAAGATAGCTGATGCCATCTGTAACAGAAGCGCCATGGACGGCAGAGGCGCGATAACGGAAACAAAAAGATATCTTGTTATGAACGATGCATATAATGCATCTCCGGAATCGATGGAAAACGCTTTCCTGAATTTTTCTAAAAAAGCAAAAGGGCACCGTAAAGTATTGGCTTTGGGAGGAATGCTGGAACTTGGGAAATTTGCTCCGGGACTTCATGAACTTACAGGCAAATCGTGTGCTTCATATGACTTTGACAGAGTATTCATAACGGGTGAAAATGCCGATGATTTCATTAAGGGCGCTCATATGATAAATATGAAGCTCGAAATAGTAAAATGTAAGGATACGGAAGACGTTAAAAGACGTCTTGAAGATTATGTGAGAGACGGAGACGCATTGCTTTTCAAGGCTTCTCACAGCTTCGGGTTTGAGATCGTGGCTAAGAGCTTTATCGAGAAGGGAAATGCCTGACACATGGTTCAGAAAAACAGACATTCGATAATACCCGATATGCCGGGTGCAAAGGCTAAGGAGAAGGAACAGGTTCCTTCTTCTAAAAGCGCCGTAATAACCGATATCGACAGTCTTATCGAACCGCCTTCCAAAAATGAAAAAGAAGGACTGAATGCAGCTGCGATCGAGAAAGCCGTAAAGTCAGCTAATATCCCGATGATCCTTATGATATTTGTCATGCTCGTCTTCGGGCTTGTAATACTCTATTCGGTCTCGGGCCCGGATGCTTACGGCCAGTTCCAGGATTCATCCTGGTTCCTTGCAAGACAGATCAGGTTTACCGTAGCAGGAATAGTGGCTATGTTCATCATATCTTTTATTCCGATCGATTTCTTCAGACAGAAATGGATCGCGATATCCGCTTATGTTTTAAGTATCGGTCTTGCTTTTGCGACGATCGCATTCGGCGTAGGACGTGAGCACGGAGCGAGCCGCTGGATCAACATCGGACCTATCCAGCTTCAGAGTTCGGAGATCATAAAAGTAGCTTTGATAGTTGCTTTTGCAGGATACAGGTCTGCCATTGCAAAGCTCAGGAGCGAAGGCAAGATAAAGCAGCCAAGATCCGATCTTATGAAGGTCATCAAGAATACCATGATAGACTTTATCATTCCGGTCGGTCTTTGCGTTCTCGTCGATATCGTTATCGTTCTCCAGCCCCACCTGTCATGCTTCATCATCGTTGCTGCCGTTATCTTTATGTGCGCACTGACATCTGAGATTCCTTTAAGATCCTGGCTTATAGGCTCGTTTGTCATGATCCTTGTCGGTGCGGTCGTGGGTTCTTTGGTGCTTGCCATGACCCCTGCCGAAAAGCGCGAGAGATTCATGAATAACTACGCACACGTTTTCAAGCGACTGGCGATCTTCACCGCGGATGAAGAGGATTTTGATGAGGAAGAAGGTACCCTTACAAAAGACGATACCAGACAGGTTGATAATGCTCACAACGCTCTTGGTTCAGGCGGAATGTGGGGAGTAGGACTCGGCAATTCCAGATCGAAATACAATTATGTTTCTGAGGCACAGAACGACTATATTTTCTCTATCTACATCGAGGAGACAGGCTTTGTCGGAGGCGTCATACTGATGCTCATGTATCTTGTGATGTTTTTCATGTGTCTTATCGTGTGCTGGAAGGCTAAAGACGTGTTCTCGAGGACAATTGCGACCGGATGTACGGCTTTGATATTTGTCGAAGTCCTGATGAACATTTCGGTTGAGCTGCAGGTCATACCTGCTACGGGTGTTACGCTTCCGTTCATCAGCTACGGCGGAACCGCGCAGATCAGTCTCCTTATAGCATATGGTCTTATCCTTTCCGTATCGAGAAGCGGAACATTGCATCTTGAAAAGAAGAAGGCGCAGGCGGCAAAGAAAGCCATGGAATCTGGAGCGTGATCCGGATGGAAAGACGATACATGATCACCGGCGGCGGTACGTCGGGACATATCAATCCGGCACTTGCCATAGCTGAGCTCCTGAAGGAAGATGCAGAGACGAACGGTGATATCTGCAAGATAATCTTTACAGGAAAAAAGACGGGCCTTGAAGGCGAACTGGTGCCCAAAGCAGGCTATGATTTCAGAGACGTCGAGACGCTCCCGATGCCTTATAAACCTACACCTCAGGTGCTTAAAGCCATGAGCGCGAACCGCCGCGGCAAAAAGCAATGCCTTGCCCTTATTGAAGAATTCAAGCCCGACTGTGTCATCAGTACCGGCGGATATGTCAGCGCCCCTCTCATTATGGCAGCGAAAAAAGCCAAGGTGCCTGTGATGATCCACGAAGCAAATGCGTTCCCGGGAAGAGCAAATAAGTTATTTGCGAAGGGAAGCGCTCTTGTGATGACAGGTTTCCCCGGACAGGAAAAGATTTTTTCGAAGGCAAAAAAAGTCGTATATACTGGTAATCCCGTAAGAAATAACATGTTCGGAAGAACGAAGGAAGAATCGAGGAATGAACTCGGCATTTCTCCTGACCGTAAACTGGTGTTTGTCATGGGCGGTTCTCTGGGTTCTGCGACACTTACCAATTTCGTTTTCGAGAATGCAAAAAAACCAGATTTCAAAGACATACACTTCGTCATCTCGGTAGGAAAACATAATTCAGTCGAGATAACCGAAGAAGTGAGGAATCTCCCCAATCTTGAGATAAAGGATTACATCAACAGACCTGATCTTTACATGTCTGCTGCTGACTGTTCGATCCTGAGAGCCGGTGCCGTTACATGCGCCGAGATAACAGCTACGGGAGCATGCGCGATCATGGTTCCTTATCCTTTTGCGGCACATGATCATCAGACCTATAACGCGAACTCGCTTGCGAAGAAAGGCGCCGGAATAGTAATAAGCGATGATGACGTGAAAGCGGGCAAACTGGAAGGTGTCCTTGTGGATCTCCTGAATGATCCCGCAAGACAGGAGCAGATCAGAAAAGCAAGCTTGGCGCTTGCTATCAAAGATACGGGCAAAAGAATAACCGATGCCATCAAGGCGGCGCTTGGGAATGAACGGTAAACTGTTAGAATAATAGCTATGGATGACCGCGAATTAGACAGATTATTCGGTAACGACAGCGATTCTGATAAAGAGACCTCGGGAAAACCCAAGGCCTCTGATAAAAAGCCTGAAAAAAAGATCCATAAAAAGAAAGCAACTGAAGAAAAGGTTCCTGAAAAGAAGAAACCCGGGATGAAAGATCCCGTGAAGAAAGAACCTGAAAAGGATGATCCTGAGAAGAAGGAGCAAGCCAAAAAAGAGCCCGTAAAAGAAGAAACTGATAAGGAAAAAGTCAGTAAGAAATCTGCTGAAGAAAAAACGGAAGAACCGTCCGGAGAGGTCAGGAAAGCTTCATCATCATCTGATGAAGGATCCGAAGAAAAATCAGAAAAGAAACCTGAAGGGAAGCCTGAAGAGAAATCCGAAGAGCCGGAAGAAGATAAGGCTGAAAATGAATCCGAAGAGAAAACTGAAGAGGATTCAAAAGAGAAAACCGAAGAAGAATCAGATAAAGATCCTGAGGACAAAGAGGATTCTGAAGAAGACTCCGGAAAAGAAGATAAATCGTCAGATGAGGAACCCGGAAAGAAGAAAGCTCCGGCATCCGGTAATGTTCAGAAAGCCAGACGTGAACCCGCTCCGTCAGATAAAGAGCAGACTCCGAGTCTGGGCGAGATGATACCTCTTTCCGGCAAGAGCATTTTTGCCATTGTATTAGCGCTTATTGTCGTGCTTATGGTCGTTCTTGTAATGTTCCTTCCTGCATTCAGGGTCAGGAACACGAGCATTGAAGGCAACGTCGTTTTAACTGATCAGGAGATCCTGAAAGCTGTGGGACTTGAGTATGATGCCCATCTTATGAGCGGCGTAAGCGGCAATATCATTGATATCTTAAGGCTTGATTACGGAAAGACGGAAGAAAAGATCAAGAAAGACAATCCTTATATCGAGGATATCAGGATAACGATAAAGCTGCCCTCCACGGTAGACATCAAGGTCAAGGAGAGGAGTAAGGTCTGCTATATCAGAACACCTGACGGTTATGCCGCTCTGGATAAGGACGGAATAGTGTTAGAGCTTTCCTCGTTCGATGCGGGAAGAAGCGTAAGACCGGTCATCTGCGGGCTTGATGTCAAATATGCCGAATTGGGCAAACACGTTAAGATCAGCAACATGAATGACTATAAAAAGTCGATAATCGTGTTAGGTGCGATACTTGCAGCCGATAATGCCAGTGTAGGCGGCGATTATTCAATGTTTGAGAATACATCCGAAGTAAGGATACTGCCGAGCGGTTATATTTTCCTCACGATCTACTCTCCTTCGGGGAACCTCATACAGATAAAGCTCAACGGTACTGATTCCATAGGCGATAAGATGGGCTGGCTCCTGTATGTCTTTAACGGTGACGCGTTTGACAAGATCACCGTGGACGGGGCTCTTGACATGACCGGCGACGAGTACATTTTCGACGAATATGACTGAAAATACTTGATTTCAGGCTTTTTGGGATACTTGTGATACTATTAATATGAAAGTTTCTTTACAATCTCAAAGTATTTCTTGCGGTTTGTATTGATTGAAACCTGTGTTTGGGTTAAAATTTTGAATGGTTAATAATATTTATTTAATCAAGAATTCTTTCAATTAACGGTTGGAACTATAAAAGAGTACGGAGGAACAAAAGGATGTCTGAGAGCAAGCACAGCTATTCAATGGACGAATCTAATGTTGCAAGCATTAAGGTAATCGGCGTAGGTGGTGGCGGTAGCAATGCTGTTAACCGCATGGTCGAGAGTGGTGTTCAGGGCGTCACGTTCATCGCTATCAATACAGACAATCAGGCTCTTGCACGTAATAAGGCAGAGATCAAGATACAGATCGGTGAGAAGGTCACCAGAGGATTGGGCTGCGGAGCAGATCCGAGCATCGGTGAGAAGTCTGCGGAAGAGTCCAGAGACGAGATCGCAGAAGCAATTGCCAATACGGACATGCTCTTCATCACTGCAGGCATGGGCGGCGGTACCGGAACTGGTGCAGCTCCCGTAGTCGCACAGATCGCAAGAGATCTCGGAATCCTCACTGTTGCAGTAGTTACCAGCCCGTTCACTTTTGAGGGCGCTAAGAGAGCAGCTAACGCTGAGCGCGGAATAAGAGAACTCCAGAAGTCCGTTGACTCCCTCATTGTAGTTTCCAACGATAAACTTCTTGACGTAGTAGACGACAATACGAGCTTCGAAGAAGCATTCAATATGGCAGACCAGGTTCTGAAGTTCGGTGTAGCCGGTATTTCCGACCTCGTTGCTATCCCCGGACTCATTAACCTTGACCTCGCAGACGTTACCCGCGTCATGAAGGATGCAGGCATCTGCCACATGGGTATCGGCCGTGCTTCCGGTGAAGACAGAGCTACAGTTGCCATTAAGCAGGCAATTAATTCACCTCTCCTCGACACAACGATCGACGGAGCTACAGGTGTTATCCTTAACTTCACAGGCGGACGCGGAATGCGTCTTTCCGAGATCGATGCAGCTTCATCCATCGTTCGTCAGGCTGCTGCTCCCGAAGCAGAGATCATCGTTGGTGCGGTCGTTGACGATTCACTCGAAGATGAGCTCATGATCACAGTTATCGCATCCGGTTTTGACGGAACGATCAATGCTTCTGCAGGACACAGAGCAAGCACTTCAGTCCTCTCCAGAGAGAATCCTACTTTGATTACTTCCAGACAGCCTGCGGCTCCTCAGCCCAGAACTGACTATACTCCGAGACAGGCAGAGCCTGCACCTGCACCCGTACCGGTACAGAGAGCACAGCCCGGTTTCAGATTCGGTGACGATTCCGTAGCTCAGCCTGCACCCGGTCCCGCTCCCGTACAGCAGGTTCCTGTTCAGCAGGTTCCCGTACAGCAGGTTCCTGTACAGCAGGTTCCCGTTCAGCCCGCTCCGGCTCCTGTTCAGCAGCAGCCCGTACAGATGGGTGGCAGACCTCAGGCTAATGTAGCTCCCCAGGCTGAAGAAAGAGCACAGAAATCCGCTAAGCCGTGGTTCATGTTCGGTAAGGACGGACAGTAATTTATTAGAGGAGTAATAGGTCCGTGATCTGTCCCAAATGCGGCGAGAACGATGACAAGGTCCTGGATTCACGACCGACCGATGACGGATTTGCCGTCAGAAGAAGACGGGTTTGTCTGGTTTGCGGCGCCAGATTCTCGACCATAGAAAAGATAGAAGGCTTAAAGCCTATGGTCGTTAAGAAGGACGGATCCAAGCAGCCCTATGATCCGGATAAGATTTTGAGAAGCTTGGATGTCGCTTGTCAGAAGCGCGGAGTGTCTCAGCAGGTCAAGGAAAATATCTGTTCTGACATCACGCATCTGGTAGACGAGAGATTTAATAAAGAGATAACCTCGTCCGAGATCGGCGAGTTTATTATGTCGAAGCTTATGGATATAGACCGCGTATCTTATGTCCGCTTCGCCTCGGTCTATAAGAACTTTACTGATCTGGATTCTTATACCGCCGAGATCAACAATTTCGACGTCGGAAGCAGTGCTTCTGTCGAAGAATAAGGTTTTGTAACATTGTTACAAAAAAGGAAAACCTAAGAAGTTATAGAGCAGGGGTGATCTTATGGCTGCTAACAAGGTTTTGCTCGTAGATGACGATCCGGGCATCATTGAAGTTCTTAAACTCTATTTTGAGAAAGAGGGATATCAGGTCTCCTCATGCATGCAGGGTGATAAAGCTGTAGCAGCTTTTCACGCTTTCTCACCTGATATTGTAATATTGGATCTCATGCTTCCCGGCATGGATGGTAATGATATCTGCCGTGAGATCAGAAAGACATCTGATTGTCCCATTATTATGCTTACAGCAAGGACTGATACTCTTGATAAGATCGTCGGTCTTGAGCTTGGTGCTGATGACTATATTCCCAAGCCGTTTGAGCCTAAGGAAGTACTCGCCAGAGTTAAGGCAGTCTTAAGACGTACGGATAAACGCGACCAGGCTCCTTCCGTTTCGGAAAGCAAGGAAGGTTCTACAGATGTAATTACTTATCCCGGTTTCTCGGTCGATAAGATCCGCTATGTTGTCAGCGTTGACGGCAATGAGATCTACATGCCGCCGAAGGAACTTGAATTGCTGTTTTTCCTTGCATCCAATCCGAACAGGGTATTTACCAGAGAGCAGCTCCTTGAAAATGTTTGGGGTTATGATTTCTACGGAGAGTCCCGTACTGTTGATGTTCATATCAAGCGTATCAGAGAGAAGATCGAGAATCCCGACAGAGAGCAAAACTGGAGCATTAAGACAGTCTGGAGCAAGGGTTATAAATTCGAGACGAGGTAAATAGTTAATGGCGCCGAGAGCTGACGGTAAGCAGATATCGGCGGGATTTGCCGTTTTTCTCATAACGTTTCTTGTATTAACGACATTGATCGTTTTTGCGGTCTTGTTGTTCCTTTCTTATGAGAATATGTATAACAATCTCATAATTGAGGTTGAAACTGAGACCAGATCAGCTGCAAATGCCCTGGCTTCAGATATTAATTCCATTACGTCATTTCAGGACACGCCTTTCGAATATACCATAAATGATGACGGCACTGATAATTTCAGAAATTCCAGGATCGTAGATAAGTTCGTAAATTCTCAGACATACCGCTCCAATGGTTCGGTTTATGTTACGGACAAACAGGGAAAGATATATTGCCGGAATTCGTTCGTTTTGGATGTGTCCGATAACCTTCTTACTACTGAGGAAGGTCCGTTATACATAGTCCAGCCGAATATACTTGAGCTTTTGGAACAGACCGATGCTGTCGGATTTGCCAGGTTGGGTTCACATAACACCGGAAGAGTGGTTTCCGTAAACTGTGTAAAGGTAACCGGAACACCGTATTTTGTAATTGTCAGCAACAGCGAAGGTACGGAACAGACAAAGACCGAATATATTCAGGTTATCCTGATCCCTGCAATGGTCGCGATGATCATAGCCATAGTCCTTTATGCTGTGTTTGTTTATTTCAGCCTCATGCCGATAAAGGATATATCGCAGGTTATATCAAAGGTCGCAGAAGGCGATTATTCTGTGCGTGTAAGCCCCAAGTATTCTGATCCCAATGACTACACGACGCTTTCCGTCTCATCCGAATTTACCGATATGGGCAGAACAGTTAACAGGATGATCGAATCCCTTGAGAATCAGGAGCACGACAGAGAGATGTTTATCTCATCGATAGCCCACGATATCAGAACGCCTCTCACGTCGATCAACGGTTTTGTTACCGCTATGCTCGACGGCACTATTCCCGAGGAGAAACAACCGCACTATCTTGAACTGATCAAGCAACAGACTGACAGGATAAGAACGCTTGTTACCCAGATGACAGAGGCATCATCCCTGTCCCATCCTGATCCCGAAATGATGGAAGAGTTCAATGTCAACGACATGATCAATGACATTGTTGACAACCTTGAAGCGCAGCTTACCGATAAGCAGATCAGGGTGATCAAATCCCTGGATCCGGGTCCGGGTATTATGGTATATGGCGAAGCTCAGCAGCTCTGCAGGGTAATAATCAATATCATTACCAATGCCATCAAGTTCACTCCTCAGAACGGTGAGATAAAGATATCCACTGAAACCAGTCCGAAGACGCGTAAGGTGATCATCTCGGTCGAAGATTCGGGTGCCGGCGTTGAGGAGTCAAAGAGACAAAGAATATTCGAGAGTTTTTATCAGGCGGATTCTTCCCGTAAATCTGAAGGTTTCGGTCTCGGATTATATATCTGTAAGCAGATACTGGCAGGTCATGGTCAGACGATAATATGTGACGAGGGAAGAGAACTCGGCGGTGCTAAATTTGTTTTCTCATTCCCGTATCCGCCTGAGGATCAGGAGCAGTAATCTTGGGCGCAGATAATTCGAAAATAAAGGCTCTTGCAAAAAAGACTTTTGATGCCCTGTCAACAGAATTTCCTGACAGTACATGCTCTTTGGATTACGATTGTCCTCATAACTTAGCCATCAGAGGAATACTGTCCGCTCAATGCACCGATAAAAGGGTTAATATAACAGCGGCAGATCTTTTTGCCAGATATCCGGACATGAAGTCCATTGCAAATGAGGATCCGGCAGTCATAGCAGGAATAATAAAGCCCTGCGGTCTGACGGCTTCGAAGACCAGATCGGTGATCGCTTTTGCGAAGAAGATGACGGAGGAGTGGAACGGATCGGTTCCCAATGATGTCGATCTTCTCATGGAAGTTCCGGGTATCGGAAGGAAGATCGCGAATCTCATTGTCGGAGAGATCTACGGAACGCCTGCAGTCGTTGTCGATACTCACTGCAAGCGTGTCATGAAAAGGATAGGAATAACTGAAAGTACAGACCCTGCCAAGGTCGAGAAGGACATAATGAAGGTATTTCCTGAAGAACAGTGGATAAAGATCGGACATCTGTCGGTCGATCTCGGAAGAAAGTATTGCACGGCCAAATCACCTGATTGTTCAGAGTGTCCGCTTGTATCTTTCTGCAAGAGGAGGATATAAGACTAATGCCCGCGATTCATCTTTCTAATCCCGTTACCGATCTTTACGGCATTGGACCGTCTGCCGAAGAGAAACTTGCCAAGTTGGACATCTATACGATATATGATCTCATAGCTTTTATTCCGTGGCGCTATGATGACTGGTCCCACTTGGGAACGATTGCTTCTTTTGATATGGCGGACCGTTTTGACGATAGCACGGGTTATGATCTTTCATTCAGAGGAACGGTATCCACGAATCCTTCAGTTAATGTTACGAGCAGGAAAAAGCCTTTGACGTTTTTTGTCAGCGACGGCACGGGCCGGATCAGACTGACGTTTTTTAATTCCCAATATCTTGCAGGCAAATTTACATTGGGCGATGAATGTTTCGTGCACGGCTCGGTCACGCTTTTTAACGGTCAGATGCAGATGGTAAATCCATATATCGAGAAGGCAGAGAAGATCAGCGATGACGCGCTCGTAAGGCCGGTTTATCACCTTACTGCAGGCATCACTTCCAATAACATTTCCAAGTGGGTAAAGACGGCGCTGAAGCTGTGCGGAGAAGAACTGATGTCATGCATTCCTTCCCGTATTGCAGAGGAGAAAGGCTTTGTTTCTCCTTTGGAAGCATATGAAAAGGCGCATTTTCCAAGCAGTCTCGAAGAAGCGCGTAAAGCCCGTGAACAGCTCGCATATGAGGAACTGATATTGCTTGGTATCGGCATGAAGCTGTACAGCACCGGTCACGGAGTAAAAGAAGTAGCAGAGCAGGTAATTCCTTCAGGTTCAGACGGTATCGGCAGGGAACTGCAGATAAGCTGGAATCAGGTAAAGAATAATCTCGGTTTTACTTTGACAGCAGATCAGGCATCAGCTTTCAGGGACGTTCAGACAGACCTCATGTCCACGGTTCCGATGAACCGCCTGATACAGGGTGACGTCGGTTCGGGAAAGACCGCAGTTGCCGCATTGTCCATGATCATTACAGCTTTGATGGGTAAACAGGCAGTACTTCTGGCGCCTACGTCAGTTCTTGCGACACAGCACTTTAAGACCATTTACGGACTTATGAAGAACACCGGCATGGAACCGGTCCTGCTGCTCGGCAAGACAAAGCCTTCCGAGAAACAGGAGATAAAGGAGATGATCGCCGATGGAAGGGCAAGAGTTATCATAGGCACTCATGCGCTTCTTACGGATGATGTCAGGTTTAAGGACCTGGCTCTCGTCATTGCTGATGAGCAGCACCGTTTCGGCGTCAGACAAAGAGAGAAGCTCCTTTTCAAAGATACGGCTAAAGACGGCACGGTAAAGAGCGTGCACAATCTGATAATGACTGCCACACCAATTCCAAGAACGCTCGCAATGGTGATATACGGCGATATGGCGACTTCTGTTATAAAGCAAAAGCCGGCGGGACGTCAGGAGATAACTACATGGTTTGTTAACTCGAAAAAGAGTAAGGCAATAGAAGAGATGATGAGCATTAAGCTGGCAGCCGGCGAGCAGGTCTATATCGTCTGTGCCAAGATAGACAAGGATGAGACCGAAGCCGGATCTGACAGCATCATAGGCGAGCCCGTGAGCGGAGATGATTCCGTAACCAGTGTTTTCGAGATGAAGAAGATCATAGATTCAATGAGCAATCTTTCGCAGTATTCGAGCGCCGTGCTTTACGGTTCCATGAAGGAAAAAGATAAGCTCGACACGATGGAGCGCTTCATTTCGGGAGACATAAAGATATTGATATCCACGACGGTAATAGAAGTCGGTGTGGATAATCCCAATGCCAATGTCATGATCATCATGGATGCTGACAGATTCGGCCTTTCCACGCTTCACCAGTTAAGAGGAAGGATCGGAAGAGGCGATAAGAAGTCATTCTGTCTCCTGGTATCCGAATCGAGATCAGAGCTCGCTCTAAGCCGTATGAAGATGATGTGCGAATCATCCGACGGTTTCGAACTGGCGGAAAAAGACCTTGATTTAAGAGGACCCGGAGATTTTTACGGTACGAGACAGCACGGAATCCCGACATTAAGGGCAGCAAACCTTTATACTGATATGAAGATCGCCACTGAAGCTACAGAAGCGGTCAATAAAGTTATCGAAGAGGGCGGAGAAGAAGCAGCGCGTTTGAATGAAGCGATCAGGAAGATGTTTGAACTGAGGTTCGCAAGAAAGATGGAGCAGATCTGATGCCGAGAGTAGTTACGGGAAGATTCAGAGGTGCGATATTACAGGCACCTGAAGGTGATAAGACAAGACCTACGACCGATAAGGTCAAGGAGGCTCTGTTCTCCATTATTCAGTCTGACGTTCCGGATTCTGAGTTCCTGGACCTTTTTGCAGGCTCAGGACAGATAGGCATCGAAGCCTTAAGCCGCGGAGCCAGACATGTGACGCTCGTCGAAAGGAGCGGACAGGCAGCTGCGATCATCTCCAGAAACATAAGCAAGATAAAGCTTGACGGCTCTGATGAGATAAGAGTTCACAAGAAGAGCGTAGCTCAGGCACTCGAGCTCATGGGGCAGGCCGGCGAAAAATTTGATATTATATTCATGGACCCGCCGTACAGGGACGTTCCCCAGAGGCTCGAAGAGGTAACGAAGCTGATCAGTGATTTCAAAATGCTGGCCGATGGCGGAATGCTGATAGCAGAACACGACAAAGACTGTGAGATTCCCGAAGAAATAAACGGTCTTAAACGTGTTCGTTCTTGTAGTTACGGGATTACAGTGATAACATTTTTTAAGGAATAAATATCGGAGGATGACGGTTTGAAGGTAATGCTCTTCCCCGGGACGTTTGATCCCTTCACAAGAGGACACAGAGATATTGCCAGAAGAGCATCAAAGCTCTGTGACAAGCTCGTTGTCGCGGTCATGGAGAATGCTGCGAAGAAGCCGATGTTTACTCCCGAAGAGCGTGTGGAACTCATAAAGCTGTCATTGAAGAATGATGACCTTGAGAACGTCGAAGTCATGGCCTGGGGAGGCCTTCTGGTCGATCTTTATCAGAAACTCGGCTGCTGTGCTTCCGTAAGAGGGATCAGGTCCGAGTCGGATTTCAGATATGAATCCGAGCACGCGCTTGCCAACCGCCTGCTTTTCGCAGGATACGATGCTGTGCTTCTGCCCTGCAGGGATGACCTGTCGCTGATCAGTTCTTCGATGGTCAAGGAAGTCGGTTCGTATGGCGGTGACATCTCGAAGATGGTACCGGCCGAGATAATAGATCAGGTTAAGGAAAAACTTTTGAAAGGAAGGAATTAATAATGGAGAACAGCAATTTCAATCAGGGCGGACAGCGCTATGACGCTATCAAGCATATCGACTATCTTATCGATATGGTCAAGGACGCATCGAGTGTTCCTTTCTCGGATAAATGTTCAATCGAGAGAACTGAGACTATCAATTCTCTTCAGATCCTTAAGAATAATCTTCCTGCTTCCGTAGCCCAGTCCAACGACATCGTTGCAAGAGCACAGGACATAATCAGTACAGCAAGAGAAAAGAATAAGAAGATCATCGACGACGCTAACCGTATGTATGCCATGAAGGTTAACGATCACGAGATCACAAGAGGCGCCAGGGAAGAAGCAGCAAAGATCATTGCTAATGCCGAGGCCCAGGCAGAAGAACTCAGAAGAAACGCTCACATTTACGTTAAGTCCCTCTTAGAGAATGTTAATGAGACCCTTTCAGATAACATCGCCAAGATCCAGACAAATCTTTCCGAGATCAACAGCACTCTTGAAGAGACAGAGTAACGCTTTTTTGGTTAAAAAAGATTATCAGACGGCCGCAGATCATCCTGCGGTCGTTTTTGGTTCTTCTGTGAAGGCAAAGCCTTGAAGTTGCATTCTGTTCCCAATGACTAATTTGTGACTATATCGTCCCCGAATACTCTCTAATAAGTCATTCCATGCTCGAAATGACTATTTTGAGAGTATTTGACTGTCATTTAGTCACAAATACAGACATACATTAATACAGTGCGATACAACTTGATAGAACTAGACGAGAAGTGTAAAAAACTAATTTGAATTATGTAAACCTCATTATATGGCGTAAAATATAATAAGATCCATTCTGTGAGTGTCAAAGGAGGTGTGCTTCCATGATCCTTGGAATAGAAATACAGAATTTCGATGTTTTCGATAAAGATAAAGCGGGTATCCTGATAGACGATTATTTGTCCGAAAAGGAATCAGGCAGTGCTTTGAATCCGCTGCACGGTCTTAATGCGCTTATCGGCCGGAATAATACAGGTAAGACATCTTTCATGGGATGTATGGCGTTTCTTAAGGACTGTATAACGCAGGGCTGCGCTGTCGCCTCCATAAGCTACGGAAGACCGGGGTTTGCGAATATGACTCCGGACATATCAAGTCCTTCCGTATTCAGGGTGTTCTTCAAGCTTGAAGATAAAAAGACGGGCGGGCCCAAGTTCATCCAGTATGAACTCGGGATCGTTACCAGCAGATACATGAGTCCTGTTATAGATGAGGAAAAGGTTATCCTTGTTGTTGATATCGAGGGCGGGAAAAAACCTCTTACGATCCTTGATATGAAGGGCGGGGAAGGATCCATAATCAACCTTGAAGATGCAACGGATAAGGCTGTCATCGGTGTCGAAGACGAGCATCTTACTGCACTGAGCCTTTACGGTAAGATCACGGGGTACAGGGACTTTGTCCTGCTTTACAAAGAGATATCCTCGTGGTTTTTCTGCAGCTTCTCTTCGGAGGAACAGAGTTCTTATTTCTACGAGGGCGGAGCTCCAGGCGGACATAAGCATCTTAACAGTACCGGTTCCAATGTCGGCAATGTCCTTGAATATTTGAAGATGAAGGACGAAGAGGAATATGAGCGCATCGTAACTGAGATCAAGGATAAGATCCCTGCCATGAAACGCAAGAAGAACCTGCCGTTGGCGCTTAAGGAAAGTCCTGATAAGCTCTTTTTGTATCTGCTCCTTCTCCGTGATGCTAATCCGCGTTCGACGATCTTCATCGAGACGCCCGATAAGGATCTGTACCATGACATGGTCGATGTCTTAAGCGATGAGATGCGTGATTACACAATGAATAATCACTATTGCCAGATTATATTTTCCACGCACAATCCGTATATTATCGAAACGCTGTCTCCTAAGGAGATATGGATCTTCGAGAGATCTTTCGAGCAGGATGATGGCGATGTTGTCATACGTTGTGCGGGAGAAGATCCTCTTGTAATGGAGATGTTCCATCAGGGCGTCGGAATGGGCGCCATATGGTATGGCGGACATCTGGATACCAGACCGGAAGATGACTGATAAAAGGCGATATTTATGCTGATAGAAATACTTTCTGAAGATAAATCCGGAGCAGTCGTCGTACAGCGTCTTGCGGAACGGATAGCTGAGAATGAAGGGATAGATGTGGAAGTAAACGTCCATCCTCACAGAGGCTGCGGAAGCCTGCCTAAAGACATGACGGCAAGACCTCCTAAATTTGCAAGTTCACTGTTAGATCTCCTTCCTGCAAAGCTCAGGGCATATAACAAGGTCTATGGCGGCAAGGATCTGATCCTGATCGTCGCATTGGATTCAGATGACAATGATCCTCAGACCTTAAGACAGGAGATATATTCATGTGCCTCGCTCTATGCTCCCGATATAAGAAGTGTAGTCGGCTTAAGTACCGAAGAGATCGAAGCCTGGATGCTCGGTGACAAAGCAGCTGTTTACGATGCTTATCCCGACTGCAGAAAAGACATACTTGATTCTTATGTTCAGGATTCGGTCTGCGGGACCTGGGAGATACTTTGCAAGGTCATAAGCGACAATGCGGATGAACTGATAGAGATCGGATATCCCGCGATCGGTCATTACAAGGCTTTGTGGGCAGAGAATATTTCGCGGTATATGGTTCCGCAGAAAAACATCTCACCGAGCTTCAATACGTTTAAGATGGCGTTTATCACGGCCTTGAAGAACCCGGTTCCGATATACCGCAAGCGTGAATTCTGATGGCAAGACATATCTACGTACATAACCCTTTCTGTGCCCGGAAATGTCCCTATTGTGATTTCTATTCGATCACCGATCCTTCGGATACGGAAGCTTTTTACAAGGCTGCCGTCAGGGAGACGGAGCTGATCGGGCAGATCATCACGGACAAGACCGGCACAAATCCTTTAACGGATATAGATAATAAGGATACGGTCTATTTCGGAGGAGGTACTCCTTCTCTGCCTGACAGCAGGATGATATGTGAGCTGCTGGGAGTGATCCTGAAGACTTTTAATATCGCTTCTGATGCGGAAATAACGATCGAAGCTAATCCTTCATCGGTAACCCCTGAAAAACTGAATGACTACAGACAGGCAGGCTTTAACCGCATCTCTCTGGGTGTACAGTCCATGGATGATGAAGTGCTCAAGACATTGGGAAGGCTTCACGATTCGAAGGGCGCGAAAGATGCGATCACGAAGATCATTGATGCAGGCTTTTCCAACATATCTGCCGACCTGATCACAGGGGTTCCGGGAGAGACTCTTGAAGGAATCAGAAGAGACATAAAGATCTTCCATGATCTCGGTGTAAAACACATCAGCACTTATTCTCTTATGCTTGAAGAGGGCACGGCTTTCTTCGACAGATACAGTAAGACGATCGAGGATCTCATTCCGCAGGATATCGAACGTGAGATGTATCACGGAACGCGCGAATGTTTACAGAACCTCGGTTATGAGACTTATGAGATATCCAATAGCGCTCTTCCGGGATTTAGGAGCATACATAATTCGTCTTACTGGAATTCATGTGAATATTTCGCGATCGGTGCGGGCTCTCACGGATTTCTCGGTGATCTGAGATACGGCCACAATGACGATGTAAAGGCCTACATAGAAGAAATGAATACGATCACGGCTGAAGACTTAAAAGCCTTCCTGGAAGGCAATAAATGCCATCTGAAGTCCCTTTATGCAGAAGAGAAGCTTTCCAGGGAAGATAAGATGCGCGAAGTCCCTTTCTTAAGATTGAGAACGACTGAAGGGATCCTGCTTGATGAGTTTTATAAAGTGTTCGGCGTTCAGTTCGAAGATGTTTTCGGGCAGGCCGTAAGATCTAATATCGATAAGGGTTTATTAGAGCGAAAAGAAAGAACGCTCCGGTTAACTCGGAGCGGTCTTGATATTGCAAATAAAGTTATTGAGGATTTCCTCTGATCAGCCCTGCTTAGCTGCAGCCTCCTGAGCGGCCTTATACTTTGCTTCATCAGCTTTTCTGATGGCAGTACGCATGATCTTGCCGCTGGTGGTCTTGGGAAGCTCATCAACGAACTCGATAACTCTCGGATACTTGTAAGGAGCAGTCGCATTCTTAACGTGATTCTGGAGTTCTTTAACGAGTTCCGGAGAAGCCTTTTCCTTGTAAGCTTTTGTGAGGACAACGGTTGCCTTAACAACCTGGCCTCTCATCGGATCAGGAACGGCCGTAACTGCGCACTCCAGGACAGCATCGTGAGTCATGAGGGCGCTTTCTACCTCGAAGGGTCCGATACGGTAACCGGAGCACTTGATGACGTCATCGTTTCTCCCTACGAACCAGATATAGCCTTCCGGATCTCTCCATGCGGTGTCACCCGTGCTGTAATCTGCGCCGGGCCACTGGTCTTCCATTGCCTCGGGGTTCTTGTAGTACTCGCGGAAAAGACCCGTCGGACGGGAAGATGCATTCTTGATAACGATGTTTCCGACGATACCGTCTTCTACCGGATCGCCGTTGTCGTCAACCAGCTGGATGTCATAGATCGGTGTGGGCATGCCTGTAGAACCGGGCTTTACGTCGATCCAGGGGAAGTTTGCGAAAAGGACGCTTCCTTCTGTCTGGCCGAAACCTTCACGGATCTCAAGGCCGGTAGCCTTCTGCCACTTATAGAAAACCTCAGGATTCAGAGGTTCGCCTGCCATGGAGCAGTGCTTTATCGAAGAGAAATCATACTTTGTAAGATCTTCCTGGATAAGATATCTGTAGATCGTGGAAGGTCCGCAGAATGAGTTAAGCTTGAGCTTCTCCATGATCTCGAGCATTCTTGAAGCAGTGAACTTCTGTGTATCGTAAGTAACGTTGACAGCGCCTGCGATCCACTGACCGTAGATCTTGCCCCATGCAAACTTAGCCCAGCCGGAGTCAGCCTGCGTTAAGTGTCTGCATCCGTCGTAAACCTGCTGCCAATACTTAGCCGTAACGATATGTCCCAAAGGAAGAGTGTAATCGTGAAGGATCATCTTAGGCTCGCCTGTCGTACCTGACGAGAAATAGATCATCATCTGGTCGTCATTATGAGTTGCTTCATCGCCTGTGGGGCGCTCGAAAACAGGGGAGGCATTGTCGATATCATCAGTAAGCGATCTCCAGCCTTCGGGTGCCTCGCCGATAACGCTGCAATACTGAACCATCTTGCAGTCCGGACGTGCCTTGTTAACGTGCTCGATTACCTGCGGATCGTCAGCGCAGACGATCATTTTAACGTCTGCTGCGTTGCAGCGGTAAACGATGTCATGATAAAGAAGCTGGAAAGTGGCAGGGATAACGACTGCGCCGAGCTTGTGGAGACCTACCATCGTGAACCATACTTCAGGACGTTGACGGAGCATCATGAGGACCCTGTCACCCTTCTTAATGCCGAGCCCCTTGAACATGTTGGCTACGCGGTTGCTCTTTTCACTGATGTCCTTGAATGTGAAGTGCTTTTCGTTGCCGTCGTCATCACACCAGATGAGAGCTTCCTTCTCGGGGTCCTCTTTGGCATATACGTCAACAACGTCAAATCCGAAGTTAAAATTCTCCGGAACTATGATCTTGAAATTCTCTTTAAAATCTTCGTAACTGTCAAACTCTATTCTGTTTACAAATCTGTTCAATAAATCCATGGGTATGTATTTCCTTTTCTACTTCAATTTTTCGGAACGTAGAACTGCTAAATCACTCGTTGATTATCGTGAGGAACTTAGCAGTCTCCGTCACGGCACGCTGTCCGTGAGGCTTTTCCGGATTGAAGTAAATCGAGTCGCCTGCTTCAAGAGTGAACTCTCTGTCACCCACGACGACCTTGATGGCACCCTCGATGACGTAGTTGAACTCCTGTCCGCCGTGACGGACGAGCTCGGCTGTCTCAGACTTCGACAGGGTAACGATCATAGGATCCATCTGTCTGTGCTTATAATTGAAAGCGAGGGCGCTGAATGAATAGCCGGGATAACGCTCGACCTTGACGCCGTTGCCGCCTCTTACCACTGTATAATCGTCCATTCTCGGAACATCGCCTGTCATCAGGACCGTGGGATCCACCTTGAAAATGCTTGCGACCTTATAAAGGATGCTGATGGGGATCTCTTTCTCGCCATTCTCATATGCTAAATACTCTTCTGTGCTCACGCCGCAGTTTGTTGCCACTTCTTCGGCAGTCAAGTCAAGAATGTCTCTAAGCTCTCTGATCCTGTCGGATATCTGCTTAATGTATTCGTTCATATTGGCCTCCTGATGTTTTCAGTGCATTTCATACTAATAGCGATTGAGTATTATACAACATTTTTCGCGCGTGTGCTTATTTATTATTATGAGTATTGCGCCGGGGTGATCATTTGCCCCTTTTTTCGAAAAATAGAGTTCTGGGGCATTTTCACGATCTGATTTGTCGGAAATTCAATTATTTGGATCAGTTCCGACATGCTTTTCAAGGAAATGCTTATTTTCCGACATGCCGGCAAGTTTTTTGCTGTTTTTCCGACACATGCCTGCCGCCTTTCAGTACATGTATCTTTTTCGAAGGTTTTTTTAGAAAAAAGATATGCTTCAAGTGGAAAGGTATCCTAAATGGATATTTTTTCTCAAATTAAGATACTAAGCTTTGATAAATGCCGGCGTTTACCAAGATATAAACGTAAAAATGTCATCTTAAGGGCTTAAGTAGTATCTTTTTCCAAGCAAAAATGGCTAAAAAAGATATACATGAATTGGCATGCGAATGTCACCACGCTGAAGTTTTTGTTTTAGTGGACCGAAGCAGTTTTATAATGTTAGGACTGTAAACGCCATATCGTCTCGAAAACAAGGAAGTTGCAATTGACTAACTTAAGTCACCGTTGATAAAATCTTGACCATTGAGGGAGTAGCAGACGCTATACAAGCGTTGTTTAAGTCAACATACTGGTTATAACCTGGCTTATTCTTCCATTGCGAGACTCAAGGCTGTTTTAGGGAGCCTTGGGTTATTTTTTTGCCCGGGCAGAGAGGATGAATCTAATGGTCCAATTAATACTGAATTCATTGCTTCTGGGCGTAGGGCTTGCGATGGATGCTTTCTCCGTTTCCATAGCCAACGGCATCGTGGAATCGAATATGCGGAAAGGCAGGATGCTCAAGGTAGCGGGTGTTTATGCTGTCTTCCAGACGGTGATGCCTTTGATCGGATGGCTTTTGGTCACTACAGTTGCCCATATCTTCGTTTCTTTCAGCGTTTTTATTCCGTGGATTGCTTTGATCCTGCTTTTGTTTATCGGCGGAAAGATGGTCATCGAAGGTATTAAAGACAGGAAGAAGGGTGAGAAAAAAGAGGAAAAGAGCGAAACTTCAAAGCTTACTTTCGGAGCTCTTATCCTGCAGGGCATAGCGACCTCCATTGATGCGCTTTCAGTCGGATTTACGATCGCGGAATATTCGTTTATACAAGCATTTGCCTCATCTCTGATTATCGGTGTCGTGACACTTGTGATATGCTTAATTGGGTTGATCTTCGGCAAGAAGATCGGAAATAAGTTTTCCAGTATCGCAACGATTATCGGTGGCGTGATACTCATCCTTATCGGAATCGAAGTATTTGTAAGGGGCATTTTCGGCCTGTAAAGAACGGAGGACAGATTAATGGCAAAAGTTGCAGTTTTCATAGCAGACGGCAGTGAAGAGGTCGAGGCTATTACGCCCGTTGATCTTTTGAGAAGAGCAAAGGTCGAAGTTGATGTAGTATCGATCATGCCTTCTTTGGAAATAGTTGCTTCAAGAAACGTAAAGATCACGGCAGACAAACTTATTGATGATATTAATTTCGATGATTACGATCTTCTCGTACTTCCGGGTGGCGTAAAAGGCACAAACAACCTTAACGCCTGTGATGAACTTAAGAAGCAGCTGGTCCGTTTCTGTGAAGAGGGCAAGGGTATCGCAGCAATCTGTGCGGCTCCCACGGTCTTTGCCGGTCTGGGTCTTCTTAATGGCAAGAGATCCACATGCAATCCCGGATTTTGGGATGAACTTCGCGCAAACGGCGCCGACCTTGTCGAAGATTCGAAAGCTGTAGTCTGCGGCAACATAATCACCAGTCAGGCCATGGGAACATCAGTTGATTTCGGTCTTGCACTTGTAGGTTATCTCTGTGGTGAGGAAGCAAAAGAGGCCCTTAAGGCTAATATCAGATTCTGAAGCCCAAGTCCTCGAAAACCTTGATTTTGCGCGGTTTAACATTGTTACACATGGCCGAAGTTGAATAATCGGCTTAAATCATTTACAATAACGTGCGCATGGAGACGTATCGAAGTGGTCATAACGGGGCGCACTCGAAATGTGATTGTCAACTTTATGGTCTCAAGAACAAGATGCAATAATATAAGCACTTTGCGAGATTGTTGCGACACCGTTCTGATAAGATATCGCTCCAAAAACGCTCCATATCGCTCCAGTTGACGGAACGGATGGCGTTCAGTAATATGCGATTGTAGCTTGATTTTATGCACGGAGATGTATCGAAGTGGTCATAACGGGGCGCACTCGAAATGCGTTGATCCCTAACGGGATCCGTGGGTTCGAATCCCACCATCTCCGCCACAAATGCCTGTAAACACTGCGTTTGCGGGCATTTTTATTTTTGGAGAAATTGTTCCGTTAAAAATCTTATCGCTCCATGGGTTTGGGGCTCAAGCAAGCTTTTTCTCATCTTTCGAATCCTCAGAAGCCCCGTCTTTATTGGCTTCCCAGGGGCTTGAGAAGTCAGAATCCGGTAGTTCCAAATGTCGCTCCATAGCAAGGGACGATGTTATCTTGGCGGAGAAGTCAAGATGAGTATAGATGTTGGCTGTTGTATTGAAGTCACTGTGTCCCAGCCATTCTTGTACACTTTTAAGCGGGACACCGCTTGCTACAAGCAGACTTGCGCAGCTGTGTCTCAGATCGTGGAACCTGATCTTCTCAAGACCGTGCTTTGCTAAGAACTTGGGAAATTGACAGCTCAGATAATCCGGTCTTATCAAGTTGCCCATCTCATCAACGAATATATATCCGTCGTAATCGTAGTTATAACAATTACCGCAGATGCGCTTGTTATCTTCCTGAGCTTTCTTTACAGCCGCAAAGTACTCACGGAACTTTCCGACTAGAGGCAAAGTTCTGGAGCTTGCTTTAGTCTTACCTGAATCCTGACGGATAATCATATTCTTTCCGCCCATATTTGTTTCTACAATCGTATGTTTAACTGTCAAGGTACAATTGTCAAAGTCTATGGCATCCCATTTGAGCCCTAAGACCTCTCCGCGCCTCAATCCATAGAAAGCTGCGGTAAGGACCGGAAGCTCGAATTTGGTGCCTCTGACAGCCTTAAAGACGCATTCCAACTCTTCTCCGTTAAGAAAGTGATGTTCGTATGCATTCTTTCTCGGTCTGTCGACTCTGGCTGCCACATTGTCTTTTACGAGCCCTATCTTGTAGGCATATTTCAAAGCCTGGTGTATCACGGCGTGTTCTCTTATTACAGAGTTTGGCTTAATACTCTTGAGCTCTTCAATATAGAATGCCTGTATATCTCCCGGCTTCAGATCTACAAGTGATTTGTGAGACTTTGCAAAATAAGGATTGATCTTCTTCTCAACAATGCTTTTATACGAAGCAAATGTTGTTGGTTTTATCCTTATCTTGACTATCTCAAGCCACTTGAGCATGTATTCCGTAAAAGGCATATCGGAATGCATTGTGTTTACGCATGTAGGTGTGAAGAACTCTGTGCGGAATCTCTGCAACATTTCTTCAGCCTTACGATAGTTTCCCGACACAACCTTAAGTCCGGTAGAAAAGGTCTTGAAGTGCCTCTTGCCATCAGGGTCGTAATAGCTCAATACGGCATAGTAATATCCGTTTCTCTTTGTCAGGTGTCCTGCTACCATTATTTTTCCTCCTAGTAGTTGGCTTTAAGCAGAACAGCCCGTCCTTGAGAATTAGTATAAATGCATTCTAAAAAGAAATACAGAACAAAACTCTAAGGACGGGCCGACCTTCATGCGGCGTTAAGCATATACCCGATTACACTGACCTTCGGGATTCTGTAAGCATTCCCAACCTTTACCGCATTAATGGAGCCGTTGCTGATCAGTTCATAGGCGAGTTGCCTGCTGATGTTAAGCATCTTCTGAAGCTGGAATACTGATACGATATCAGGATAGTCCGTGAACATTACCTGATAACATAGAAGAAGGTTGTCTGCTTTGGGAGAAGTATCAAGGGATTTCATAAGGCCCATCCTCCTCTCCGGGATCGTCTTTTACAGACTCCGCAGACTTAGGAAACACTCTTCCGTCATCAAGCCTCTCGTACTCAATCAGAACCGTATCACCCGGTTGCCGTTGACGGAATCCCAGATCTTTTTGCCACCTATATACAGGGGCAATGATCTTTCTTCCGTCCGAGAAGGTCAAGAAGACTCTGAGCGTTCCAACTTTCCTCGCTTCAGCCATTAAATCAATAACGGCTTTATGGATACCCGGATCTCTATTGTATCCATAACAGCTTGTGTCGATGTTACGCTCCCGCATCTCATCGCATCCGATAACATTACTTTTAGACATATTGCATGTCCTCCTTAAATAAAGATTTCATGCTGGGCTAAAAATTGACTAGAGCTCAGTCATGTAACGAGATCCCTGAAACGAATAAGCAGGGTTAATGCGATGCTAAGCGGTATAGGTTGTCAAAGGTCATGGGTTTGTTAACGCCTGTTCCTTGTTGTAAAAACAAGGATACTGTTCTTTTCCATCAGAGATGGATCCTGCTTATATAATCCAATCGGAATACCGAATGAACTAACTTGATTAATGACTTACATTCTTAATTCCTCTTTGCTTTCTTACCTACGTTACTTACTTTCTTCTTTAGCTTAGCCTTATATTAATTACTTAAATAATTAAGTGACTGTCTGTTGAAGTGAACCGGTTTGGCAAATCGCTTCGTAATGGTCTAGCAAGCAACGTTTTTGTATATACAAAACTGGAAACTTGTCAGGGATGCCCTGAGACCCTTCTGTTGCACTCGGGAAGTGCTTCCTTCTGTTCGGTAGAACGGAATAGGGGTTTAGGGGACTACCCCTAACATGCTATCTGCATTTGTGCGCACAAATGCGTTGCTTGCTGTTCCATTCCGAGATTGATGGGAAGCAGTTCTTGCTTAATGATCAGGCAAATAAAGACGACTTATATAAACACAAAACCACATCTGTTTTTGCGAAACTTCAATTTGAGCCTTATATAAGTTTGAACTGAAACCCGTCTTGCCGACAGCTATCCCGGGCCGCTGGGTGTGATCAGATCAGGCAGGTTGGGAGATTGCAACAAAGACAATAGCCTCCTGACTGCAGAATTACATATCAAGCATATTATTGCCCTGAGCATTCTCTTCACCTCGCTTTCTAATAAAACGTATGTTCTTTTGTGTTCGATTATAAGAGGGCAAAAAATGAATTGCAATACAAATTTGCAACCAAATCCCTTGAAAATGATGAAGAGGGATATTAAACGGACAGAAGTCGCTTTTGAGATATGCAAATGCCTAAAAAGCCAGTTCCGATTATTATCAAGAAATCTTAATGAAGATGATATAATAACTATTAGATGACTTAGGAGAGAAGGAATCTTTTGTCGACTATCTTTTAACTAAATGAACTAATGGATAAAAGAATATGAATTACTATTCAGCTGTAATGATATGCGTATTGCTCTCTTTGATTTTGCTATGCGTTCTTGTTTATGAAAATGAAAGACTTGGGAAAAGAGACAAAGTAATTTATTATTTGACTTACGCTTTGATAGGTATTTCTGCATTATCTGAATGGATAAGCATATTTATAAGCGGGAATACTGAGATTAACAGCATATTTCTTCGGATAGCGAAATGCTGCGATTATGTT
>JAEFAV010000046.1 GCA_016288885.1 Saccharofermentans sp.
AAGATGCCTTTAGCCTGGGCTATCTGCCTGATGGTCAGCGTTATTCTTTTCGCGGGTGCCGTCATATTCAAGGGAAGAGCCGTAGCAGATGAGTTCCAAAGGAGATTTCATTTGTAAGTATGCCTGATCGCCTGCTGACAGGAATGCTATAATGATTTAGTTAAAGTAACATTAAGGGATTAGATTTTTAGCGCTAAGGGATGATATTTATGAGAAAAAACAGAGCCGGAATTAAGATCTGCACCGTCATGCTTATGGCATTGGCTGTTGTTATGGCGGGCGGATGTTCGATATTGGATAAATTTGAAAACAGATGGAAGTTTGACCGCGAAGAAGTGGCCGGACTGATAGTGGATAAGGATGCCGATGGCCTCTATGAACTCCTGGCTCCTAATATGCTGGAAGAGACCGATCTGACCGAAGATGATCTGCAGGAGTTTCTTGATAAGTGTGATATCGCGAATACTTCGTCCAAAGACATGGAAAGATATACTGAATATAAATTCCTGGGTGATCCGGGCGATCCTGAAGGGAATCATTACAGGCCGGACGGAAACGAATTTGATTACACGATGTACTACGTAAACGATGACGGTGCCCGTATTTTTATGACAGGTATTCTCTACGATTCCAAAGACAAAGATAATGTCGGTATCTACTACATAGAGTATTTGGAAAAGGATCCTGATACCGGCAAATATAAGGTTGTGGAAGAATTTGGGGAGAGAGCCGGCTGACGCTTTATAATGTCAGAGAACCTGTCCGTGATATAATACCTTGAACTAATCGCCCGGGAATATTCCGCGGGACTTTGAACGGAGAATCTAAGAATGCTTGATCAGTTTTCCAGAACGCGGTTATTGCTTGGTCATGAAGGCATGGATAAGCTTAAGAATGCACGTGTTGCCGTGTTTGGCATCGGAGGTGTTGGAGGATATGCCGTGGAGGCTTTGGCCAGGAGCGGTGTGGGTGCTCTGGACCTGATAGACGATGACAAAGTATGTCTTACAAATATTAACCGTCAGATAATAGCAACCAGAAAGAGCATCGGAAAATACAAGGTCGACGTCGCAGAAGAAAGGGTCCACGATATTAATCCTGACTGCACAGTGCGTACATACAAGACGTTCTACATGCCTGATACCGCAGATCAGTTCAACTTCGCTGAATACGATTATGTGATCGATGCCATCGACACCGTTACTGGAAAACTCGAGCTCGTTATGCAGGCCGACAAAACGGGTACACCCATAATCAGCAGCATGGGAGCAGGCAACAAACTCGATCCTACTGCTTTTGAAGTGGCTGATATCTACAAGACTTCGATATGTCCTTTGGCAAAGGTAATGCGCCGCGAATGCAGGAAGAGAGGCATCAAATCTCTTAAGGTCGTTTACTCAAAGGAAGAGCCTACGCGCCCCATTGAAGACATGTCGATAAGCTGCAGGACGAACTGTATCTGTCCGCCCGGCGCCCAGCGAAAATGCACTGAGAGAAGGGATATCCCCGGTTCCACTGCATTTGTTCCGTCCGTTGTAGGACTTATAATCGCAGGCGAGGTCATTAAGGATCTGACAGGATTCGGTTCATAAGAATCCTTATAATGCATCCCATATGCTTTGGCGGTCATACCGAAAACGTCAGGACTGATCTTATATTGATCAGGAAACGTTCGATCCTATTTGATAGATAACATAGTGCATGCAAAGATCGGCCATTTCGATTTCGCTTTCTTTCATCCCATTTTTAAACCAGTCACGCGCTATTGAATTAACTGCAGCCATGGTTCCAACGATACTGTAGTGAAGTTCCGGAGTAACTGTCTCAATCTGGCTTTCGATATATGAAGGTATTTTTTCGAATATGGTTATGAACAGATCAGCTTTTTGAAGCAGGGTAACGGCAGCATTGTTTTCCTTTACTATTGTGAAGAAATCAATAAACCATTTCTTTGGGTTGTTGATGTAATCGGGATCTTTCATATTCTCGATCATACGCGCACCGATGGTTCGCTCTATTTCCAGAACAATATCTTCTTTTGTGTTGTAATTGCGGTAGAAAGACTGCCTTGATACTCCGGCTTTTCTGACAAGCTCAGATATGGTTATCTTCTTGAACTCGTTGGTCTTCAGGAGTTCGAGCAAAGCTGTGCAGATGGATTCGCGTGTGATCCTGTTTGCTTCATTGTTCGACAGGTTACGCAGATGGTTTGAATTAGTCTGAGACACGATGAATTACTCCCCCAAAATACAGTCCGATGTTACAGATTGCGAGCAGACTGTAACAATTAACGGTCAGCGAATTGACTTGAAAAATAGGCGATGTTACAGTCAAATAACCAACTTGATGTTACAAGTGTGACACCGCCATGTCAATAAGCTGTTCGCTTGTACTCAGGGTGCGATCTGAACGAATCGAGTCATTGTGGTTCTTATGGAATTAAATGCGAAAAAAGCTTTGGTCATAATTAATAGGACTGCCGGTACAGGTAAGGCCGGTGCTGTTGAGGATGCCGTTGTTGAAGCTCTTTATTCCAACGGTTATGAGGTAAGTTTGTCCAAGATCGGTTCCGGAGAAAAAGCGGCGGATGATGCCGGTTCCACAGATGATTCAGGTATTGTTGTATGCTGCGGCGGTGACGGAACTTTTAACCGGATCGTAAACAGATATAAAGATTTTGAGCGCGCCCCGGCATTTGCATATATTCCCTGCGGTCTTACAAACAGTTTTGCCAAGTCTCTGGGATTGCCGGAGGATGCCGAAGCATCAATTGATAATGTATTGAATGGAAAATCATGCAGATGTGATATCGGGAAAGTCAATGAGCACGTATTTAATTACGTGGCTTCGTTTGCTTCAGCTTCTTCAATGAATTATGTTACGAGTGAACAGATGAAAAATGTCTTCGGGTACTCGAAATATATACTTAGGGCAATCGGCGAATTGTATATGAATATGGGAGACAGCTTCCACATGGCGATAGAAACCGATGCCGGATCATTTGAAGATGAATATTTTTTCGGAGCCGTATCCAACTTAAGTGTTATCAACGGAACTAATCTTAATAATGAGTCATTTAAGAATAATGACGGCGTTATGGAACTGTTGCTGATCAGGAAACCTGACTCGCGTTCGCAGGCAAAGGAAGCACTGAAAGCTCTTCAAGACGGCTCAATAGATCACCCTCTGATTCAAATATCGCAGATCAAAAAAGCTTCGTTTATTTCCGATTCTGATATTGCCTGGTCGTTTGACGGAGAATTCGGCGGAATACAAAAGGAAGCCGGCTTGGAAGTGCTTAAAGAGGCATTAACTGTATTGGGTGGTCAGCAGTCTGTTTAAATGCACCTTCTGCTACAGAACGAGATAACAATAAATCAGCAGCAACATACTCATATATACCTAATGCTATAATATGCCTGTCCGTAAGGTTGCAGATATCTCAGATATTAGACCTTACAATCTAATGCAGGGTTAAAGTTGCAAAATACTTAAATGCAAACGAACATGGTTTTAAGATCCAAAAAGAATGACAACGTATATCACGTATTAAGTGATAAGATCGTTGTTCAGTCAGGTTCAGATAAAAAGGAAATCCCGTTGCCGGCCGATCCGGCAACTTTTATGTATTATCTCGAGTTTTTGTATGCGTTCTATGAAGGGGATAAACTTTTCGTGGTGGTTGCAACAAGAGGTTCTTATGATGCAAGATTCGAGCTGGATGAATACAATCTGGAACTGAAGGGAGATCCTATTCCGGCATGCTGAATAAAGAGCAGAAAGAATTATTTGAAAAGTCCGGTGCGAAGAACGACTGGGTCGTCGGACTTGTTTTTATGTTCATTTTCCTTGCCATCGTAGGGATCAATATACTTTGCCGTTATAACGACAACCGCAAGCTCGAGAAAATGGACCATGCCCGGGGCGTTGTAACTTCAAGACAAACTTCTGAGAGCTGGATTGGCAACAGAAGACTTATCAGTGATTCGATCACTGTCGAATACACTCCCGAAGGATCTGATACGACGTGTTATTTCAGGGATTCGGACGGACCTTATGAGTTTATCCACGAAGGAGACACGTTAGTTGTCTACTATGAGAAAAGGCATCCTGATGAAGCTGTAATCTCGAAAACCGATTGGCTTACCGGCAAGAACGTCAAGGCGGAAGTAAATTATGAAGCAGCATTAATAGTATCTGTTTTTCCTTTTGGTATCGGATTGTTTTTCTTTGCCGAAGAATTGGCAGTCAGGAAGAATATCAGAAAAGGCAAGTTTAAGCTTAAGAAAAGTGACGGGCTTTATCCTGACGAGAATCTGCATGAACTCGCACGCATGAGCAACTACAAAAGATCTTGGACTGGAGCATGGGTCGGCATGTCGCTGCTTTATGTACTCTTCATGATTATTGGTATTGCCGCGATATCCGCTTATTTAACTTCAACGGAGAGTGGAAATGAAGCAGCTCTTCCTGTAGGGATATTTTTTATCATCATGGCGCAGGGAGCTCCTTTTACGATCTTCTTTACTGCGAGCTTTGTTCTTGGCAAGAAAAGGAACTTTATAAAGGATTTTATGGCAGACGATGCCACGCGCATTTATATAGACCGCCAAAAGGCTGCAAATGTCTTATGGAAACATGTAAAACACTTTATGGAGGCTGAGACCATAGGGAGCAGATATAAGTACGATTATTCCAGGCTCTGGCTCGAAAAGTATGAAGACAAGCTCGAGAAGTTCAAAGAAGATGCATAGTGTATTATTGTATTGAAGATTCTTTTTAAGGCGGACTATGGAAATGACAGAACACAGCATCGCTTATTCGAAGCTCATCGGTTTTATAAATGCTAATGGACAGGAAAGAGAGTTTGGCGGATATTATGCCCCTGCTCTTGATGAACTTTTGGACTGGGAAAGAGACGAAGCTGAAGATCTCATTTGGCAGAGATTCTCTTTTGGCGGTGATGCAGGTCTTGCCGATCTGGTTGCACAACTTAAGAAATACAACGGCATTGAAGCCCTGGAAGACAAATTGAAGGACGGGATGGCAAATTCCGAGTATTCCCTGCGACTGGTCCAGATAGTACGGATCCTTTATAACGCCACCCTGATCGAAGATTATCTGGATTATATTTTCGAGTATTACGACAAGACAAAAGACCGCTCTGCAATTGCGGTACTGACATATATGAAGCCGTGCGATAAGCTTTACGACTTTTTCGCTGGCCTGTATCTGAACAGTGATGACTCCGTTACCAGAAGCACTGCAATCCACGGGTTGCTCTGTGCTAAAGGTTACATAAAAGATCCGATGGATTTTAAGGAACGGTCTGAATTGAATAATATGGCGAGGGCATTCCTGTCAGACGATCCCGAGCTTAGAAAAAAGAAGCTGGAACGTTTTGAGAACGGCGAATTTGATGATATCCCGAGGTCATACGGACTTTATAGAAGACTTACTGCCGAAGAGGCAATCAGGGAGGCTAATAAACCGAAGGAACCTGAGAAGCCGGGTGAGATGGTTACCGCTGTGATCGATGCCACAGAAGACGGAGTTTATATTGTCTATTACGGGAAAGAAAACCTGTATATCCCGGCAAAGCCTTCTGAAGAACTGAAGCAGAAGCCCCAGGTGGGAGACAGCGTCCGGTTGCTTTGGAAACTTAAGGGACAGTCGGTGATAAACGAGATCTTATAATCAACTGTAATATCGAGAACATGAGAACTCAAACAAGTGATAATGTAAAGATCGGCAATATCAGATATTTCACTGATCACAAGATGTGACTAAAATAATGGTCACTGTTATGTGATCAGTGAGATCAGAGGCTTGTCAGCATGTCATAGAATCCGGGAATCGCTGAGGTTGCCAGTATCTGCCCGGCTGTCAGCAAATCGATGACCGCATGGCCGATCATAATGGGCAACGGGTTTCTGTTTTTCCTGTAGATGATGCAAAGTAATATCGTCAGAGGAAGGAATGACAGGAAACGGTAGATCATATACCTTACGTCAGGCAGTGTAGGAATAAAGCTGTGCTGAACTGCAAAGAAGAAAGCCGGAAGGATCACTGATAAATATCTGTTCTTGATCGTGTTTACTCCGCAGCCGAGATAGATGCTGTTCTCTGCAAGCGCCGTGCTAACAGGAAGCAAAATGAGATTGATCACTGCAAGAGGAATGGGTATCGGGGCTATCATCATCGGTGGCGCATAAGGTATTATTCCATAGCACAGAAAACCTGCCAGATACATTCCTCCCATACCGAGACATATTATGAGTACGCTCATGCCGACAACCTGTTTAGGTGTTGTTTTTCCCTTCTCATAATGGATCAGCTTTTTAAATCCGCCGTCATTTTTAGTCAGTAAGATCAAGGCAGCGACCGTGATGATATTTACTGCGCTTGCAACGACTGACCATGTGTTACTGATATCAGACAGGTCCTTTCCCGCGATCATCG
>JAEFAV010000012.1 GCA_016288885.1 Saccharofermentans sp.
TTGGACTGGGACTCACGGCCGTTCTTGGTGGAACCCATTCCCTTCTTATGTGCGAAGAGCTGTAAATTAAACTTAATCATAATTACACCTCCGGTGTTCTTGAATTAATAATCTCTACGTACTTCTTCTTACTGTCGTTATAATCTCTAGCTATCCCGATAAGACCTAACTCGACGGTCCTCATGATTACCTGGGCCCTGTTCTTAGTCTCATCGTCTCCCATATCGGGAACCGTTATCCTTAAGTTGACGTCTTCTGTACCTTCACCGCTGATCCTGAAAAAAGATTCGCTGTCATAACCGCAAATATCTTCCAGGGCACTTGCCGCAGTGAAAAGGAGTGTCGATACTCCGCTGCATATGATGTCTCTGCCGGGCTCGTCGTAACCTGCATGTCCGTTCGCATATATCGCACGGATAAGGTTACCTTCCCTGTTAACGATAACGGAAATCATAAAGCCTTAAGCCCTTGATTAAACGTTGATAGCCTTGATAAGTACACGTGTGTAAGGCTGTCTGTGGCCGTTCTTTCTTCTGTAGCCCTTCTTAGCCTTGTACTTAGAGACGATAACCTTCTTGTTTCTGCCCTGCTTAACGATCTCACCGGTAACTGTAGCCTTAACATCGCCAGCTGCGATACCGTTGTCATCAGATACTGCAAGTACTTCATCGAAAGTAACCTGGCTGCCAGCCTCACCTTCAAGCTTCTCAACGAAGATCTCATCGTCTACGGAAACCTTGTACTGCTTGCCGCCTGTCTTGATAACTGCGTACATATTCTTTCCTCCTGTTCTTCCAGTCTCGCTGCTTTATTCCCTAGGCAGCGCCTAAAAAAGCGCATTTAAATAAGCCCGTCGCATGCGGTCACCCGCGTATAATAACACCACGTGCAAGTCAAAGTCAACAATAATTTTATTATATAGAGATGTTTTCGCCGGACGTCAGCCTGCAATAAATACGATGAGCCCCGCTACAATACCGAAAATAAGTCCCGTGATCTCGTAAAAGTCCGAGATGCGCTTGATGGGCAGAACACAGCAGAAAGGGATCACGCCCAAAGCAATGCCCGCCAGTGAAGCGCTGACAAGATCTCCGTTCTCATGGATAAGTCCCATAACAAGAAGCACTCCTGAAGGAAGCAGCGCTTCAAAATAATATACCGGGCTTCCGAAATATGCCGATGCGCCCTGCCCCGAGAATCTGGACTTCTTGTCCGCAAGGATCAGTGCTACCGCAGAAATGCTCATAACCACAAATACGATCAGAGCGCCTACGGGATTGGCATCGTTTTTCACGATGCTCTCGACCTTTGTGAGATTAAGCGAAGATGCAGCGATTATCATGAGCTCCACGATCCCCGTAATGACGGAAATAAAGAAGAGTGTAAGTCCGTAGTCTTTTCTGGCGTACTTGACCTTATTCGACAGAAGCAGCTTTATCTGGGCAAGCGCCATAAAAGCAATGATCGCTATAGGAGAATAAAGCGCTACATAACCTGCGAATTCACTGACCTGAGGGATAAACGTCATTACCGCTCCGGTAAGAGCGATCCATCCGGAAAGACCCAGGAAGATAATGGCGCCCAGGCTGTCGCGTCCCTTAAGTTCCCTTGCGCCCTTATCAGGCACTGTTACGGGAATCATGAACAGGAACAGTGCAAGTGCGGCAACAGACATAAACATCGCGAATAAAACGCCGGTCATCCACAGAAGGATCCTTGAAGACGAATATCCTCTTCCGTATGTGGTCCCGAGATATTGGGAAAGCTCGCTTTGGAATGAAGGTGAAGCTAAAAGCCCGGATAATCCCAGTTTGGTCTGTGACAGTGAAAGATATCTCATCTGGTTTGGAGAAATGTAGACTTTGGATGTGAATAACTTCCCTCTTTGAGCAGGATGTCCGTACATCGTATCAACGCCGGATATCTTCTCGAATATCATCTGTGAACCGTTAAGGTCAACCAGGGTCTTAGCTTTGTTATCAAAGCCGAATATCGCACAGGGCACCGAGGGATTATCGCTCGAGTAGCCTTCAAGGGATACGTTGCCGGGATATTCAGGATCGATCAGGACGTATCCTTCGATATTCCCTTTGTCTGTTCCCAAAAGATCATCCATTACCTTGAATGCGGCACTTCCGATCGCGCAAACGACTACTTTTTTATTCTTGTACCCTTCAGGGAGCTCATGGACATAATCAGGTTTTGAACTGCGTTTGTCAGGTTCGATCAGTACATAATTAAAGTCAGCTGCCGCGAGACTGTTTCTCAAAGATACAAGCGGTATGCTGCTTCCGTCCGAATATATGATGAGTGTTTTGGACGCTTCGGCAGAACCTTTAAAAGACAGACCGTAAAGAGCAAAGAGCAGAGCAGCCATGATAAGTGACAGTCCCAAAACAAACCATGCTGCCTTTGGGATCTTTACTGGCCGCGTCTTACGGAATCCGTATTGCGGTGCTATCTTTTCTTCTGCCTGACTATCTGAACTCTTCTTCATCTTAACTTAAGGGCACAGCTCATCGCCCAATGTCCTGATATCCTCCGGTCCCAGAATGAGAATGATGTCTCCGGGCTTAATGAGCTCGTCGATCCGCTTCTTCAATTCTTCCCTGTCTTCGTAAAATTCGGCATCTCCGCCGCGCTTATTTATCTCATCCGAAATGTCCCTGCTCGAGATCTCGTGAGTATTGATCTCCCTGTCAGAGAATATCTCTGCAAACAGGATCTTCTTACAAGGCAAAAGACTTGTAACATAATCTTCGAAAAGCATTTTCGTACGGTTGAAGGTCAATGGCTGGAAAACAACGAGAATATCGTTGTGAGGCATGTTCGAAGCTGCTTCGATCGTAGCTCTTGCCGCAGTCGGATGATGCGCGTAGTCCACGACGACGTCACAGCCTTTATACTTGCCCTTTACCGTATATCTTCCGTCAGCGCCGTTAAAACTGTTAAGTGCGTCCCTGATCGCGTCGGGAGAAGCTCCGTTAAAGTAAGCAGCCGCAGCCGCATTAAGCGCATTTGATATGTTATGGCTTCCGGGGATATTAAGGCTTACTTTAATTGAAGCCTCATCTTTTATGACTATGTCGAATTCGGGAAGTCCGTTAATAAACGAGATATTACCGGCTCTGAAATCAGCCTTTTTTCCGGTCGCTTCGCACACTTCATCATCTGTGGCACAGGTAACGACCTGAGGGAATCTGCGTCCCGTCTCATCGAAATATTCTTTCGCTTCTGCAAGTGCTCTTGCGATATTCCTGTCATGACCTGAAACGACCACATATCCGTCATCATCGACAAATCTTACAAAGCGAGCGAAAACATCTATTACGTCTTCGATCGTCGGATAACAATCGACGTGGTCGTGATCGATATTCGTGATAACAGCTGTCGTAGATGAAAAGTTTAAGAAAGACCTGTTGAACTCACAAGCCTCGGATACGAGAAGGTCCTCAGAACCTGCCCTAACAGTACCGTTAAAGATGTCAAGATCGGCACCGAGATGGACAGTCGGATCCAGTCCTGCTTCGATCATCATCATGGATATCATCGAAGTGGTGGTAGTCTTTCCGTGGGTTCCGGAAACATTGATGACGTTTTTATATGTTCTCGTAAAAGCTCCGAGGAATTCAGCTCTGTCAAAGATCTGGAGTCCGAGTTCCGAAGCTCTCTTTACCTCTTCATTATGAGGAAGGATAGCAGCTGTCTTAACAAGATAATCAGGCTTAAAGTCATCGATGTTCGCAGCAATCTGGCTGTTGTAGATTACGATTCCCTGTTCCTCCAATATTGCAGTTCTCTCTGAAGGATGGTTATCAGAACCTCCGACAACAAAACCCGCATGCTTCGCAAGTCTTGCAAGACCGTTCATCGATATTCCGCCGATACCGATAAAGTAGATACGGGCGCCTTTCTTTATGTCATTTAACGTAAATGTCTTAGCTTCAAGCACTGTTAACACTTCCTGTCTGCCATTAATTTCGAAGTAATTCTATCATTTTAAGGGCGCATAGCAAAATCGCCGACTACGGCATTTGTAAATGAAATCAGGTCAACAGACTTAAGTCTTAACTGAACGCCCCGTTGTCCTGCACTGACACAGACGTCATCAACGAGTTCGATCATCTCGTCAATGAAGGTCCTGTACTGTTTCTTCATTCCGATGGGAGAGCATCCGCCCCTGATGTATCCCGTTACGTTCAAAAGGTCTTTTACATGGATCATGTTAACGCTCTTACATCCGGCAAGCTTAGCGGCTTTCTTAAGATCAACCTCATCATCAACGCAGATGCAGAACACAAGATATTCACCCTTGTCCGATACGGCTGTCAGTGTCTTGAAAACTTCCTCATAAGGGACTCCAAGAAACTCAGCGACGTGATGACCGTCAAGGTCATTCTCATCGTACTCGTATTCCTGATATGTATAATCGATCCCTGCTTTGTCAAGGATCCTCATAGCATTGGTCTTTTTAAACTGAGACATACTGCCTCCTCCGGTATTTGCTTTGCATATTCTATCTTTATTGCCAAGCGGTTTCAAACTGATAAAATAGACTAATCAGTGAATCACAGGAGAGTCTTATGCTTAACAAAGAATACCCGCTGCACGATATGAATCTTGTTTTTGACATGATCGAAAACTCTATATCCAAGGGCGGAACTCACGAAAAAACCGCTGATGAGATGAATCTCCTCATGCACCTTTACGCAGGGCTTCCGGCAGAAGCCGTCGAACAGGGAATGATGTTCATCCATGGAAGAGCATGCGAGATCCCTGCCACTTCAGATATCATCCCTCTCCATGTAAGACTCATGAACCTTCTCGAATATCTTGAAAAGGTCGAGTATCTGAGCGAGATCCCCGAGACAATGTCCGGTGAAGAAATAACAAAAAGAAGCGAGATGCTGAACTCTCTCGAAGAACATGAAAAGCGTTTCGGAACACCTCTCTTGGGTTATCAGTTTAACAGCGGCGCAAGCGCACCTTCCGAAGTAAAAGAAGGTGAAGATAACGGGAACGGAAGGCTCCTCCTCATGAACAGCCAGGCTGCAGTCTTCGCCTGTAATGACATTTACAGGACAGCGATCTTTTATGAAGACAAGCTCGGTTTCAAGGCAGTTCATCTTGACGATGAGGCAATGCCTCACATAAAGCTTATGCGTGACAACATTGCCATAGTTTTGGTAAAAAGCGAAGGCCCGGTTACAAAGCCCGCGAGAGAATTCGGCATCAAATATGACATGTACATATACTGCTCCGAGCCCTTACTTCTCCATAACGAGATAGCGGGAAACGGTATTAAGATCATCGAAGATCTTCCCGAAGCAAAAGCCGCTCAAAAACAGGGTACCAACCGTCAGTTCGTCTTCGAAGACATTGACGGCAGACACATCTGCGTATCGCAGTATCTCGAAACTAACTGATCAGTTTATTGCCAAGCAAACGAAAAGGCCTGTCACATCCGACAGGCCTTTGTTTTGACTGATTGATCTCAGATATTGTGTACGCAAACATCGCCTGATGAACAATTAATATTCATCTCATAAGTGCCGTTTCCAATGATGTATTCCTTACCGTCCTTTGCAAAAGGAAGATCTGAATTGAATTCGCCGCTGGATATATGCGCATGGATCGTAAGGTCAGATTCTTCGGGAATGCTAACGTCGATTCCGCCGGAACTGCACGAAATATCGGATGTCTCAGGAGCTTTATCAAGACTGATATCAGAATGACCGCTCGATGCCTTTGTTTTGAGGTCCTTAACTTCATCAGCATTGATCACGATCGGGCCTGAACTTACTTCAACATTAAGAGTATTAACAGTACCGAAAGTTGCATTAACACCGCCGGATGAAGAATGGATATTAACGTTATCAAGTGTTCCTGTCTGATTAATGGTAATCTTGCCGGAAGATGAATCGATATCGAATGAAGAGCTGTTGCCTTCGTGGTTGATGACGATATTACCGGATGAAGCCTTTACCTTCACGGAATCACTGTTCCCGGTCTGGGTAAGACTGATATTACCGGAGGATACCTTGACCTCAGCATCCTTTGCAGAACAATCAATCTTCGTATTACCTGATGAAGCGTGGGCATTTAACTTGTTGGTCGTAAAACCGTTCAAGTCGATCTCGCCTGATGATACATCGATGATGAAATCATCTAATTCCTGATCGCCGGGCAATGTGATCTCAAGGCTCTTCTCGATACCGTTGAAGCTGATCATGTCCTTCGAAGCGCAGTATCTGACATAAAGCGTATCACCGTCTACCCAGGTATGAACCTTGTGATCTTCATCAACTGATTTGTTTATTGTTTCCCTGACTGATACTGAATCTTCGTCAGTTCCCATGACCTTTACGTTGCCTGACAGATAATCGATGTTGAGTTTTGTTATAGTATCATCGATCTCACGGTCGCCTGCTTCGTACTTGTCTGCATTGTCATACTTGTAGTTTAGTGTGTTGAATATGTCAAAAGAGCAACCTGTAAGACAAAATACCGAAGGTACGATAAGAGCCATTGCTCCTGCTGCTAATTTACTTGCTTTCATTACTTTTTTCCTCCTTTAAACTTTCCGACTAAGAAACCGATTCCGGCTATTAAGATTCCGACACCGCCGATAGAAAGCATAATAGGCAGTGAGGAATATGATGAAACAACAACTCCTGTGGCGCTCTCTGACACAGCTGCAGTATTTGCAAGCAGATCAAGAATACCGGACAAAATGCCGATTGCAGTAATTGAGAGACCTGTCTTAACTGCAGCATTAAAACGAAGATATCTGACGATCGCGAAGACTGCCCAGCACATTGCTACGAGCGGCATTGCAACTGCGAATGCCATCGGGAAGAATTCTTTCATTCCCACAAGAAGTCCGATGCAGAGCATCATCAAAACGAATGCTGCAGTGTATGCGCACATTATTGCAAGACCTTTGAAATTCTTAACATAAGCGTTAACAGGTCTTCTGTAGACGATAAACGGCGCGAAACACAACGTTAATCCGAAGAGCGTTGCAGAAGCTGCGACGGGGAACCAATTGCCGTGTGAGTAGATGCAGATGATTCCAAGGAGCAGCATAACGCTTGCCGTAAACGATCCCATCGTCGTGATCATCTTGTTCTCCGGAACCATGAGCGGAACCACAATTAGCGATGCTGCAACAAGGATTCCCGCAAGAACGATAAAGAACCATGTAAGTCCTGCTCCTGTTGCGAGATTTACAATGAGGCATACGAGGATCGGTATCGCAAAGATCAATGCGATGATACTGCCTGCCAAAGCACTCTTTCTCTTAAAGAACTTAGCCTGGGAATCAATTACCTGTTCTTTTTCCTTTACTATTTTTTCATCTATGGTAACGTCATTCAGACTGTTAAGGATCTTCTTACAGTCCGGGCATTCAGCTATATGTTCTTCAACGATCTTTTTAGTAGTTTCACTGCAGATATCGTCTTTATATAACGGAAGAAGATCCGAGATCAAATCACAATTATATTTCATATTCATCCATCCTTTCCTTGATCTTTAATCTGGCTCTGTGATACGTGACCCGGGCCCAGGTCTCGGTCTTTCCGAAGATAGAACCGATCTCCATAAACGACAACTCACCGAAGACCCTCAGCTGGAAAACCTCTTTATACGGTTCCTCCAGCTTATGGAGTATCGTATGGATCTTAAGGGATGTATCCCTGTCCGAAAGCTTCTCCTCAATTCCCTTATTCGTATCCGGAAGCTCTTCGCTCAGTTCGTCATCCTGTCTTGCATAACGCCTTTTCTCATCTATGAAGATGTTCTTTGCGATAGCACAAAGCCACGTGAAGCTGTCGCTGTCGCCCTTGAAGCTCTTATCAGTTGATATCGCCCTGAAAAAAGTCTCCTGGGTAATCTCTTCGGCATCATTGCGATCCTTGGCGAGTGTCATTACGTATGAGAAAACCTTCATATAAAAGGCTTCGTAAAGCTTTTCTGCGGTTTTCTTATCCACGTATCATTTCACCTTTCTTTTGTGATCTCACCTGTTAGACGGAGAAATCCCAAATTCGTTACAAGAAAAATCGAAATTTTTCAATAAAATTTTGCGAAGGCCGGAAAGCCTTTATTTATGCGGGGTTCAGCGTACAAAAATCATTTAAACCCGATCGTTACCCTCGGATTTGAACCGTAATCTTTTATAGTCATGCAGTTTTTCAGTCCGCCCTGCGCGAAAAAATCCCTCACCCGTTCTCCCTGCGCATAACCGTGCTCAACGATAAGAGCCCCGCCGTCTTTAAGCAGCTTTCCTGCGCAGTTAACCAATGGCGCATAAAAATCCAGACCGTCATTCCCTGCCCTCAGGGCCAGATCAGGTTCATAGTCTTTTACACCAATGTCCAGAGATTCCATCTCTTCATCCGAAATGTATGGCGGGTTGGACACGATCAGATCAAGATGGCCGAGTTCAGGAACATCACTTAAGATGTCATGTTTTTTAACAACTATATTTTCAGGATTTAAAGCCTGGGAAACAGCATTCGCTGAAGCTGTTTCCAACGCCGTATCACTGATATCTATTAGGACTCCGGAAGACGAACCGCCATGCCTGGAGATCTCATTTGCCAGAGATATTCCGATACATCCGGTTCCCGTACAGATGTCTGCAAATCTGATATTCTTCAAGTCTTTACCATATGAAGAAATGTTCAGAAGATCACCGGTCGCCATGTCATTAATTCCGAGAAACTTCAAAGCCGATTCGACAACTATCTCGGTATCCGCTCTGGGAATGAGCACACCGGATACGACCTTGTAACATTCTTTATAGAAATGCCGGTACCCCAGAATATAAGCAAGAGGCTCGCCTGAAGCGCGCCTCTTAACAGCTTCTTCCAAAGCCTTGTCTTCAAATTCTTCTCTCAGGATCCTTAAGTCAAGAACAGCCTCGTCATCGCCGGATTCCTTCAGGAGATTCAGCAGTTCGTCTTTACCAGACGTCATCTTCCTTATTCTCCGGAATAACTGCCTGCATGGAAGCGATTGCTACCTCGACTATAGGTCCGTCAGGCTCTTGTGTAGTGAACTTCTGGAGCCAGAGACCGGGCTTAGCCATAAGCTTGCAGAAAGGATTCTTATCGTGACGTCCGACAAATCTCAGTATCTCATATGAGATGGAGCAGATGATCGGAATGGCAGCGACTCTGATCACAAGATTCACCCACATGGGCTGTGCGCCCGTGAAAAGGCCAATAACCGTATAGATGATGATCGATATCGCAAGAACGTTGAACATGAATGATGTTCCGCAGCGGGGATGGAATCTTGTCTGCTTCAGAACGTTCTCGACAGTCAGCGGAAGACCTGCTTCATAACAGGCGATGGTTTTGTGCTCAGCGCCGTGATAACGCCAAACTCTCTTGATATCCTTGAGGCTGGAAGCAAAAACAAGATACAAAAGGAATATGATCAGTCTTAAGATACCTTCCGCTATGTTAAGCGAGATCGGAACCCATGTGATCTCCCTGATGTGATCAGGAATGAACTTCGTAACTATCTCAATGATAAGTCTCGGGGCAAGAATGAAAAGTCCTACAGAAAGACAAATTCCGATAATGGCGGAAATTGTCATCATGAGATTGAAATGTCTTTCGGCGAACTCATCAAGACGTGACTTCTTCTGGCCATCTTTATTTGCTTCAGGCTTTCCTTCCTCGGAAATGTCAGCTGCCCTCATGAGCGCGCCGGTACCTGTTACGAGCATCTTATAAAATCTTATGCAGCCTCTGACAAAAGGAACTTTCTCGAAATAAGTGGTTCTCTCGCTCTGCTTGATCTCCTCAACATGAATGGTGCCGTCACCCTTCCTGACTGCCATAGCAGTTCTGGAAGGACCTACCATCATGACGCCTTCGATTAATGCCTGACCGCCAATGGTAGTCTTCTTCAGAGGCACGTTACATGCCTTATTCTTTCTTTTCGACACTTTCGCAGGCGAAGACGGATGCGATTCCGGTGCCAGATCTATATCCTGAACTGACTGTTCAGGCGTGATCTCCTTTATCTGATCTTCGGTGATCAACTTCATGTTGTCATTATTTTCTGACATATATGTCCCCCGAATAAACATAATTTTCCATTTTGAAGTGATTATATCATTTATAACTTTCAGTGATGTTACAGAGTAAAGGCAAATTAAAGGAATGTGGAAGATAAAAAAGGTTGCCTCATCGAGACAACCTTTAAAACTTCAATCAAGCGAAAAGAATTAAGCCTTTTCCATTCTCTTCTTGAACTTATCAACACGTCCGCCTGTATCAACGAGCTTCTGCTTGCCTGTATAGAACGGGTGGCAGTTAGAGCAGATATCAACTCTCAGATCACTCTTTGTGGAAAGAGTCTCGAATGTGTTGCCGCATGCGCACTTAACTGTAACGACCTGCGTCTTAGGATGAATTCCTTCTTTCATGTTACCTTTCACCTCTCAATCAAAGATATGACGCGTAACCTTGATATCACGTATGTCATACCGGATTCTTCGTGTTAGCCTTGCTATATTACTTGAATCACCGGCGGTTGTCAATCGGTTGCAAAAGATTTCTTTACAGAAAGAACGAAAGACATGTTGCTCGTCGTTTTCTCCATAAAACTGATGACAGCGTTGGTCGCCGTGATCGTATCCGCTTCCGCGATCCTTCTTCTGATGAGCCAGACTGCATCGAGTTCTTCGGGCTTGAGCAGGAGTTCTTCTCTTCTCGTACCTGACTTGTCGACTGCGATCGCAGGGAAAACTCGTCTGTCGGCGAGTTTTCTGTCCAGGGTAACTTCCATGTTGCCCGTTCCCTTGAATTCCTCGAAAATGACTTCGTCCATACGGGAGCCCGTCTCGATAAGCGCAGTGGCAAGGATCGTAAGGCTTCCGCCGTTCTCAATGTTTCTTGCAGCACCGAAGAACCTCTTAGGTCCGTAAAGTGATCCCGGATCAAGACCTCCCGACAATGTTCTGCCGGTAGGGTTGATCGTAAGGTTATAAGCTCTTGCAAGTCTGGTCATCGAGTCAAGCAGGATAACAACATCCTTACCGAGCTCAACAAGCCTCATAGCCCTCTCAAGCACGAGTTCCGTAACTCTTACATGGTTTTCCGGGCGCTTGTCGAAAGTCGAATAAACGACTTCGCCCTGAATATTTCTCTGCATGTCCGTAACTTCCTCAGGACGCTCGTCTATAAGGAGTACGATCAGTTCGCAGTTGGGATTATTTGCCGTGATGGAATTTGCGACCTTCTGGAGAAGGATCGTCTTACCTGCCTTCGGCGGCGATACGATCATACCTCTCTGGCCTTTACCGATAGGCGAGAAAAGATCGATGATCCTTGTTGAGATATCTTCTTTTGCAGTCTCAAGATCAAGTCTCTCGTTAGGATAGATTGCAGTAAGGCTCTCGAACTTCGGACGTCTTCTGATGTTCTCGTAATCGCCCTCAGTTACCGGGATACCGTTAACTTCCGTAACACGCTTGAGCGGAGCATATCTGTCCTTGCCGCGCTTGGGATTTGCAAAGCCCTTAATGTAGTCGCCGCGTCTTAAGCCCATTCTCTTGATGAACTGGCCCGGAACATAAGCATCGTCTTCACCGGGAAGATAATTGTGTCTGTGTACGAATCCGCAGAAATCGTTTTTGTTGCCTTCATTGTTATTGATGGCAAGAACGCCTTCGATCTCTATCTCTACGGGAAGATTGAGCTCGGGATTTTCTTCTTCATTTTCTGCATGAGTTTCTTCAGATGTCTCTACAGTCTTTGTATCCTGACCGGGACCGAAAGAGATCTTTCTTCTCTTTGATCTTCCGTGTTTGCCCTGTCCCTGATTAGACTCAGCGGTCTTTGCCTCTTCAGGCTTGACTTCTTCGGCTTTTTCCTCGCCGGTCTTTGTGTCAGCTAAAACACTCTCCGCCTCGGAGATCAATGCTTCTACGGGTGTAGGTTCAGCAGGCTTTGTTTCTTCAACTGCAGGAGCCTCTTCCTTTTTCTTGCCGGCCTTGGCCTTTTTAGTTTTTGCTGCAGGCTTTTTCTCTTTCTTTTCAGCAGTCTCGGCAGGCTCTTTGACAGCTGCTTCTTCCTGCTTTTCTACAATGGGTTCCTCCTGCTTTTCTACAGAAGGTTCTTCAGCCTTTGCCTTGCCCTTTTTAGTGCTTCTGGCAGGTTTTTTCTCGGCCTTCTTTTCGGCCTTCTTTTCAGCCTTCTTTTCAGCCTTCTTCTCTTCAGTGGGCACCTCAGTATCCACTGCAGGCTTTTCTTCAGCTACAGACTCTTTATTAGCCACTTTTTTCTCCTCTGCTCTCTCAGCTTTTAACATGGCCTCTGCCAGTTCGTTTGTCTCAAACCTTGCGGTCCTTCCGACATCAACGATAAGTTCATCGAGAGACTTTGTATTCTCTGTACTCTTCATGGTCTCGGGAATAGCGACCGGCCTTACCGGAACGGGATCTTCAGCAAGATCGACAACGGTTACGTCACCGATATCCTTGGCTCCAGTGATCGCCATAATGAGTTCATCTCTTGTCTTTGATTCTGCTTCTTCGGGAGTGAAATCTCCGAATGCAACGGCTATCTGTCTTAAGTCAGAATCCGTCTTGGAATTAAGATTGTCAAAATCGTCCATAAACGCCTTTCAAATATAAAAATCCGTTCGAATTTCCCCAATAAACCTGTTTTCGCGTAATTCTGCCAAAGGGATATTGATCTGATATCTTGAAATGGAAAAATCTAATCTAAACGAATGCGCGCCGGAATTTGCTTCCGACGCGCATAATATAACATTTGTAAATGTTTCCGTCAATCAGTTGTCACTCAGGGCAGCGAACTTATCCATCATGTCGAGTGCTTTACCCGTTCCGATAACCACGCACGATACAGGGTCCTGTGCAAGATAAACGTCGATACCGATCCTATTGGATAACATGTGGTCAAGACCATAGAGCATAGCGCCGCCGCCTGTCATTACGATACCTCTTTGTGAGATATCAGCCATGAGTTCCGGAGGTGTTCTCTCGAGAACGTTGTGAACAGCTTCAAAGATCTGAGTGATAGGCTCTTCCAGAGCTTCGAGCATCTCCGTGGAAGATACCGTAACTGTAGAAGGAAGACCCGTGATGATGTTTCTTCCCTGAACGTCCAAAGTAAGCTCCTCATCTCTCGGATAAGCACAGCCGATCTCGATCTTGAGCTTCTCAGCAGTCTTCTCACCGATGAGGATGTTGTGTCTCTTTCTTACGTGCTTGATGATGGCTTCATCAAACTTGTCACCTGCAACCTTTAAAGATGCATCAACAACCGGTTCGCAGAGAGAGATGACCGAAATATCCGTCGTACCGCCGCCGATATCAACGACCATTGAACCGCATGCCTTTGTGATATCGATACCTGCACCGATGGCAGCTGCAATAGGTTCTCTGATAAGGAAAACGTCCTTTGCGCCTGCGTGACGGCAGGCATTCTCTACTGCCTGCTGCTCAACCGGAGTAATGACTGACGGTACGCAGACTACGATGGTAGGCTTAAAATATGTAGCACGAAGACCTGTACATACTCTTCCGATAAATGCCTTAAGCATAACTTCAGTTGCTCTGAAGTCGGAAATAACGCCTTCGCGGAGAGGTCTGATCGCTTCAACGATACCGGGAGTACGTCCGAGCATGAGTGAAGCTGATTCACCGACTGCCAAAACCTTACCTGTCTTGCTGTTAACTGCAACAACGGAGGGTTCCTTGAGAACGATACCCTTACCTCTGATATAAACAAGAACACTGCTGGTGCCGAGATCGACACCTATTTCCATGCCTAAACCCATAGTTCACCTCTATATAGAAAACGCCAAACGGCACGTATACCCGTAAAAATTCAATTTATTATTACATCAGACCTAATAAAAATCAATCACAGGCCGCCCTATTTTAAGTGACAATCTTATTTCATTTTGAGGCGATATTACGGCAGTTTATATGTAATTTTTGAAAACATCGGAGTATAATTAGGTGTTCATTTTTAAAGAATAGGAGTCTTTAACATGAGTTATTCAAATGAGACAGACAAGAAGTGGCAGGCAAAATGGGCTGAAACTGGCCTCTACAAGTACGATCCGGACGCAAAAGGCGAGAAACTGTATTGCCTTGAGATGTTCTCCTATCCTTCCGGTGCCAACCTACACTTAGGTCACTGGTATAACTACTCCCTGACTGACTCCTGGGCAAGGTTCAAGCACATGCAGGGCTATAACCTTTTCCACCCCATGGGATTCGATTCATTCGGACTTCCCGCAGAGAACTATGCAATTAAGACAGGCATTCATCCTAAGGATTCCACGCTCAAGAACATTGATACGATGGAAGGCCAGCTCAAGGCCATGGGCACTACGGTAGACTGGGATTTCGAGATCAAGACATGCATGCCTGATTACTACAGATGGAACCAGTGGTTCTTTATCGAGCTCTACAAGAGAGGTTTGGCATACCGTAAGAACGCACCGGTCAACTGGTGCCCTTCATGCAAGACCGTCCTCGCAAATGAACAGGTCGTTGAAGGCACATGCGAAAGATGCCACTCCGAAGTAGTCCGCAAGAACATGACACAGTGGTTCTTCAAGATCACCGAATATGCGCAGGAGCTTCTGGACGATCTTCCGAAGCTCGACTGGCCTGAAAAGACTAAGAAGCTTCAGAAAAACTGGATCGGCAGATCTGAAGGCGCACAGGTAGCTCTCTATGTCGAGAAGAACGGTGAGCGCCTTACAAATGAAGACGGTTCTCCCATGAAGCTTGAGGTATTCACCACAAGAGTCGATACGTTCATGGGTATCACATATGTCGTTATCGCACCCGAGTCCGAACTCTGCGCTAAGCTTACTACCGATGAGTGCCGCGAAGCCGTTGAGGCATACCGTCAGGCAACTGCAAAGGTTAACGAGATCGATCGTATGTCCACGACACGCGAAAAGACCGGCGTATTTACCGGAGCTTATGCCATCCATCCTTTGAACGGCAGAAAAGTTCCTATCTGGGCTGCAGATTATGTTGTTGCAGGATACGGTACCGGCGTAGTCATGGCAGTTCCTTCACACGATGAAAGAGACTTTGATTTTGCACATAAGTACGGCCTTGATATCATCCGCGTAATCCAGCCTGAAAAGGGTGTGGATTCAGAGCTTCCCTATTGCGAGAAGAAGGGTTACCTTACGAATTCCGATGAATTCGACGGCATGGAGATGCATGATGCCCAGAAGGCCATCGTTGCCAAGCTTGCTGAGATCGGCATGGGAGAATGGAAGATCAATTACAGACTCCGTGACTGGCTCATCTCCCGTCAGAGATACTGGGGAACCCCTATTCCGATGATTCACTGCCCTTCATGCGGCGTTGTACCCGTACCCGAAGATCAGCTTCCTGTTCTTCTCCCCTACGACGTTGAATTCACACCCGACGGCGAGAGTCCTCTTGCAAAGTGCGAATCATTCATGAACTGCAAATGCCCCAAGTGCGGCGGGGATGCAAGACGTGACCCTGATACGATGGACACTTTTGTTGACTCTTCCTGGTATCAGTTCAGATATCCCGATAACAAGAACGACAAGGAGATGTTCTCAAAGGATAAGATCAACAAGTTCTGTCCTGTCGATAAGTATGTCGGCGGAGCCGAGCACGCTTGCATGCACCTTCTCTACGCAAGATTCTTCACAAAAGCTATGCGTGACATGGGCATGCTCGATTTCGATGAACCTTTCACAAGCCTCGTACATCAGGGAACTATCTTAGGACCTGACGGTCAGAAGATGAGTAAATCCAGAGGCAACACAGTTGCACCTGATGACTATATCAGTAAGTACGGTTCCGACGTTTTCAGAACATACCTTGGCTTCGGTTTCGCTTACATCGAAGGCGGTCCCTGGTCTGATTCAGGACTCCAGGCTATCGTCAAGTTCTTCAGAAGGATCGAGACATGCGTAGCTGACTGTGCCGGCGCTGTTTCTTCTGCAGTTCCCGCAAAGGCTGATATGACTTCTGCCGACAAGGAACTCAACTATGCTATCAACTATGCTATCAAGAGTTCTACAGCAGACATCGAGAAGTTCCAGTTCAACACTCCTATCGCAAGAATGATGGAGCTCTTAAATGCCATCACCAAGTACGGCCAGGACGCTTCAGCTAAGCCTGAGTTCAAGAGATATGCAACAGAGAAACTCGTTCTCCTTCTTGCACCTTTCGCTCCTCACTTCACGGAAGAACTCTGGTGCGAAGCTCTTGGAAATGCATATTCTGTTTATAATCAGAAGTGGCCAGAAGTTGACGAGAGCGCGCTTGTTAAAGATGAGATCGAGATCGCAGTCCAGATCAACGGTAAGGTTCAGTTTAAGGTAAATATTCCTGCTGAAGCTGACCAGGCTGCAGTCGAAGCGATCGTTAATGCTGATGATCGTCTCGCAGGCGCTTTGAACGGAAGATCCATCGTCAAGTTCATCTATGTTAAGGGCAGGATCGCGAATATCGTAGCGAAGTAAATTTCGGAAAAAGCCAATATATTAAGGGGTTGTCGTAATGACACCCCTTTTTTATTGTTTGTGATACTCCGCACACGCGTAACAATACCCGCTGCTGTCACTTCCGTGAATCACTATCATATAATCTCCGGGAGGAAGCGTTCCATAGAATCCCAGACTGATCTGAACGGAAATTTGAGAGCCGCCCTCAAGGATCTCGTCATATCCCGACATGGCCCTGATATCATCATCAACGCTAGGATCATGATAAAGGTAATACCATTCTCCGTCCAAGACCACAACCATGGAAACAAACAGAGAATTATCATCATAACACCAGTCTTCTTCACCCGTATTCGTAAGAGTAACCGTAACCATGGGAAAACCTCTCCATTCAGATATCCCGATAATTTCAGCTTCAACAGATTCCGCATGATCATCTGAAGAAAGCTTAGAAGGATTAAGCAATTCTTTATGCCACTTGGAACCGACATAATAAAGCGGCCGGAAAGCCCTCACGGATGCAACATCTCCAAGATCCGCTTCACGCACAAAATCATTATCATCTGTCTCTGTGAAAGATCTGAAATCAGGATTGCATTTATACACATCACCTAAAGCAGTAAACAGGTAACCATTGCTCCAGACTACAGTCTCACCAGGTACATATTCTTCGCTTTTGAAGATCACGGGACTTATCGTGACGGAATATACCGGATATGTGATCTTATCCGGAGTCCAGTCGTTAACCTTCCTGCCTTTTACGGATGCGAATTTATGTACTGCATCCAATAAAGCTAATGACTCTTCTTTTGTTCTGGAATTCGGAGAAACATATTTATATTTTTCCCCGTCATAGCATGAGACGGACACGTCATAATAATTCACGTCGAGTTCATCGACCCTTTTAAGTTCAGGTATCTGTTGAAGCACGGCAAAACGGTATATCAGAACACCTGATATTCCCAATATCAATGTCAGCAAAGCAGTACCAATAACCAATAAAACCTTCTTATCGGTTTTCGCAGGCTCTACAATAACCACATTCATTTCAGGACACATTTCTTATCTCCCCATATGCGAAAATGCTTCCCTAATAACTCGCTCAATATATGCTGTTGATATACTTTGTTAAAGCTTTCCTGTCATAAAACCGGGCGTAAGAACTTATCGGATAATCAGGTTCCAAGCCGGCGTCTATATCATATACTGAACCGTTAATAAGGTAACCAGCTCTGTTTAATCCTGATATCTGGTATCTTGTACCGTCCGCCAAAGATAAAGGCATGACAACGCAGGCACCGCCTCCGGTCGGCATTCCCAACATATTCACTTTGTTCGAATACTTAAAAATATAAGGAACATCATTGCCACACGAAAAACTGACAGGAGAGGTCAGACAGAATAAACGATAACCACTAAGCGCATCGTTCTCATCAAACTTCCCGTCAAGATTAGCATCGCACTGATAAACATTATTCACATATGCACCTGTCAAAGGATCTTCAAAACAGATATCAAATTGCCCTATGAACATACCGATAACAAAGAAAGCCGTAGAAACATCTCCGCCTGTGTTTTCACTTAGATCCAGGACAACATTCTCAATTGGACTATCCTTTCTGGTGATCCGGGAAAAAGCATATAGGCAGATTGCCATTGTATCCGTAGAATCCGGCGTTGGAGGGTTATTGTAATAGTCCGCATCAGAAGGATAAGAATCAAAACTATCGAACGTTATATATGCTGTATTGCCGATTTCTTCGTATCCCGGTATACCATCGGGATAATACTCGTTCCTGATCTGATCTATTTCCGACCAGGTTTGAAAAAAATCCTCAATAGACTGACCATATCTTTCTATTGCGATAAAGTCCTCTCCGAGCCTATAAGAATTTCCATCGTAAAAACAGTGTCCATCAGAAAGATAAAATACCATCAAGTCAGAGAGCGCCTTTGAAGATTCAATCATATTTGAACTCAACAGGCTTTCCTTTATACCTGTTTCAATAAAATATTGATCAAAACTTGTAATATTATGCTTTTCCTTCAAACCATAGCAGTAATCCATTACCAGACACAGTTCCTGATATGAGAATTCTGCCAGTTTCCTACTTCGGTTTATGTTTTTGACTTTTGTATCATAATACTTTTCAAGAAGTGCTTCCTCATAGTCCGAAAAGCAATCATTAACAAATACGGATTTTCGATTATAAAGAAAATTCACATACCCGTATGACGAGGTAAGAAGATCACTGAATGTCTGCATGGGAATATAACACTCCCCTTCATTTTCGATAAGATCTATCGCATATGGATCAAGATAAAAGCAAACCTCAGATCCGTTCCTGCTGTAAGATCTGTCTTCTGACTCATCAAGAAACGGGAATTTATCAATGCTGTCTATGGGATCTATAATAGTATTGGAATATCCGTAAACAAGGAAAGCATCATAGTTGTCAAACCAGATCGTATTCTCATCACAGTCAATCACCATGGTGCTATTGTTTTCTCTGGTGAATATTGCTTTATGACCTTCTGTAGAAACATTCAAAGCATAACCTTTATCATAGCGAAAATCATGATAGATGTTCTCCAGGAGTTCCTTTACCGTACCGGTATCAAGATAGGGTATCTCTTTGCCTTTATCCGCAAAATACAGCTTAATGGTTCTCACATCATCAGGAGAGCGATAATACAACGGCATCTCTTTTTCTTTTAGGGAATCAGCATCTGTAACTAAAACAGCATCTTTTACTCCGGGCGCATCCGTCAGATCAATTGCCCCGGAAGATTCGACAGCAGGAATATTCTCCACCGGTGCTTTATTACACGCAGAAAGACTAAGTATCATAGACGCAACAAGAATAATGGAAATTGATTTGCTAATCTTCATACTCTCTGACCCCCTGTTGTGATTAGAAACCGATCTTAAAACATACCGGTTTGTCTGATTCAGGTTTTCTGTCCATGACAATGGACAGTCCCTGCTCATTGCGTTCTGAATTAACTATCCTGTAATCGCCCAATACTTCGACAGGACCAGTTACAAAATCACGTTCGCCTTTTATCTTCAATGACCGTATCAGGAACTTTTCAGAATCCGGTCTCATGCAGAAAGCATAGAGGAAACCTTTCTTATACGTAAATCTGTAATCTTCGGGAGTATATTCTTTCTCATCATTATCCTGAAAAGAACCAGCAACATTATTCACTTCGCCTTCGCCGAAGATCTTCCATGGGATCGTATCGTAGATACCCTCACCGTTTACGTTCATCCAGTCTCCTAATTCATTCAGCACCGCAGTCTCTTCTTCAGTAATGGTGCCGTCGGCCTTGGGCCCAATGTTGATCAAAAGCATTCCGTTCTTGCTGATGATATCAATCAGATCGCATATTATCTGTCTTGACGGTTTGAATTCATTGTCTTTTATGTAACCCCATGATTTCTTTCCGATGGCAGTATCAGTCTGCCACGGTACCGGAGAAATGTCTGTCAACGCGCCGCGTTCCACATCAAAGGTAGCAACGTCAGGCGGGAAAGCTTCGTGCTTATAATTTATCGTTACTTCCTGTCCCCATTCTTCAGCTCTGTTGTAATAATATGCACACATCTTTTTAAGATACGGTTTAAATGCCACATTTTGTATCCAAGTATCAAAATAAAGAATCATAGGCTTATACCTGTCGATCAGTTCACATGTTCTGACAAGCCAGTCAACAAGCCATTCCTCCGTAGGCTTTGCAGGTGAAAAAACATCTTCAAGAGTATGGAATACAGCGACATCCGAAAGTTCCGGACAAAGATATGCAGGGCCGTAAAAATCGCGAAAGTTCTCGTCATTAACATCACATTCTATCGTCCTTCCCATATTCATGAAAAAGAAGTGTTCAGCCCTGTGAGATGATGCGCAGAATGCAAGTCCTTTTTCTTCACAGGATTTCTTCAGTTCACCCGCGATATCCCTGCGAGGACCCATTTTCGCAGCATTCCACCGGTTAAAGTCCGATTCATACATCGCAAATCCGTCATGATGCTCACACACCGGCATAACGTATTTCGCGCCTGATTTTTTGAAGAGATCGGTCCATGCACCTGCATCAAAATTCTCTCCCTTAAACATCGGAATAAAATCCTTGTATCCGAAGTCCTTCGGATCACCGAAATTCTTCTTGTGGAATTCATATTCGCGCGAACCGGGATTATACATCCATCTCGGATACCATTCACATGCATATGCAGGAACGCTGTATATACCCCAATGGATAAAGATCCCAAGCTTCGCCCTGTAGTACCAGTCAGGAGTTTTATGGCCTGACAAAGACTGCCAGTCATCCTTATATTTTCCGTGGCTGATCGTGTCATCTATGAGCTTCAGGTATTCTTTCTGACCCATCTCCGTCTCCTATTGTCATCACTTCAGATCTTTATACATCAGTATCTCGTCATGATATGTCCCGTCATCGAAAAGCAAAGCATTATGCCTTCTTCCCGACTCAATAAAACCGCACTTTTTATACAGTGCCTGAGCCTGCTCATTCTCAGCGACTACCTCAAGATCCATCTGGTGCCAGCCGATCTCACGCGCAAGCTCAGTCATGTATCCGATCATCGCCGTGCCGATGCCCAAACCCCAGTATTCTTCATAAAGCGCAATGGCCATTGAGCATCTGTGGCGTATCTTGCGCTTATCGCCAATTCCGCTGACGCTTCCGTTGCCTGCGACTTTACCATCTACTATCGCCGCCATCATTATCACATACGGATCCTCAAGAAGGCGCTGCAGGATCTCCTGCTCGTTTTCAAGTGTGTAATTTACTTCGTCAGGATATCTTAAAAGAAACTCCGTTTCACCGGATGTCTTTGTCAGATACTCGATCATGGCTTCCGCATACTCCGGCGAATTCGGCTTTAAGATGCACTTTCTTCCGTCCTTCAGGACTATCTCTCTTTCTTCAAATCTCATATATCTTCCCTTCCGCTCAATTTATGATAACTCTTTCGTCTCACCGATGATCTTTATCCCTATATCACAATTCACTTTATCCTTCATCGCTTCTTTCGCGTGACCGAGAAAATGTCCGTACTTATATGTTCCGATGGAAACCGTCAGATCCGAGATCACATAAAGATCACCGAGACCCGTATCACCATTCAGACCACTGTTAATGTCAGCACTGACAACATATGCACCGGACGCGTTTATCTTCTCTATCGCAGTTTTTGCAGGCTCTTTGAGTTCACCTTTAAATCCGGTTCCGAATATGCAGTCGACAATGGTCCTGTATCTGCCGTAATCAGCATCAGGAACCGCGGGGATTCCCTTCTCAATGCATTTTTCGTAGAAGTATCTGCCGTACTCTGAGAACGAGTCCTCGAAAAGCAGTACGATCTCACATTCTATTCCCTGATCTTTGAGCAGAGAAGCGACTACAAATCCGTCACCGGCGTTATTGCCCTTACCGCAAATGATACCTACAGGACCTTTCCAGTCCACCTGTTCGAAAATCGCTCTTCCGGCTCTTTCCATCAGCACCCTGGACGGAACAAGATTCTCTATGGTCCACCTGTCGCTTGCTCTCATTACTTCTGTCGATACACAGACTGCCATAACCGCTCCTGTCAGAATAATTCATCAAGTAAGATGTAATAACGGATCTTCTCCTGATCCGGTTTGATCCTGAGTTCATCGAACAACATTCCGGCATCAATACCCGGATAAACCCTGCCACCATAAAAGCCTTCCGCATTATGCTTCAGGCTGCGGTAACAGAGTGCAATGTCTCTCCATTTATCGCCGGCGCCGGCCGATCCGAGATCGATAAATCCGCTGAACCTGTCTCCGTCCATGAACAGATTGGGAAGACAGAAATCACCATGCGAAAGAACTGGGTCATATCCAGGCTTGTTGTTTTCGAGCCAGATCAGGAGTTCTTCAGGATCTTTGAATCCCCCGTCTCCGAATGTCGACGGCTCAGTTCTGTCAATTGCCACAAGTCCCTTTTCCACGCGGTATTCCGCTTCTTTCAATTCGGTCTCTAAGTTCCTGTCACGGGGACATCCGGATAAATCAACGGACCAAAGCATCCTGATCGCCTCTGCAAGAGTTCTGACAAGAAGCCCGGGGCGTTCCATATAGTAACTGTCACAACTCATCTTTCCCGGCATCCTGCTCATGAGAAGATACTGGTATTCAGAATCCTTTTCGCAGCAGATGACTCTGGGGACTGGAAGCTTACCTTCAAGCCACATCATCATCTCAACGGTGGCATCATTATTCTCACTTATCTTTTCGATCTTGAGGACCGAATCCTCAAAGACATACACACTGGCGCCTGAAAGCCCGGTATTATCAACTTCCGGCAGCTGACCGGAGATCAGTTTTCTGATATTCTCAGGCAGGATCAATCTGGAACTCATTACATTATTACCCTGATGATAAAAGTGATACAATGATTATATCAAATCATACGGAGGTATCTTTATGGATATTGATATCAACAAAGCAAAAGACGTAGCTCAGGACGCATTGGATAAAGTCGCCAAGGACGATAATGCAAAAAAGGTTGCAAACGATGCCATCGATGCCGTAGAGAAAAAGGTCGGCGTTGATCTTCCTGACGTAGATGCACTCAATAACACCTTCGGAAAGAAATAACAAAAACCGTTTCTTATGCTAAAGGCTGTCTCATCAGTGGTAGTGATCACTTTTGAGACAGCTTTTTTCGTGGCATTGGAAAACTGATTACTGAAAAATTACGAAAAAAGACTAGAAACCATTAAGGATTTAGTAATTGGGGACAAAATTACAAAAAGCTTAATGATTTACACACGATTTCAGTAATTATTTGGTAATGCGAAATTATTACAATCACTTCTTTTGAGCAGGACTTTTTCTTCTCTTTATATGATTTCCGACGATCTCCGAGACATCTGAGATAGTCATGAAAGCAGACACATCCGCATCATTGATGATCTTTTTTATCGCTGGCACTTCCACTCTCGTAATGACGCAGTAAAGCACAGTCTTCTTGCCGTTGCTGACCATGCCCTTGCCCTCCATCTGGGTGCATGTGCGTCCGAGCTGGGAATAGATCTTATCGGCGATGTCCTTGCCGTGATCCGTAATGATCATTACCGACTTGCCCTGCTCCATTCCGTTTTCGACGATGTCAATGATCTTGGACGTTATGAAGTATGTGAGAAGCGAATAAAGAGCCCTGTCGGGGCCGAATAACAACCCTGCTACTCCATATATGATTATGTTGAAGAACAATACGATCTGACCGACCGAAAACTCCGTATGCTGCGAAAGCAGCATCGCAACGATTTCCGTGCCGTCTAAGCACCCGCCGTGTCTTAAAATCAGTCCCACGCCGACGCCGAGAAGCAGTCCTCCGAATACCACTACGAGTATCTCCTGCTCCGTTACCGCCTTCATGTCCTCGAAAACACCGAGGAAAGAAGAGAATACGACCATTGCATAGATTGCCTTTATGAGAAACCGTATTCCCAGTCTCTTGTACCCGATGAACATAAAAGGAACGTTCAGTATGATCGTAAGTGCGCCGAGAGGAAGACCTGACAGCTGGCTTATGATCATTGATATACCGACGACGCCGCCATCAAGAATGGTAAAGGGAACCAGAAATTCTTCCAGCGCAAACGCAGCAATTACGGCACCCACTGTAATAAAGAACAGGGGTGCTATCCACTGTTTGAAGATATAATTGAAATTCAACTGCTGTTCTTTTGGCGTTGCTTTCTTAGCATTCATAAATCTTTTATGGGGTCAGACCCCCTCAAACATCGTAACAGGGGGCGCTTTTGACGCCCCCATTATGTCGTTTTATTTCTGACGGTTGAAGTTAATAAGACATCCGTCGAGTATTATCTGACGTTCACGGTCGGTGAGGTCACCCAGAGTCAAAGTGAATTCCTTTGTCTCATTGCCCTTGATCGCAATTGCCTTGATTGTTTCAGCCTTTGTCTCGACTGCAGTTCTTATTCCCGGGAAGAGAATGTAATCGAGGTTTGCAAACGGCAGATCGCCCTTTTCGATGATGAAAGGCAGCATACCCCAGTTGATGAGGTTCGAACGGTATCTCTTAGTAGCATATTCGTTTGCTATGTTAGCCCATCCGCCAAGGACTTTCTGGCATGAAGCAGCCTGCTCTCTTGCAGAACCGTCACCGGGCTTTACTGCGAAGATAACGGAACCGAAGCCGATTGCCTTTGTATCACCGTGCTCGAAAGAAATGATGCTCTTTACAACCTGCATAACATCATGGAGACCTTCAACTGCTTCACAGGGCTTCTCGCCTGCTACTAAAGCTGTCTCGGCCTTCTGGATGTTCTTTGCGCGTCCTACGTAGTCAGGATCCTTACGTGAGAGCGTAAACTCTGCAAGGCCCAGAGGATTTGATCTGTAAGAAGATGTCTCACCTGAAGGAATAAGCTCGTCCGTTGTAGTAACAGGATCGTGAATCTCGGATACGACCTGAAGAACGAGGTTTTCCGGAAGCGCTTCCATCTTCGGCCAGTCCTTGATGTTAGGTCCGAACTGAATCTCTGTGTTTGGATCTGCAACCCCCTTTGAATCAAAGACTCTGTTAGCGTAGATCTTTGAATCGAATGTGTAAGCGTAGTTATTAAGCTCACCCGTGAACTCCGTAGCAGGTGTGAGAACGCCCTTGTTAGCAGCTGTTGCAGCGATTGATCTTGCGTCCATGAGTGCAACGGAACTGATCTGACCGCTTTGTACCTTGGATCCTTCTCTGTTCGGGAAGTTTCTTGTGGAGTGACGGATGGAGAATGCATTGTTTGCAGGAGTATCTCCGGCACCGAAACAAGGTCCGCAGAATGCGGTCTTAAGGATAGCACCTGTCTCAAGAAGCGTTGCTGCAACACCGTTTCTTACGAGTTCCATGTATACAGGTGTGGATGCGGGATAGATCGACATCGTGAACTTATCGGCACCTATATACTTGCCCTTCATGATGTCAGCTGCAGCGCAGATATTCTCGAATCCGCCGCCCGCGCAGCCTGCGATGATTCCCTGGTCTACCATAAGCTTACCGTCAACGATCTTGTTCTGGAGTGAGTACTCGATCTTGTCTCCGAAAGAAACCTTTGCTCTTTCTTCTGTCTCAGCGATCATCTGCTTGAGATTTGCATTAACATACTCGATCTCGTAAGCGATTGAAGGATGGAAAGGCATTGCGATCATAGGCTTGATCGTAGAAAGGTCAACGATAACTGCGCCATCGTAATATGTAACATCAGCAGGTGCGAGTTTCTTGTAGTCGCCCTTTCTTCCGTGGATCTCAAAAAACTGCTCTGTCTTCTCATCTGTCTGCCAGATTGATGAAAGGCATGTTGTCTCTGTTGTCATAACGTCGATGCCGATCCTGAAATCAGCCGAAAGGCTTGCAACACCGGGACCTACGAACTCCATTACCTTGTTCTTAACATAACCGGAATTAAATACCTTACCGATGATCGCAAGAGCAACGTCCTGAGGACCTACGCCCTTCATCGGCTCGCCCGTGAGGTAGATGGCGATTACATCAGGCATCTTGATGTCGTATGTCTGGCTGAGGAGCTGCTTAACGAGCTCAGGACCGCCCTCACCCATTGCCATGGTACCGAGTGCACCATAACGTGTGTGTGAATCAGAACCTAAGATCATCCCACCGCATGTGGCGAGCATTTCTCTTGCATACTGGTGGATGACTGCCTGATGAGGAGGTACATAGATACCGCCGTACTTCTTGGCAGCGGTAAGACCGAACATGTGGTCATCTTCATTGATCGTTCCGCCTACAGCGCAAAGTGAGTTGTGGCAGTTTGTAAGAACGTAAGGGATCGGGAACTTCTCAAGACCCGAAGCCCTTGCTGTCTGGATGATTCCTACATATGTGATGTCGTGTGAAGTCAGCTTATCGAACTTGATCTTAAGCTGCTCCATGTTATCTGATGTGTTGTGATCCTTAAGGATGCCGTAAGCGATAGTGCCTTGCTTAGCGGATGCCTTGTCAGCAGTCTTGCCTGATTTTGCAGCAACAGCTTCTGCCGCATTGCCGGAATCTTCGATAAGTTCGACGCCGTTTAATAACCAGGCGCCGTTTTCGAGTGTGGAAATCATAGTATCTACCTCTTCATTAATAAATTACGCGCATTATTATAGCACGCAATCGAGCACCTTGCTTGCAAGGGGTGCGAGATAAGTGCTTCATGGAGCGAAGCGACGAATATAGCACGCAATCGAGCACCTTGCTTGCAAGGGGTGCGAGATAAGTGCTTCATGGAGCGAAGCGACGAATATAGCACGCAATCGAGCACCTTGCTTGCGGATGCAATGTACTTTTTCGGGATAGTCTTTGCTACCGCCCCGGAATTAACTCAAATTATGTATTTGCAAAAAAAGGTTAAGATTTGAGGAGAAATCTTAACGTGAATTCTTGTTTTCGAAAAACGCGTTAAACATTTCGCGAAAAACTTAACGCATATTACAGATATGAAGATTTGCGTTAAAAATCTGCCCGATTTTTTAACTTTAATTCTTATTTTTCGAAAATAAGTTAACTATCTGCCATCAATAAATATAATCAACCGTTGAAATCAATTTGAGGGCAAACTTGATGGGGGAACCACTAATCTAATCGGGAATTTGATTCTCCACAAAAAACAAGGACCGGAATACTCCGGTCCCTGCCTGTTCAAAGTTCAAAGCAACTGCTTTAAATGTCACTTCTTAAGTCTTGCCTCGAGAGCTGCCTTCTGATCTTCATAACCGGGCTTGCCGAGAAGAGCGAACATGTTCTTCTTATAAGCCTCAACGCCGGGCTGGTTGAAAGGATTTACGGCGAGGAGATAACCTGAGATGCCGCATGCCTTCTCGAAGAAGTATATGAGCTCACCCAAAGCGTAAGCATTCTGCTCGGACATATGGATCAGAAGGTTCGGGACCTTACCGTCAACGTGAGCAAGGATCGTACCCTGCATGGCCTTAGCGTTAACTTCGTTCATATCCATTCCGGAGAGGAAGTTCAGACCGTCAAGATTCGTCTTGTCGTTAGGGATCTCAAAAGATCTTCTGGGCTGGTCGATCTGAACGACTGTCTCGTACATGATCCTTGCGCCGTCCTGGATGAACTGACCCATGGAGTGGAGGTCTGTCGTGTTATCAACGCCTGCCGGGAAGATACCTCTTCTGTCTTTGCCCTCGGACTCACCGTAGAGCTGCTTCCACCACTCTGTCATGAAGTGGAAAGAAGGTTCGTAGTTGACCATGACTTCCGTAGAATAACCGGAACGAAGGAGGCAGTTACGGACTGCAGCATACTGATAGCAGGGATTCTCGGACAAAGGAAGCTTCTTGTAAGCCTTTGAAGCATCCTTGGCGCCCTTCATGAGCTCTCTGATGTCGATTCCAGCAACAGCAATAGGAAGAAGTCCTACAGCAGTAAGAACGGAGAATCTGCCGCCTACATCATCAGGTACGACAAAGCTCTCATAACCTTCCTTATCGGCAAGGCCCTTCAAAGCGCCTCTTGCCTTGTCGGTTGTAGCATAGATCCTGTCCTTGGCGCCCTTCTTGCCGTACTTATTCTCCATATATGCACGGAGGATACGGAAAGCAATGGCAGGCTCGGTTGTTGTACCGGACTTTGAGATGATGTTAAGTGAAATGTCCTTGCCTTCGATGAGATCCATCATGTCAGCAAGATATGTAGCGCTGATGGAGTTACCGCAGAAAAGGATAAGAGGACTCTTTCTTACCTTCTTGGAAGCAGCGTTAGCAAAAGAATGTCCCAAAAGCTCGATAACAGCGCGGGCTCCGAGGTAGGAACCGCCGATACCGATTACGATGAGGACATCAGAATCTCTTCTGATCTTCTGGGCAGCTTTGCGGATACGTGCGAATTCTTCTTTATCATAGTTTGTCGGGAGGTCAAGCCAACCGAGGAAATCATTTCCGGGACCGTTCTTCTTGTGAAGCATATCAGAAGCGGCTTTTACCTGGGGTTCCATTCTAGCGACTGCCTCTTCGCCGCCGATGAAGTCGAGGGCGTTCTGGTAATCAAATGTAATCATTTTCGTACTCTCCTTACAGGTTTATTCAAAAATCATACAGAGTATACACCCGTAAAACGCTCTTTTCGAGTATAATTAAGTCAGGATTTCATTACATTTACTAAGGATTTACATATGTCTGAGATTTCTATCGCAGAATCGAAAATACAGATACTTTATCTTGTAGACCGCGCCCCCGGAGTGAGCTATCATCTCCTGATGGAAAAGTGCATGGAATCGCTCTATACGGACTTTTTCACATTCAGCAGGGCTTACGAGGAGCTTATTTCGGGCAATCTCATGGACAAGAGCAGTTCCGGCACCTTTTCGGGCGATGCCGTCGGCTCTACAGAGAACCTGAAGCTTACCGACGGCGGCAAGGCTGTCTTAAACGATCTCATATCTTCCCTGAACGCGCCGCTGCTTGCGCATCTTGACGAAGCGGCTGCCGGCATTAAGAATGACATGGCTAAATATTCCGGGATCAATGCTTCGCTCGAACTTACGGAAGATCGTAAATTCCGAGTTTCATTAAGCTGTCCGGGCGACGGAAAGCCTTTTTCCGCCACATTGACTGTTGATGATGAAGCAACTGCCGTAAAGATCTGCAAGAACTGGAAAAAGAACTGCGCATCAGCTTCCGAAGAACTCATAAAGCAGCTCCTTAAAGACTAAAAGAACCCTAACGGATATTTAACTAATCATTTGTCACTATCTCGACGATCACGAATTCACCGGGCTGGAGGATGTGACGCAGATGTTCATATCTGAAGGTCCGTTCATTGATAAGCCTTCCCTTTTCATCGTAACGCCTGACCACACTATCTGAGCGTCCAAGCCTGTTGTCATTAATAAGGAAACTCTGCTGTGAATTTGATGAATTCGCAATGATCAGATATGTTTTCCCGTCTTTACTGAAACAAGCGGAAGTAATATTTGATACGAACTGTTCAACGCTTTGTGTGGAAGACTGGTCCAAAGGCTCCTTGATCTCGAGATAAAGCTCGTCAAATCCAGCGAAATCAGCCGAAAGCCCGGATACCGTCATCATGTTGATGAACTCGTCTTTACCCACAAACATGTCCTTGCCGGTATATTTCGAAGGCACGAAATCCACTGAAGCATCATAAAGGAACATCTCTGCATAATCAGCTTCGTTTGTCATTACGGCTGAAATGACCCTTGCGCAATTGCTTCCGCTGGTATCCAGGGTATTAATGTATTCACCGCTGTTGTTACCGGAAACAACATGCGGAGAGTCATAACGGGCAAGAACAAAACTTGTATTGATATTGTCTATATAGGTTGCCGTATTATCATTTGCGACAAGCTTAACACCCATGGTGTGGTTGTCCGCATCAGACATCATGGTACCACCGTCGTATTTCATTCCGTCAAGAAATACCGTCTTATCCTTGATATCGCTGAAGTATTCAGACTGCGAAAACATAGAGATAACATAATTTACGTAAGCAGCTTTCTGGACATCGCTCTTAAACACCTTGCCGCTGTCGTTTATCTCGATATAGAACCTGGTGAACTGTCTGCTCCACGGAAGCGCAGTACCGTTATTGATCCTTCGCCCTCCGTAATCTGAAGTCAATGATCCGCAGAGATACTCCAGGATCTTATCGATATCAGACTGATCTGCATAAGGTCCGATAACAAGCCAAGGTGAAGAATTGCATTGCTTAACAAGTTTCAGACTTTCCTCAAGCGATGTTGTAACGGACTTACCGTTGTATGCCGACAGGGATATTATTTCGTCGCCGGTATAATCCGCTCTGCTTGATGAGCCTTCCACTCCACGGGATACAGAATCAGAACTCATGAGATATAGCGAAGTCTCAGAAAAACCGCTGTTTCCGATATTAAGATTATTGAGCCTTATAGCAGATGGTCTTCCTGATGCCAGAGCATCTGCATAATATTGCGGGATACCGGCAGAAGAATAGCTGTCAGGTCCAAGATAGAACTCATCAAGAAGGATATTTCCCGATCCCTCAAAAGCAATGTTGATCCTGATGTTTTCAGCATCGATCATATAATCCGTCACAGCGAAAACGTAACTGAAGCTCTTATAATTTCTGCCGATCTGCGTAAGCTCGAAACCATATCTTCCGAAACCGTCACCTTCGATCCAGCAATATGCTTTCTCCGGAATGTTATCGGACATGGCATAAAAACTTAACCGGTAGAATGTTCCTGCGATGAAGTTATCTTTTGCAGAGCCCGGAAGCTCCTGAACCATCGCGTGAGTACCGATTCCGTTTCCTGTGAGTCTTGCACCGTATCTTCCGCTGTATGCCCTGTCCGTCGAAGTAACGGTCGTTCCGTTTCCGTATACATTCCATGCCGAAACGTCCGAGATATCCCAGGAATCACTGGCATCGGATATTTTCACGGTCCCGCCTGCGGCTTTCTGAACATGACCCGCAACGAGGATGTCGTCGGCGATTATATCAACGCCGTCAAGATTGCCCTCGACGGTAAGTTCGGACAGGATCTGTGACTTATAAATATCCTTCCCCGTATCGAAATAAACCTTGTCACCGTTTACTCCGATTATGTTCTCGATAATGATGTTCTCCGAAGCAAGAGAAGCACTCTTCCCCGTAAGAAGATTGATTGCAAATGCCTTGTTGTCAGATGTACCTGCAACTATCAGTCCCGAATCAGTAAGGTGAACTGAATTAACATCAGATCCGGTAGCTCTTGTTATCTCGCTCTCCTCGAAAACGCATTCTGAATCATCTACCCTGATTATCAGTGATCTTGAATTATCGATGACAAAACAATAGACGCCTTCAGCTGCGCAGACGAGCGGATCTTTTACATCCTTAAGCATTTCGTTATTTCCTATAAGCTCATAGATCAATCCGTTGAAAGAAGAATAGATATCTCCTTTGTCGTTGCACGCAAGGAACCTTTCGCCATCTGAAACAAATGCAATTAAATTTGTGCTTGGAAGTCTGGATAATGCTGTTTTACCGTTTGTGACCGTAACGATCGTTCCGTCGGTATAACACACTGCAAACGTCGAGCTGTTGCTTCCGATACCGCACAATCTGCTTTCGGGATCTAATAATTCCGATTCAAATATAAGCACAAGATTCCTGGCATCCTGTGAATAATATATCGAACCGTTCGAAGCAACGGCGACAACTCCTGTATCATTTGAATCTATCAGTGCAAATTTCTCATCCGCATCGACAAATCCGGCGAGCTGGCTGTTCGTAACATCGTATATCAGTTTTCCATTGTTTGTTAAAGCAAAGGCAATATTTCCGTAGAAGGTCATTTTACTGATGCGGTCTTCGTCCCAAAGGACTTTCGTATCCTTTATCAGGGTGACAACGCCGAGTCTCGCGGGTTTAAATCCGGTTACCGTTCCCGTGAATTTCTCACTCATTACGCCGTCGCTGTCGATGGATAAGATCCTTGCCGTATCACCATTACACAAAGACGTGTCATAGCCTGACGCAGCTACCGCATCAGGAGTCATGAAAATACTTCCCTCAGAGGCACCGGCTACAAGCATGCTCGCATATCCGGTCGAGCTCTCGAAAGAAGCATCTCTTATGAGATTGATATTCGGAATAAGATCACAGTTTATTCCGGTACCTCCGAAAGTATCCCCGGCTCTGTCTGTAGTGACAGCTACTTCGCATAGTTCAGACCTTAATCCGAATACTCCGACATAACCCAGAACGACCATTGCCAGGACAAGGACAACGGCAACGACTACCATAGTCGCTGCGAAACGGGTCTTTTTGGTGATTCCGAATGTAAGTCTTGCATGCTTTTTCATGATGCAGCCTCACTTCCGTCATCAGCCGGAAGAACATTCTCTTCTACGCTGATCTCCGTTTCCTGCTCTTCCCCGTCACCGGTCTGAAGTGCCTTTTCAAGCTCAGCCGCTTCCTTCGCTTTTTTACGCTTGATATTGACCAGATATGCAATAGCAAGAACGGATATAGGCATAAAGAGCATTGAAGAGACATGGATGCCATATGAAAACGAACTTGTAATCTCACCCGGTATTCCCAGTTCTTCTATGCTCATGAACGTAGGGATACCTGATCCGAAAATATTGAATACCGAATGAAGTATTACCGGAGCAATAAGGCTGTCTGTCAGATGATAACAGGTTGCGATTATTACGCCGCAGGCAAACGCATAGCCGATATGTATGGATATTCCGTGCATGATGCCAAACGCAAAAGCGCTTAATACTATAGATATCAAGGGACTGAACTCTCTTCTGAGCTGGCCGAAAACAACTCCTCTGAAGGTCATCTCTTCAATGACAGGTACGATAAAACAAATATTAAACACATACAGGATTGAATCCCATACGGGAATAACTGTCTGTGGCACATCGGAAAACCTGTCAACATTATCCCTGTATTCTTCCATCGCTTCACTTACAGTCTCCCTGCTTTCGGCAAGCAGATTGACTATGTTAATATAAGTCGCTACAAGCCCGAGCATTCCAAGTCCCACTATAATAATGGCCGCAACCTGGTCAGGACTGAGCTTTTTGACCTTAAAAAGAGGTTCTTTATGAAATGAGCTTATCTTGTGGATAATGAACATCACGGCAAAAGAGGCGAGGCAGAATACCATATTATAAGTTCCTTCATAAACTTTCCGGTCAATTTTCAGAAAGTCAAAAATGGAGAAAATGATGTAAGCAGTGCAGATAAAGAATCCCAGCCCCAAAGCTGCTTTAAATACCGCTGCCGATTTTATCAGGACTTTATCCCAGAAACTCATCTTTACTTCTGTTCTCCGGAGGATACTCCGTTCTTAGCTCGGGCATCAGGTGCCTGGGCACCGTAATATCTTCTCATAAAGAACACAAAGGCTTTCTCAAGCTCTTCACCGTCCTTGATCGAATAATAGACCCTGTCACCGTTCTCGCCTATCGCCGTGCGCATGATGACCAGCTCAGGCTTTGAGTGGCTTCCGTCATCAGGCACATAGTTATACATGACAACATACTCGGTCTTAAGCAGCGTAAACGAATCAATGCGCGACATATAATAATCCTTCTTGCTGTAAGGATCTCTTAACACGATCAGTTCTTCGTTCTTGCTGTCTTTAAGATGTTCGCCGGCGAGCTTGGCCTTGCGGTCCTTCTCCAGGGCGATCTTCTTTTTAAGACCGGCAGGTTTATTATTCGTCTTCTGATTCTTCATCGTCGCCGTAAAGCTCTTCACAGAGCTTGTCATAATAATCGTAGATCACGTCGGCTTCCTTGCCTACGAGATTCTCCAGAAGGACCTCGCCGCCCTTGTCAACAAAGCGCATTATGTAATAGTAGCTGTCCTCTTCCTCACCTTCCTCTTCGGAATCAATGATAAGGACAACATAAGTTTTTCCGTTGAACTGGAAAGTCTGGTCAACATAAGCCTTTCTCTTCTCACCGGTCTCTTCATCGGCGATCTCGATCATTCTGTCGTTCTCGTCCTCGAGCTGCGCGATTGCTTCGATAAGCTCATCCGTAGGGCCGATATCGTTATTTGTATTCTCGTCTGCCATAGTTAATCTCCTTAAACGTGCGGTTATCTTTTAAATAACCATAATGCCTAATTATATCAAATTAATGAGCAAAGCGGACTATGATAACGTATTAATATAATCCTGAAGTATTATCTCGGCAGCGACCTGATCTATGACCTTTTTCTGTTTCTTGGCCTTTATATTGCTCTCGTGAAGATATCTTGAAGCCAGAACCGTAGTATAACGCTCATCTTTAAAGACAGGCTCTATGCCGCATCTCTCGGCCAAGCTCGCGCCAAAAGCTTCCGCCTTGTCCTGTGTCTCGGACCTTGTACCGTCGGTCCTGGCGGGTCTTCCTATGACAATGGCATTAACCTCCATCTCCTTTATGATCTCGCAGATGCGGTTAAGCGCCCACTCGGGATCCTCTCCGTTCCAGTTGACGGTCTCGATCCCCCTTGCTATAACCCTTAATTCGTCAGATACGGCTACACCGATGTGTCTTGTACCGAAATCTATCCCCATTACCCTTCCGGGTGCTTTTCCCATGTCATTTCTCCTTTCGGAAACTCAAAAAATAAGGCGGCATAAGCCGCCGTTACTGCTTATTAAAGGTATCTTAAACCCTTTTACAACCTGGAGCAATAATCGTTAATGATAACCTCAAGGAGCTCGTCTCTGTCGATCCTCTTGATGAGGCCCCTGGCTCCCTTATAGTTAGTGATATATGTCGGATCACCCGAAATGAAATATCCGACCAGCTGATTGATAGGGTTGTAGCCCTTCTCCTTAAGCGCGCTTAATACATACGACATTAAAGCGTGTACGTCAGCGGTCCTATCACCGGATAAATCGAATCTTTCCGTGTTACCGTCCACAAAAAACCTCCAAACGAAGTATTCTTCGACATTTTCATTCTAACACAGTAAATATTAAATGACAGGTAAAATGTTATTAAGATTTGATAAATTTTTACAGATTTTATTATGTTTTCTGCATTTGGGAACACAGTACCCGAATCTATCGCAAATCGAGAAATTAAACACTCGCGATAGAAAAAGCCGTAAATCCTATCGCAAATCCCAAAAACCAGCAATCGCGATAGAAAACTGCTCCAACCGGAATATCTCAAAAAGAGACTTCCATCAGGCAGGTCTCATTCTTCGATCCCGTAATGACGCCTTTAATAATGTCGCCTCTCGAAAAATCCCCGCTTGTGACATCCGCGAAAGTCCTGATATAGCTGGCCGTATAGCCTTCAGCGACAAGCCTTCCGTCTTTTTCCACGATCTTTTCCACCAGGATCTCTGCTTCCTTTCCGGTAAAGCCGGCGGCAAAATCCGCAGAAAGCCTGTCGGAAAGCTCAATAAGCCTCTTTGCGCGCTCTTTCCTTATGCTCATGTCGATCTGAGGCATTTCTGCTGCCTTTGTTCCCTCTCTTACCGAATAAGGGAAAACATGTATCTTTGCGAAAGAAAGCTTTTCCGCAAATTCCATCGTCTGCGAGAATTCCTCTTCACTCTCTCCGGGAAAGCCCGTGATGATGTCCGTCGTGAGCGACATATCAGGGAATTCCGCTCTTAACGCATTTACCCTGTCTTCAAATTCGGCAAGGGTATATTTCCTGTTCATGCGCTTAAGGACAGTATCCGATCCTGACTGGAGAGACAGATGGAAATGCGGGCAGAGGTGCTTTAAAGACTTAAGGCCGCTGATGAATTCCGGCGTCATGGACTTCGGCTCCAGCGAGCCAAGTCTTAACCTTTCGATACCGGGAATGGCATCGATCTTCTTCAAAAGATCCAAGAGCGCGGAAATATCTTTGCCCTGATCCTTTCCGTATGAACAAAGATGGATGCCGGATACTATGATCTCCTTATATCCGCTCTCAGCGAGAAATTCAGCTTCTTTGATACACGAGCCTTCGTCCCTGCTGACGACACGTCCTCTGGCATAAGGAATGATGCAGTAAGTACAGAAGTTATTGCAGCCGTCTTCGATCTTTATAAATGCCCTTGTTCCTTCGGGAGACAATACCGTACCGAAATCGTGATACTCATCTGTCTTGCTGACTTCGGGTCTTGTATGGCTCGTCTTATGTAGAAGCTCTATATTTTCGCGCTTAGAAATGAACTCTTCGACTCTGGTAACGACAGTGTTCTTGTCACGTGTCCCGATAACGATATCTGCAGGCACCTCGCCGTTCGATATCTCCGAAGAACATCCCATCGCGACAATGACTGCACCGGGATTGTTCTTGGCCATCCGCCTTAACATCTGATAAGACTTTCTGTCCGCCTCACCCGTTACGGAACATGTGTTGACGATGCATACGTCCGCCTCTTCGGGAGACTCTGCGTTCACGTGCCCATTATCAAGAAACAGGCGCCTTGCGGCGTCTGTCTCATATTGGTTTACTCTGCATCCTAATGTAAGAAAATAGACTTTCATTTATCAGGCTCTTATCTTGATGTGAGTCTCTCGGAGCTGCTGTTCCGTGACTTCGCCCGGAGCACCGCAGAGAAGATCCTGTGCATTGCCGTTCATGGGGAATGCGATGACTTCACGGATGTTTTCCTCGCCTCTCAAGATCATGATCATTCTGTCAACACCGGGAGCCATTCCTGCGTGCGGCGGAGCGCCGAACTGGAATGCGCTGTAGAGCGCGCCGAACTTCGTCTTAAGCTCTTCTTCGGAATAACCTGCGATCTCAAATGCCTTCTTCATGATGTCGAGGTCATGGTTTCTTACGGCGCCGGATGAAAGCTCGATACCGTTGCAGACGATGTCATACTGGTAAGCGAGTATCTCTTCGGGCTTCTTTGTATTGAGCGCTTCGAGGCCGCCCTGGGGCATAGAGAACGGGTTGTGTGTGAAGATGTATTTTGACGTCTCCTTATCCCATTCATACATCGGGAAATCATTGACGAAGCAGAATCTGAATGCGTTCTTCTCGATGAGGTCGAGTCTTGCGCCAAGCTCATTTCTGATCTTGCCTGCGCATTCATTTGCGCGTGCTTCATTGTCAGCGATGAAGAAGATCGTATCGCCTGCTTCAAGGCCTGCGAGTTCCTTAAGTTCAGTCTTCATGTCATCAGGAATGAACTTGTCGATAGGTCCCTTGTAGCTCATGTCTTCGAGAACTTCGAGGTATCCCAAACCGCCCATTCCGAGGTCATCCTGTGCGAACTTGAGCATCTTCTCGTGCTGGCCCTTGGAAAGCTTCGCATGTACGTTGATAGCGCGTACCGTCTTTCCGTGGAAAGCCTTAAATGTGCATCTTGAGAAGAACTCAGTAACGTCGATTATTCTCAAGGGGTTTCTTAAGTCAGGCTTATCAGAACCGAACTCGAGCATGGCCTGCTTGTAGGAGATGACCGGATAAGGCGCAGGAGTTACCTTCGCGCCCTCAGGTGCGAACTTTTCGAAAGTAGCGGTGAGTACTTCTTCGCCTGCCCTGAAAACGTCTTCCTGTGTAGCGAAAGACATCTCGAAGTCCAACTGGTAGAACTCTCCAGGAGATCTGTCTGCTCTCGCGTCCTCATCTCTGAAGCAGGGAGCGATCTGGAAATACTTATCAAAACCTGAAACCATCAGGAGCTGCTTGAACTGCTGGGGTGCCTGCGGAAGCGCATAGAACTTGCCCTTCCACTTTCTGGAAGGAACGATATAGTCTCTTGCGCCTTCAGGTGAAGAACTGGTGAGGATAGGAGTCTGGATCTCAAGGAAGCCCATCTCTGTCATCTTCTGTCTTAAGAACGCGATGACATTAGATCTGAAGATGATGTTGTCCTTAACCTTCTGATTCCTGAGGTCGAGATATCTGTACTTAAGTCTTACGTCTTCCCTGATCTCCTTAGACGTCATGATCTCGAAAGGAAGCTGGGTATAAACCTTGCCCAGAACGTCAACGCTGTGAGCCTCGAGCTCGATCGTGCCCGTAGCGATCTTGGGGTTATATGTTTCCTCGTCTCTGTGTTCGATCTTTCCCTCGATCGAAATGCACTCTTCCTTTACGAGTCCGTCAAGAAGACTTGTGTCACGCATAACGACCTGAAGTGTGCCGTACATGTCTCTCAAGTCAATGAAAGAAACGCCGCCGTGGTCTCTGATGTTCTCGATCCATCCGCATACTCTGAGTTCGGTTCCTACGTCCTTCTCAGACAAAGAGCTGATGATCCTGTCTCTGTACTGGTTAGCCATATTCCAATCCTTTCTTCGGGGAAACAAAAACGCCCCGAACTTAAATCTCCTTTAAGTTCAGGACGAACAAACATGTCCGCGGTGCCACCTGATTTATTCCGCAAATGCGGAATCTCTTTATACCGGATTGCTGTTAGAGTTGTTATTCGTCAGTGGTCTCTTTCCGCTCTGCCTTTCAGCCCGGGGGCAAAGCTCTCTGAAGGCGACATACCACGACTACTGAGGTCTCCGTCATCGCATAATGCGTAATACTACATCATTTAAAAGCAGATTGTCAATATAAACAGCGATATCCCTGATGATCAGTAAACATTCCGGTTCAGCGCACGATCTACGGCCTGCCTGGCATTAGAGAATTTCCTGCTTTCAGGATCCATATGGCCACCTGCATTATAACCGCCTGACTGATGAACATCGTCTGCGGTCTCAACTCTGATATAGTAGGAAGAAGCATCGTCAGAATCATCAGGTGAAAACTCCTCTAAAAGATTCATGAAATTTACCTCGGTCAGAGTATTTACCATACTCGTCCAACTTTCTTCCGTTATCTTAAATTCGGATACTTCATAATGGTCTTCAGAAGGCAGTTCGCCTGCGAAAAAATCATATTTACCATAAGGCTCATCACTTTCAAGCCGTATGCTGTACTCCGTGACTTTACAGTCAGCGGTAATGACATACATCTCAACATCAGGTCGGTCTCCGACGTATATCAGATATGTAATTCTCTTCACATCCAAAGGTTCCTTTTTGGACTGACCGGTGCAGCCGGCAAATGCAAGTACACAAAATACTGCAGCAAGAATTGATACAAATATCTTCTTAAACTTTTCCACGATCTTTTACCTTCTTCCCCGGGATCCGCCTCTGCCTGATCTTCCTCCGGATGACTTGGGCCTTCCTATATATCCTCCTGAAGAACCCGGCTTTCCTGATCCGCTTCTTACAGCGCTGCCTCTTGAAGCGCCTGATCTGCCGCCTCTTCCGCCCTTTTTGGCTCTGTGCGGCTCCTTTTTGGGTCCCTTTGACATGCGCTGTTCTCTCGGATCCCGTTCCTCTTCGAAGCCGTACTCAAAAGAGAAATCTATCTTGTTTTCTTCGGTATCTACCTTCTCGACCACAACGGTTACAGGCATACCGATGGAAAGGATCTTGCCTCCGTGCGCACCGATCGCGCGGTAACTTCTGTCATCAAAGAAATAGTGGTCTCTTAAAGATCTGAAAGGAACAAATCCTTCGACAGTATTTTCGAGCCTTACAAAGCATCCGGAGTCAATGATCGAAGATATAACGCCGTCGTAGTGCTCGCCGATCTTATCTGCCATGTATTCACAGATCTTGATATCGTCAGAAGCGCGCTCTGCATCGACTGCATTCCGTTCCATGTCCGATGAATGTTCGGCAGCATTGTCAACGAGTCCCGCGAAATGACTTCTGGAATTCTCACCGTGCAGATAGCTCTTTATTATCCTGTGGATATATAGATCAGGGTAACGCCTGATCGGTGACGTAAAATGGCAGTAAAACTTCGATGCCAGACCGAAGTGTCCGAGACAGTCAGAGCAGTATCTCGCCTTCGCCATCGATCTTAAGAGCAGCTCATCTAATGCAGGAAGAGCGGTCTTGTCTCCGATCGTTCCCATGAATCTCTGGACATCCAGGGGCTTGATATGACCGAATAATCTTCCCGATGCTCCGAAATATCTTGCGATATTTGAGAACCTGGCGATCTTTATCGGATCCGGATCTTCATGAACACGGTAAACAAACGGATATTTCAGGTCGAAGAACTTCTTAGCGACAAACTCATTGGCACAGATCATGAAAGACTCGATTATGCCGTTTGTGAAGTTTATCGGATAAGGCTTTACATCCCTGACAGTTCCGTCATCATTCAATATGACCTTGGTTTCCGGCATCTCGAAATTGATCGCTCCGCGCCTCTCCCTCATCGACCTCAGGATCTCTGCAAGCTCCTTCATCCTGATAAGCATCGGAATGATCTCGCCGTATTCTTCATCGTCCTCGGGCTTCGGATCGGTAAGGATCCTGTAGCATTCGTTGTAACTCATTCTCCTGTCGGATCTTATAACGCTCTCGTAAAGCTCACCGCCATAGATACCGCCCTCGCGGTCGACCAGCATCTCAGCAGTCATGGCAAGTCTGTCAACATTGGGATTCAGACTGCAAAGGCCGTTAGAAAGCTTTGGCGGGAGCATTGGGATAACACGGTCGACAAGATAGACCGATGTGCCTCTCGAGAATGCTTCAGCATCAAGGAATGTTCCTTCCCTGACATAATTCGAAACATCAGCGATGTGAACGTACAACTTGAAATTACCGTTCCTGAGTTTCTCGATGGAAATGGCATCATCCAGGTCTTTCGCGTCTTCACCGTCGATAGTTATCGTGAGCAGATCACGCTTGTCGCGTCTTCCTTTTGCAATCTCGTTTACTACCAGTTCCGGATCGGGATTGACCGGAAGCGGTTCCACTTCTTCTATAACTTTCTCCGGGAATGTCTGCGAAAGTCCGAACTGCCTCAGGACCGTGAGCATCCTTACGTCATTGTTTCCATAATCACCCAGGACTTCAGTGATCGTTCCCCTGCAGTCACCGCGCTCGCAATTCGGATTTAACACTTCGCAGACGACGACCATGTTAAAAGGTGCGCCGTTCAGATGATTTTTATCAATGTCGATAGCACCGTAATCAGTGCTCCTGAATGAAGGATCGGGAATAACGACGCCTCCGGTAGGAGACTGCCTTAAGATTCCGATGACCTGATTCCTGACCTGCAAAGGTCCTCTCGGCGCCTGGTCAGCCAGAGTCTCGGGAAAAGCTGCCTGTTCTTCCTTGGCTTTGATTATCCTGTTCCTGCGTCTCTGGGATGCACTCATATTCTCGGCAAATCCCGGTTTTTTCTTCTTATCATCCATCTCTGATTCCTCTTATGTTTTTTCTATATCTTACTACTTGTAGCAGCCATTATGTCAGGTGATGAAGGATCGGTTTCCTGCTCTCCGGTCTTGACCTTTTTCTTCTTGACCTTATCCGGCCTTATCTTTTTCAGCTTAAAGACAAGAAGCGTGAACAATAAAGGAATGACCACCTGCAAAAGGAAAATAAAGACAGCAATAATATGCAGATCTGAAAACAGAAGATTTGTGTAAATGTAATCAGTATTGAGCTTAACGAAAAACCAGCTCAGATACTTGAAGATATCCGATAAAACAGCATCGGAACCCAGGAAATATGCGGGCAAAGCGAGCATTTCGATACCATATACCAAAACAGGCACTATGGGGAAAGCAAAAAGATACAACCAGAAAAGTGCGGTGATATAAACCGCTACTCCTGCCAGGCAATCAACCGCAAGTCTTAACATTAAAAGCCCTGTCTGCCCGGCGTTAATGTGTGCACCTAAAAAGAGTCCCAAAATGATTACGAGCAAGGCCATTATCAGATAACAGGCTATAAGGATAACGGAGCCTGAAATGATCCTGCTGATCACACCTTCAGCTCTTTTGGCATTGTGCGCCTCGACCTGAAGGATGGAGTTTTTCGTGAACTTTTTGCGGTACACACTGATGATCAGCGTGATCCCGATCAGCGGATCAAACACATAGAAAATGTATTTGTTTACCGCAAAGAAAAATGTCAGATCGTTAAAATATTCACTCTTTTCACCGATCATGAAGATGATCAGTCCGATGTATACAAGAGCGGTCAGAATGATGAATCTCTTCTTTTTTACAATGCTTAACAGATCTTCATTTATTAATCCTGTCATGGGGCACCTCACCAGATAATGATCCTCTGGTCCGGAGCCAGATACATGCCGTCACCGGGCTTAAGATCATAAGTCTCTATGAATTCATCGAACTGCATTACCGTATAATTGATCCTCAGATAAAACAGAGGATGCTTGTCATTTTTAATTGCATCCATCTGGGTAGTCTTTGCGTCAAGGCCTCTCCAGGTAAAAGCATAACTTCTGAAGAACAGATCATAATCGAATGACTCCTGATCCTTGGCGATCATAAGACAGACTCTCATTCCTTCGGCATCTGCTATGACCTCTCCCGTCATAAGTGACACCGCTGTATAGGCACCGGAACCCTCGAAAGGTTCGTAACCGTAGAAGTGATTCTGGATCCTAGTCGACATCCTGCTCCAGATCTGCATCTCTTCAGCCGTAAGCGTATTGATCTGTTTTCCTTCCGCATTACGGTTTATGTTATTGCTGTCAAACGCATGGGATATCTCATGCCCGATGATCGTTGCACTGGTACCGAGATTTACTTCGAAAGGAGCACCGGGAGTGTACACAGGGGCTTCAAATATTCCCATGGACAGGTAGATGGTATTCTGTCTTCTGTGATAATTTGAATTGATTGCAGTGGTCGACAAGTCTCTGTCATATATGTCCCAGAAGGATTTATCCGTCGGTGACTGGACCATGTCTCCCACATGCTCATAGCGGATCCTGCTTAAGACACACATTGCATCAAGGAAAGAACCGCCCTCTTCCCTGGATTTAAGCTCTACACCCGTAAAGTCAGCGGTGTTGGACGGCAGAAAGATATTCTCGCCCATGTTACTCAGTTTTTCACAAACGGCTTTCTTGCTTTCCTCGGAAAGATATTCATTCTCATTGATGAGTATCTGGTACTTTTCCTTGATCAGATGAACATATTCGCAGATCTGGTTATATGTGTCTTCATTGAAATAATTATCGATATAGACCTGATCTATTGCCGCTGTCAAAGGTGTCTTGCTGAGCAGATCGAAGAAATTGAAATCAGGATCTTTGTCGATCCTTTCATCGTAGGGATTTGAACGGTCAAGGTTCGAATCCATATAACAGTTGTATGCTCCGGCATCAAGATAAAGAATGGAATCCAAAGCAAGACGGACCTTAAAATAAGCTTTCATATCCTCAACATTCTTTTGCTTGTAAACATTCTCGAGTTTGTCCAGATATGAGAACTCGCCCATAAAATGGTCACATTCAGTAATGGAATAATGCGTAAGCATATTCTCCAAAGGATAATCTCCTGCGAGCGCGAAAACTTCAGCTTCATTTTTTATGGATGTAAAATCTGCCAGGTCGGCATAATCAAGCAAAACGAGTTCGGATTCAAACTTTAATCCTCTTGTAAGAGTGTCATTGATCTCTTTTTCGGAATAACCGCATCTTTCCAGAAGATAACTGACCTTTTTTTCGACTGTTTCTTTTTTCTTGTACCCGTCCTCGGATATCGAGACATAGTATTTATCCTGATCAAGGATCAGAGTGGGCTTTCTGATGTCCAGCACCTTGTATTCATCTATTGCTTCGTTTGTATTGTATGTAAATTGGACCAGAGCATAAGCAAAAGGGTTTTTATCGTTATCGATCATATAAGCCGATACATCATCAAGACTTTGTATTTCGTCAATGTAAGCCAGGTATTTCTTAAGCGGGTCCATGCCAAGGGAATCACGGTACTCCCAGTCGCAGAACAGACCGTCAGCCGTCCGCAGCAGTTCAATGTTCTTTCCCTGGACAGATTCGTCCTCTATAAGAGCACGTTTCCTCTTAACGACGTTTTCCCTGACCTCACCGAAAGTAGAGACGGGATATGTGAGATTTCTTTCCTGGGTCGATGCCCATTCATAATTCACGGCTGCAGCGAAATCATCTTTTATGTCTGCCCCTGCCATCTGATCCACGTTCTCGAACAGAGATGAATCAAGCCATTTAAGATTCAAGGAACCTTCAGCAGAAGCATTATCACTTTCATCGCAGCTGCATACCGCAAACAATATGGAAGCAGCGAGCGTTAATGAAATTGCCCGTTTGACGTTTTTCACTTTAAACCCTCCGAAAAATAGCACCCGAAAATATCAAAGAAATTATATATCAAAACAATAAAAAAGGGTGCCTTCGAAGCAGATACGCTCGAAAGGCACCCCGTTAAATGCTGTTTGTTAATCTTACCAGGCCTTGGCGATGGAGAGATAAAGAACGATGGAAACGATGGCAAACAATATGCAGCAGATGACCGTCCAGGTCTTGAGCTGCTCTTCTAATGTCCTGCCCTTGGCCTTGTTGTAATATGAGTCAGAAGAACCGCCTGCTACAACACCGATACCCTTATCGTTACCTTCCTGAACGAGGAAGAGGACTATGATGGCAATTGCCAATATTATATCTAAAACACAAAGAACGATATTCAATACTGTCATCTGTTCTATGCCTCCCTTTATAAATTAAGCTTATGAATAATAACACATGGCTTTTACTTATGCAAACCGCCTTTTACGAGCTTGCTTATCTCGCTCACTGCGAAAGGCAGGATAGCCAGCGGCAGGATAACAAGCCACGCCATTGGGGCTATCGCAACGTTATTGAATATGCCGTTGACTCCCGGGATGTAGATTACAGCCACGAGCATTACAAGCGAGAGGGCCACAGCGATGTTCATCATCTTGTTTGAGAAGATGCCCAGCTTGAAGACCGAGGTCCTTTCAGATCTGGCGGCAAATGCCCTGAAGAGCTCAGCACAGATAAGCGTCGCAAATGCTACCGTACGGGCAATGTCTATGGGATGTACGCCCTTTGATGCGGCATCAGCCATTATGCCTGAGTAGAAGAATGTGCTTCCGTTGTTCATGCTTACGAGAGCGATGATAAATGCTGCGGCAACAGAAACGAAAAGACCGATTGACTGCAGAGTGATATGTCCAAGCATGCTCTTGTTTATGATTGGCTCCTTCTTTGATCTCGGAGGCATCTTCATTATGCCGGGCTCGCCCTTTTCGCGTCCTAATGCCAAAGCCGGGAATGAGTCCGTGATGAGATTGAGCCAGAGGAGCTGGATCGCGGTCAAAGGTGCTGCGATGCCGGGTATAAGCGTCTTCGGCACAAGAGAGAGCAGGAAGATTACCAGGATCTCACCGACGTTGCATGACAGAAGGAAGCCTACGAACTTTCTGATGTTCGAATATATGGTCCTTCCCTGCTCGACTGCCTTTACGATCGTGGCGAAGTTATCGTCCATGAGGATCATGTCGGCTGAATTCTTGGAAACGTCCGTGCCGGTGATGCCCATGGCAACTCCGATGTCTGCCGACTTAAGAGCCATGGCGTCGTTTACGCCGTCGCCCGTCATGGATGCAATGTGTTCATTATGCTTCAGCGCGTTAACGATCCTGACCTTGTGTTCAGGAGATACACGCGCATAAACGCTCGTTGTCTCAACTACTTCAAGGAGTTCTTCATCTGATAGCTTATCGAGCTCCTCACCGGAATATGCTCCCATGTGCTTCTCATCACGCATTTCGAGATTATCTGCAATAGCGACTGCAGAATCTTTGAAGTCTCCTGTGATCATTACGGCACGGATACCGGCTTCCTTGCAGACCGCAATGGCATCCTTTGCTTCCTTACGTGCAGGATCGATCATTCCGATGAGACCTAAGAATGTCATATTCTCTTCATCGGCGAATGTTGCCTTGGATCCGTCACCGTGCTCTTTCATCGCAAAAGCAAGTACGCGGATTGCCTGGATCGCATAGTTGTGGTTGACCTCGCGTATCTCTGCGCGCTTCTCCTCGGTCATTGCCTGAACGCCTGCCGGAGTGAGGATCGATGTACAACGCGAGATAACGATGTCAGGCGCACCCTTTGTAAAGCTGATCCACTTGTGATCTTCGATCCCTGAATGGAACGTAGTCATCATCTTACGGTCAGAATCGAAAGGCAGTTCCGTCTCTCTGGGATATCTGTGCATCGTCTCTTCCCTGAGCATCTGAGCCTTCATGCCGAGCGTAGTAAGAGCACCCTCCGTCGGGTCGCCTATGCATGAATAATCACTGTCTCCCTGCTTTACGATCGCAGCATCGTTACAAAGTACCGAAGACAGGATGAGAGTCTTAAGGTCTCCTTCGATCTTGACGGGCTTGCCGCCTTCGTCAACTATGTTTCCGGAAGGGGCATATCCGCCGCCTTCGACGTTATATTTCTTTTCGCCGTCATATATGACCTTAACCGTCATCTGGTTCTGAGTGAGGGTGCCGGTCTTATCTGAGCAGATAACGTCAACACAGCCCAATGTCTCTACAGCAAGAAGCCTCTTTACGATCGCATTGCTCTCAGCCATCTTGGTCATGCCTATCGAGAGGACGATGGTAACGACTGCGGCAAGGCCTTCCGGAATGGCAGCTACTGCAAGTGATACCGCGGTCATCAGGGCATCTTCCCAAGGCTGTTTCTGAACAAAGATATCAACGAGAAGGACAATGATGCATACAACTATGCAGACGACGGCAAGGATCTTGCCGAGCTTATTAAGGCTGACCTGCAGAGGTGTCTCCTCGTCTTCGATGCCGGTGAGTTTTGTCGCGATCTTACCGAGTTCAGTATCCCTGGCTGTGGCAACTACTACACCCTTTGCGCGGCCATATGTTACTGCGGTGCCCATATAGAGCATGTTTTTACGGTCACCTAAAGCGCAGTCTTCAGGAAGTATTGCTTCCGCATCTTTTTCGACAGCCACGGACTCACCGGTAAGGGATGCTTCTTCTGCCTTGAGAGAACTGGACTCGATAAGTCTCATATCAGCCGAGATGCTGTCACCTGCATCGATAGAGATGACGTCACCGACTACAACGTTTTCCGAATCGACCATGAGGAGCTTTCCGTCACGGATGACCTTTGTCTGGGGCGAGCTCATCTTCTTTAATGCTGCCAGTGCCTGGTCGGCCTTGCCTTCCTGATATACGCCCAAAACAGCGTTAAGGATAACGATCGCAAGGATTACGATAACGTCGATCCAATCTTCAAATCCGCCGCCGCTCTTATAAGCCATGTAAGCTGAAAGCGCTGCGGCTGCGATAAGGATTATTACCATCGCATCTGCAAACTGCTGAAGGAATCTCTTCCAGAGAGGGACCTTCTTTTCTTCGCCTAAAGTATTGGGACCGTTCTTCGCAAATCTTAAAGATGCTTCATTTGAAGTCAGACCTCTTATGGGATCTGTATCTAATTCACGAGCTACGTGCTCAGCAGAAGCTGAAAATGGTTTTGTCATCTAATCTATCCTCCTGGATTAACCAAGAAGTTATTATACTATATTTTTGATATTTAACTGTTATGCGCACACCTTGACGAATGTACAAATCGGAGGCACCGGAGGGCATTCCGTTAGTACATTTTCAATGATTACGGCACTCAGTTTATCCGGACAATGTCAGTCTTCATCCACAGGCTCGTCAGCAGGCTGTGTACCCCAGATATACTGTTCCAATTCTGACACGCCGTCTCCTTCAAGCAGAGCCTTTGAAAACTGAGTTTCATAAAGCTCGCGGTAAACGCCATCCTTATTCAACAGTTCCTTATGCGATCCGCGCTCGACGATCGTTCCGTCCTTTACCACGAGGATCTCATCTGCGGCAAGTATCGTCGAGAGCCTGTGAGCGATAAGGATACTGGTCTTGCTCTTTATGATCGGATCGATCGCATCCTGTATCTTCTTCTCGGAAATGGAATCCAAAGCGGATGTCGCTTCATCGAAAATAAAGATCGTCGGATCCTTAAGGATAATCCTAGCAATCGATATTCTCTGCTTCTCTCCGCCTGAGAGCTTTAGTCCCCTGTTACCGACTTCAGTATCTATCTTCTTTTCCTGCTTTTCGACGAAGTCCCAGATATTAGCCTTTTTCAAAGCTTCAGTCATTTCCTCATCGGTGGCGTCAGGTTTGGCATACAAAAGATTCTCCCTGATAGTTCCGTTGAAAAGATATGTTTCCTGAGAAACCACGCCTACCTGGTCCCTTAAGAACTTCAGGTCAAGCTTTCTTACGTCGATACCGTCAAATGTAACGCTTCCCGAATCCACGTCATAAAGGCGTGGAATGAGATTTACGATCGTGCTCTTGCCCGAACCGGACGGTCCTACGATGGCAATGCTCTTTCCGGCATTCAGCGTGAAGCTTATGTCTTTAAGTATCTTTTTCGACTCCTCATAAGAGAATTCCACATGCTCGAAAACAACGTCACCGGTGACCTTATCAGGCGTTACCGCATCATCGGCATTCTTTATCTCGACGGGTATGTCAAAATAATCGAAGATACGCTTGAAAAGGGCCATCGATCTTATCCATTCGACCTGAATGTTGAGAAGACTGTTCACGGGCATATACATCCTTCCGAGGAGCGATACGAGCACCGTGATGTCACCTATCGTAAGATCAGAATCGTACTTCATCATGAGTATTCCGCCGGCAAGATATAGAAGCATCGGTCCGATACTCGTGAACGTCGTGAGCACTACCCTGAACCAGCGTCCGGCCATGCTCTCCTTAATGTTCAGACCGATCATCTTCCGGTTGGCATTCTCATACCTTTCATACTCGTAAGCCTCCTTGCCGAAGAGCTTTACCAGGAGCTGTCCGCTTACGGATAATGTCTCATTAAGTATTCCGTTGACCTCATCATTGACCTGCTGGGATTCGTTTGTAAGAGTCCATCTCTTCTTGCCTGCTTTCCTCGTGGGGAGAGTAAATACCGGCACGATGACGATGCCCACAAGAGCCAGGATCCAGTTCTTCTGGAACATGGCGACCATAGCGATTATGAGAGTTATCGAATTGGAGAGAATGCTGCTGAAAGTGTTGGTGACGACGGCCTTTACGCCGTCGATGTCGCTCGTCATTCTCGTGATTATGTCACCCTGGTTATTCGTCGTAAAGAACCTCTGCGACATCTTCTGCAGATGAGAATACATCTGGTTGCGCATATCGTAGGTAATATGCTGGGCGATCCAAGTGTTTATGTAATTTTCGGCAACACCGATGAGGCTTGCCGCAAGCGTGACTATAAGCGACAGAACTATGTAATAGACCAGTGCATTGAAGTCTTTCTTAAGAAGTCCGTCGTCCAGGATCTTGCCGGTTATGATCGACGGCAGGAGCGAAAAGAACGACGATACGAAGATGCAGAGAAGAACCAGTATAAACTGCTTGGTATAAGGCTTCAGGTATGAGAAGACGCGCTTCAAGAGCTCAGGCGTAACCTTAGGCTGGTTCGCCTTCTCTTCTTCCGTCAGGAACTGCCCTCCCATCGGGCCGCCCATACCTCTTCCTCCGGGTGGCATGAATAAGTCTCCTCTTTTTCGATATATGCTACTTTTATCACAGAAACACTGAATAAAAAAGTGTAGGATAATCAGCAAACGGTTACAAAGTGCTATTCCAAATTATTAACCGCCGGAATTATTGCATGAAAACCGTCGATAAGAATTTTTGATAATCCGACTTTTGGGACCGGAAAAGTTGGAAAAAAAGTCGGAATTCTTGATTTCCGACTTTTTCTCCGAGTTTTCGCGCGTTAAAAGTCGGAAATATTCTGATGTTGTTAATGCATCATCAATGTTTTCGGGCGTTAAAAGTCGGAGAAATACTCGGAATCTGAGAAATCTGACTGCCTGTCGCGAAAAAGCATCTCCCAAATGCAAACGCGGCTCCCGCTATGGAAGCCGCGCCTATGAGAAACAAAAAACATTTAAATCGCTAGTTAAATGTCTGAGGGTTCCTATTTAAGTTCCCTTGCTAGCATTATATTAGATTTGTTCAAATTCTAACCGTGTCAGATTGCCCTTATCTTTTAGGCAAACCTCAGGCGAAAATATGCAAAAACAACAATTCGATTTACAAAGTATCGCGCCTGAAAGCTTCATAATCCGGCAGTATTACTTAACTGTAACGCTCGTGATGTGCGGATTGGCGCCCTCATACCAGTAAAGGAAGCCTTCCATGTCAACTGTGTCACCGACATTAAGTCCTTTTACAGTCTTGTAAACATCTGTTTCTGAGCCTGTAAGATAAGACTCTACCGTAAATGTATATGTCTGACCGTTCAAAGAAACATTGAAGTAGAGGTCATCACCCTCGCAGCCTGAACCATCCCATCCATAAAGATAAGCTGCTCCGTCACCGATAGCTTCAACTGTCATTCCCTTGAAGGAAACAAACATATTCTGATAGTTGATAAGATCTGAAGAAGCAAGTTTATCGGTTACATCAATAGGAGATGCAACATAATTGCCGTCCTCGATGACAAATTTCGAATCAATGATCTCATATTCGCCTGACCATTCAGACTTATAACCTGTTACCTTGATCTTTGTTCCTACCTTAAGGTTCATATACTCTTCTTCTGTGCAGGGCATGTTATAGAGGAAGTAAGCTCCGTCAGCATCCTGTGTATAGAAAGATGACATGCCTACGCCTTCGTTCTTCCACCAGCCCTGCTTAGCCTGAACATATGTCTCAATGGTTACTTCGGAATCAATAGCAGCTGCAGCATATTCCGCATAGGTCATTACGCCTTCGCCCTTTTTGGTATCAGCACCGGCACCGCTTGTAGTTTCATTTGTCTTGCTGCATCCGAATGCTCCAAAAGAAATAGCAGCAGTAAGCATCAGGGACAAAAGGATCTTTGCTGTTCTCTTCATAATTTTTCTCCTTTTTTAGAAAATGCCTTCTGCAACATGATAAACCCGAATAGAACAGTCACAGTCAGGCATAAGTCATATGAGAGTATTTCTGATACCCTCAAAGAAATTATATATAGATTAACGGAAATGACGCGGTGTCAATCTGCCCTTTTCTTTTTGGCAAACTGAACTGCAAAATATGCAATTATACCAATCCAGGTAACACCGAGCGTGCTGAGCAGCACTACCGATCCGGCCGGCAGCGGTCCCAGATCTTCCTTAGAATTCCTGTCTGACGAACTTAACTGGTCAAGTTTATATAGCGACTCCGTATCTTTATAGAGGTCTTCGATATATTTGTCATCGATCTTCTGTCCGCGTCTTACGGATTTGGCTGTATTCTCGATCAGCTGTCCTGCCGCATTACGGAGTGATGTCGAACCGTTGAATACAGGAGTTACAAAAGTATTCGAAGTATTATCGATGAGGAGCCTCGCGGCATCAATCTTAACCGAATAGTATTTGGAATTATCTTCTCCCGAGTGTGACAGATATTCCATATATTCAGCTGAATCCTGAGCCTTTGATGTTACCGGGACGTAGCCTTCCGTAGAAGAATAAGCTATCTGGACGTCATTTGTAAGCATGTATTGGGCAAACAGCCATGATGCCAGCACCTCACCGCTGTCCGGCTTATTAAAGACACAGATAGAAGGACCCTGGGACATCATGTATTGGTTACCGGCGTCAAACTGCGGAACCGTCTTTACTACTGTCGTAAAACGGGCAATCTGGTTAGCGTCGATGTCCGACAACGGTGCATCTGACCCCATCCATGTAGCTCCCGCCGTGGAGTCGACGGCAAAGATACACTCGCCGGCATTGAAGAAATTTCCGGGATAACCTGAGATCTTGAACGTCGAAAAAGCACCCGTACCGGTGTGCTCCGCGATGGTCATAAGATCCTGTTTGGTGGTGTCATTGAAGATCAGGATATTGCCATCAGCATCTGAATAGCCTGCGTCCTGCTGCTTGAGCATCGTAATGAGCATATTGTCAGAAGATTTGTAAATAAACGGGATCATAACGTCTTTACCATTGACCTTATATGTTCCGTCCGCATTCTTTTCGAGAGCCTTCTCGGAAACTTCCCAGACAAAATCCCATGTAAGGACTTCAGGTATCTCATAACCTAATGCCTCGACATAGTCTTTATTGACATAACATGCTTCCGTGGATCTCATGTAAGGCAATGCATAAACATGGTCATCAAGAACGCACTCATTAAGGAATTCAGGTATGACTTCAGCCCTCGTAGGCGAATCGAACTTTACTTCGCTTCCGCCAAGACCATACTGCGGATCATCGATAAGCACATCAAGCGGTACGACAACATTATTACCGGTCTTATAGGTGGCTATGTGGTCAGGATATGTAATGCAGACATTAGGCGTCGTTCCTGTGGCAATATTGGTAATGACGTCGTTATAGATCTTGTTGTAATCAGTATAAAGCCTGATGTTGACCTTTATGTTGGGATACAGTTTTTCAAACTCCTCGATGGCCTGATTATAGATCTTTGTCTGTGTGATATTGGTATCGTTCTTAGCCCAGAAGACGATCTCGTAAGACTTATTCGGATCAAGTCCTTCCGGCATGGCAAATTCAGTTGTCCCTTTCTTTCCGTGACAGCCTGTGAGCACCGGAAGAAGGAACGCAAACGACAATATAAGAGAAAACACTTTGACAAGCTTCTTCATCCCTTGGTTCCCTCCCTGGATACGCCTTCCATGATCTTGTTGCGGAAGATAAGGAAGAGGATTATGAGAGGCAGTGAGACTGCTACGACAGCAGCCATCATCGCAGGGATGTTGTCCCTGCCGAAGCCGTTTTCGCGGATCTCCTGAATACCGTTACTTACAAGGAAATAATTCGAATCATCCGTGATAAGTCTCGGCCATACATAAGAGTTCCAGCACTCGATTACTTTAAGGATGATGACCGTGATTATCGTCGGACGGCATACAGGGATCATGACCTTGAACAGATATTTCAGATCTGACGTACCATCAACTTTAGCCGCATAATAGAGTTCATCAGGAACCTGCTCGAAATTCTCTTTCAAAAGATAGATGTAGAACACTGACGTTACGGACGGAAGTATGAGTCCCAGGAACGTGTTCCGGAGATTCATGTTCGTGATGGTAACGAAATTTGTGATTATTACGAGTTCGTTCGGGATCATCATAAGCGCTAAGAACCCTACGAACAAAAGCGACTTGCCCTTGAAATCGAGTCTTGCGAATGCATACGCGGAGAACACGATGACGATCATCATAAGAGCTGTCGTGATAACCGTGTATATGATCGTATTAAGGAAATACTTAGCCAAAGGCACCTGGGTAAATGCATTTACGTAGTTCTCAAATGTCGGCTCCGAAGCATAGAACTTCGGAAGACGCTCGCTCATATAGCTCGCATAACTCTTTATCGAAGACAAGAGCATCCAGTAAAACGGGAATAATACGACAAGTCCCCAGAAGGCGAGGAAAATGTACATTACAGTCTTAAAGACTGCATTCTTCGTCTTGGCATTTCTCTCGAGCTTTAATATTTCCTGACTCTTAGCCAATGCATTTTCCTCCTTCCTTAACCTTTTTGCGAAGTCTTCTTACTTACTATCAGATTAATGACAGTAATGGTAAGGACGATGGCAAACAGTATTATCGCAGCAGCAGATGCATATGAAGGATATCCTCCGCCATCACCATAGAGCATGTCGTAGACATAACCTACCATCGTATTCATTCCGGCGGCATTAAGGTCCACGCCAAAGATGGCAACCGCATCGCTGTAAGCCTTAAATGCTCCGATAAATCCAGTGATGACAAGATAGAAGATCATCGGCGAGATCATTGGCAGAGTTATCCTGAAGAATATGCGCGGCTTTGAAGTTCCGTCGATCCTGGCCGCCTTATAATAGACCGGATTGACTGACGCCAGAGCAGACGTCAGGATGAGGATCTTAAACGGCATTACTATCCAGATAACGTAGATGCAGAGAACAAGCATCTTTGCCCAGTAAGGACCTTCAATGAAGTCGACTGCAGACATTCCGAATGCCTTGATCAAAAGATTGATAAGACCGTCAGTATAAGGTGTCTTACGGAAGAGGATCATGAATACCAGTCCGACCGCAAGAGTATTTGTTACATACGGAAGGAAGTAGATCGTCTGGAAGAGCTTTTTAAGCTTATCGATCGAATTGAGCGCAAGTGCGATCAGCAGAGCCAGGACCGTGGATATCGGTACCGTAAAGATAACAAGGATGAATGTATTCTTTACTGCCTGAAGGAAATACGGATCTCTCAAAACATACGAATAGTTGTATCCGCCTATCCCGAAATAAGTCTGCGAAGCTGAATTATAACCTTCCTCGAATGAATAGATGAACACATCTATCAGAGGATAGACCATAAAGAAGATCAGGAACGCAAGCGCAGGCGCCAGATAGAGCCATCCGGTCAGAGTGCCTTTTATTCCTTCTTTCCTTACACCGCTCTTAGTCATAAAAGATCCTTGCCTCGGATTCCTTATCAAACAAAAGTGTCTTGGATCTCTTGATATTGAACCTGACGGAATCTTTCGAAGTCAGCTTCAGGTCTTCAGCACTGATTATCGAGCGTACTGAAAGCCCCGTCATCTTCGGATTCGTTGATACGATGCTCGTATCACGTCCCATAACGTCCACGCCGGTAAGACTGCACTTAAGAGCGCCGTTCTCATCAAGGATAAAGCCCTCAGGTCTTATGCCGCACCATACCGGTCCGTCCTTGACGTTGACTTTATCCATGACCATATCTTCGCCTATATAAAGCTTCTTATCCTTTACGTCAGCCTCGAAAACATTGATCGCGGGGGTTCCAAGGAATTTGGCGACAAAAAGATTTACCGGTTCATCATATACTTTCTGCGGCTGGTCCATCTGCTGGAATATGCCGTCCTTCATGACTACGATCATGTCCGAGATGCTCATCGCTTCTTCCTGGTCGTGAGTAACGAAGATCGTGGTGATCCCCGTTGCCTTCTGTATCCTTCTTATCTCTTCTCTTGTCTGGAGTCTTAATCTAGCATCAAGGTTCGACAAAGGCTCATCCATAAGCAGGACCTTAGGCATCTTTACAAGAGCTCTTGCGATTGCCACACGCTGCTGCTGTCCGCCGCTCATCTCACCCGGTTTTCTGTCCATAAGGCCATCGATCTGGACAAGCTTGGCGGCTTCCAGCGCTTTCTGATTGCGCTGTTCTTTTGTGAGCTTTTCTTCACCCTTCAGGTTTTCGAGAGGGAAAGTGATGTTCTGCCTGACCGTAAGATGCGGATAAAGAGCATAATTCTGGAATACGAGTCCGACGCCCCGCTTCTCGGAAGGAATATCCGTAACGTCTTCATCTCCGAAATAGATCTTTCCTGAGGTCGGATTCTCCAGTCCGCATATCATATAGAGCATGGTGCTCTTTCCACAGCCTGAAGGTCCCAGAAGACCTATCAGTTTACCTTCGGGTATGGTGAAATTGAAATCATTGACGGCAACAACTTCACTGCCCTTCTTGTCTCTGCTCGGAAAAACTTTGGTAAGGTGTTCAAGTCTGACGTCCATAGAAAACCTCTGTTGTAAATTAACTTTAGCTTTGGAGCTTCATGTATCCATTCTTTATCAAACCCATCTTCCGCATAAGCTCGCTGAATATAAGCGAGAGGATCGCAGGTGCAATAATGCAGACCACAGCCATTCCTATCCAGGCCATCGGAGATAACGTTCCTGACTCCGTCATTGCGGAAAAACATCCGATGGGACCTACGAGACCGCATGTGCCCATGCCGGCAGATACACCGTTACACTCCAGCTTAAATACCATCGTTGCCAGAGGGCCGGTGATCGCAGCAGTAAGCGTTGCGGGAATCCAGATCTGGGGATGTATCACGATATTAGGCATCTGTAACATAGAAGTTCCGAGACCCTGTGAAACAACTCCGCCCCACTTATTTTCCCTGTATGAAGCAACGGCGAACCCTACCATCTGCGCGCAGCACCCTGCAAGAGCAGCTCCGCCTGCGATGCCTGCAATTCCAATAGAGGCACAGATGGCAGCCGAAGAGATGGGAAGCGTGAGTATGATTCCTACTACAACAGAGATAACGATACCCATCGCAAAAGGATGGAGCTGTGTGGCGTTGTTGATAAACGTACCGATCCAGTTCATAGCGACTGCGATTCCGGGGCACGTGAAAAATGCTATCAGAAGACCAACGCCTATGGTTACGAGAGGAGTAACAAGAATATCAACTTTTGTCTCCTTGGAGACCATCTTACCGAACTCTACGGCAAAGATTACTGCAATGAATACACCAAGAGGGCCGGCTGCATAAGGATCGCCCGGATAGGAATTGGCAAAGAAACCGACACCTGCAGCGCATGCCATAACGAGCATGGGCGCCTTAAGTGAAGCAGCGATTCCGACGCCGATCGCAGCACCTGTAGCTGCTGACGCGAGGGATCCTGCCTGGGCGATAAAATCAGCCACAACTTGAACAAAAGCGTTATCAACCATTCCGAGATATTTAGCGAGCGTAGAAAGGATCGTTCCTACCAGAAGAGAAGCAAACAGGCCCTGGGCCATTCCGCCCATGGCATCAACAAAATATTTTTTTAATGTGATCTCGATATCCTTTTCTTCCAGGAACTGCTTAAAAGTCCTGTTCTTTGCCTTGGATGTGCTCATTTCCAACCCCTCCTTAAGAAGTTGCCGAGATATTATCACAGCACTTATATAGTATCAATAAAAGACGCAACATCAAAATCATAGATTTTCAGGAGCATTTCCCGCGTCATTCCGTCTCTTATGTCACCATCGAAAACTATCTGCCCGTCCTTAAGCATGACCGCCCTCGTACAGCACCTTCTCGCCTGCTCCAGGTCGTGGAATACCGCTACCAGCGAATTGTCCGTATCGCTGGTTTTCCCTGCAGCCCACTTATTCAGCTTATCACACAATTCCGCTTTATATTTGATATCCAGGTTATTGCCGGGTTCATCAAGAAACAGGAAAGGCGACCTTTGGGCAAATGTCCTTGCCAGAAGGACCCTTTGGAGCTGCCCGCCTGAGAGTTCATCCAGATGTCTGTCCATGAGTTCCTTTATTCCACAGTCTTCCATGCACTTGAGCGCATATTGGATTGCCGGCGCGCTGTTCCCGAAGAATGAATTGCCCGAAGAAGCATATGTTCCGAGGAGCACCGTCTCATATACCGTGTAGGGAAAATACATGTCACTCGTCTGAGGCATGAATGCTATGAGCTTCGCGACTTCTTTCCTCTTCATGGATGACACATCAGCACCGTCTATCAGGACTTCTCCTTTATGAGGTATTATTCCTGCAAGGACCCTTAGGAGCGTTGTCTTTCCCGAACCGTTCGCGCCTCCGATGAACACCTTTTCGCCGGAAGATATCTCGAGATCTATGTTATGCAGAACTTCTGATGAACCGTATCCTGCCGACATGTTCTTTACGGTAATCTTCATGCGCGTTTCCTCCTTGAAGCGAAGAAAACATAAGCGAAGAAAGGAGCTCCGATAAGTGCTGTAACAGCGCCTACCGGTATCTCACGCGGAGACAGCAATGTTCTTGAAATGAGATCGCATAATGCCATGAATGCGCCGCCGTATATGAATGACATCGGCAATACCAGCTTGTGCGCAGGACCGAATATCTTTCTTACGATGTGCGGCGCCGCCAGATCAACAAAACCGATTACGCCGGTAAATGCTACAGAGGTTCCGGTAAGGAGCGAACAGATGATTATCGCAATAATCTTCGTGCGTTTCGCATCAACGCCCATTGCCTGGGCCTGGAGGTCTCCGAAGCTCATAATGTCCATTTTCCTGGACATCAGCATCAGACAGATAAACCCGATGACGCATACCGGGAAAAGGATCGCGCAATGCTTCCATCCCCTTGCAGAAAACGAACCCATCATCCAGAGTACCAGCTGTTTGGAGTGATCAGAATTAAGAGTGGATAAAAGGTTCATCATGCCGTTCACAAAAAGCGACAGGATCATACCTATCAGAACCACTGTGGTGTTAGATACGCTCCTGTCGATCGCAGACGCCAGCAAAAGCGCGACTGCGACTGTAGCAAGTCCGAATACGAAGCCGGCGAACGGAAGCATGAACCCGGCTAAGACCGGAACGGATATCTCGAGGATCATAACGATCGCGGCACCCAAAGACGCACCTGAAGACACACCAAGCGTGTATGAAGATGCCAGAGGATTCTGAAGCAGAGCCTGCATGCATGCGCCGCTTACCGATAGCGCGCCGCCTACCAGAAAAGCCATAATGGCTCTGGGCATCCTTATTGTCCAGAAGATCGAATCCATCATGGGAGAAACGTTTTCGCCGGGACCTTTTCCGGTTATGTGACCGGCTATAATCCCGAAAAGCTCTTTAAGCGATATATAGACACTTCCCTGTCTGATCGCCAGAACAAGTATAAAAAGGCACAGGACTGCCGATATCGCCATCTTAAGTTCTGTGCCCTTCTTAGTCATATTATTTCCCGCTTTAATCCGTCATCCGAGGATCTTCTCAAGGATATCATCCTTTATCTGATCGAATGAATTCGTGAAGTTTCCGAAAGTATCGGGATAGATGCATCTTGCCCACTCTATCGTCGCTTCCGAAACATGCTGGTTAGGACGTGAGCAGAGATCCTCATCTATCTGATATACTGCTCCGTTCTTAACAGCGTTTACATTCTCCCAGCCCTCAAGAGCCTTGACCTGGTCTGCCGCACCGGGCATCCAGTTGCAGTCCATGAGGATAACATCGGGATTTGCAGCAAGAACTTCTTCAACTGATACCGAGAGCCAGCCTTCCTGATCTCCGAAAACATTCTTTGCACCGAGATCTTCAAGCATCTCGTTCATGTAAGTTCCCTTACCGAATGTATAGATCGTGGGATAATCAGCGGAAGGTACGTTCATCATAACGAGGACCGTCTTTGTCTGATCACCGGGAATCGTAGATGCATACTCTTTTACACCATCCATGAAGATCGTCAGACCCTTCGCATAAGCAAACGCTTCAGCGCCCTTGCCTACACATGTGCCTATGAACTTGATGTCATCTCCGATGCCTTCGATGGAATCGGGCGAAGGGATGTCCGCAACGCAGACACCGCTGTCAATGAGTGACTGGAACGGGGAAGTTCCTCCGACAGAGCTCATTCCCGAAGTGAAAACGATGTCGGGAGCAAGAGCTGCGATGGCTTCGTTATCAGGAGACATCATGTCGAACTGAGCTACGCCTGCAGGAAGCTTATCAATGTAAGTAACGGAGTTTGTATCGATACCGACGATCTTGTCTCCCAGACCGAGATCAATAAGAACCTGTGTCGTGGAAGGAGCCATCGAAACGATCTTTTCGACATTATCGGGAACCTTAATATCATTACCTGCGCGGTCCTTGACCGGCTTGTCGAGATTAACGTCTTCAACAATATCCTGTCCTACGGATACTATACCCGAGACATCGGTATTCTCGGCCATCTCCTTGATCTCCGTGAGCTTGGAACAACCGGTTGCCAGTGAAATAACGGTTGCGACAGCCAGGAAGACCGATAGAATCTTTTTCATTTTGCATTTACCTCCAAAAGCATAAGGCAAGAACTTGTTTGCCTGGTCTTTTATCGAAAAAATTATAATCTATAATGTGTCTTTTGAGGTATACTTTAAGGCAACTGTTGTATATCAAAAATCTATGCTCAAACGGGACATTTTATTATGAAGATTAACAAAATACTCGCAGACAAGACACCTACCATCTCATTTGAGGTATTCCCTCCCAAGCAGGAAACAGGTCTCAATGACGTAAAGACTGCCGCAGGCGCCATAGCTGCTCTTTCACCTTCATATATGTCGGTAACTTACGGAGCAGCCGGTTCCACTTCCAAGCTTACGATCGAAGTCGCATCTGACATCAAGAATCTCCACGGAGTTCCGGTAATGCCCCACCTCACATGCGTTGCTTCCACAAAAGAGCATGTAAAGAACATGGTCAAAAGCATCCGTGACAACAACATAGACAACATCATGGCATTAAGAGGCGATCTGCCCAAAGACGGCATAATCTGCAAGGATTACCTGCATGCTTCAGATCTCATAAGAGATATCAGAGCATTAGACAACGACCTCTGCATCGGCGGTGCCTGCTATCCTGAAGGACACGTCGAGTGCACCCACAAAGCTGACGATATCGGCTATCTTAAGGAGAAGGTTGACGCAGGCTGCGATTTCCTTACCACGCAGATGTTTTTCGACAACAACATTTTCTATAATTTCCTGTACAGGGTTAAGGATGTAGGCATCAATGTCCCTATCGTCCCGGGCATAATGCCCATCACAACGGCAAGACAGCTTTCACGTTCTGTCCAGCTTTCCGGGACAAGCGTTCCCGAGCGCTTCAAGGCTATCGTTGACCGTTTCGGAGACGATCCGGTCTCAATGCGCCAGGCAGGCATAATCTATGCTTCAGAACAGATAATCGACCTTATCGCCAACGGCATAACACACATTCATGTTTATTCCATGAACAAGCCGGATGTCGCGTCAGACATTCTCTATAACCTCAAGGGGATAATCAATTAATGCCGCTCGAATCAGAGATACCCGTAAAAGAAGTTCAGAGATACATGGGCTACCGCGGTATCGCCGATATCGGGCCCGACATCAGGGCTAAGATCGACAAAGCGATCGGTCAGGTAAGCCTTCAGTCACATCCGCGCATTATCTCTAAAGAATACCCGGTCACTGTCAGAGACAACGATGTAACAATCCACGCAGGATCTGAAGATGTCGTTCTTCATTCTGAATCACTCGCAAGGAATCTCTCAGGATGCTGCGGAGCTATCCTTCTCGCTGCAACCATTGGTCCTGCCTGCGACATGCTGGTCAGAAGAGCGGGCGTGACATCTGCCGTCGATGCCTCGATCTATCAGGCAGCGGGAGCTGCAGCTATCGAAAGCTTTCTCGACGACATGAACGACAGATACAAAGCTGACTATGAAGCGCAGGGACTTTTCCTCCGTCCGAGATTTTCGCCCGGATATGGTGACCTGAAGCTCGATCACCAGAGAGACTGGTTCAGGCTTCTCGACATAACAAAACAGATAGGCATCGAACTCACCGATTCACTCCTTATGGTTCCGACAAAATCTGTCACGGCGATAATCGGGATCGGAATAAATAAGGGAACTCAGGGCTGTTCAGGGTGTGCCGGATGCAATAAAAAAGGCACCTGCGATTTCTCCAAAGAAAGGGCTTAACTAATGGGTTTACGTGAAAGACTTGGCAAAGAATGGCTGTTCTGCGACGGCGGCACCGGTTCCATCCTGCAGAAGATGGGCCTTAAGGGCGGCGAGCTTCCCGAGACATGGAACCTCACAAGACCGGACGACATCAGATCTCTTAACAGAGGTTATTTCGAGGCAGGCTCAAACATAGTAAACACCAACACTTTCGGAGCAAACAGGTTCAAGTTTGACAACGTATCAGACATCGTAAAGGCAGGCGTAAGGCTATGTCAGGAAGCCAGAAAAGAAGCCGGACGTGAAGATGACGCATATGTGGCGATCGACGTAGGCCCTACCGGAAAACTCTTAGAACCCATGGGAGACCTGGCATTCAATGATGCAGTCGATATTTTCGCAGAGATTATAAAGGCTGGATATGAAGCAGGCGGAGATCTGGTCCTTATAGAGACCATGAGCGACTCTTACGAAGCTAAGGCAGCAGTCGTTGCTGCTCACGAGGTATGTGATCTTCCTGTCATTGTTACGACCGTCTATGATGAATCAGGAAAGCTCCTGACCGGCGGCAGCGTCGAAGGCACCGTCGCCATGTTAGAAGGACTTAAGGTAGACGCCATCGGCATCAACTGCGGCTTTGGTCCCAAACAGATGCTCCCCATAGCCGAAAGACTTGTTGCCTGCTGTTCACTACCTATCGTAGTTAATCCGAATGCCGGTCTTCCAAGAACCGAAAACGGAGCCACTGTTTACGATGTTGATCCTGAAGAATTCTCTCAGGTCATGGAGGAAATCGCAAAGCTCGGAGTTCATGTCATGGGAGGCTGCTGCGGCACCACTCCGGATCATATCAGCAGGATGATCGGAAAAGTAAAGCAGGTGCCCTTCACCCCACCTGTCGAAAAACAAACTACATACGTTACAAGCTTTGCCGACTGCGTAAAGATCGGCAGGAAGCCTGTCATCGTCGGCGAGAGGATCAATCCTACCGGAAAGAAAAAACTCCAGCAGGCTCTGCGTGATAACAACATCGATTACATCCTTACAGAAGCACTGAAGCAGGAAGAAGCAGGCGCGCACGTGCTCGACGTCAACGTCGGCCTGCCCGAGATAAACGAACCCGAAATGATGGAGAGTGTCATCCTGAAGATACAGTCGGTTACAAACCTTCCTCTTCAGATCGACACAACGAATATCGAAGCTCTTGAGCGCGGAATGAGGATCTATAACGGCAAGCCCATGATCAATTCCGTAAACGGAAAGGAAGAAAACATCAAGGCAGTCATGCCCCTGGTCGCTAAATACGGCGGCGTACTTGTCGCTCTTCCTTTGGATGAGAGCGGTATCCCTGCCACTTCTGACGGAAGAATAGAGATCGCAAGGCGTATATACGAAGCAGCAGACAGTTACGGGATTCCCAGAAAGGACATCGTGATCGACGGTCTTGCAATGACAATATCATCGGATCCCGAATCCGCGATCGCGACCCTCGATACAGTAAGGCGCGTCAGGGATGAGTTTTCAGGCCACTCTATACTCGGTGTATCGAATATATCCTTCGGTCTTCCCGCGCGCGAACTGGTCAACTCGCACTTCCTTACAATGGCAATGCAGAACGGTCTTTCGTGCGCCATCATCAACCCCTGCAACGGACCCATGATGGCTTCATACAGATCATATAACGCATTGATGAACCTCGATCCGAATCTCGGAGAATTCATCAATGCTTACAAAGATTACGTGGCAGGAACTTCCGCATCTTCAGGCAGCACCAAAACATCTTCCGCATCTTCAGGCGCAGTCTTGACCCTTGCCGAGGCTATAGAACGAGGCGTAACCGGACGCGCTTCCGAAGCCATGAAAGAGGCACTTGATTCAGGAAGAGACTCTCTGGAGATCATCAATTCAGAACTTATTCCTGCTCTTGACCGTGTAGGAAAAGGTTTCGAAGCAGGAACCGTGTTCCTTCCCCAGCTTCTCATGAGTGCCGATGCCGCCAAAGCAGCTTTCGCAGTCGTCAAGGAAGCCATGGCAGACAAGCCGAGGAACACTAAAGGACAGGTCATACTCGCAACAGTCAAAGGCGATATCCATGACATCGGAAAGAACATAGTAAAAGTCATGCTCGAGAACTACGGTTACGATGTCATCGATCTCGGCAAGGACGTTCCTCCGGAGGTAATCGTCGATTGTGCGATAGAGAACAACATCCGCGTCGTCGGCCTCTCTGCCCTCATGACCACAACGGTCGCATCAATGGAAGAGACTATTAAACTTCTTCGTGAGAAAAAGCCCGGCACCAAAGTCGTTGTAGGCGGCGCCGTTATGACGCCTGAATATGCTGATAAGATCGGTGCTGATGCATATGCCAAGGATGCTATGGCTACGGTAAGGTATTGTGATTCGGTTTTCGGGGAGTGAACAGGCTTATGGCTAAAACTCAATTGTCTGAATTCGTTGCAAAAGATCTTGAAAAACAAAAAGGCATATCGATCCCCGTACATGCCGGTCTGCTCGAAAGATTGCTGGTCAGGAAGACAGCTTGCTCAAATCTTCATCCTAATGCCGAAGATGAATTCTCAATGGACTCCGTCGGACCGAGCTACAGGATAGTCAGCGAGTATGAGACCAAATTCCGTGAAGCGATGCATTTCGATAAAAGACCTATCGAGGAACCGCTTACTGTCGAGAAGCTCCGTCCACGCGGCTATCTTTTGCTGAACGGACATCACAGATGGGCTGCCGCAATGCGATGCAACATAAAGAAAGTCCCTATCAAGATAATCAATTGCGCAACAGAATCCGACATTAAAAAGATCCTCGAGAAATCGCAGCATGACAAGCGAGTGGCGATAGATCTTGATGAAGTCATTTTCAGATCTCCGGATCATCCGCATCTCGAGAAAAAGCCTTTCCTCTTCCCCATGGACAGAAGATTTAACAAGAGGGTAAGACTAGGCATCCCTGCCCTGTTCTATTTCCTTGTAAAGCACGGATATGACATCTGGGTATATGCTTCGGAATACTATTCCATAGATGATATCCAAAGATTCTTCAGAGCATATTCGGTACATGTCGACGGAATTATCACGGGCGTCAGCAAGCGCGAACAGAACAAGTCTGCGAGCCATATGCGCATGAACGAACTCATCGGCAGCAAGTATGAGATGCGGCTTCACATAGATAACGAATCGATAATCGAGACTCACAGCAAGACAAAAGATTTTAATGAATATACGATCGAAGGTCCTGAAGAAGAATGGGCAAAAAATGCCATAGCAATCATTGAGGAGATCGAAAAGCGTGCCGGGAAAAAGTGAAACGGAAAAGATGAGAGTCTCATTCGATCTGGATGAGGTTCTTTTCGTTAATCCGGAAACACATAAGACTGAAAAAGAGCTTTCCTTTCCTTTAAGGAACATCTACAAGGAAAGACTCAGATTAGGCACGCCCGATCTTATCAATTCTCTGCAGAAGCTCGGATACGAAGTCTGGGTCTACACATCCTCATTCCGTTCAGAAAGATACATCAAAGGACTGTTCCGCCATTACGGAGTTAGATTCGACGGAATAGTCAACGGAACAAGACACCTGAAAGAAGTCCAACAGGGCAGGTCGCAGATACTTCCACAAAAAGTACCAAACAGATACAGGATATCGCTTCACGTTGACGATGAAGCCGTAATCTGCTCATACGGAAGAGAATTCGGTTTTGAAGCCTATCAACTGGACGCGCAAGATGATGAATGGAAAGAAAAGATCATCGCCAAAGCCAAAGAAGTGAAGAAAAAGTGGGATAAAAAACATCAACACTGATGATCAGATAATGAATTCCCTTATTTTCTCCGCTATAAGATCCTGCTCGAAATTATGCACATAGTGTCCGCAGTCAAGTTCAATGACCTCAGCATTTGTAAGATCAGCTGCATAATCGTGATGAGCCCCGCCCCAGTTCAAACTGCGGACCTCCTTTCCGTCTGAAACAAACATCAGCATCGGGACATCCGGTTTGGGTTTGCTGTCGATCTCCCTGACAGCGTCTGTGATCGCCAACCCCTCGTTAATGATATCAACGTTAACTGCGACTCTGCAGGCAATTGCACGGTATAATTCTTTGTCTTCCTTAGAAAGAGCTGAAGGCAGATAACTGTCGGAATAATAGAACCTGACGATGCCCATTTCGCGCGCAAATGCAGCAAGCTTTTCATATCTGAATACACCTTCAAAATCGAATCCGTCATATGTACGCGGAAGCACCATGTCAAGACCTACGATCGCCTCGACTTCATCAGGATAATCCTGTGCCCACATTATTGCTTCAAGTCCTGACATCGAATGAGGACAGAGTACGAACGGACCTTCTATCCCAGCCTTTGCAAGCGCTTCCCTGTCCTGCCTTAAGATCGTATCGAAAGACCTTTCCATGTCTACAACATCACTGAAGCCGTAACCGAATTTCTCTATTACAACAATGCGGTAATCATCTTTCAGAAGTGAATAAAGGCTCTTGAAATCGAGTATCGGCGCAGCAGTTCCGGAACCGGACAGAAAGAGCAGAGTATGCTCTCCTTCGCCTTCTGTATAAATACACATATTGTGGCCGTCGACTTCGACTAACTGTCCCAACGGTTCAGCAAGGAGCGGCTCTTCCTGCTTCATCATTATCCTGTTGTAGACAAAGATTGCTCCCAATATGACAACAACTGCAATAAGCAGCACTAACAATACTTTGCCGGCAGCCTTGAAAAACTTCTTCATTCCTTATCTTCTTCAATGATCAGCGAGGCTCCGCAGAAGGAACACACACTGGTATTTTCGACACGTACCGAACCGCAGTTCGGGCAGTTGGTATAGTACTTGTATTTCAGGAAATCTGCCTTTTCATTAAGCACTTTCTGAACCTCGGCATTTTTTATCATGAGATCCTCAGTCACCTTATCTTCGTTTTTGGCATGTTTCCTCTTCATGTAGATCTGTCCCAGGACGATATACACAACGAACAAGGCCATAAATATACACGGCGTATAGAAAATCAGATAATCGAAAAACGTAAATATATCGCCTTCCAGCGATGAATTTTCGATAATAGGAACTACGAGTTCATAATAAAGATTCGTTGCGAAAAGAAATATGTTAAGAACTATGCCGGCTATTCCGATCGGAAGCGAATATTTGAAAAACCTAGTAAGCATCATTGAGCATTCTCCTTTTCGCCATCATTGACTTCACCGACACCTTTGCACTCCGCCTCAGAACTGATCCTGTGAACGGCTGAAGGATTCTCCGACTCGAAAGATCTGACTTCCAGCGAGGTCCCGCAATGAGTACATGAAATGACATCGTTCGAAGCTTCAGAACCGCAGTTCGGACAGACATTGTAATACCATTTTTTGCTGAGCTGTGACGCAATATATTCCTGCGTCCTGAGTCTTTCTTCCTCAGCCTTGTTATCCGCAACGATCCTTACTGCGCATTTATACAAAAGATTATCCTTTATGAGCATAAATACATAGCATGCCATTGAACATAACAATGTTACAAACGAAGGAAGATAAAAAATGAAATCATCCATAAACGCAAAGGCCTCATCGGTCATCGTTGCCTGCTCGAAATACGGAATAACCATCTCGTAGAACCAGAACGTGTTAAAAAAAGATATGACTCCAATCACCAGCCAGACAAATGAATTCATCCAGATTATCCTTGGAGTCCTTGTCATGGTCTCTTTAACTTTCCTGGCATTCTCGGGGCCGAACTCATTATCGGTAAATGACACATAGTAATTCTTCTCGTATTTTCCTACCCACGTGTACCTGTCTCCGTTCCTGTCATAAGGTTTTCGGCCTTTCCAGATCTTGCCGGAATATACAGGTCTGAATAACCTCTTAAAACCGTTAAGTGCAGCCGTCCTCTTATATTCTTTGAGTGCGAGATAAAAAAATAATCCGCTTAAACAGAATATGCCAAGATTTATGAGATCTAATCCCGATACAGCTCCTTGTGCAATCTTAATGATTCCGTAAACAATAAGCAAAATAATGACTAATCCCCAGTTGAGGATAAAGTCTGCGAATGAGAATTCATCGGAATAGTTACCGCCTCCGTGACTTCCGCCTCCATAAGAACCGCCACCGGAAAACCCTCCGTGAAAACCGCCGCCATGATGTCCGCCGACATGGCCTCCGCCGCCGTGATGTCCGCCTCTAGCCATGAACTATCCCCTTATTTTTCCTCGTCTTCTTTTGATATACGGTGGATCGCACCGGATATTCCATCCTCAAAAGACCTAACTTCCAGAGATGCTCCGCAATGCGTGCAGATCCTGAGAGCTTTTGAAGATTCAGCTCCGCAGTTTGGACATCTGTTGTAGTACCATTTGCTGCTAAGCTTGGAAGCGATCATGCTTTCCGTCTTCATTCTCTCTTCTGCAGCGATATTATCGTGAACTATCCTGTAAGCACATTTATATAAGAGCTTGTCTTTCACCTTGACCATTATAAAACCGGTCACAGCACAAAGAAGCGTCAGTATTGACGGCAGATAGAAAATGAAATCATCCATGAAAGCGAATGCCTCATCGGTCATTACAGAATTCTCGAAAACAGGTATAACAAGCTCATAGAAAAAGAAGGTGCAGATAAAGAAGATCCCGCCAAATATAGACCACACATAATTATTCACCCAGACGATCTTAGGAGTCCTGTCCATGGTCTCTTTTACTTTATCAGCATTCGAATCACCAAAATACTTTTCATAAAAAGAAATACAGTACTGCGAAGAAGTCGTATCATACCAGGTGAGATAGTTGCCCACTCTGAAATTAGGGCTTTCCCCTTTAAACACGGATCCCGAAGAACCATAGCCTTTCCTGATATTACTTAAAACGGAAGTGCGTATGTTTTCTTTGATCATGTAGATAAAGAAACAGAGGCTTATGAAAAATATGATGAGATTAATGTAATCAAGTCCCGGTAAATTGCCCTCAAAACTATTTTCGCTAATGAAGCCGATCAAACAGATGCTTGCTATAACAATGCTGGCAGCAAAACGGTAGGAATTATCCTCATCCGATCCGTTGCCGCCTCCGTAATAACCGCCGTGATAGCCACCGTGGAAACCACCTCCATGGAAACCGCCGCCATGAAAACCTCCACCACCGAAACCGCCGTGATGTCCGCCGGAATGGAATCCTCCGCCGTGAAATCCGCCTCTTGCCATAATCTATCCCCTTTAAACAGCAAATTATCCTGATTATATATGATGCGGGACTTTTGTAAATAATAGCGAAAACGTTCCACTTATAAATCCGACTTTATCAGCGGAAAAATTCGGCAAAAAAGTCGGATTTCCCTGATTCCGACTTTTTCGCCGAATAAATTCACAAAAAATGTCGGCATCTCAGTCGGAATCAGCAGGCATCCCTTTTTCACGCTCTGTCCGGCTTTTCCGGCACGACCACACGAAAAGGAATATGCCGATAACAATCAGAACGTAATAGATCAGCGGATAAACAACCCTCGTTACAATCCGTGAGTACGGAAGGGCTCTGAGCGGAAGAACGGCCAGTCTCAATGTGTTGAACCACACGCCATAAATGAAGAAACGTCCGCCGTCACCTGCACGGAACAGCTTTACCAGCCAAAGACATAAAGGAATGCCAATCAATGCCAATGCCAGTTCATAAAGTTGTGTCGGATGAACAGCATATCTTTGTATCGGGACTATCGGGATTACATCTTTGATCAGCTCGTCCATTTCAGAAGGAAATATCACGCCCCATGGAAGATCGGTTCTCTTGCCTCCGCAGCAGCCGTTAAGAAAGCAGCCCACTCTGGCCAGGCAGAAAGCTACAGCACCGGGGACCGTGAATGCATCGAAGATCTTTGCGGGACTGATGCGAAATATTTTCGAGCAGGCCAAGATAACAAGAAACGCGCCCAGCAAACCGCCATACATGCTGAAGCCCGTCATGCGCAACGTATACCAGTGTTTTGTATCACCGTACGAATCAGGGTTGACTGCCACATTCCAAAGACGCGCACACACGAGAAATGATATGCATGTCACCGCCAATAAGACTATTACGCCTATACGCGGCAAGCTGGTCCTTCGCAGAGGACGCCAACTCATAACAGCACAGGTTAAGGCTGCTATGAATGCCATCAGAGAGTATGTGCCGACCGTCAGACCGAAAATCGTAAATTCACGGATCATGTTGTCATTAACACCTTAACCGGGAGCATCTTTAGGTCCGGCCGTCATGATGTTTGCCTTAATCTTCCCAGTCATCTCCGCCGCCTCCATTCTCAATTTCATCCCAGAGCTCAGGATCCCAATCTTCTTCACCGCCGTCACCCCAGTCTTCTTCGAACCCTTCACCCCACTCTTCAGATACGGTTACGGGAACGCTGGCTTCACGGTACGGCAGTTCCCTGCTTCCGGAAAAATCGCCGTCAAAGTACATACCTTTATAATCACCGGCAAAATCAAAGAATGCGGTGCCGGTTATGACCACGGCCGACATTGAATCGTCGTAATAGTAACAATTCAGGTCAAAACTGATGGTTGCTTTTACACCCACGTCCGTAGTGGTTATCGGATCCACACTGAGTGTTCCGGTGAGCGGATCGTATGTCGCAGTCGTTTTGCCTAATTTGGGACAATCGAAAATAAACTTATTAGTCCCTGTCTGTTCCAGGGTAAACGGATACTCTGCGTCACCAACGGAGATATCATCTTCATCGATCTCACATGCGTCAAGATCCTCATCTTCACAACCCATAAGCTTTCCAGCGGTCTTAGTCCTTTTATTCATCTTATCGGTTACTTCGGGAGGAATATCATAATCAGTAACCACATAATATCCGTCTGAATATGAACCTTCGAGTTCATCCGCGGTCGGATATCCGGTCCAGAGATAATCATCAGTCGGAATCTCGGTCTCTTCAGTCTCTGTTGTCTCTGACGACTCGCTTTCGTCCGGCTCATCGTCATCCAGGCCAAGCTCTTTTCTCTTCTCGGCTTTCTCCGCTTCTTTTTTGTCGATCACCTCCTGAACACATTTGGCAATCGCTGCGGCTCCGGCCTCATTGGGATGAATCGATCCGGAGCTTATCGGGGTAAGTTGGTTAAGATCATCTTCATTGGTAAATTCCAGCTCTTTTATCCAGGGTTTATCCGAATATGCTTCATGGTCTTTGAATGCATCCTGGACATCTACAAATTCGATGTTTATTCCTTCCTTCTGACACTCTTTTACAAGCTTGGAGATCTCCATATTGAAGGTAGCAACACCGTTATTTATTGCCGTTGCCTCCAATTCATTGAAAACATCGCTGTTCTTGCCTTTAGGATCGATCAGCGGCGGGTATCCGACAACGATGATGGTCGCATTGGGTGCGGATTTTGCAACCCTGCGGTATGTATTACGCAGCTGGTCCATGGTCCCGCCCGGCTCATGCAGTTTATCTATCTGTTTGTTTACGGCATCGAAAGTAAGACCGTAGTTACCTTCGGAGGTTACTGCCGCTGCGCCGATAATATCTTCGAAATGGACATCGTTTCCTCCGATGGTCATCGTAACATAATCCACTTCTTCAGCTGGAATAGGACCGTTTTTGAAAACATCAAGCTGTCCCGGAAGGTTAATATCCTGACTGGTAAAATTAGGATTCTTAACAGTCTTGGTCTGCTCTCCTACCCTCCGTCCTGTCTCCGCATCAGCTAGTCCTTTGCCGGTCGTGCGTACATTCTCGGTAGTTGCGCCGGCATTTGCAGCGAGCACAAAGTTGGAATCACGGTTGTCCTGCATAGTGCCTTTGGCTCCGGGAAGCTTAAGTCTTCCAGGCCATGATTTATCAGACCGGTGTCCGAAATAGTTAAGTCCGTTCCCGTATTCACCCAGACCCTCTCCTGACGAGAAGGAATCTCCAATGGCAATAAGGTTGGTTCCCTTACGGTACTTTCTCTTAAGATCTTCTTTATTCTTATCAGCCATTACGGGCTGCGACAGAAGCGATATCAGGAGACTCATTGAGAGTATCATAACTATCAGTCTGTTCAGTTTCTTCATAATTCATCCACCCCCTTAGCATCCAGTCCGTTAAGGGTAACGGCATCGATCCTGTCGACGAGCTTAAGCTCAAGTGCGTCATCATCCGGTTCAACAGTGAAAAATGCATTGGCTTCTCCGTCATAAACGCGGTAATTCTCCATCTCGGATACCATGTGCGGAGTATCCCAGACATCACCCGCTTTAAAGGAAAGCGGTTCAGCATAGAAAGAATCACCCATCAGTACAACAGTCCATACCACATTGGAAGGAGTCTTGTACAAGGCCTCATAGTACGGGTGTTTTTCCCTGCTGTCAGGAGATATCGTGAGCGTGCCGATATGCTCACCGTCAGTATTGTAATAAGCAACTATCTCCACATCCTTAAAACCCCGTTCCGAGAACTCCCTGCAGGCTTCAGCCTCGGTAAAAAGGTCATCTTCATCTGCGGGTTCTTTATCGGAAACGTCACCAATCTCTGACAGGTATTCCTCAGCAGACGGACGTTTTAATGTCTCTGCAGTATTTTTTCCGAACAGATGTATCACTCCGAAAAAGTTCAGGGCAAATACCACAATAAGACCCGTAAGAACGACTGCAATAGGAATAATTACAGGCAGAATGTTTTTCTTCTTTTTTGATATGCCGACAGCCTTCGAACTCTGCTTTTTGGCAGCGTTTTTTGGGGCTGAGACATTTTTCTGTTGTACGGCAGCAAGAACAGGCGAGGCCGCTTTTGGCACTCCAGGAACTGCCGCAGCTGGTGCCGTCCATCCGCAAACGGCACAGCGGGCATCGGGACCAAGCGGTTTACCGCAGTTTCCGCAAAACCTGTGCTTTACAACCGGTGCAGACTTAGCCTGTACAGGCGGAGTCCATCCGCATTTCCGACAACGTTCATCAGTCCCCAAAGGACTTCCGCAGTTTCCGCAAAACTGATGCACGGCAAGGCCTCCTTCCCGGTGTCAGATCATCCTACATCAGACCGCCGATGGGCTCTGAAGGATCGAAGTCATAAGGATCAACAACTATGTCCCAGGGATCAAAAGTCCCTGGAAACCTTTGGTTAAGCTGTAATATCTCGAAAACCACTGCAAAGAAATTGATTATCTTCGGATACCTGATCACAGGCAGCACCGAGCGGACACCACGCAACGAATCAGATAAATATATATTCTCAGTTTTGGTCAAGAAAATAAACAACCCGCAAACAAGGGGAACTATCACGTTTACTGCAAATAGACTATTTCTCTTAGAAACCGTCATTCAGGTTCCCTCTCCACCGCATAAATGCACATCTGCGGATAAACGGCTGTAAACCGCATTCCCCGCTACTTCTTCAAGAAACCGATAGCTGCAGGTCCATCTATTTTTTAATTATACCAAAAAGTACGGATAAAAATCTTACCGGCCGGACCTTTTGTCAGATCCGGCCGGTAAGCACGTGGAAGGGTATCAGAAGATACCTAAAATGAACTCAAAAACTTATTCTTCTGTTTCCTTTTCCGTATCATCGGAGATTAAAGCAATCCTGTCTTCCTTTGTTCTTGTGATCGCCTTGTAAACAAGTGCTGCAAGAGCTGCACCAGCAAAAGGAGCGATGATGAATACCCAGAGATCCGTAAGGGCTTTTCCGCCGGCGAAGATCGCAGGACCGATGGAACGGGCGGGGTTTACGGATGTTCCCGTGAAAGCAATGCCCAGGATGTGTACAAGGACAAGCGCAAGACCTATTACGAGTCCTGCTAAAGAACCGTGCTTAAACTTGCTGTCAGTTACACCGAGGATGCAGAGAACAAAGATGAACGTAAGTATCAGCTCGATGATTATGCCTGCAAGGATACTGCCGCCTACGCCTGAAAGACCGTTAGCGCCGAGTCCCCATGAAGCCATAGCTCCCTCTTCCGCATCGTAAACACCTGTCATGTCGATCTTGCCTGATGTGGAGAACAGATACTGGAGTAGACCTGCGCCTGAGATGCTTCCGAGAATCTGGAAAACCACATAGCCCCAGAACTCGGAGATCGTCATCCTGCGCGAGATGAGCATTGCAAGAGATACAGCAGGATTGATGTGGCAGCCTGAAACATTTCCGATGGAATAAGCCATAGCAACGATGACGAGACCGAAAGCAAGTGCGGTAAGGATGTATCCGCCGCCGTTTTCTGAATCACAGCCAACCGCCATTGCAGTACCGCATCCTACAAAAACGAGGACGAATGTTCCGACGAATTCAGCAGTGAATTTCTGAATAACTGAAAGAGTATTATCTTCTCTTGAAGAAGGGATGACCATGTAGAGGACAACAAGTACTACTGCAAGGATTGCGAGGTCAGCAAGAAGGAATGAACCGTTGTAGACCATGGAATATACGAGAGCGCTGTCATAACCTGCATCTGCTGCATATTCAGAGTAGAAGATAACGCCTGAAGCTACTGAGCCGAGCCATCTTACGAAATATGCGACAAGCGAGAATCCTAAGATCTTAAGGATCGATGTGCCTCTGTATCTGCTCAAAGCTCCGTTGATCTTCATTCTGCTGTCAGCCTTAAGTGCTGCGAAACCTGCAAAGCCCAAAGCCGTATAGCCGATCGTGTAGTCAAGGAGTACCTGGAAAGGCGTTACGAGCCATCCGCCGATAAGCTGCAATAGGCTGAAGATAAACGCAACGATAAATCCCCACACGGGTCCGAAAGCAACACCGTAAACGATGATAGGCAGCGTTGATGCGGGAGTAACTGATCCGCCCATCGGCATCTCGAAAAGCTTTAACTGTGAAAGCACGAATGCCAGAGCCAGGCAGATACCGCCCGTGGAGATCCTTAAGATGTTCTCACGGTTGGATTTTGTAGTTTGTTTGGACATAAAAACACCTCCGTCACGGAAAACTCATTTGAGTCCGCTACCTTTAAGGCAGTGCCGATGACAAGAGGATCGAAAGTATATATTTGGTTCCCTACGCCGGCATTATCCGTCAGGTTCAGCGGGTCGGATCTAAATCCCTCTCAGCCTTTTTAAGGCTCCCCGATTTCCGTTTGTCGCGACAAATATACTATAACGATTTCGTTTTTACAAGAGCTTTGACAAATAACAAAATCATTTGACGGAAGGCTGTTGACTTAGCTTCTTCGCAGGCCTTCTGATAAGGAGCAGCAAAAAGATCATTACTGCATTAAGACCGAGGCTTACGGGATAAACGATCATTAGGCTCATGAACGTGTGATACTGCGCGAAAACCGTCAATACCCATATAACTCTGGTACCGCAGATAGTGATCATAGTCACGATCGCAGGCGTAAGAGATATTCCGTAACCCCTCATGTAACCGCTCATGACATCATAAAAGAGCGACAGCAGATGAGCCGTCGTGATGAACATGATCCTTACATACCCGATCTCGACAAGCTCGGGATCAGGGTTAAATACCGCCAGCAGCTCCTTGCCGAAGAAAAGCAAAGTGGAGACCATTATTCCCTCGATGATCACGCCTTCCAAAATGCACAGTCTTAATGCCTTCTTGCACCTGTCAAACTTGCGGGCACCGTAATTCTGACCGGTAACGGTCGTGCATGCCTGTCCGAAGCTGTTCAGAACATAATACGAAAAGATCTCAATGTTAAAGGCAGCACTCGAAGCTGCGGCAACAGTGGTCCCTAGTCCGTTTATGGCAGACTGGATTATGATGTTCGCCGTAGAGAACACCGCCGCCTGCGCGCTCGCGGGAAGCCCGATCCTCAATATCTTCCATAGGATCGCTCCATTGATGCGGAGCTTTTTAGCATCAAATCTTGCAGCGGTTTTTGACCTGCTTAAGAACAACAAAAGTATGATGCTGCTGATCAGATTCGAAATGACTGTAGCAGTCGCAACGCCGTCAACATTCCTGCCGAATCCGACTACAAAACACACATTCAGGCCGACGTTTACTACACCGGATATCACGAGCGCCAGAAAAGGTATCCTCGTATTTCCGATTCCCCTGAAGATCGCTGCCTCAAAGTTATAAAGCAGTATCACGGGAAGACCGGCAATGTATATGCGGAAATAAAGGATAGCCATATCAACTGCTTCATCAGAAATGTTCTGTGCCCTGATAAGCGGATCAGCGATGATCTGTCCTATGATCGAAACGATGATTCCTCCAATGATCGCGACGATCATGGAAGTGTGTACTGCCTTCTGGACAGTCTCGTCATCTTTTCTTCCAACGGCATTCGCAACAACTACATTCGTACCCAAAGATATTCCCAAAAACGAATTGACGATAAGAGCAACTATCGGAGTGTTGGCACCGACCGCAGCCATGGCTGCCTGGCCGAGATCACCTGTAAAATTACCGACGACAGCAACGTCAGCCGCAGTGAACAACTGCTGAAGTATTCCGGTCAATGCCAAAGGAAAAGCAAATCCGAGAATCTTGTTCCACAAGCTCCCTTCAGTCATCGATCCTCTGTCAGTCGTCACAGTACTCATTACGCATTTATCAACCGGCGCTAAATGCACCTTCAACCTTTTATTCTATTAACGGAAAACTTTATGTTTATAACACCTTTTAATTTATAGTCAATAGTTTTTTAGATTTCTCTCAAAAAAGAAAAACTAATCTGACAAAAAGATTCACTTATGATAAATACTCCGGAAAAGTAGCACCAGCTTCGCCCAAGCCGTCAAGAGACCGGCTCCGCCTCGCCCTGCTGGCGCTCTTGACCGCCGGCTCGCCGGTGCTTGTTTTGTGTTTAAGAGGCGCCTCATGCATCAAAGATGCCGAGACTTGGACAATCTGTGTTTATCCCTCACGGAGATACTACCGTTTTGCCACACGAATACAGGTTTAGATCCCGGATTTGTTACCTCCCGGACCATTATAGTTTGTCGTATCCTTAGGGGATTCTGTAAGAGGTTTCAGAGATTCCTTGCAGGTTCTTGTTATATCGTGTAGGCATTTGTCGATTTTGTTCGAGATGTTGTCGGAAATCCTGTCGGTTTTTCTTTGACATTGTCGGTATGAATTTGACCGGAAACTCAAGAACCATAGGACTTCTGAGGTTCAAGTCAAATCGCTGGAACGGCTTAGATTACTGAATTATTGGACACTGTTTGTCGCTTTTTGTACATCGGTGACTTTTTGGTTAGACAGTACAGTCTTGAATTAAACATTCATAAACACCGGAAATCAGCAAAATGGCACCGACAATGTCAAAGAAAAACACACAAGAAATCACTAAAGGAATACGACAAAACCCATGAAAGCTTACAAAGTGTTACAGAATCCTGCAAGGAATATAACAAAACCACGGCAAAATACCCCTATGAATCCGACAAGATATTAGGGGCTCGGAAGAATATATTCTGAGGGCAAAACGCAGATTAAAAAGCGTGTCGTTGTATAACCGGCATCTGTGATGCAAGGTGCGACTTTCGCACCTTAAACACTACAAAGCACCTGCAAAGTGGCAGCAGTCAAGGCTGCCGAAGGCAAGGCACAGCCGGTGTCTTGACTGGTGACACTGCAGGTGCTACATTTTCAGACTCTTTTGAGGAAATGATCCAAATACCGTGAATCAGAGACGGCCGATCTTAACCAGCCTTACGATGCAGGATTCGATGAACTTCTGCACTTCGCGCTCGTACATTGCCTGGGACTTTTCGTAGCATTCAAGATGCTTGGCGTTATTAACGATGACCATCCTTTTTCTGCAACGGAGGTTATCGTAGATCTCCCTTGTATCAGTGGGCGGTGTTATCTCATCTTCTCCGCCTTGGAAGATCAGGACAGGGACCTTGATCGAACTTGCGTGGGTCGCTGCATCACAGCGGTTGATGTCAAAACCGAAATTGCGCTGTGCAAGGCTTCTGATGCGGCCGATAATCCAATCGGGAGACATCTGGGTGCTCTGGGGCAAAGTAGTCTTCAGGAATGATGTAAGCGAAGACATCGGAGAGTCAGCGATGATACCGCAGACACAACGGTCAAATTCTTTTTGCTGTGCGGCAAGAAGACATGCGGTAGCGCCAACGCCTCTTGCGACGAGATAGATCCTGCAGTTATTGCCGAGACGTCTTTTCGTGAAAGTGAACCACGGATCAAGATCGACGCTTTCCATGAGTCCCCAGGTAAAGTTCTTTCCGCCGCTCATGCCATGCCCTCTCATGTGCGTTATAAGGCAGTGGCACTGGACTTTTCGCATCATGAGCCTTGCATATGCGGCCATTTCAGCTGGCGATTCATCGTAGGCGTGGACCAGTATGACCATGTTCCTGCAAGTTGAGTCTGAGGATGGCCTGTAATAACCGGACAGTTTGCATCCGTCAAAGGATGTCGTCCTTACTCCCAGCCACTCGTTGTGGAATGAATAGAACCAGTTTTTTCCGCGTCCGATTATAGTGCTTCTGTCGATCTTTTTTGGTGATCTGTCGACCTGAGGAAGGGGCTTGGGTCTTCTGAAGACCTTCTTGAATATCTTGTCGGTATAATTCAGGAACAGCATTAAAAGTCCTCCTGCGACAAGGACCAATAATAGGATTATCAATACCGCAACGAGAATGGCGGTTACACCTGAACTGTTATCCGACAATTATTCCCTCCGGGCTGTCCTTCCCGGAGCTCAGGAGTTGACAGCCTTCTTCAGTTACCAGGCAGTCGTCCTCGATCCTGAAGCCGGTGTCCCACTCGGGGATATACACACCGGGTTCTACTGCAAGACAATTACCCGCTTCAAATTCCTTGTCTCTCGGTCCGACGTCATGAACATCAAGTCCGAGATAGTGAGAAGTGTTGTGCCAGTAGTAACGGCGCACCTCCTCTTCCGTAAAATTATCAGGTATTAGTCCTTGTCCTGCAAGCCATTTGCCGGCGATGTCATACATTTGTGAATTAAGTCCGGCAAACGTTTTACCGGGCGCGATGAACTCAAAAGCAGCCTTCCTGAGAGCCTGAATAAGCCCAAGAAGTTTCATTCTCTTATCATCTTCATCAGCAGGTGCTCCCACGAAGAACACTCTCGAAATATCGGCACAATAACCGTCAGATCTGGCACCGACATCGATCTGGATTATAGATCCTTCTTTTGCCAATCCGTCGTCATCCTTCTCGGGCTCGGAATGGTGAAGGTAGAAAGCATTCTTTCCGCAGGAGACGATGGTCTCGAAGGCAAATGCCATGGAACTTCTTTTCGCTATCTCGTACTCGAGCTTGAGATAGAGTTCATACTCGGAAACACCGGGACGGATCAGAGTCTTCATCTCTTCGATTGCTTCTTCTGTGATCCTGGCAGCTTCCCTGATCGCTTCGATCTCATAGGGCTGCTTAACAAGCCTAAGCGAAGTCGTTATCTCTGAAAGGTCACTTACCTTTCTTCCGTCTTTCTCGATCTGCTTCTTAAGCTCAAAAGGTCTCGCCATAACAGAGGACTGATCCAGAAAGATCCTGATATCAGTGTTCTTGATGAGTTCGAACTCTTTTTCTTCATATTTCTCAAGATCGAAAACATCTTCAGGAGAAAGGCCCGAGGCAATAGCCACATCCTCATGATCCATCCGCTTGCCGTGCCAGCGTTCTTTCATGGAATCCCTTGAAGGAGCATATATGCGCGAGATGACCTCGCCTTCATTCTTTTCAATGACGAGTACGAAACCGGGACGCTCCAGTCCCGTAAGATAAAAGAAATTCCGGTCAGCAAAGAACCTGTAATCGGAATCACGCGTCATGTGCTTTTCTTCTCCAGAGAAAAGCAGCGCCGCGGTGCGGTCCGGCAACGCGGCGGCAAAGCGCTCTCTGTTTTGTCTGTAAACCGAAGGCTCTACCACTGTTTGACTCCGTCCGAACGAACATTGTATTCGTCGAAGAGAATGGTGTTATTGATGTAATTCAATGTGGCACCGGGCGACCTTCTGATGAGTCCCGGGTTGCCGATTACGATGGAACCGTCCGGAACGTCAAAATTGACATATGCGCCGGGCGCAATAAGGACGTTGTTGCCGATCCTGATATTACCTACGATTACTGCATTTGCACCGATCCAAACATAGTTGCCGATATGCGGAGAACCCTTTCTCTTACCTCTGAACTGGGTGCCGATTACAACACCTGTCGATACATTGACGTTGTGACCGATAACGCTCTTCGGGTGAATGATGACACGGCCGAAATGTGCAAGATAAAAGCCCTTGCCTATCTCGGTATCGTAAGGTATCTGGAAATGATATTTTCGGCTCAGTCTGTCGAGTCTGAAGTTGCTTACGCCAAACTTGAGCTGATAAAGCTTCTTTTTGATGCCGTCATGCTTCTTGATCTGGTCAGCATAATACCTCGTACGTCTCATTACGCTTATGTAGCTGAACTCGGGGCTTGACCTTCTCTCTTCAAGATAGCAGGCGTAGATGTTCTTGTAGCGGCGTGCATTACCGGTGTATCTGAACAAATCGGCATAGATAATGTCTTTAAGTTCATCAGTCATAAATGCACATCCCTCCATCATCTTTCTATCGTAAAAATTTTATTACTTTTCGAGAAATAACTCAATAAGAATTTGAGCTCAAAGCCCCTATTCTACGAGTTTGTAATATTTTTCATAAACCTATTTTGAACGTATGCTTTACACTTCGAGAAAAGAAATATAAAATTTTTGTTATAGATATAACATTTTTTGCATCAATGCACGTTTTCGGAAGGGGATAACATATGAATATCGAGAAGGAACTCGCAAAAAGACTGATGGACGAAGGCGAATCCGGCAACCGTCAGGTCGCATATAATCATGAGATAAGTTTCTATGAACTCGTTGCGAGCGGAAACATGCACAGGCTCGAAGAAGCCCTCAAAACGATAGGCGCGACCCAGACACTCGGCGTCTTAAGCCCCGACAAAGTACGTAATGTCAAATATCACACGGTAATCCTCACTGCCCTCGTAAGCAGATTCTGCATAGAAGCAGGTCTCGAGATCTCAGTCGCTTATAATCTCAGTGATATCTACATCGAGCTGATCGATGCCGCAAGCACTGTAGATGAGATATACAACGTTCAGAATGACATGCTCCGCATGTATTGCCGAAAGATGAGCGATCTGTCCAAGAACCGCGTCGTATCACGCCACATCGTGGTAGCGATAGATTACATCAGATCACACATCCAGGAAAATCTCACCGTGGAATCGATTGCTGACTCATTATCCCTTAATTCAAGCTATCTTTCGAAGCTCTTCAAGCAGGAGATGGGCATCACACTGAGCCGCTACATCAGGGACCAGAAGATCAACGTAGCATGCAACATGTTAAGGCATCTGGACGAGTCCTCCCTCACGATCGCTAATTACCTCGGATTCTCATCCCAGTCACACTTCATCCAGGTATTTAAGAAGTCCACCGGCATGACTCCTGAAGAGTACCGCCGCAAGAATTACCACCAGAGCTGGATGGGTGAAGGCGAAGAATAATCACTCCGCGCTCTTTAATGACTCCGCCATGTCGATCTTCTCGATCCTGGCACGCATTATCAGGTTAACTATCGTGGAGAACAGGATTACGAAAGCCAGCGAATACAGATAGCTTAAAGGCGAGATCCTTACGTCATAGGTGACTATATCCATTGCTATCTGGCTCATTACAAATCTGTGGAGCAGGAATCCTAATGGGATTCCTGCGAAATATCCCATAATAACGAGCATTATGTTTTCGCGCGTTACATATGCTCCGGTCTCAACGCGGTTAAATCCCATGACCTTTAGAGTCGCAATCTCTCTGATACGTTCAGTTATGTTTATGTTATTGAGGTTAAAGAGAACAATGAACGCAAGGGCGGCAGCGCAACTGATGACAAGGACTATTACATAATTCAAACGTTCCATGGTATTGGAAAAGCTTTCCCTGGAATCTGAAGTAACCGACCATGTCTTGAGGTCATAGTTATCGGACAGGTATGACGCGAACTTATATCCTTCCTCCTGGGTCTTGTTTTCTGTCGAGATAAGAAGGGTTTCCGGAGCATAGGGTTTTCCGAAAAACTCCCTGTAGGTCGCAGGCGTCATAAGAACATAATGGAAGGTGTAATTCATGAAGACCTCACCTACTTTGACGGTTACTTCATGCTCATCGTCGCCGTATAACAATGTTACAGTGTCCCCTGCCTTGATCTTATTCTTCTCGGCAAGCTTCTGCGAGATAGCTACTTCGCCGTCAGCCGGCCATGACAGCTTCTCTCCTGTCTTTACATCCATGAGGCCGAAGATCGTGTCGATATTGGGATCGTCAGAAATGAATAGGCCGACGTCCCTTACATAGCCTGAACTGTTATTCTTGGCAGAATCGCTCTTAACGATCGCATATTCATAATTAACGCCCGCATCTTTACCTGCATTTATGGCAGCCTCTTCAAGTTCATACTGCCTGTATTTATCATCGAACATGATGTCAACATCGTATTTCATGATGTTGTCATACTGAACGTTTACGAGGTTGCAGATCGAGTCGTAAAGACCGAAAGCGGTAAGAAGCAGCGACGTGCATCCGGCTATGCCGACGATCATCATCCACATCCTCTTTTTGAAGCGGAATACATTTCGCAAAGACACCTTATGAAGGAACTTAAGCCTCTTCCATATAAAACCGACGTATTCCAGAAGAATGCGCTTGCCCGGAAGCGGCGCCTTGGGCCTTATGAGCTCTGCAGGCATTCCCTTAAGTGCAGACAATGATGTTACTACAGTAACACCGACCGTGCAGAGGAGCGAGACTGCAAGGACAAGGAAGAACAACGGAACGCTGTTTCTGAAAGAGAGCGACGTGAATCCATACATCATCTTATAAACTTCCCATATGACATACGGAAAGAGCTTCGTCCCTCCGAGATATCCCAGAACGCTACCCAATATTGCTGCGGAACCCGCGTAAATGGCGTATTTCATCACTATCGCGAAATCAGAATAACCGAGCGCCCTCATCGTTCCGATGATGCCTCTTTCGTCGCTTACCATCCTGCTCATGGTAGTAGAGCATACCAAAGCGGCAATGGCGAAGAAAAATACCGGGAAGACTGCCGACACGCCGTCAACTATCTGTGAGTCATTATCAAAGCAGACATAGCCCGTATTCTTGTCTCTTCCGAGTATATATGTATCGGGATCGTCAATGCTTTCCAGGACTTCATATCCGTACTGGAGGTTGGACCTGAACACATTATCAGCCGTAGAAGAGAATTCCGTATAACCTTTCCAGTATTCATAAATACCGTCACGGTATTCTTTCCAGCCGTCATCTATCTGCGCCTGAGTATCTTCGATCTGCTCCAGGCCGTCTTCGTACTGGGCAAGTCCGCTCAGATACTGTGAGTATGCGCTGTCATACTGGGCCTTGGAACTCTCATAAGTACTGATCCCCGTATCATACTGAAGCTTATCCGACATATATGCCTGATATTTATCGTTATAATCTGCGACTTTGCTGTCATAGCTCTTTTGCTTGTTTTTTATTGCTTTCTCTCTGGCCTCAAATCCGGAAGCTTTTTCATCAAGCTCTTCCATCTCCTTCTCAGCCTGTTTCAACAAAAACTCATAGTTGGCCTTGGATTCCTCCTGGGCATTGAGCTGGCCCTCGATCCAAAATCTGTCCCAGTCGTTATCTGCCTGTTCGAGCCTCGCCTTACTGTCCTCTATGCCGGCTTCCAGACTTTTTATCGCGTTTTGGTAAACCGTAACGGAATATTCGAGCACTGCTTTTCTGGCAGATACCTCTGTCCTGTCGTTTCTGAGCTCAGAACGTGCATCGGTGATCTCTTTATGAAGAGCATCTATATTTTTCTTGAGGCTGTCCAATTCAGCTTTGGCGCTTTCTGCCCTTTCCCCTGCTTCATCAAGCTGGACCTTGGTCGAATACAGTTCCTGCTCATATTGATAAAGCTGATCACGGGATTCATCAAGGGTAGCCTTGCCGTCATCAAGTTCTTTTTTCTTTTTATCAAGCTCTTCTTGGGCATCCTCCAGTTCTTTCTTTGCATCATCAAGTTTTTTGCGGGCATCTTCAAGTTCTTTTCTTGCATCATCTATGCCTTCATTGAATTCGTCAACACCGTCATAGAGCTTGTCGTATTCATCTCTTAATATCGACTCGAACCTGTCATTGATAACACTCCTCAATGCAACCTTATACTGCCTTTCTGCAGTTCCGGCCCAATCCTTATACTCGTCAGAATAGATATAAAAACCTGTGTTTGCATAAAGATATGCCTCGGTATAATACTCTGAATCAAATGCGCCCGGAAGCGCGCAGACATAGTAAGTAACACTTCCCGAACCTTCGTCTGAAGTACCTCTCTGGAAATTCAGATAAATGGGAGATCTTGCAGTTCCGACGATCGTGTATTCCCTGTACTTAAACATCTCCAGAGATTTTGCGGAGGTCTCATCAGATAATACGAGTTTTGTTCCTAACTCGATCTCAGGAAACCTGTATGCATCAATGACTATTTCATCATCTTTCTGAGGAAGCCTTCCGGTCTCAAGGCTGAGCCTGTTTACGTTTTCGGTTATAGACAGGAAGCGCACCGTATCAGTGCTTACGTTATCACCCATTCTCGCAGAACAGTCAGCAGAATATGCGCCTTCGACTACCGCATTAGTCCTCTTGGCCAGTTCCTCGATATCTTCATCTGTAAAACCGATTGTCGAGATCAGCTTGAAATCGAACAAAGAGAGGTCTTTCGTGTATTTGTCGGCAGTATAGACGAACGAAGGCGTAGTGACCTTAAGACCGGCGAAAAAACCTACACCCAAAGCGATTATCGCAAATATCGCGATAAACCTGGGCAGTGTAAGTTTTATTGATCTTAAGACAGTCTTAACGTAAGAGCTCATTACCATTCGATCGTATCTACGTTTACGGGATTCTCGTTTACCACATTACTCGTGATCCTGCCGTTCTTTACCTTGATGACTCTGTCCGCCATGGCGGTAAGAGCCGAGTTGTGTGTGATTATTACCACTGTCATGCCCTTCTCCGTGCTCAATGACTGCAGTAACTTCAAGATTGCTTTTCCTGTCTGATAGTCCAAAGCACCGGTCGGCTCGTCGCAGAGAAGGAGCTTGGGGTTCTTTGCGATCGCCCTTGCTATTGCGACTCTCTGCTGCTCACCTCCGGAGAGCTGTGCAGGAAAATTATTCTTACGGTCTGCAAGACCTACTTCATTCATCAGGAGATCACAATCTATCGGATCTTTTACAAGCTGCGCGGCCATCTCGACGTTCTCATAAGCCGTGAGGTTCGGAATAAGATTATAGAACTGGAAAACAAACCCGACATTCTGTCTTCTGAACAGGGCCAGTTCATTTGCTCCCAATACCGATATCTCTTTGCCGTCGAGATAGACTCTGCCGGACGTAAGTCTGTCCATTCCTCCGAGGATATTAAGAAGTGTTGTTTTACCCGCTCCGGACTGCCCGACTATAACACAGAGCTCACCCTTTTCGATAAAGAAATCACATCCGTCAAGCGCGGTGACATTGACGGACCCGGTTTTATAGATCTTTTTTACGTCGCGAAATTCAATATAAGACATAACCCTCTCCGTCAATCCGGTCTTTCAGGACCATATATAATTTTTTATCTTACCTCGATATACATAGGCATCGTCGAATAATCATCAACGAAATCTGCCAGATGCGACGGTACGCTGATGTAAAGCCTCGGGCAATCGTCAAATGCCCAGGATCCGATCTCCTTGACCGAATCAGGTATCCTTATGTAACTTAATTCATCGCAATAATCGAATGCCTGATTGCCGATCTTTTTACAGCTTTCCGGAATATATACATATTCCAGGTCTTCGCACGATTTAAATGCATACTCTTCTATGTTTTTAACACTTCTTGGAAGTATTACCGTAGTGATCAGGTCGCAGTCGTTAAAGCAGTTCTTTTCGATATAGGTAATGGTGCAGTTCTCATCGAAAACGATCTTATTGAAACAGTTAACACCGACAGGCATTTTAAGCTTTCCTGAACCCCAGATATAGCATGTACCGTCACGCGTGATCTTATATCTCGCATCCGGCCCGCAGCTTCCTGATGACTCGATACCGTGTCTTGTATCTGCATCCATTATCACGTGATCATTCGAGAAAGACTCCAAAGGAAGTAGATAATAATTCGTTTCATCATCGCTCGAGGATGTATAACCGGAGCTGTAATAGTACTTGGAAATATCATAAGTGGGATCGACAAAAAGCCACTTGCCTCCCAGGAAAACCGCAGCCCAGGCATGATCTGCCAATTCGCCTTCCTGCGGAGTTCTTGATATCATATCCCCATAGCTTCCATAACCCAATCCGAATTCAACTGCTGCCGGGATTCCCTGTGCTCTGCAGAGAGCAACAAAAACATTGGCAAAGCCCTCACATAATCCTTTACCGTCTCTTAAAACATCCAATGCGCTGTCCTGATATGTACAGGAATTGTCATTCGACTCAACGTTGTCATAAGCCATTCCGTGCGCAATGTAATCATAAATACGATAGACTTTCTCCCAATCGTCAGCAGCACCGTCGCAGATCATCATTGAATACCGGACGACCTCCGGATCATCACATTCGACGTCGTTCTGGGGCTCTAAGCATTCTTTCAGAGACTGCTCGTCAGTCCACATCTCCGAACAAGTCTCGAGGTTATATTCGTAATTTGCAGACTTCCAGAAGTAAACGTTATTACCGTTCTTGAAAACTATGTTGTTGCCGTTGGTAATACTCGTACCGAAAGCATCATAAGACAGCGAGAGGTAATAGATCTCTCCATCATTCATATAGCTTGCCAGTTCGATATCGAAAACATCACCGCCCCGGAAAAAACTCTTGACGGTCTTCTGATTCGAACACTTTGAAAGAGTAATGTCAAATGACCTGTCATCACTCGGGTCAAGGATCATTTTGCTTCCGGTAAGACTCATTTTCACAGTCCCCCCGTCTGCAAGCGTCACTTCATATGAATCGTAAGATGCAGGAACGAATGAGCCATCAAAGGCCACAATTCCGTCGGGATTATCCTTTCCGGGAAAACCCGAAAACGGAACTGAACCGAAGAATATAGAAGCACTAAGCATCAGAGATGCTATCAGCCTCAAAGACATTATCAGATCTCCTTAGCAATCCTGACCGCTTCGTCAACTGAGATCTCTGAAGTCTCGTCAGAATTTCTTCTCTTGACTTCCACGATACCTTCACCGGCTCTTCTTCCGACCGTGATACGGAGCGGAATACCGAGCAGATCCGCATCCTTGAACTTAACGCCGGGACGCTCGTTTCTGTCATCTATCAGCACTTCGCAGCCTGCTGCGGTAAGATCACCGTAGATCTTCTCTGCAACGCCCATGATCTCTTCGTCATTTGCCTTTGTGGGAACGACGATGATCTTGTAAGGTGCAACTATTGAAGGCCAGATGATTCCGTCATCATCGTGATACTGCTCGATGATAGCAGCAAGGACTCTCGATACGCCGATACCGTAGCAGCCCATTACCATGCTGTGTTCCTTGCCGTTGTTATCAAGGTATACACAGCCTAATGCATCAGAATACTTTGTGCCGAGTTTGAAGATATGTCCTACCTCAACGCCTCTTGCCATTCCGAGCTTTCCTTTTCCGCACTTAGGGCAGATATCACCTGCTTTTGCGTTTGTGATATCAGCTACCTTATCTGCTTCGAAGTCTCTTCCGATGTTTACGTTCTTGAAATGGTAATCGCTCTCACATGCACCGACTACAAAGTTCTTCATTCCGGTAACTTCGGGATCGACAACGATGTCGATCTTCTGCTTAAGACCTACAGGACCTGCGAAACCGACCTTTGCGCCCGTGATCATCTCCACGTCTGCAAAAGCAGCGAGCTCCATCTCTGTAGCGTCATAGAGGTTACCTAGCTTTGTCTCGTTGATGTCCCTGTCGCCCCTGCACATTGCAGCTACGAAATTTCCGTCAATGTTGTAAAGGATAGTCTTAACGAAAGCATCAGGTCCGCAATTAAGATAACCGCAGAGTTCTTCGATCGTCTTTACGTCAGGCGTATGTATCTTTTCGATAGCAAGCTCTTCAGCAGTATCGGCAGCGCCTCTTGTCCAGCCTGCCTTCTCCTCATTGGCCGCATAACCGCACTCGTCGCAGAAACAGATGGCATCTTCGCCTACTTCACTCTTTACCATAAACTCCTGTGAACCTGATCCGCCCATTGCACCGGAATCGGCATCAACGATCGTGTAATCCAGTCCCAGTCTGTCGAAAATGGCACGGTAAGCGTCATACATCTTCTTGTATGAGACATCAAGGCCAGCCTCGTCAACGTCGAAGGAATATGCATCCTTCATGACGAACTCTCTTGCCCTGATAACTCCGAATCTCGGGCGCTTCTCGTCTCTGTACTTATGCTGTATCTGATAAAGCGTTACAGGAAGCTGCTTATAAGATCTGATGGAATCTCTTACGGCTTCAGTGAAAGGTTCTTCGTGCGTAGGACCTAAACAGAAGCTTCTTCCGCCGCGGTCTGTCAGTCTGAACATCTCAGGACCGAATTTCTCCCATCTGCCTGAACCCTGGTAAGCCTCAGCAGGAAGAAGTGCAGGCATTATGAGCTCCTGAGCTCCTGCCTTATCCATCTCTTCCCTGATAACTGCCTCAACCTTCCTGTAGGTACGGTAACCCATGGGCATGAACGAATAAACGCCGGAGGCCATCTTGCGGATAAGACCCGCTCTTAACATCAATCTGTGTGAAGGTATCTCTGCATCAGCAGGTATCTCTCTTTGTGTAGCCAGAAAAAGCTCGGAAACTCTCATATCTTGCTCCCTTATTTATTAATATTTTTACGGGGTAAAGTATATACGAGAGGTCTTGTTTTTGCAATTAAACGGAGAAGATTCCAATGAAGAATAGAACATCAAGAATGATACATGCAAGGATGATCAGAGCACAGATAAAGTATAGACGTGTACGCTTTTTCTCGACATCTCGTTCTGTCGTGCCATAAGTCTCTCGCCTGGCCGGTTTGCGTACGCGTCCCAAAGACATCAGCTCTTACCCCCTCACATAATCTCCCTTGCGGTGATTTAGATTATAGACGCTTAGAATATGTCATGCTTTGCAGAGTTGTGACAATCAATTGACAAATTTCAAAAAACGCTTTACTCAAAATCACTTTTGCGGTAAGAGCCTTTATTTATTGGGCATTGTGCGAAAACACGCCTGAAAACTCTTGCAAAAATACCCACTTTTTCACTTAGAATGCCCAAAAATATAAGTATGATATAATAATATTGAATTTATGCGCTTAAATATGGCGCAAATACAACAAGGAGAATCTGCTTTTGAAGCTTGTAGGAGTTAAAGAATTCTATAACATTACACGCGCTAAGATCATCTCAGCCGTTAACTGCAGCGTAGTCATTTTCGTCTGCGCAACAGCTACATTTGCCGTAGATACAGCTCTTAACACCAAGACCGTACAGGCTCAGCCAATCGAGACCACGGTAGAGTCTTCCATTCTTCCTGACCAGACCGAAACATCAGAGCCGGACGTCACCGAATCGGCAGTCATTTCAGAGACTTCTGAATCATCTGCTGCTGCCTCTTCTTCAGTGGCAACGTCCCAGACTTCAGCATCATCCTCGGCTTCCGAGACAACGGAAACAACTGAGGCAACCGCCATAGAAACCACAGAAGAAACAGCCGAAGCAACGGAAGGCACGACAACAACTGCGGAAACGGCAGAAAAGATCACCGAGAAGGAATTATATATTGCAGTCTATGCAACCACTACAGTCAATGTAAGATCCGGTCCGGGCACAGAATACGATATCGTTAAGACTGTCTATGCCGGTGACCAGATAGACGTCGTCGCTGTTACCTCTAACGGATGGTATAAGACTTATAACGGAAACTACGTAAGTAAAGACTATACTACAGAAACGAAGCCTAAGCCTTCTCCCACGCCCAAGCCCACGCAGAAACAGACTGAGGCTGCAACGACTACGACCGTGGAGGCTGTGGCAACCACACCTTCAGGCGAAGGACATGTCTGTAAGATTACTTTCTACGGACCTGTAAAGATGAGCGACGGATCATACAGCACCACCACTGCAACAGGTACGACATGCACACAGGGCAGGACGTGCGGCGCTGACTGGTCTGTTTTCCCCGCAGGAACCGTGATCTACATCGAGAACGATCCTTTGGGTGGAGACGGATATTACACCGTAGAAGACACCGGTCCCGGCGCTAAGGGCTACCACATAGACATCTATGCCGATGATGGTGAGACGGGCAACTACAGCACCTGCAACCGCACAGTTTACGTAGTGTAAAAACAACGATCAACATAAGCAGATACTTCTCATTTCCGATGGGAAGTATTTGTATTTTACATAAGGAAAAAATATGAGCAGCAATTCAAAAAGACACGGGTACAATAACCCCAAGTATAAGAATACGAATCCGGTAAAGATCATTCCATTGGGCGGCATCGGCGAGATCGGCAAGAACATGACCGCCTTTGAATACAATAATGACATAATAATCGTAGACTGCGGCATGAGCTTTCCCGAAGAAAACATGCCGGGAGTCGATTGCGTCATTCCCGATTTCACATATTTAAGACGCAATCAGGAGAAGATCAAAGGCATCCTCATCACTCACGGTCACGAGGATCACATCGGCTCACTTCCCTACTTCTTAAGGGAATTCAAGTGTCCCGTCTTCGGCGGCACTATGGCTATTGAACTGATAAAGCTTAAGCTTCAGGACAAGAACGTTCCTTTCAAGGACATCAAGCTTACGACCTGCAAGAACGGCGACATCATTCAATTAGGCAATTCTTTCTCAGCCGAATTCATCAGGGTCAACCATTCGATCGCAGACTCATATGCGCTCTGCATCAACACGCCCGTCGGAAGGATCGTCCATTCCGGCGACTTTAAGATCGACTATACTCCGATCAACGGTAAGACTATAAATCTCCAGCGTCTTGGTGAGCTCGGTAAAGAGGGCGTCCTGATGTTCATGTGCGAGAGCACAAATGTGGAGATCGAAGGGTTCTCGCCTTCCGAGAAACACGTCGGCGAAGCTTTCTCGCATTATTTCAGGAAAGCAGAAGGCCGCATAATCGTTGCCACCTTCTCATCCCACGTTCACCGCATGCAGCAGATCATCACCGCAGCCGAGAAATACGGCCGCCACGTCTGTCTCTCCGGACGTTCCATGGTACAGGTCTTCAACATCGCAAACACACTGGGCTACATCGACATTAAGCCCGACACTCTTATCGATATCGATGCGATAGACAACTATCCTGACAACCGGATCGTCGTCCTCACGACAGGCTCACAGGCCGAACCGATGAGTGCGCTAACGCGTATGGCCTATTCCTCGCACAACGCCGTCGATATTACAAAAGGCGACACGGTCATCATTTCCGCCGACCCTATCCCGGGCAACGAAAAGCCGATCTACCGCCTCATTAATGAACTCTACAAAAAGGGCGCCCATGTCATCTACCAGTCCCTTGCAGACGTCCACGTATCAGGCCACGCCTACAGAGACGAGCTCATGATGCTCCACACCCTCATCAAGCCGAAATTCTTCATCCCCGTTCACGGCGAATACCGTATGCTCTGCCTCCATAAAGAAATGGCAGTTAACCTAGGCATGAACGAAGATAACATCTACATTCTCGAAAACGGAGCCGTATTGGAACTCACTGAAGACGGCGCAAAGATCGCAGATCACGTCCCTGCCGCTCCCGTCCTCATCGACGGCACCGGCACGGTCGATGCCGATGACAAGGTTCTTACCGACAGGATCCACTTAAGCGAAGACGGTTGTCTTGCAATCGCAATCACCGTTGACGAAGATACAGGCGACCTTGCCTGCTCACCTGCCGTCAATTCCATCGGTTGCTTTGACAGCGACAACAACGAAGACATCCTTCACGAACAGATCTCCGACAAAGTCGACGACCTTCTTAAGCAGGCCAGCAACAAAGCAGGCAGCATAGAAGCCTTCCTCCAGAAGAGGAATTTCCGAGAACAGATCAAGAACTTCGTCTACTCCAAGTCCGGCCGCCGCCCCATGGTGATCTTCAACATCAGCTACGTCGGCGGATACGATGATGACGAGTATTACGGAGATACTTAATATCTCATTGAACCATTAAGAAATAGCACCTGCTTCGCATTAGCCGTCAAGAGTACGGGCTCTGCCCCGCACTTCGTGCGCTCTTGACCGCCTGCTCGCAGGTGCTGTGTAGTGTTTAAGGTGCGCAAGGCGCACCTTGTATCAAAGATGCCGAGCCTTGAATATCGGTGTTTTGATCTCTTTTTTGCCGCCCAGATATACACGTCCCGGTCCCTTATAGTTTGTCAGTTCTTTGTCGGTTTCTGTAAGTGATTTCAGAGATTCCTTGTGGGTTCTTGTTATATCGTGTCGGCGTTTGTCGATTTTGTTCTAGAAGTTGTCGGTAATCCTGTCGGTTTTTCTTTGACTTTGTTGGTATGAATCTTGTCGTAAACCCTTGATCCACTGGGACTTGTACTAGTCAATATATTTTGGACACTGATTTTTGTTTTTTTATTCAGGCACTATATTTTTCTCGGAATTCTTTAGGTGTTAAATAATTCAAAGAATATGCTGGTCTTTGTTCATTAAAAAATACAA
>JAEFAV010000030.1 GCA_016288885.1 Saccharofermentans sp.
GATTTAACGTTGGATGTGATGGCACCGGCACCGAGATGTGACTTGAAACCGAGGATCGAGTCACCAACATAATTGTAGTGAGGAACCTGAACGTTATCGCTGATGATCACGTTCTTAAGCTCGGTGGAATTTCCTATAACGCACTTGCTTCCGATAAGAGCGCTGCCTCTGATAAATGCGCACTGACGAACTTCCGTCTCCGGTCCGATGATGCAGGGGCCTGCGATATATGCTGAATCAAAAACCTTGGCGCTCTTAGCGATCCAGATGCCTTCGCCCTTGTTCTCATATACTTCAGGGTCAAGCGTGGGACCTAATTGCAGGATAAATTCCTTGATGAGCGGAAGCGCTTCCCAGGGGTACTTCTTGTCTTCCAAAATGGGAGCGGCAAGGGTATGCGTCAAATCGATAAGGTCTTTTGTTTCTAACATAAATAAATCCTTTCTGCCCTAAGGCAATAAAAATCTGTTAATTGACCGAGTAGACCGTAACGGATATGGTCTCCGGGAGCTGGCGCTCGACACGGAAATAAACATTTCCGTCTTTTCCGCTGACAGTAACGGGTAGTTCTACAACGCCGGTATCACCTGCAGTAAGCTGTGAATAATCGATAGTTGCGACAATGTCATCGGCGGTCATCGAGTTAACCGTCTCAGCCCGTCCTACGATCTCAAGGTCAACGGTCTTGATGGGATATGATACATCCATGTTCGCCGGAAGCTTCTCGGTCTGATCATATTGGATCGGAACTGTGATGTCTCTTGTAACAACAGGGTTGTTAATGATCTGTATGTAGACCCAGAGAGACAGCGATAACAATAACGATATTACGAAAAAGATTATCCTGGTGGCAGTACCGACTCTCTTTGAATTAGAAGTCTGGTCTGCGACCTTGGTCCTTATGGATATAGGCACTGAAGTCTCGCCTGCGACCTCGACCTGTGTCTCTGCAATAACAGGACCGGAAGCCTGAGATGTCTTGCCTTTAGCGGATTTTCCGACTTCTTCCTGGCTCAACACTTCATTTTCGGAATCGGTTTTACCGTGGAGTTTATCAAGGAACTTACCGATGAATGTCTTCTGTTCGCCGCCATACTCCTTAAGACCCAGGAGATATGAAAGATTTGCCTCAAGTTCCTTTGTTGATTTCATCTCGAAAAGTCTTCCGTTAACTGCGATGGAAGTCTTTCCTCTTTCCTCTGATACGACTACCGCAACGGTATCACCCATTTCACTGGCACCGACAGCTGCCCTGTGGCGCGTTCCGGCACGCTCTAGAGAATGCATGGTGACTGAAAGCGGAACGTGGCATCTTGCAGCGATGATCCTTCCGTCCCTGATAAGGAGGCCGCCGTCATGCATGGGCGAACCCTTGTAGAAAATGCTCTGAAGAACCGAACTGGTAACCTCGGAATCAAACGCAACTACGTTTTCCTGAGATAAGAGCTCATCAAGCCTTGTATGTCTCTCGATGAGGATCAAAGCTCCTGTATATGTTCTCGACATCTCTTTGCAGGCAGAACTTATTTCCTTGATAAAGGCATTAAGTTCTTCCTTTGTCATTACCGATTCACTGTGTCTGAAAGGACTCGTAGCGCTGGATGTACGAAGACCCACGGTCTCCAGCGCTCTTCTCAGTTCCGGCTGGAATAATACGACAAACAGTATGGCGACAATGTAAAGCAATCTGTTGAAGAGGAATCCGACCATGTCGAGTCCGACAATTCCGCAGAATGCAACGAAAACCAGGATCAGAACGATACCTTTGATAAGCTGCCATGCTCTTGTCTGTCTGATGAACATGAGAAGCGTGTAGAAAAGGAAAGTAACGAGAACGATATCTACCGCATATCTTATGAAATCCCAAACACTTCCAAAGAAAAGCGTGCCTTTATCAAGGCTGTTAAAAAGCTCTCCCAGGAATTCGAATATTTGGCTGATGAAAGATGTGTTAGACATCGACAATGTCCTTCTTCTTTATGCTTATCTTATTTAGTATAGCATAAGGAAGATAAATCAATGTCGGTTTTTTTGCATGAGAACGGGAAGGCCGTTAAATCCGCTTATACCAGATAGGACTCGGAAGTATACGTCTGTTTTGTCTGTTCCACCCTGTAAGCTTCATATTCTGAAGGTGTCATTCCCTTGTCTGAACCCTTGAGGAGCGATTCTATGATGATAAAAGCAACGCAGTTGATCCTTATCTGGAGCCTGTCTCCGGTGCAGTCGATCTCGCCGTCGCCATTACGGTCATAATCCTCTTCGACAAGAACCGAATCAAGGAAATATGAGCAGTCGGAAGGTGTTCTCCTGACGTTCCCGCCAAAATCCTGAAGGCTCAGGTTCTTAGTCTCCTTCATCTGGCTCAGGGCCGTAAAGTTGTATTCATAACTCTCAAAATAGACTATAGGGATCATCTTATCGTCAAACACGCTGAAATCGGATGTCGTATTAGGCATTTCCTTGAAAATGTCACTGAGGCCGTCTTCATCGATGTCAGTCTTGATACCGGACTCATTATAATAAAGATCGAACCCGTAATTTGTGAAAAGCGTATTTGCGAAGCAGACGTCATAAGCCTGGTAAAGCTTACGGCGCAGCTCATACTTCTTGCCGGAGACGATCGATTTAAATCCGGCGGAAGCATACACCTTATCACCCGCATAAAGGCTGTCGACATCATACATTACATCGATACTGTCTCTTTCTTCGGGACTGAGAGACGTGTAAAATGCTTTCGCACCTGAGAAATCATCAGTTCCGGCACCGAAAAAAACAAACCAGACGTCATAACCGACATTTTTATAATCCCTGTAAGCCATCAGCGCAGTAAGGATGCATGCCGTTCCGGAAGCGTTATCGGAAATGCCGTCGAAGACATATTTGATCTCAGAAGTCTCTTCTTCCTCATACTCATCGTCTTCGTCCTCATAATCCTCGTCGTCATAATCCTCATCTTCGTCATATGACTCTTCTTCAACAAATTCGGGCAGAAGCGCAGCATCGTAATGGGTTCCAATGATCGCGACCCTGTGTTCCAGTTCGAACGTTCCGTCATCCTTGGCGCAATAAAACCCTGTTCCTTCGATCCTGACTATGTAGTTATTCGAACTGCCGCCGTCAGAACCGTTGAAAGACTGTACTTCAGGCTGATAGCCGAGTTCTTTTATCTTTTCTTCAATATAAGCGCCTGTCTGGCTCTCACCAGTGGAATAAGGCCTTCTGTCAGGATATTTTTTCGCGATCTCACGGGCAATGTCCGATCCGAAAGAACCGTAATCGGCAGGCTTTTCAGCGTTCTTATTCTTGTTCTTGCATGATGACAGGAGCAAAGGCTGTGCCAGAACAGTGACACAGGCAGTTAACGCGATTATTTTCCTGAAGATATCTCTTTTCATAACCCGGTAATTATACACTAAGACTTCTCATCATTTGAGGCAATCGGAGAGGAGACTGCCGTAATTTTCTTAAGTCTGTTCTCAAGTATCTCCAAAGCCTCAACCGTCGAGGGATTTCTGATCTCCCAGCTTCCCCTGCCATCCTTTTCCTCATAGCAGACAAGGGGTTTATCCGCAGAAGATCCTTTACGGTAGGATTCCTTAAGCGAATTCATGATCGCATTAAAGCTGACCCCCTTAAGCTCCGTGGGAAGATTCAGCTTTATATATACAGCTGCGATGGCTGCCTTTGCCTTATCCGGAACAGTCGCATAAAGGCTTAAAGCCAGAGCCTCTCCTTCAGAATAGTTCATGAACCTGAAGTACCCTTCAATAGCTTCTGAAAGTTCGCTTCCCAACGTGAGGAGCGCGGGATTCTTTCTGTCTATTGCCGCCCTGGCGGCATAAACACGGTTAAGGAATACTCTTATGTCCGAAGGGCTGGAATCTGACAATTCGATAAGCGCCGTCAGAAGCCCGAAATCAGACAACAGAGCATATCTTATTATCTGGGCATACCCATTCGGTATATACTTTTTCGGAACTGTGGAAAGATACTTCGGATCGATAAAAACAGCCGTCTGTGCAACAGGTACGGAAGCAGTATTCTTACGGCTTCCCGAATTAAGAAATGCCCTGTCGGAACAGCTGGTTTCAGCCATAGATGAGAGCGTTGTCGGAACAGCGATATAACGCGATCTTCCCGTATAAAGCGAAGCCGCAAAAGCTGCGATATCGTGAACTGCGCCGCCTCCGAGCGCTATGATCCAGTCATTGCCGTTAAGACCGAAATCAGTAAGCTCTTTGATTACATTGTTCACCTGCGAAAGGTTCTTATTCTGCTCACCTTCATCTACGGTGATAAGACAGGGCTTTACGTTCCTAACGACGAACTGCTTCTCAAAAGCATTATAGTAATATGCGCTGACCTGTCTGTCAGAGATGATCGCGATCTTGATCTCCTGACCGCTGAGATCTTTGTTGTCGTATTGTTCGAGAATATATCCCGCAACAAATTCCTCGGCGATCCCGCTGCCCGTAAAGCAGTCATAACTCCTGTTGCAATCAAGTCTGTCCAAGCTTTAAAGCTCCTTTTCGTTCGCAAAGTCAATTTGTATATTATCACAAAAGTGTTAAAATGAACGCTCAGGTAAAACATTTAATAGAGGTTACATATGAAAATAAGAACGAGATTCGCACCCAGCCCTACGGGCTTTATGCATGTCGGTAATCTTCGCACCGCTCTTTACGAATACCTTACGGCTAAGCACGAAGGCGGCACTTTCGTTTTAAGGATCGAAGATACTGACCGCGAACGCTACGTAGAGGGCGCAACTCAGGTCATATATGACACCATGAAGCTTGCCGGTCTTTCCCACGATGAAGGCCCTGACATAGGCGGCGACTATGGTCCTTACGTCCAGAGCGAAAGACTTTCGATGTATAAGCCTTATGCCGAAAAGCTCGTGGAAGAAGGAAAAGCATACAGATGCTTCTGTTCCAAAGAGCGTCTTGAAGCGCTGAAAGAGAACGCTCCCGAAGGAACCGGTTACGACCGTCACTGCAGGAACCTTTCTCCCGAGGAGATACAAAAGAATCTTGACGAGGGACTTCCTTATGTCATCAGACAGAAGATGCCTCTTGAAGGTTCCACCTCTTACCATGACCTGGTTTACGGCGACATCACGTTCCCCAATGAGGACCTGGACGATCAGGTACTTATAAAAACAGATGGGTTCCCTACCTATAACTTTGCAAATGTCATCGACGACCACACGATGGGCATCACACATGTTGTAAGAGGCAGCGAATATCTCTCTTCAACCCCTAAATACAATCTCCTCTATGAGGCATTCGGCTGGGAGATCCCCACATACATCCACCTTCCGCTCATCATGGGCAAATCCGTTGACGAAGAAGGTAACGAAGTCATCTCCAAGCTTTCAAAGCGTCACGGTTCCACGGGATTCATGGATCTCGTCAATGAAGGCTATCTCCCTGAAGCGATCATCAATTACATTGCACTTCTCGGCTGGGCTCCAAAGGACACAAGAGAGATCTTCTCGCTTGATGAGCTTATCGAAGCATTTGACATCAACGGCATCTCCAAGTCACCTGCCGTCTTCGACTACGACAAGCTCTCCTGGGTAAATCAGGAACACATCAAGGCAATGTCCGATGAGGCTTTCCTTGAACACGCCAAGCCCTTCTATGACGAGGCCGGCGTTGATCCGTCATGCTATGAGCTTCTTGCAGAGCTTTTAAAGCCCAGGATCGCAAGATTCACCGAGATTACCGAAAAGCTCTCATTCATTAAGGAATACGGCGATTTCGATCTCGGACTTTTCGAACACAAGAAGAGCAAGTCCACCATAGAGTCTTCCAAAGAGATGCTCGAAAAGGCCATTCCGGTCCTTGAGGATCTTTCCTGGGACAGAGAGGCCATCACAGAGGCCATGAAGACTCTGGCCGAGAGCCTCGAAGTCAAGAACTCCGTTGTAATGTGGCCTGTAAGGATCGCTGCTGCCGGAGTCGCGGTTACTCCCGGCGGATGCGCAGAAGTAATGCTCCTTTTGGGAAAAGACGAATCACTCAGAAGAATTAAATACGCTTATTCAAGACTTTGATCAGGAGTACGGAATATGGCTGACAGCAAGAATTTTATTGAACAGATCATCGACGAAGAGCTTAAGGAAGGCGGCAGGGTCTACGGCAAGAAGATCCATACCAGATTTCCTCCCGAACCAAACGGTTACCTTCACATCGGTCATGCCAAGGCATTAGAGATCGATTTCGGCACCGCTGAAGAATACAACGGCCTCTGCAATCTCAGAATGGATGATACCAATCCTACTAAAGAGGATGAAGAATACGTCGAGGCCATCAAGGAAGACATCCATTGGTTAGGTCATGACTGGGATGACCGATTCTTCTATGCTTCAGAGTATTTTGAGCAGATGTATGAATTTGCCATCGAACTCATCAACAAGGGACTTGCTTATGTCTGTGAACTCACGCCTGATCAGATGCGTGACATGAGAGGCGACACAAAGACACCCGCCGTCTCCCCTTACCGTGACAGACCGATCGAAGAGAGCCTTGATCTTTTCAAGAGAATGAGAGCCGGAGAATTCGAAGACGGCAAGATGACGCTGCGAGCCAAGATCGATCTGGCTTCCGGCAACTTCAACATGAGAGATCCCGTCATCTACAGGATCAATCACCTCCCCCACCACAGAACAGGCACCGAGTGGTGCATCTATCCCATGTATGACTTCGCTCATCCGATCGAAGATGCTTTGGAAGGGATCACCCACTCCCTCTGCTCACTTGAATTCGAGGCACACAGACCTTTATATGATTGGGTAGTAAACAATATTTCCATAGAGTGCAAGCCGCGTCAGATCGAGTTCGCCAGACTCGGAATCACGCATACAGTACTTTCGAAAAGAAAGCTCCGCGCCATGATCGAGGCAGGCATCGTTTCCGGTTGGGATGACCCCAGAATGCCTACTCTCTGCGGCCTTCGCAGAAGAGGATACACGCCTGCTTCCATCCATAACTTCAGTGCCCGCAACGGCGTAGCAAAGGTCAACTCCGTTGTAGACTTTGCTTTCCTCGAATATTGTCTCCGCGAAGATCTTAACGATCATGCACAGAGAGCAATGGCAGTCCTTAAGCCCGTCAAGCTCATCATCGACAACTATCCGGAAGATGCATCCGAAGAGTTCGACGTAGAGAACAACCCTAAAGACGAGAATGCCGGAACCAGAAAGGTCTCCTTCTCCAGAGAGCTCTGGATAGAAGCCGATGACTTCATGGAAGTCCCTGCTTCCAAGTATTTCAGGCTTTTCCCGGGCAATGAAGTCCGCCTTAAGTCCGCTTACGTCGTTAAGTGCGTATCCTGTGATCACGATGCAGACGGCAACGTTACGGCAGTTCACTGCACATACGATCCTGATTCAAAAGGCGGAAACACGACTGACGGCAGAAAGATCAAATCAACCATTCACTGGGTAGATGCAAAGACTGCCGTTGACGGCGAGATCAGGCTTTACGACAGACTCTTTACCACAGAGCAGCCCGACCTTGCAGACTGCAATTACTTAGACTTCATCAATCCTAATTCTTTGGAGATCATCAAGGGCGCGAAGCTCGAGGCATTCCTTGCAGACACCAAGCCCGCCGACAGATTCCAATTCTTAAGGACCGGTTACTTCTGCGCGGATTCCAAGGACTCTTCACCCGAGCACCTTGTATTCAACAGAGCGGTATCTTTGAAGGACAGCTACAAACCGGAATAAGAAATAAGACAAAAGTCAGACCCTGTACTACGAACAATATTTGCTTCGCAAATAACTAGTACAGGGTCTGTTTTTGTCTTATATCGTAGGATACAAATTTTGTGTGAGGTAAATTTTTGTTTTATTTTCGAGGAGTTTGCATTTCATGAAACACCTTCCAAAAGCATCTTAAAGGCTTTCTTCAAGTATTCTTTCTTTGTCATGCTGAACCTTATTTTCAGATAATCTTCCTTATCCAATGCCATCGAAACTATCCCTGATATCGATGACCACAACATTATTACTGCCGGATAAACATCCAACTCTTTCTTAACAACGCCTTCCTCAATACCGCTTCTGATAAACGCAGCGATTGCTTCATCAGTCTGTTCTGCGACATCATAAATCTTCTTGTAGACCTCGTGTTCTGAATCCGTGAAGATCCTGTCGAACGCAGCATTAAAAAATAAAGGATGTTCCTCGAATTTGTCTGCAATATCAAAACAAAGCTGATAGTATCTTTTCTCAAAGCTGCCTTTGCCTTTTGAGGCTTTTTTTGCGACCTCCAAAAGCTGCTCCATATATCCGCAAATGATTGAATCCCAGATCAGTTTCTTGCTTTTAAAATACACATAAATCGTAGACTTGCTTATGCCGGCTTTTAATGCAATATCATCAACCGTTGTAGCTTCATATCCTTTATTCTCAAAAAGCATTTCAGCTGATGTCAGAATAACTACATTATTAAATTCTATCAGTTTCTTTTTTGGCATCTCTATTTCTCCTAAAATCGAACTATTAGTACGATTATTGTACTTGCAGTACGGTTTTACATCAAAAAAGGCGTATTCACCAAACTAAAAGTGTATCGTCAGTTAAATCTACATCAGATACACCTTACTGAAAAACAAAATGATTAATAGCCTGCCAGGAACGCTTTCGTTCTCTCCTGCTTCGGGTTCGTTACCAGATCGTACGCCGGACCTTCTTCGACGATAACGCCTCCGTCCATGAAGACGATACGGTCGGCAACGTCTCTTGCAAAGCTCATTTCGTGAGTTACGATGACCATCGTCATCTTTTCTTTTGCGAGTTCCTTGATAACCGTTAACACGCCTTTGGTAAGCTCTGGATCCAATGCCGATGTAGGCTCGTCAAAAAAGATGATCTCAGGGTTTGTCGCGAGGGCTCTTGCGATGGATACTCTCTGCTGCTGGCCGCCAGAAAGATTGCAGGGATATTCATCAGCCTTTTCCTTAAGGTCCATCTTGGCAAGCAGGCGCGAGCATATCTCATCAGCTTCTTCCCTGCTCTTCTTATGAACGTGGATCAATGCTTCGGTTATGTTTCTCTTTACGGAAAAGTGCGGGAAGAGATTGAAGTTCTGGAAGACAAGACCGAACTTGGAACGGATCTCTTTTTCGAGCTTTCTGTCACAATAAGAACCGTTCTCGCAAAGCACGTCACCGCCTATTACGATCTTTCCGGAATCAACCTTTTCCAATGTGGTAGCGCATCTTAAGAGTGTGGATTTGCCGCCGCCCGAAGGACCGATAACGGCAACGACTTCTCCTCTTTTGACCTGCATGTTTATGCCTTTAAGAACCTCCAGATCTCCGAAGGACTTATGAATGTCTTTTATCTCAAGAACGATGTCTTTATTTGCATCCGGCATTTAAGATACCTCTTTAAGAATAATAGGACATGGATTTCTCCACGCGGTTCAATATCGTCTCTATGATAAGATTCATCGCATAGTAGAAAGCACCGGCGACAATGAACGGAACGACTGATACCTGTGCCGATGCCGCAGCGGAAGCTTTTGTAAACATCTCGGTAACGGAGAGGACCTGCGCAAGCGATGTATCCTTAACGAGCGTGATTATCTCATTTGATACAGATGGCAGAACGCGCTTTACCACCTGCGGCAGGATTATCTTGAAATAAGTCTGCATCTTGGAGAATCCAAGAACAGTAGCAGCCTCGTACTGACCTTTTGACATCGACTGGATACCGCCTCTGAAGATCTCTGCAAAATATGCGGCATAGTTTAACGAGAACGCGATTATCGTTGCTATGAATCTGTAGTTAAAAGGTCCTACCTGAATGCTTCCGAGATTGACACCGAAAATATAATAAGGTCCGAAATAGACCAACAGTAACTGGAGCATGAGAGGCGTGCCCCTCAAGATGGAGATGTACAACTGAAAGACCAATGATACTATCTTGATCTTTGACATCCTTCCCCTGGAAACAAGAAGTCCCAAAGGGATCGAGAAGATCAGCGTAAAGAAGAAGATCCCGAACGTAAACTTGAAACCCTGGGCTAATTGTATAAATGTGGACTGTAAAGCCTGCATATCAATACTCCGGTATGCTGTCAGTCATGTTCTTGTATTTTCCGTATAAACATAAAAGTATTTTAGCACAAAATAATTTGATGGGGTCTGACCCCATCAAAAAGGGATCATCTCCTTATTCAGAGACAATCCCCTTGAGGTAAAACAATTATTCTATTCTTATTTGCCGAGGATCGTAACGTCAGCGCCAAACCACTTGTTGGAGATCTGAGCCATCGTTCCGTCAGCAGCCATTTCATCCATGACCTTCTGGACCTCGTCACGGAGAGCCGTGTTTCCCTTAAGGAATCCGACACCATACTCTTCGGAAGCTACAGCCTCATCAAGAACCACAAAAGGCTTGCCAGATGTCTGTATCTCATAACGTGCAACGATCTCGTCCATGACGATCGCATCGATACTGCCCATCTCAAGTTCCATCATGGCATTGAGGTATGTATCAAGCTCGATAAGTTCGCCGAACGTACCTGTAAGCGCCTGATTGTCATTAAGTGCGGCAAGACCGGAAGAATCCTTCTGGACTGCGACCTTTTTACCTGCCAGATCAGCAAGTGTCGTAATGCCCGAATCATTCTTTACGACAACTACCTGATCGTTGGACATGTAAGCTTTCGTCCAGGTATATCCGTCTTCTCTTCCGCTGATCGTAAAGCCGTTCCAGATGCAGTCGATGTTGCCTGTAGCAAGCTCCTGATCCTTGGAATCCCATGCGATAGGCTGTGCAACAAACTCACGGCCCATACGCTTTGCAGCTTCCTTCGCAAGATCCAGATCGAATCCGACATAAGAACCGTCATCAGCGACGAAGCCCATTGGCGGGAACTCCTGGTCAAAACCTACGACAAATTTCTTGTCGTCCTTCTTGCCGCATCCGGCAAAAGCAAGTGCCATTGTAGCAACTGCCAGAACAGATGCGACCAACTTCTTCATAACCATAAAACACTTTCCTCCAATTTCGTTTTTTATGATTTATTTGGTGCCGAAAATACGGTCACCCGCATCTCCCAATCCGGGGAGAATATACGCATTTTCATTGAGTTCCCTGTCAACGTTGCCGACATAGATCTCGATATCGGGATGGGCCTTGGCAAGTCTCTCGATACCTACGGGAGCAGCGATTATGCACATGAACTTGATGTGCGAGCCGCCGTGAGCCTTGATCGAATTGATCGCGTCAACAGCAGAACCGCCGGTAGCAAGCATAGGATCTACTACAACGATGAGACGCTGATCGATAGGATCCGGCAGCTTACAGTAGTAATCGTGAGGCTCATGAGTCTCAGGATCCCTATACAGACCGATATGTCCGACCTTGGCCAAAGGGGCAAGGGCCTGAACTCCCGGAACCATTCCCAGACCTGCGCGGAGAATGGGCACGATGGCAAGCTTCTTGCCGTCGATCTTGGGAGTCATGGTCTTTTCGAGAGGTGTCTCTACTTCAACATCCTTCAGCGGAAGATCTCTCAAAGCTTCATAGCCTTCAAGAGTAGCGATCTCCTCTACCAGTTTTCTGAACTCATAAGTACCTGTGCTGACATCTCTTAACAGAGAGATCTTGTGCTTGATGAGCGGATGGTCCATTACCTGAACATTCTTAAAATCCTTGTACTGCATGTTAGTCTCCTTTTGACCTAGTCGATCATTTCTTGCGGTGATTGCCCTTTTTGCTGTTGTTTCTCGGAGCCGGCTTGGACTGGGAACCATCCCCGGCATCGGCAGAATCAGCAACCAGCTTACCATTGTTGACAATAAGATTTGTAATGATACCGAAGATAAGAGCTACTGCCAAAGCGGTAACCGTAAGGATAGGGCCCTGTGTCATCTCGTTGAAACCGAACTCTAATGTAAGTCCGCCGATACCTGTAACAAGGATGCTCGAAACGATGAACAGGTTCTTACTGTTGTTAAGATCGACCTTACGGAGCATCTGAAGTCCTGATACTGCGATAAAGCCGTAGAGTGCAACACAGGCACCGCCCATGACGCACTTAGGAATAGAATTGATCAAAGCAACGAAAGGTGTAAAGAAAGACAGGATCATGCAGCCCAATGAAGCAAAGATTATGGTAATGATGGAAGCATTACCGGTGATGGCGACACAGCCGATCGACTCACCGTATGTTGTATTAGCGGCACCGCCGAAAAACGAACCTACGATGGAACCGACACCGTCACCAAAGAGAGTATTATCAAGACCCGGATCGGTAATGAGATCCTTATTGATGATATTACCGAGGTTCTTGTGGTCTGCGATATGCTGTGCAAGTTCTACTACTCCGATAGGAACATAGATCAGAGCAATGGAACCGATGTCTGCAGCTGACAATGTCTGCCAGCCCTTCTCCTGAATAGCCTTTATAAAGAAGAAATCAGGAAACTTGACGATCGATGAAACAGAGAACGGAACAAAAGCGGTTTTGAATGAATCAAAGCTCAGAATCTGAAGTTCCTGGCTACCTGCTTCAATCCCGATAAGAGTGATTATAAGAGCTAATACATATCCTGCACCGATGCCAACGATAAACGGTATCAGCTTAATGTTCTGTGAACCTTTAACAGATGCGATAACGATGGCAAAGAATGTAACTGCACCGACAAATATGGTAAGAAGGCTGTAATTGTCACCGCCGTTGGAAGCCATCCAGCCTGTAGCAGTTCCTGACAAAGAAAGACCGATGAGGGCAACGATGGGTCCGATGATTACGGCAGGCATGAGCTTATTGACCCATTCCGAACCTGACGCTTTGATAATGAGACCTATAACAACATAAACAAGGCCGGCGAACAAAACACCGATGATAATACCCAGGTATCCGAAGTTCTGTCCGATCGAAGCGCCATATGCTCCAAGGAACGTGAATGAGCTTCCGAGGAATACCGGGCTCTTCTTTTTCGTGAATAAAATATACACCAAAGTACCGATACCGGCGCCGAACAATGCAGCGGCAGGATCTGCCTCAAGACCGAACGATGTAACAAGCATCGGAACCAGGAGCGTAGCAGCCATGATGGCGATCATCTGCTGCAGCGCGAAAACGATAGTCTTACTCATCACAGGCTTATCGTTTACATCATAAACAAGTTTCATTTTTCACCCTCCTATAAAACTTATTGTGGTTTATAACTAACGGTTCCGCAGATCCTGTCACCTGCGTCACCGGCAGCATCAATGATGTAGCCTTTTTCATTCAAAGGATATGTTGAATGATAAGCGGCATAGATAGGCACATCCGGATGACGGGAATGAACGAATTCGATTCCCTGATCACATGAAAAAATGCACATGAACTTTATCCTTTTACAGCCTGCATCCTTAAGAAGCTTTATCGTCGCATCGGCGCTTACACCGGTCGCAAAAGCCGGATCCACGATGATCACTTCCCCATCTGCGGCATCGACCGGCAGCTTGAAATAATACTGGACAGGCTGCAACGTCTCTTCGTCTCTGTAAAGACCGACGTGACCTACCTTCGCAGTCGGAGAAAGGCGTCTTAAGCCATCGACCATTCCCAGTCCTGCCCTGAGGATTGGAACTATCGTAAAGTCCTCCGCCAGAACAGGAGATTCAAACTTAGAAAGAGGTGCCTGGATCTCTACCATCTTAGTCGGCAGATCTCTTAGCACCTCATATCCCATAAGCATTGTTATCTCGCTTACGATCTCACAGAATTCCTTTGAACCGGTATTAACATCACATAGGTGAGTAACTTTGTGCCTTATCAAAGGGTGATCGAAAACAGTTACATTCTCCATGTATTTACTGTCCATAATTCCACCTTAATTCAATAGATATTTGCCAAATGCACATTGAGGAAATTATAATAAAAAAACATGTTTTAATAAATAGCCAATGTAAACTAATTGTAATAATTTTCAGGAGATCTAAATGGCCAGGATACTCGTCAGCGCTTGTCTTTTAGGAGTCGAATGCAGATATAAAGGGGATTCATGCCCTTGTCAGAAGATATTAGAGCTGGGTAACAGCCATATTCTTATTCCCGTCTGTCCCGAACAGGCCGGCGGGCTCCCTACTCCCCGCACGCCTTCAGAGCGCGTCGGTGATAAAGTAATGATGAGGGACGGGACCGATGTCACGGCTGAGTACAGGAAAGGTGCCGAAACGGCGCTTTATCTGGCGAAAACCCTGAAAGCCGACTTTGCGATCCTCAAAGCAAACAGTCCGTCTTGCGGCAAAGGCACGATCTATGACGGAACCTTCTCCGGCGGTAAATGTGAAGGAAACGGAGTTTCCGCAGAGATGCTGATAAATAATGGAATTCCCGTTTATACGGAAGATGAGATCGATCTGATCGGTCAGTTATAAGATACCGGTTAAAGGATCGCCAACAAGGCTATTCCCGTAATCTCAAGGACGATCACAACACCAAGAAGAAGAGTATATATCTTGAGTTTCGCCAGGTCATCCGCGGGAAGCAGAGACTTGCCTGATTTTGGTTCTTCAGTCTCAACACCGCTGAAGGCATCGGCAATGTAATCCGATGATGCAGCCTGATCCTCTTCCGCAAAGTAAAAAGGCTGCTCCGGCTCAGCTTCAGGAACCGCTTTTTTGCTTTCTGCAGTTTCCGTCTCCGGAACGAAGATCTTACTCTCATATTTGGGAGCGCCTGTTCTGATACCGATTGTTTTCGGCTTTATCTCACCGTTAAGAAGCGCAGTATCCTCAAAAGGATCAAGCGCATTTACGGATTGTTCCGTAAATTCAGGTGAATCAGAATCCTTGATGAAAGTCTTCGGACCATCGTCATAATGAACATTAACATCAACCCTGTCCTGTCTCGTGATAGGAACATTACGTTCGGGATCAAGTCTTCCCGGACGTTCGAAAAGAGGCAACTGTTCCGGACTTCGCCTTACCAATCTGTTGTTTTCTTCATCCATGTCGAGAATTATAGCACGCCTTTTACAAAACCGTCATCATCCAGCATCAGGAGCTGCTGCCTTATGCAGTAATCGACGGCACGCCTGCCCAGCTTATAATTATCGGAATCTACAGGCACTCTGGTCAGTCCTAAAGCCTTCGCAGTCTCGACTATGAGACTTTCATAAGGCATTCCGTACTGGGATCTGGCAAGATAGTTTGCCGCGCAGGCCGCTTCCTGAACAGGTATGTCCGTTGCTTTCCTGGCCTTTTCGCCATCAGCCGGCCTCCTGTAGAATTCCATGACCTTTCCGATCTCCGAACCGTCTTTCCAAAGGAATATAACTTCGTCATCTTCTTCAGAAGACAGATCAAGTTTCTGAGTCGTATACCTGAGATTCACGCTCTTTTCGATGCTCTTTACCAGATAAGAACAACGGTCGCGCAGCTTCGGAGTCATCTTGCTGATCCCGGCCGAAGCGATCAATTCTTTCGCAAGGGCTTCGCTGCTGATGGGCGATTCCTGATCCACTATCGCAATGACGCCAGCCTGAAGGTTCTTTGTGTTCAGCGGATCGCAGAATTCAGCAGCCGTCATCTGCTTCATCTTAACAGTCGAAGCTTTATAAACGGTCTCAGGACAATCATCCGAAGGAATGCCTACATCATCCGTTTTTTTTTGAGCCTGATCGTCTGATTCTTCTGATGAAGGTTCTTCGCATCCTGAATCTTCCCCTGAATCCTGCCCGTAGATCACTATCTCAGGTCCGGATTTATCATCTGTATCAGCTTCACCGGATGTTCCTTCAACAACTGCATCAGTTTCAGATACGGAAGGTTCTTCATTATCCTTCTTTTCTGATTCTTTTATCAGCGCGACCAGCTTTTCGAAAACATTGTCGGGGTTCTCCCACCACTCAAGTGACCATACCCTTACGACGTTCCAGCCGAATCCCTTAAGCATCGACATCTGGGATACTTCTCTTGATGTAGTGGTTCCCGAAGATGCATAGACGGGGCCGTCAAGAAGGATACCGAGACAATATGTACCGTCCTGTTCAGGAGATACAACGCCAACATCTATCTTAAAGCCTGACCTGCCGACTCCCTTTTCAGTCGCATATCCGATGGCTGCAAATCTGGCACAGATGTCATCTGCAATGCCGGTAAACGCTGCATTACGGTCAATAAGAGGAGTTCCCGAATTATCGGAAGAACTGCCTGTAGAGGCAATGTCCTGATCCCATACTGTGCTTCCTGAGGCATACTGCAGGAATCTCTTAAATGCCTTTACGCCTTCTGAAGCAGTGTCGCTTATGCGTATCTCTTCAGGAGCGATCGACGAGAAAACTTTCATCTCTATCCTTGATCTCGTAACTGCTACGTTCAGTCTTCTCCAGCCGCCGTCTCTGTTAAGCGGACCAAAGTTCATTATGAGCTTTCCTGTCTCATCCTTACCGTAACCGACGGAGAACAGGATAACGTCACGTTCATCGCCCTGCACGTTCTCGAGATTCTTGATAAAGACGGGCTCTTCACTGCCGAATGCCCATTTCTCAAGAACAGGATCCTTGCTCGCAGCCTCATCCAGAAGATCTTCGATGAGCGTCTGCTGCTGGATGTTAAACGTAACTACACCGACGCTGTATTTCGAGAGGACGGGATCATGTGCCCTGCTGACGATCTCATTAATAACGGCCTCAGCCTCAACTCTGTTGGTCCTGGTCTTTCCGGAATCAAATGCGCCTTTACAGTCGACCATGGTGACCTTCGACTGTCTGTCATCAGGCGACGGGAAAGTATAAAGTCTTCCGTCATAGAACGATTTATTAGAGAACGTAATAAGGCTCTCATGTCTGCTCCTGTAATGCCATGCAAGGAACATCTCAGGCATCGTAATCGCAAGGCAGTCATCAAGGATACTCTCGAGATCGTCTGTCTCGAAATTATCGTCTCCATCGTCTATCTGTTCAGTAAAGAATGAGGTCGGCGGCATCTGCTTCGGATCGCCTACGATAACTGCCTCCTTGCCTCTTGCGATCACTCCTATCGCCTTACAGGTCGGAAGCTGGCTCGCCTCATCGAAAACAACGATGTCAAACATTCCGCATTTATCAGGATCGAGGAACTGGGCGCAGGACAAAGGGCTCATGAGAACACAGGGACAGAGCTTAAGGATAAGATCTCCGATCTGCGTAAACAGGGTTCTGATCGACACTCCTCTTCCTCCTGCCTTTATCGCATGCTGAAGGATTCCAAGTGCAGAAGACACATGAGCATCCTTAGTCATGTCAGGAAGATTCTTTGCGATCCTTAAGTAGATCTCCTGTCTGGTAAGTTTCTCGAAATCATCATTTACCTTGGAGAGCTCTTTGATCTTATTCTCGAAAACAAGACCGCTGAAAGTCCTTAATATCTCTGAGTTGTCGATTATCAGGGCAATAAGCAGTTTGCTGTATCCCTTGCGGAACGAACTTATGATGCCGTTTCCGTCGACCGTTCCGTTGTCATAAGCTTTAACAAGATTGGATATCTTATAATCTGCGCATCTTGAAGCCATAAGATTGAACTGCATCCTGTCTCTTAAGAAGTCACTGTCATCAGAAAGCGTCTGAACCATCTGTTTCTTTGTCTCAAGAAGATCTGCTGCAGGTTCGAATGCACCATTCTCAAAACCGCATATTGCGCCCAATGCATCAAATGCGTTCTTATAAGCAGCAGCTTTGCTGTTAAATGAATTAACTGCCTCGATCAATAAAGCGTCACCGTTGCCAACAAGCTTTCTGAGAGCTCCGGAAGGATCGTAAGCCGAGAATTCCGCGAATGCCGCATGCGCACTTTCGTTAAGAGCTTCAACCTGCGTGATGTTAAAGCCCGGGAATGCCGCGCCGGGATTATAAAGATCTCCGAGATAACCGCGGACGGAAGCCATATAACTCATAATGGTCTGAACGGCGTTCTTATAATCTGAAAGAAGCCTGAAGTCCTGCTCGAGAGACTCTTTCCGGTTACCCTTAAGATCATATGCCCTGACCTTCTTATAAACGTTGTTTTCAGCCATGCCGCGCATTAAAGAATTCTTAGCCTTGGCTGTCATAAGTTCATTAAGAAGAGAAGCTGCATCAAGATCCAGGAACGCGGGCTGCCAGGATGACAGCAATGATTCACGTTTCGCGAGCGCATCCTTGCAGCTTGCGATCATATCCTTTAATGAAAGATATGCGTTTTCCGTATCATCACAGCAGATAAGTCCTTTCGGAAGATTAAGATTTCTCAGCTTAGCAACGGAAGCACCGCAGGCGCTTAATCCCGCTATCCTGCCAATGGTTCCTGGCTCACCGGAAATCCTGCAGAAGTTAGCGGTAAGGAGCTTATCGAATCCTTCCACGCTTGCATTAAACTCATCGTAGGCTCTGTTAAATCCTTCGACCAGAGAAGGCAGTCTGTTCTTACTGTCCTGCGAATATGCGGACGATCTTACGAACGGAAGTTTTCCGTTAAGGTTGCCTGAAGATGCAACAAGTTCTCCGAGAGATGATTCGATCTCCCTTATCCTCTGCGCATTGATATCATTGATAAATCCTGCATCAAAATCACCGCAATCCGCTGCTGACTGATTAGACGCATAAACATTGATCAGCTCGTAAAGAGACATCCCGCATCCGCGCCTGACATGAAGCTCGTTTGCATATTTGTCGAGCTCTTTTCTCTTAGCCGCGATATCTTCCAATGACTTGTTATAGTCACCGTCGCCCTTGGCATTTATCCTGACTTCACTCGCTATCTTAAGCTGGTCGAGAACGTAACTCTTGCGCACCTTATTTGAATGAAGTTCAAGACAGAACGGCGCAATTCCTATCTTCTCAAGTCTCTTATATACGACATCGAGAGCAGCCTTTTTCTCTGCCGCGAAAAGGACTTTCTTTCCGCTCGCAAGGCAGTTGGCGATTATGGATGTGATGGTCTGTGATTTGCCCGTTCCCGGAGGACCGTGAAGGACAAAGCTTGCCCCTTCACCTGCACGCTTGATCGCAGCAAGCTGCGAAGCGTCGGCAACGATAGGAAGGAAAACGTCTTCTTCAGGAACCTTCCCTGTAGCAGACATATCCTCATAGTCCCACTCGAGCTGACCGTTAATAAGGCTCTTTACGATCTTGTTTTTCGCGATCGAATCCCTGTGGCTGTGCATGTCGTTCCACATAACGAACTGCGAGAATGAGAACAGTCCGAGGACGCAGGCTTCGATCACTTCCCAGCCCTTAAGAACACTGACTGCTTCTTTTACCTGACCGAAAACTTTTTCCACGTCGATTCCGTTGCTGTCCGTAGGAAGATCTTTGCTGAATTCATCAAATTCAATATTGAAATCCTGTCTCAGTTTCTCGGAAACAGTAACATTAAACTGAACGTCTTCATCCCTTCTTCTCATCGTGTATTTGATACCGAACTTCTTAACGAGTTCCACAGGTATCAGAAGGATCGGCGCAAAACAGGGTTCCTTCCTGTCCTTCTCATACCACTTCAGGAAACCGCACGCGAGGAACAGCGTATTGGCACCGTTCTCTTCCATGGATGTCTTGGCACCCCTATAGAGATTCTTGATATTTTTATCAAGAGCCGCCTCTGTCAGAGAAGAGATAAGAATACCTTTCTCATAGTTCTTGTCGATGTATTCTTTGAATTCGGTAATATCCGGAAGATCAACGATCGTGTAATCCTTCGCAGGAACACCCTTGATCTTTTTAGGTTCTACTTTTTTGTCCTGCTCAGGAGTGGCAGCCTCGTCCTTAGGCTGGTCTGACGTTTCTTCTTTTATCGGCTCTGTACTTTCAGGAACGGTCTCTTCAGCAGGCGTAGCCTCTTCCGTCGCATTACCGTCAGAACCTTCTTCTACTTCGGCAGGCTTTACGGCATCAGGGACCTGCTGCTCTTCTTCAGGTTCTTCGGTCTCATCATCTTTTCCGCGTGATTTGATAGTGAAATTCTTTTCCTGGGCTATCAGGTCTTCAATATTTGCGCATCCGGGAACAAAAAGCGGAACACATGAGCCCTTGATCCTCAGATTAAGAAGTGAATTACGGGTACTTAAGTCAAGGAGTTTACGCTCCCACAAGTCAAATTTGACCTTGCTTCGTTCAAGATTGAGTTCACCCATAACCGATGCCTCCTGACAACCTTTTATCAAATAATTATAACTTATTATGGGTCAACTTGCTTAAAAGGATAAGATGCTTTTTTCCTTATAACCTTTGTTTCCGGCTCAAATTTAACGTGAATTATAAATTTGCAAAATAAGGTTAAGATTTGAGGAGAAATCTTAACGCTAAATCATATTTTCGAAAAAGCGTTAACATGCTGACCGGGATCTAATGCACCCGCTACTTTGAATTCAGTCTTTTCCTCAGTTCCTTATAATCAGGCACGATCTCCGCCACCACAGCCCAGAAACGGCTCGAGTGATTGGGTACCAGGAAGTGTGCGAACTCATGGACTACGACATATCTGATCAGTTCCCTGTCCTTCTCGAAAAGACGGTAGCTGAACTTCAGTTCACCTCTTTTGGCGAAGCATTCGCCCCAGAATGACTTGTATTCGCCCAGGGTGATCTTCCTGGGAGGCTGGACGCCTTTTCGCGCGAACAGAGGAAACAACTCGTTGCAATAGTCAACGACCACGCTTCTTAAGCAGGCTCTTCTCCACTTCTCATATGTCATGTATTTTTTGCGGTAATCTGACGGATCGGTAACCGCGAGAGTAATGATCCCGTTCTCCGCATGGCAGATGTTTTTAGGTCCCTTATGGACCTTCAGGCTCATGGGGGTTCCGAGGACCATGAAAACCTCACCATCGATAAACTGTCGTGAAAGACTCTTTGTCTTCTCTTCACTGATCATCTTATCGAGAGCATTAAGAAGGTAATCCTGCTTGGAAATGATAAAAGCCTCTGCTTCTTTGACTGAAGCATAGTACGGCAGCGAACAGTACAAAGTGCCGTCGCGCCTGACGCGGACGTTGATGTTCTTTATTCTCTTGCGTTCGAATTCGATACCGATCTCACGGTTACCGAGGATCATTTTACGGAAGGAAGACATAGAGTTCCTTATTTATTCGATTTGATCAACTTATCGAAATTCTTGCCGTTGACGTCATACATGGTGTGGCCTAATTCGGCAAGGCGTGATTCGATATGTTCCTGCTCCTTGGGGCGCTTGATCTTAAGCGTCGTTGTCTTGATCATGTCTTCTTCAGAGAAAACGTAATTACGTACGATCTTATACTGAGGCATCGTGTGGTTAGCCTCGTGGATCTTATCATTGAGATAAGTCTCGATCTGGCCATCGTCTGCTTCGGTGGCAAGACCAAGTTCTGCGCCAATGACTTTTCTGTTGATCAGAAGCTTGGCACAGATATCAATTGCTTCACGGTCGTTCTTGTTACCCCAGACGAATGCCTCCGTGACACCTTTGATCTCGGTAAGGACTGCCTCGATCTCTTCCGGAAAAGCCTTCTTTCCGTTAGTAAGCACGATCATGGACTTAACACGGCCTGTGATGTGGATCGAGCCTGTCTTATCAATGTAACCCATGTCTCCTGTATGGAACCAGCCGTCTTCATCGATGGCTTCTTTGGTGGCTTCCTCGTTTTCGTAATAACCGAGCATGACGGATTCCGATTTGGTAAGGATCTCACCGATCGCCTTGGGACCCTTGCCTTCTGCATCGATGGCGACCGTAATGCCTGCCATCGGACGTCCTACGGAACCGTGAACGTCGCATACTTCCGTATTAACAGAGATAACCGGTGAAGTCTCGGTAAGACCGTAACCCATATAGAACTGGAGACCGAAGTCCGTGAAAGCATCTATGTATTTCTTGTCGATCCCGGCACCGCCTATGACGATCATTCGGAAATTGCCGCCGAGCTTATCTAAGATATCCTTGAAAACATTGCGTCTTACATCGATACCGCACTTCTTTAAGAAACGCGTGACCGGTCTGGCGATCGCTATGATCCTCTCTTTTCCGGAGGACTTGATTCCGTCCTCGATCTTTTCGTAAATATTCTCGAAAAGAAGCGGCACGGAAATGCAGACATCAGGTTTCCACTCTTCCATGTTCTTGACGATATATCTCAGGCCGTCACACATGCAGATGCATCCGCCGCTGGCAAGGATAAAGAAATCACAGGTATTTTCAAACGTGTGATGCAGGGGCAGGATGGAAAAAGCCCTGTCGCCTCTTCTTACGTCAAGCGTCTGTGAAATGGAATAAACATTGGAAACGATATTGTTATGCGAGAGCAGTACGCCCTTACTCATTGACGTCGTACCGGAAGTAAAGAGAATTATCTTTGCCTCATTGACATCGATCGGCGTGTCCAGGAACTTGTTATCGCCTGCCTCTATATAGACATTGCCCTCTTTGATGAGGTCATAGATATCGGCAAAACGGTCATCGTCTTCAGGCCACGTATCATCCTTTGTCTTTCCCGAAAGGCCTTCTTTATAGAAAATGACAAATTTGTCGAGCGGAATATCGAGCTCGCCGGACTTAATCTTCTTAGCTATCGAAAGCATCATCTTATGATGTCTGTGGTGATAGAAGATAAGACGGGATCTGGATCTTACCAGGAGCTGGATGAGCTCATCTTCAGGAAGCGCCCTGTCCAGAGGAACTCCGACACAGCCCGAAGACAAAGTGGCATTATACGAAACGAACCACTCATAAGCATTCTCGCCTACTACGGCAAGTCTCTGGCCGGCATATTCACTGTTGAGGAGATACGTTGCAAGGCCTTTGATGTCGTTCCCGAATTCAAAGAAGCTCCTGTGGATCTCCGAAAGCTTAGGTGAACGTCTGAAAATAAAAGCGTCCAGTTCAGAGTACTTTTCGCATGTACGGACCATAAGTTCTCTTAAGTCCGTATACTTCTCAGCTGTATATACAGGCGTACCCTGCACTGGATTCATACTATTACCTCCATCAGCCCATGCTTACGCACATCGCGAAAGCAAGCGCAACTTAAAAAATATATCATATTTGAGAAACATTTGACAATAATTCGCTAAAATACCATTTTTGAGTTATATTAGTTGCGTATTTATGCCAGAAACCTTTCAGGAGTATATATGTCTGAGGAAGAAAAGATTTTAAAACCCGACGAAAAGACGTCTCCGGACACGGAATCCAAGATGTCCCGCGCTGACCACCATAAACACCTTGACGAGAAGTATCCCACCAAACGTGGTTTTTGGGACATAGCAGCCAAAAACGGATTCCTTCTCCTTACGCATATCTTCTGCAACATGAAATGTATCGGCAGGGAGAATTTCCCCAAGCAAAATCCTTACGTCGTCGCCTCAAATCACCAGAGTTACCCGGACGGCGTACTCATCATAGATTATCTTCCGAAAGGACACTTCAAGTGGATGTGCTGTCTTGCAGCCTCCGATCTCGAGACTAACCACGGCAAACTCGGCCGCCTTATCATGAGAGTAGGCAGAGGCATCGCAGTGGACCGCTACGGCAATCCGATAAGAGGTCTCATCAAAGCCAAGAAGGAAGTCGAGAAAGGCAATATCTGCTTCGTATTCCCTGAAGGAACCAGAACACATACGGGCAAACTTGAAGAACTCAAGGACGGCGCTGCATATCTCGCCATCAAAGCCGGCGTTCCCATGGTCCCCGTTTATATCGCAGGTGCATACCAAATCTGGCCCAGAACGTCAAAGAAACCTCATCCGCTCAAGGGTCTTCACCGCCGTAAGATCAGGATCTACGTAGGCGAGCCGATGCACGGCGAAGATTATGACAATGATGCTCACAAGATGACAGAAGCCCTGTCCGAATGGATGCATAAGCAGGAAACCATGCACTGGGATCCTGAGATCAACTTCGAGGCCTGATCTACGAATAAAGACCGCCCAGGAACTCCGTCGCAAACTGGATCTTGGTCGGATTGAAAACATCTCTGCTCTCCTCCGTCGGATAGATGAAGAACGTATCATCATATGTCGACAGCGTAACGCACGGACCGAACTTTCCCCTGTAATCGTATTCAGTATGAAGCGATACCATTGATTTAGCCGGAAACCTGAGAGTTTCTCTTTGCGACGTTCTGTAATTATCGAACTCAAGAGCAAATCCGCTGTTATCCTGAACAAGTCTCCCCTTGCCGCAATCAATGAAATTGACTGCATTGGGAAGTGCCTCTACCCTTACCGGTATATCCAGTCTATAAGTGCCCTTTCTGATCTCATCATGAACGAATCCGCGCTGCCACTCATACCAGTCAGGGATGTGTATCTTTTCCCCTGAACCGGAATGAAGCACTCCAAGCTCATCCATCTCATACGAATCCCCGCAAAACTTGCAGAAGATCCTTGTTCCCTCAGATCTCATCGCGAAATCCCTGCCGCACTTTCTGCATTTGTACAGCGGATAATGAAGGCCTTCCGCTCTCCACTCATCAGCGATCCTGATGTTGTTTTCGAGCTGGTACTTATATTCATCGTAAGTGAGTTCAGCTGAGATCCTGGATAAGATCTCGTCAACGGAAAGCTTTTCGATCTCATCCTTCGTTACGACGCACTTAAGTTCTGCGTGAAGGCGCGCGCCTTTGCGCTCTTTCAGGTTCCAGATGGGCTGCTGAAGATAATTTCCATGCATATTGAGCGTAACGACAGGGACCTTGAGCATCTTAGCAAGCTTTGCGATGGAAGGCGTAAGATGTGAATTGGTTCCGACATTTGCATATCTTGCCTCGGGATAGATGACCATGATGTCACCGCGCTTTATTACCCTTGCGATGTTTCTTATAAGAGACTGGTCATTGATGAATTTTCTCGTGCCGAGGCACCCTGCCTGACGGTAGATCCATTCACCGAAATTCTCGAATCCTTCAAGTTCCGAGATATAGTTTGCCCTATAAGGCATCAAGGCAAGCGGCGTTACATAAAAATCCATAAATGAATTGTGAGAACCGTAAACGAGGAACGGAGGCTTAATGCCTTCCATATTGTGCTTATCGATCTTAAGCTTATACGGTGAGACGATCAGCTTGCATATAAGCCACATCATTGGCAGGAAAAACGCATTCTGTCTGGGCGGAACTTTCGCACGGTCAAACGGCTTCATATCCGGACTCGCATAAGTATCCCTTCTCACATACCGCCTGACCGGAGGAAGCTTGCAGAGCAGATAATAGAGGATCGCAGTAAAGATCAGTGATGCGCCCGTCGGCGTCAGCATAAACAGTATCCTGTTGTGGATGATGCCCTTTACCGGATCATAGATGATGAGCGAAAAAGCGAATCCCAAAGCAAGGCAGACTGCTCCAACTATATTAAATCCTTTGGTGTATACATATGCATCATGGCCTTTCTCTTCATAAGCGCTCTTAAGATCGATCTTCTGTTTCCTGACAGAGAAGAAATCAACGAACAGAAGTGCAGCCAACGGTGCATATACGCATGCACCTATCGTCAGGAAGCTTCCGAAATACTCCGTGATCCTTCCCCATACGCAGAGGAGCGCTACATAGATTCCAAGCACAAGGACAATGATCTTGTAGGATGATTTTTTGAATGTCGATTTGAGCATTACGCCATAGATATATGAACCGACCGCCTGCGTTCCGATATTGGCAAATGCAACAAGAAGAAGTGATGACAGACCCAATATAGGCGCGGATAAAGTAGCCATCATAAGTGTCGGATCATCAACCATCTTGCCGGTTACATACTGCATTGCGATAGCCATTACAGCTCCGACAACAACGAAAAACGAACCTGCCGCGCCCTGCCCGAGGACACCTGCATAATAGCCGGACTTCTCTGACTTGCAGAGTCTCGGAACTTCTGCCATTCCTCCGACAAGCGTTATGACGAATGCAAAATTGGCTTCGATATTAAGGACATAATTGACGGTCTTATCCGCATCGCCTGCAAGCTCAGGCTGATAATTCCAGATAACGTCCATCGGAACGGAAGTAAATCCGACGACAACGACAGCAGCGCCTACAAGAAGCAATAAAGGAACCAGCACTCTCGTGGTCCATGTAATCGTACCTACGCCCCTTAAGGCTATTATCGTTCCGATAACAACACAGGAAAGACTTAAGATAAGATGCGCCCCGTTGAAGAGTTCTATTCCGAACAGTCCCAGAAGATTTTCCATCGAATCTGCGAACAGTTCGCAACATACTGCATACCACGGAAAATTAACCACGATGATTATTATCGTTACAGCCTTAACACCCTTTGTTCCGAAAACGCTCCTCAGCCATATCCATATGTCGATTCCGTATCTTACCGATAATATGACCGGCAGCTGATAGACCATCAGCATGAATATCGCAGCAAGAAAAGCACCGATCAGAAGCTGCTTAAATCCTACGAGCGTAGCAAGATACGAGCCCTGTGTATAACTCCACGTCGCGATGCAGTATCCCGATAAGACAAGGAGCGCATCGATAAATCCGTATTTCCGTTCTTTGGGGAGCACCGGAAGAGTACCGCAGTAGACTTCCTTCTCTATCTCTTTATTTACGTCATTTTTGCGGCTCACAGAAAGAATCCTCCTATTATCCCTAACAAAGAGATCAAAGTTATCACCGCTGCGATGATGTAATCCTTCTTTGTCATTCGGGGGATCTTGTTTTCTTTTTCCGCCCTGAGGACTTCTTCTATCCTCGAATCAAGTTCTCTGTTGTCTTCCATATATAAGCCTCTTATGTTTCAAGTTTTTTCACATAAAAATGTTATCATTAAAATATCGATCTTAAGCAAACCGGGAGAACAAAATCATGATCTGGTCAGCACCCTTAGAGAATGAACACATCGCCATTCTTAAGTATATAAAGCGCCAGAGAAGGCACGATCTTTTGTGGTGTGTTATTTTCGCGCTTCCTGGACTTATTCTCCTTGCGGCTGGAATCTATGCCATCATCGATAAGTTTAAATTCGCATTCGGTTTTTTCATCGTTTCCGTTTTCCTGTTGCTAATAGCCGGAGGCTGCGCATTGACCAATGCCGATAAATTCAAACTGATCCGCAGACGCGAATACGAGGTCTGCCGCTGCCGGGTCATCAGCCGCAGTGTAACGCGCACAAAATACTCTACTGACCGTAAAGTCACAGTGCTGATCTTGTCCGACGGAAAACAGTCAACTCACAAGGTCACTTCCGATACATATAAGAAAGCAAAAGAAAATGCCTCAGCTATTCTTATCGATTACACGAAAGTACATGAAGGAAAACGTGAAATACCTTTCGATATGGTAATACCAGACCTAAATGAAGATTAAGATATCAGAGGCTGCCTCACAGTTCCGAGGCAGCCTCTTTCCATCCCCTATCCCAAAAACTTACGATTAAAATCTTAATTAATCCAACAGACCGTCAGTCTGTTCTGTTATCTGACTGAAAGTACCGCTCCAGTCATATTCCATTGCCTTGCCGCCAAGCTTGATGGCAAACAATGCAAGAGTGATTATTCCCAGAAAGCAAGCAAGGAAAAGCGCCACTGCACCGGTAATCAATACCTTAATATCTTTTTTATCCATATCAGTCCTCCCCCAAGCCGTAATTCCAGACGTTCTTGTTCCATCTGATGTATCCCTTGAGTCCCTTGATGTAGTACTTGATGCCGAGGATCAGTAAAACCACAAGGAAAACAGCAACACATACAAGTGTCAGTACGAGGAAAATGAAAGGAACAATGAACTCTGTTATCTTGCCCATGATCATTGCGGCAATAATGACTCCGATGATACCTGCATCACCTGCAAGGAACATGAATGCTGCAACGATCGCTGCCAAAAGAACAAGCCATAATTCGATTCCTACGAATGCGTTAAAGACTATTACGAAGATCCTTCCTCTTCCGTCAGGTCCCTTGAAATTATCGGACATCTTGCGCTTCTTAATGATCTGCTTGAACTTAGCGCCGTCCTTAAACTCAACTGCCAGTTCCTTGGGATCGCCAAGGCTCTCCGCAATCTCTTCTTCGCTTCTGCCTTCACTTATCCCCTCTTCAAAATGCTCTTCAATAGATTGGATGATGTCTTTTACATCACCGTAAGGCATATGCCCCAATTCATTGGTGAGCTTTGTAAGATATTCCGTTTTATTCATCGGCTTTTCCTCCAGTCTCCTTGCTGAGAATTTCATTCACTTCCCCGCAGAACTTGATCCACTCATCACGTTCAGCATTCAATTTGTTACGTCCTGCATCCGTGAGATGATAGTATTTGCGCGGCGGCCCGTTCTGAGACTCTTGCAGGTAAGTCGATACCACGCCTTCAGAAGCCAGCTTGCGCAATATCGGATAAACAGTTCCGTCTGCCACTTCGACTTTGCGTGCAAGACTACCAGCGAGGTCGTAGCCATAACTGTCACCTTTCTCAAGTAACGCCAGCACGCACAAATCGAGAATGCCCTTCTTGATTTGGCTGTTCATTGGCAATTCCCCTTTCATTCCGATTTGACGGGCTATGGGGCGCCCCCTATTCCTAAGCGCCCCGCCGTCACTACCATTTATAGCACACTACTGTTTATTGTTCAATACTAAATCATGAA
>JAEFAV010000002.1 GCA_016288885.1 Saccharofermentans sp.
TGCGCAAAGAATCAGATGACACAGACGTAAAACTTCGCCTTCGCAGCCGTGATATGGAAGAACGCATCCTGACGGTCAGATTTAACAGCACACTCAGCCACTGGGAGCTTGCTAAAGAGAATACGCCCGTTGAAGATGCCTTCCAGACGGATGAAGATCTCAGAAAAGCCCTCGATTACCTTAAGGAACACGGATCCTTTGATGGTACGGCTACTGAGTTCTGTGAACTGATAAAGGCCAGTAAAAAGCCGCAATCGATCAGCGGAAAACTCTGGAACAGACAGAGTGATCTTGCAAAGCTGGGTTTCAGTTTTACAAGAGATCACAGGCGGGATGCAACATATTTTAGCTTTGCCAGGATAGATCAGCAGGCTAAAAAGGTTATAGAACCGAAACTTCAAGGATGCTATCCGTTCGATATTGTAACTGATGATTACACCATAGAACTTCATCGTTACAGTGGCAATAAAGCCGTCACATCGTCACAGTCGTCACAAACAGCATAAATATACAGGAGGAATAAAAACATGAAAAAGAACGACATCAACATCATCGTAGATCAGAACACAAGCGACACAACAAAAGAGAAAAGAGATACCGGCTATCTCTTCCAGTTGCTCATGAAGCAGAGGAAAGGAGAAGAAAACGCATCACGTATTGCTGAGCTGAAAGACAAGAAACTCCTCACTGTCGAGGAAGCAGCAGAACTTTTCGGAATCGGCAGGACTAAGATCCGTGAACTGACTTCCGGTGATGACTGTCCTTTTGTGCTTTGGATCGGCGGCCATAGAAAGATTAAGCGTGAAGAGTTTGAAAAGTATGTGATGGATCAGTTCTCCATCTGATCACCAACACTAAAAGACATTATGGGGTTATAATAACCTCATAATGATCTTTGTAGTCGCGGTGAAAGGAGTTATAAATGGCTACAGAGATAAGAAGAAAAGATGATAAGAACCGCGTACTTAAAAAGTATGAATCGGTAAGGAAGAATGGCGGATACGAATACAAGTATCCTATAGGAAACGGTAAGAGAAGATCGATCTACGCCGACACGCTTGAGGAACTTCGCCAGCTTGAGAAAACTATACAGAAAGATGTTGTTGACGGAATCAAGCTCGACAACAATATGACTGTAAATGATGTTTACGAAAAGTGGTGCAAGGTCAAAAGAGGTCTCAGGGATTCAACATTTCATAACTATAAATATATGTATGATATGTTCGTTTACCAGGATTTCGGTCGCAGAAAGATCGCGGACATCAGGAGATCGGATGTAAGGGCTTATTACAACCATCTCAATGAAGATAAAGGTCTTGCTCTTACTACGTTGGATAACATTCATACCGTACTTCATCAGGTCTTGGAGCTTGCAGTTGAGGATAATTATATCCGTGCAAACCCGGCAGACAAAGCTTTGCAGGAGTTGAAACGATCATCCAAGAAAGGCAGGAAGTGCAAAGAAGAATCCGCTAGAGCTCTGACCGTTCCTGAGATGAATCTTTTTGAAGAGTTCCTTAGAACGGATCCTCGCTACGAGACATGGCAGCCTATATACACGATCATGTTGTGGACGGGCATGCGTGTCGGAGAATTCACCGGGCTGCAGTGGGATGATGTTGACTTTGAAAAGAACCTCATTCACGTACAGCGAACACTGGTGTATTTCGATCAAGGCGGTGCAAAAAGATGTTCCTATGCGATCAATGAAACCAAGACCATAAATGGTAACCGTTTCATTCCGATGCTTCCGCAAGTAAGAGAATCGTTCTTTAAGTTGAAAGAACTTTATGAGCTTGCTGACATCAAAAGCACAATGGAAGTTGACGGATTATCGGACTTCGTTTTCCTTAACCGGTTCGGAAGACCATACAACCAGTCATCCTTGAACAGAGGACTGGGAAGGATAATGAGAGATTGCAACTTCAAGCAGATGGATAGCGGTAAACCGGATCCGCTCATGTTGCCTCCACTTTCCAATCACTGGTTGAGACACACCTTCGTAACCAGGTGCGTAGAAGCAGGTTTACCGGTCAAGGCTGTTCAGATGGTCGCCGGTCATGCTGACATTGAGACTACAATGGACATCTATGCGAACTGTACACCTGACTACGTAACCAAGGAAATGAGAGCTCTCAATAAGTTCTTCAGCGAGTATAGCAATGTCAACAGCGGTTCAGAATCTTACGACAAGCGTACGACCGTCGTACGACCACTATACGACGGACTGCAAGGATTCTTTGAAAACATGTGAGAACATGTGAATCGGGAAAAGCAATAAAATAGGGCGTTTCAGAGATTATAAGAACATATGTTCGTATAACGAAACACCCCCGAGCACATCCCGACGATGCGCCCGACCGAGTAAAGTCAATCTATTCCGTATCCAGTTCGGTCTGGAAACCCAATAAAATCAAGCATTGCAGCCCATTTTGCCTCGTGCAGGATGGGCTGTTTTTTGTTTTACTGAACCAATCACTGAACCAATCCTCCATAAAATCCCGCAAACGCAATAAATTCGCATATTTGACGGCTTTTTTGCCTTGTTTTCAACGGGTTTGGCCATCACGAAAAGTGTAGATATAACAGGTTATGTATGCAAATGTGCGATCATGTATTCACTTTTTGCCATAGCAATGTCAAATGGATCACTATTGGTACAACTTTGGTACAGCTTTGGTACAGAGCCTTATCTTATAACGCGAAATGTAACGAAACGTGAAGGTATAACGAGGATGTACTTTATTTATCTGCATAGCAAGACATCCCGTTTTGCACCTGCGATTTCATAAAACGCACATTGGATTACAATGTCCTACCTAAATATCCTAGTGTTAACAAAGCCAGCTAGGAGGGTCAAGTCTTGAAAGGTAAGCCTAAGCTTAATCTCGGACTGTCAGCTTATGACGAGTTATTCATGGACGGGACTGAACGCTTAGAGATGAAACTTCCCAAGATCTATGACATTCCTATCAATCTTATTGATGACTTCCCCGGACAGCCCTTCAAAGTAAGATTGGATGATGATATGAACCATCTCATCGAAAGCATTAAAGAGATGGGGCTTATTACGCCGGTAATCCTGAGGCAAAAAGACGCCGGCCGTTATGAAATGGTCTCCGGTCACAGAAGAAAAGAAGCCTGCCTACGTGCCGGATACTCTGTGATCAAAGCTGAGATCCGTGAATTAACCGATGACGAAGCCATAATCGTTATGGTGGATTCTAATCTTCAGCGTACAGCCATACTGCCCAGCGAAAAAGCATTTTCCTATAAGATGCGGTTGGAGGTTCTTAAACGGCAAGGAAAGCGGCCTGACACAACTTGTGGACCAGTGGTCCACAAGTCAAGAGATAATGTCTCAGACGAAAGCGGAAGGCAGGTATCACGCTATATCCGGCTTACTGAACTCATACCTGAGCTTTTGAATCTTGTAGATGAGAATAAGATGGCCCTCCGCCCTGCTGTTGAACTCTCATATCTCAGCAAAGAAGAGCAAGAAACAGTCTGGGAACAAATCGAGGAACGTGAATGCTTACCATCACACGCCCAGACCATCAGGATGCGGAAACTATCCGAACTCGGTGAACTCACTGATTCTGCAGTTACAAAGATAATGAAAGAAGAAAAGCCTAACCAGGTGGACAAGATACATATCCCCTACAACGAGATCCGCAAGTATATCCCCAGAGGCGTTTCCTACGAGAAAACCGCCGATTACATCAAAGCAGCTCTGATATTCTATCATCAGAATCATTCCGGGAACACAAATTAAGCTCTCCCATAAAGATTAAGAAAGCTTGTTAAAAGGCTCTTCAAATGCTACGAGAACAAGGTTTGATATCCACCTGTCTCTCAATGACATTTCTATTGTTCTTGGATATAATGCGATACCTTGCTTTTAATCCCTCGTCTGGATTCTTAATAAATAACCAAGTTGGGAATGCCACGTTCTGATGTTGCTTAATATAATCAAAATGGACTTTAACTATCACATAATCACCATCAGGGTAAACTTTATATTCAAATATATCGTTAAGCGTATCTCTATAATCCTCTTCATAATTCCTTCCTGAAAAAGGATTAACTGCTCTATAGGTAGTAGTATTCATTCCAGTCAAAGGCCGTTTAGAGTCACTATACGCTATATAATCTTTTGTGGCATGAATTTCAAATATATCCTCAAAGCACCAATCATCCCCTGTATTTATCTCTTCAGTAGGCACCGGTAACTCTTCAACTCCAAGAAATCTGTCTTTAGGGATGGTTATCTCAATATCAATGTCCTCATCATATTTAGTACCGTCATTGCAAATAATTAGCTCTATCCCGTAAAGACTGCTGTAGAACTGTTCCATCTGCATATGACCAACTGCCTTATAAATCACTTTTTCCAACGAAATGATAGCTTTGTATTTTGTCTTTTCTTCACTTGTTCCGTTTATTTCACATCCGCCCAACGGCATCGAAAATACAGGTGATTCTGTCAGATTACCGACATCAAAGAAATCATCACTTAAGGCTAAATCTAATCTATCTGCTACTCCCGCTATGATGTCTTTGGTATGTTCTTCTATTATCACTTTCTTTTCACCCAAAATCATCAACGGCTGCTCGGAAGCAACACTCTTTATCAGCTTATAATCATTTATAAACTTTATTCGTTCAATAATTTGAGATTTCAATTCTGTACTTGATATAAAACCTCCCATATCAAACAACGAGAGTTGGATGGCTTCATCAATTTTACCGTTACTGAGTGCCCTAATTACAAGATTTGATCCTCCTACCTCACTATCTTCATTACTCAGTATCATAAAGTGCCTGGTAATATGTGCGCGAAAAACTGTTCTAAACTCCTCCTTATTGCTAAATGTTCCGAAAATACCCTTATCCTTGTATCTTAACTTAAATGCCTGAACCCGTTCATACTCGTCCATATCAATATCTGAAAGTTTAACTGGGGATTCATCAAAAAACATAAATACCTGTTTGCCTGCAGAAAGCATTTCTTCAATTTCTTCTTCAGTGCCTGAACCATATTTATCTGTTGGTGATCCAAATCTATTTTTGAATACAGCAACCGCTAAATCAGAGGGATAGACAATTTGCTTGTTCAGCAAGTCCTGTGGTTTTCCTCCGGATTCTGTATAGGAACTATCTTTCCAATATCTGCATCTTACAAAAATCCCTAAAGTATCAGAAAACTGTTGATTAAATTCTTCGACAACCTCTTTGATAATTTCAACAGATTCTATAGCGTCCCCAGGACATGATATAAGAAGGTCATATTGTTTTACTAATCTAGCCATTGTCAGTTATCCGCCCCCTTAATATAGTTGCAAATCGACATATTTCGAATTCAAATATAATAATTATATAACCATCCTGTAACTACACCAGTATCAACAAATCCGATAAAGGGACAGTTTTCAGTCTAGACACATGAAACAGATGAACAGATAGATGTAGCGACCAAACGTTGCCTGATCGTCATAATTTCACCGTTAAAAACACTGTTCTTTATCTTCGATAGGCTCTCCTCTGCTCTTTATATAAACAAATAAACACATGTTATAATCTTCGTATCTGAGAGGAACCTCTTAGTATGGAAAATGATCAGTAACCCGTTTGGAGAGAAACAATGATCAAGGCTTTGTTTGTAGATTTTTATGGTACTGTTGTTCATGAAGATGGAGCAGTCATTAAGGTTATTACTCAGATGATCAAAGATACCGGTGACGGATCTGACACATCTGATATCGGTTCATTCTGGTGGAATGATTTCCAGACGATATCCCTTAATTCATTTGGCATTGCTTTTGAGACTCAAAGGGATCTCGAGAGAGAATCATTGGAACATACAATCGAAAAATTCCATTCTTCGGCGGATGCTTCAAAGTTAAGTGACATGATGTTTGAACATTGGATGAGGCCGCCGATATTTGAAGAATCCAAAGAGTTTTTCAGCAAATGTCCTATCCCGGTCTACATTGTTTCCAACATTGATACATCCGACATAATGTGCGCAATCGAATACCATGGTCTCAATCCGGCCGGCGTTTTTACATCCGAGGATGCAAGATCATATAAACCTCGAAGGGAACTGTTTGAACTGGCACTTAGCAATACCGGGCTTATGCCTGACGAAGTTATTCACATCGGTGATTCAATAAGCAGTGATGTTAAAGGCGCTTCTGCTCTGGGAATCGGGACTTTGTGGCTGAACAGATCCGGGAAGGCTGTTCCCGAGGGTGTTACGGACATAAAAGATCTTCTTGACGCATTAGATTTTATCGGTTGATGAAATCTTTTATAATGAACCAAGAAGCTTTGATGCTTGACGATGAGTTATCTTGGAAGATAATATCAGGAATTTAATATACTAAGCTCGAGAATGATCTCGGGCTTATATGGTTACAGATCATCATCTTCGTCATCATCATAATAATCATCGTCATCTTCGTCTTCGTCGAAGTAATGATAATCAAGCGGAGCATATTCCTCATATGTTTCCTTGGACACCACAATCTGGTTTTCATCTTTATATAATATTACTTCTGGAGGCAATTCAACTTCTGTGTATATCAGAGCTAAATGAGGTGAATAATCATATACATAGTCTGAAAGCACTTCGAAGAACATTTCTCTCTCTGCAAACCCTTTTCAGTAAACAGGCAATACCGTTTTGATTTGTCAGAAGTATATTCTACCGAAGGTTTCATATCTTCCAAAAGGCATTTCATCATACCGCCGAGTTTCTTTACTTCAGGATCTTCTGAAGTTCCAACTTTTATGGCAAACTCTTCATCACTGACCCCAGGTGTCAGATTAAGATTCTTTAGAAGCATAACATTTATAATGGCAACAAATCCGCCGGTCGTTGCCATCTTGTTATAATCATAAAGATCTACTCGATAATAATAATCCATGTGATTAACGAAATCTAAACTATAAAGATATCAGAGAGAACCTCCAATTTTACTTTGAAGTTCAGCATATTGAGATATAGATAATTCGTTAATTGATTTTTTACCCAATGATTTTAAATAGCTATCAATCATTTCTTTTTTCCTATTTTCAGTATGTATATGACCTTGACTATCTAAAATTGCTATACTTCTATCCTTAAGGTTTCCAATGAGTCGATCAATAACCTCTTTGGAAAAACCGGTCTCGTGTTCAAGTTCTGAAAGAGTAGTATTCTCTTTCGATTCAATTATTGCTTGGATGTTTTTCGACATTCCCAATACGGTTTCGGTCTCATGTTTACGATTTCTTTCAGATAATCGTATTATTTCGCTTACAATTCTTATTTGACTAGGATTGTTTCTGTGTTTTACTTCGCTCAGGAACTTTTCCAACATATTGCAGACATCTGAGACGGATTCATATTCTTCTTTGCATAAGAATGTGCTGCAGGTATTCTTTAATTCTTCTTCCATGGATACTTTTTGTTTGTCCCAATAAGACAATATATCCTCTTGAGCTTTCAAAGAATAAATGTCATCGTAAATAACTAAAACAACGCACTTAGAATCCCATTCCGGTTGTTTAGATAAATATGCAACTTCTTTCATACAGTTTTTTGAACGAAGATATTCTTCGGTAAGTACAATAACTACATTATCGCAATCAGCAATTTTGCGCATGAAGTTGTCAATGTTTTCATTACACTTTAATGATGATTTATCCCTCTTGACATCAAATCTATTAGCCAATTCTGCTTCTAAATCCTCTGCGTAAACTGTTCCGTCTTTCCAACAATATGAAATGAATATAGTTTGCATGCATTTAATCCTCAACAAATCTATTTTCTTTATACTAGTCAAAGCGTAATTGTTTATCAATAACAAACGAACTAACACGTCAGCTGAAATGCCTGTCTTATATGTCCGTAAATTCTAATAACTTATTACTGATATAGGAAAAGCGGCTATAAATATATTTATACTTATTGAGAATATTATCTTTTGTCTCAGTTCTGATCATATTTTCCACATGCAAAGCAAAAAGCTTCCAACTGTCTTTATCATGACACAAACAATAAAAAAGGAACAAAGAATCAATACATAAATAATCGAAATCCTCGTAAATATACATATCTAAATATTTCTTTCCATAAGTGGTCAGAGATAATTTCTCAAAATCCCGAATCGAATTATCAAGTATTATTCTCGGCGTCACAGCTGTTTTTTCTTCAAGCAAGTATGCCTTGCTTACTCCCGGACCAAATGTTGTATCTTCACAAGCGTAGTTTTTGTCCTTTACTATTGCACCACGTGAAAGAATTGCGCATGGCATGCGCATCAATTTCACTTGGAAATACGCACATGAAGCGACAAGTCTTGCCAAAGAATCACTTTCAGATGAGTCAACATAAAAGCATATCGTATCCGACATGACCTTTTTCTTAACTATTTCAGAATTAACCCATGGACTGTTTAAACCTTGGATTGTTATATTATAATCCTCATTAATTTCGTCAAATAAAGATGCTATTTCTTCACAAGAATGCTTTCCAACATAATCTTTAAATCCAAGCAAGTCAATAAAGGCAATATAGCAATCTGTATACGCACGCATAAACGTTACCTCGCAAAGAATTCTTTTTCTTCAAATTATAGCATCGGAAGTTAATCCAATAGTGAAGGAATAATGTTGGAAATAAAAAGCGGCCAAGCGAACGCCTGACCGCCAAGTGAATTCACAGAGAAAGATCGTTACTCTTCGTCTTCTGCTTCCATCTCTGCATCAATCTCATCAGATATTTCTTTGTATGTCTTACTGAGATTCTTCAAAAAATCTATTGAAGCAGGACGATCATGTTCATAAAGGGAAGGGGTAACACCAATCTTTTTGAATTCGTTATAACAGTGAATAATAGTGTTAACGCCTTTCTCACTTGACAGATCATATGACAAGAGATAATCGGAATTTTTAATCCTTCCGCTAATGTCTGAAATTGACAGATTTTTTTCAATCTTTCTTATGATCGAAGCAGCTTTTGCAATAGAAGAATCGTTAGGTATCTTAATTCCAACTTGTGGTTTCATATTATGTTCTCCTTTTCCTCTTAAATGGCTTTCCTGGTAGGCTGTTTTTAAAGTTTCCACCGTGCCATTCATATAAATGTTCTTCAAAAGTTACCGGATAAATGACCTTATGATTTCCCGCAAGATGGGGATACATTGAGACACTATATGTGTGGTGCCCTTGCATAGTTTTGCCATTTACTTTTGGACGACCTCCGTCTAGTATTATTCTCCTCTGTTCAGCAGTCCAATTGCGTGTACCAGGCTCGTTATTGCGTAAGCGCTCACGTTCGGCTATCCAAAAAGCGTTAACCGCCTCTTTTCTCTTCACCGATAAACGCTTGATGCGATCATATTTGCGATAATCCTCTATCGTTGCGGTGCGATTATTTATCCTCCTCTTGATTTCTTTAATACTTAATGAACTCTTGTGTTTGACCGGATGTTCTCTCAGATCCAACCCACAAACTCTATCTTTGATTATATCATCTTCATATTCCTGTTGAGAGACTTTAAACTTGCGTTCTCCGGTTGTGCCATGAAAGTGGTTGCTTAAGGATTTACTCATCTGTTGCCCTCCTTCATAAAAGCGAGATTGGTCTTGCTCGGGAAGGCAACAACTTTTATTCCCTGTTCACGGATTCTGTCAAAAACATCGTAATTGTCTGAACCATATATAATAATCGTATGAGGCTTAAGCACTTCAATTGCTTTGTATAGTCCATCTATGAAATACTTGCGGTTACTGACCTTATTAATGCCGCTTGCAACAACACCAATTGCAATGATTCCATTTATAGGAATACCATCAAAACAGTATTCCCATGTTTCAGATGTACCCCAGCGAACATTGGGTATGACCCTTATGCCATTCTTTTGAAGAATGTAGTCAAAAGCCCTCATCCTATATATGTTCCAGCGTTTCAGAGAATCCGGAAAATCAGCATAGGTCGAGAAGTCTGGACTGATTACGCCAGAATAATGACGGGCTAATTTTATGAATTTCTCCGGATAATACCAAATACCACTGCGATTACCATCAAATTTCTGATCGTCCATATAAGTATGGATATAGCTATCAACGTGATAATTCGGATCTTTCCTGACAAGCCTTTTATCCAAGCTTAATGCATCATCATATCCGTCAAGACCGTTAGGGATAGTTCCGTTACACCGGTAGCAGATTGGCATATCACTACCTTCTGTGTAAGTCGCGCCCGCAAGAAGTTGGGCATTCCAAATGTCTTTGCTGCCCATTCTTGGCTTGTTATAATTGTTATTGAAGTCGTTGCTAAGCATGAGTTTTTCCTCCTTTCTTAGCAAAGTGATTAATAATCCGAGAAATAATCACAGGCTAGAATTTTCATCACACTCTTCGGATTTCAGTGGCCTGCTGACGAGTTGTGATGCCGTAAGATTACGAAAAATCAATTGGTCAAGCCATGACTGAACCTTGACCGGAACTTGACCGATAAGTTGACATATACAGGTGAACTATGAGCAGATTGTGTTTAGGAACTTTTCTAAAATCCATAAAGATATGTGCTGTAAAAAGAGGTTTTGTTCAGAAAACAGTCTTCCAGGATTTGTTTGCCGCAATAGATTATGACTATGCACCAGATGAATCGTTGATAGGCCATTTGGTGCGCGGAGCCAAAAATCCCTCTCCGGCATTCATCGAAACAATAAATAATATGGATCCACAAAAATATCCTGAAATAGCAGGCTGCATGGATATAGTTGCAGACAAAATTGATCCAAATAAACTGGAGTTATTCGAAAACCTTTTAAAGAGAATATTAGATGAAGATGATTCAATAGCTCAAGATACAATCGTTGACCTTATAAATGGTACTGCAAAACAAGACTTTCCTGGCAAATATGAGACTCTGTCTTCATTATTGGCAGGCGTATTCCTATATGCAGTCAAGAACACTGATAATAAGAATCAAACGGACAGTGTCAAAGAAATCGACGACAACTACATTGCAGAAATCAAGGCAAAAGCAATAGTTGCTAATATTCCATCAGCCGAGAAGTTTGATACAGACGAATTATCAGAGAACGAAGAATTACAAGCAAGAGGATTCATGATTAAATACGAGAATAAGAAAAATCTTATTCCATTATGTCAGATAGCATATATCTATAATCCGACTCACAACTACGAGCGCACAATGTATACGGAATTTAATCTGTTTTCCAAGAAGGTGCGAGAATATATTCTTGATCAGTGTGATGCTTCGATTATGATTAATATCGATGAACTTCATTGGGAAGAAGGATTATCCTTGTTATGTGAAGACCTTAGAAAATATGAACTGTCATCCGAACGGTTCGTTTATATGTTCGGGCAGTATTTTCCAAAGTTTAGATATTATCCTGCACATAACATTACAGATTATGAAAAATATTCATTTAAACGGATATTTACCTCTGATATTATATCTGTCTTCCCCGGAGCCGCTCTTTGCAGTTTGGATAAGTATATCGATGATTATCTATGGACCAGGGAAAACAAAAAAGATGATAACAACCCCATGCCGATGGATTATCTATTTGCCAGTAAAGATTTCGGGAATTGTCCCGAAGAAGAAGTTGTTTTTTGGATCTGCCGTTTCATCATAGATGCATGCTGTAATTTGAGTTGCTATATCAGCAATATTGATGGACCGATAGACACAAATTGTTTTGACGATGATGCAGAAACAATAGAAGATCTATCCCTCAGTGCTTTATTTGCACTACATAAACATTACCTATATCACAACAACGATTATACATTTATATAATCATCAATCCGACCGCTTGGGAACAGCGCAAGCTGGGAGACGTCGTGAAAGTATGTAGCGGAAAAGACTACAAACATCTTGGTGAAGGAGATATTCCTGTATACGGAACCGGCGGTTATATGCTAAGTGTTTCAGAAGCATTATCAGATCAGGATGCTATAGGGATTGGCAGAAAAGGAACCATAGATAATCCATATATTTTGAAAGCTCCGTTTTGGACTGTAGATACGCTATTTTACTGCGTTCCGAAGGATAGTGATCTGAACTTCGTATATGGTCTCTATCAAACTATAAACTGGAGATCAATGGATGAATCAACAGGAGTTCCAAGCTTATCAAAAACAGCAATAAACGATGTTGATGTATGTGTTCCGTCAATAGATGAGCAGAAACGGATCGGAGCTACTTTCCACAAGTTGGATGCCATTATCACCCTTCATCAGTGTATGCATTATCCGTATCAAATATGCCGCCGCAGATACGAATCCATATCGTTTTATCGACACAATACGACTGCTTGGGAACAGCGTAAGGTTAAGGAAGTATGCTCCATATCTACTGGAAAGAGTAATACTCAGGACAAAGTAGATGACGGAGTTTACCCGTTTTATGTTCGTTCACCAATAATTGAACATAGTAACAAATATCTATTTGATGAAGAGGCTGTATTAACAGTCGGCGACGGTGTTGGCACTGGCAAGGTGTTTCATTATGTTAATGGGAAATACGACCTACACCAGCGGGTTTACAGGCTTTTTGGCTTTGCCGACAATGTGGATGCGAAGTATTTTTATCACTGGTTTTCATCACATTTCTATGATCGTGTTATGTCAATGACAGCTAAAACATCTGTAGATTCAGTACGTCTAGAAATGATTGCAGACATGACGTTTGTTTCACCAAACATTGAAGAACAACAGAACATTGCTTCAGTACTTAGTTATCTTGACGACCTTATCACCCTTCATCAGTGTAAGCATTATCCACATTAAACATGCCTTCGCATATACAAATCCATATCGTTTTATCAACCTAATACGGCTGCTTGGGAACAGCGTAAGTTAGGCGATATCGTTGACAGAGTCACTCGAAAGAATACAAATAACGAATCAGAATTACCCCTTACCATATCTGCGCAGTTTGGACTTATTGATCAGATGGAATTCTTCGGTAAAAGAATTGCCAGCCGGGATATAAGTGGATACTACCTCTTATATCAGGGCGAGTTTGCGTATAACAAAAGCACTTCCGGTGATGCTCCGTGGGGAGCTGTAAAAAGACTGGACAGATATGAAAATGGCGCAGTTTCAACGCTTTATATAACTTTCGCCATTAAAGATTCTGAACAGACCGATTCAGATTTTCTTGCGTGTTACTACGATACAGATCTCTGGCACAAAGGAGTGCAGGCTGTTGCTGCCGAAGGCGCTCGCAATCACGGATTGTTGAATATTGCGCCCGCTGATTTCTTCAATACCACACTTATGGTGCCATCAAATATCGAGGAACAAAAAGCAATCGGTAGTGTTCTGAACAAAGTGGACAACCTTATCACCCTTCATCAGCGTAACAATTCACAGTGATCCTATAATCATTTTTGGTTCATTCGAGGCATTTTTAATCCAATTTTGAGAGGTGAAACATGCTTGAAAGCGTATCAAAAAATGATTTCTTCTGCGATTATTACCTTCGCTGGATTACAGTCTATAAAGAAGGTGCTATTCGTAAAATTACAATGGAAAAGTATCGTATGACACATTCTTGGATCAAGAAACTAGCACCGGAATTAAAGGTCGGCGAGCTTACAAGAGTTACCTATCAGGAGCTTCTTAATGAATATGCAAAATATCATGAGAAGCAGACAACCATGGACTTTCATCATCAGTTAAAATGTGCAGTCCTTGATGCTGTTGACGAAGGGTTGATAGATAGAGATCCAACACGCAAAGCCATTATCAAAGGAAAAACGCCAAAGAACAAGAAACCCAAATACCTGAATCAATATGAGCTTCACCAAATGCTCGACACCCTAAATCTCGGCAAAGAAGCTGATTGGGATTGGTTTATTCTTCTTGTAGCCAAAACAGGGATGCGTTTTTCTGAAGCACTGGCCCTTACTCCCGCCGATTTCGATTTTGGTCATCAAATGGTATCAGTAAGTAAAACCTATAATTACAAAGGTGACACAGGAGGTTTTCTCCCCACCAAGAACAAGTCATCTGTAAGAAAGATCCAAATAGATTGGCGCACTGTAGTACAGTTTTCTGAATTGATCAAAAACATACCCGAAGATCAGCCGATTTTTATATCAAAGAGACCGTTTAACTCGACAGTTAATGGTATTTTAGCGCGACATTGCAAGGCAGCTGGTGTTCCGGTTATAACAATTCACGGACTTCGTCACACTCATGCATCAATTCTCCTGTTCGCTGGCGTTTCAATTGCAAGTGTTGCACGAAGATTAGGACATTCAAGCATGAATACTACGCAGAAAACATATCTGCATATTATTCAGGAACTTGAAAACAAAGATATCAATATTGTTATGAGATCACTCTCCGAACTTGATTGATATCTATTAGAAGCCTCGAATGAATCAATTCCCTATACAAACATCTTCTGAAGAAGACCTTTTTTATACAATTTGAGCTCATCACACTTACGCTGATGAAGGGTGATAGCATTATCAACAGCACGGAAGAAATCTCCAATTAACTTCTGTTCTTCAAACTTCGGGCAGTTTATCGGTAAATTTCTGCATACTTCCTGTTTAAGCTTGGGCATTGCCATTCCAGAATTGTATTGCTTATAATCTTTCAATTCTAGAGAATTACATATGAAATTATTCTCATTGCCAGGTTTTGTCCTTAATACATGAGCATGGTTATTAACCCAATATTTTCCAGCTGCTAAGAAGCATACAGGGTAGTTGCGATCTGTTATATTTGCTCCATCTTCACTTAACAAAACCAGTTCTTCATCAAAAATGTAATCATCTATGTAGTCAACAATTCCCGATGCTCCATAATATGGATAAGGTCCGGGAACTCGCTTTGCACTTTCCAATGGTTTCCGCATTGTGTCAAGAAATTCAACAACATCTTCAAGCTTACGCTGTTCCCAAGGGTCAGTAAATCCAGGAAATCGGACGCGTGGAAATGACTCTCCAGGCTGTGGAAACATCTGTTGAAGTAGTCCTTTTTTATAATTTTTCAATTCATCACACTTCCGCTGATGAAGGGTGACAGCATTATCAAGCACCTCAAAACAAGCTGCAATTTTGTTCTGCTCATCTAAATTTGGGATCATAATCGGAATAGAAGTGTAATCTTCGTATGAGATGTTAAGAAGGCCATCCATACGCGCACCAGAAGAAACGATTTTTCGCAATTGTTTCTCTGTTGACTTTCCATTTAAAACTATTGATAAGAAATCTGGATTGCAGTTAGACGTTGAAAAACAATGATAAACAAAAGGAATACGGGCTTCTTCCTCAGTCTTTAGCGCAAAACAGGATCCATACGGACGGAGTTTGGATGCACCATGATTATAAGCAAGTTCACCTTTCTTAAGTACAATATATTTCTTGAGGCTCTGCCCGGCGTTCTCCGTTGAGTATCGTTCGGACTGGTTAATGAAGCCATCATTTGCAGTTATCATCATGATAGGAGCATTCGACTTTGCATCGGTTCTCTTAATCTCAGATACTAAATTACACAACTTACGCTGTTCCCAAGGGTCAGTAAAACCCGGGAATCTGATTTCAGGTACAGTCTTTTTATTATTTTCCATCATGCACCTCCTCAGAACGGGAACTTAAGTCCAAGTTCATCAAAATACTTCTTGAGTTCATCTTCAGCGTTTTTAATTTCAGCGTTGATGTTTTCAATATCTTCTGCCTTAGCTGTGAGATCTATCTCTTCCTCTTTTTCAGATGTATCAACATAACGAGGAATATTCAAATTGAAGTCATTTGCTTCTATTTCTTCCATTGTTGCAACATGGCAGAACTTATCTATATCCTTGCGCTCTTTATACGCTTCTATTATTTTGGCAAGGTGCTCATCTTCAAGAGTATTCATATTCTTGCCCGGCTTATATTCCTTGGACGCATCTATAAACAGAATATTGTTGGAATTACCATTGCGCTTACTCTTAAGAACAAGTAAACAAACTGGAATGCTTGTACCGTGGAAAAGATTTGCAGGAAGACCTATTACAGCATCTAATTTGTTAAGATCACGGACAATATACTTGCGGATCTGCTCTTCGGCAGCACCACGAAAGAGAACACCGTGCGGCAGCAGAACTGCAATTCTTCCATCGTCAGGATCCATGTGATAGATCATGTGTTCAAGGAATGCATAATCGGCATGGGATTTCGGAGCGAGTTTTCCCGCACCGGAATAACGCGGATCATCCTCATACTGTGGATCAGCTGACCACTTAAGAGAGTAAGGCGGATTACATACCTGAACCGTCATCTTCTCATCTTCATAATAATCGTTAGTTAATGTATCACCCTTGTAAATATCGAAGTTATGATAATCCACACCATGCATAAGCATATTCATTCTTGCAAGGTTGTATGTTGAAGCATTCTTCTCCTGACCATAGAAGTGTCCGACTCTTCCGCTTGTAAGATGCTTCTGTACTTCCAAAAGCATAGATGCAGAACCGCATGTGCAGTCACCTACAGTACGAGCTTCCTCTAATCCAATAGTTGCAAGCGTTGCACACAATTTCGACGGACCAGTCGGTGTAAAGAATTCTCCACCCTTCTTTCCTGCATCTGAAGCAAATAGACCGATAAGAATCATATAGGCAGTACCGAGGACATCAAACTTCGCATCATCGAGTTTGAAGTCGATCATACCAACCTTTGTAATGACTTGACTTATGAGTGCTGTTCTTTCAGAAACGCTGTCTCCTAGATCAGGATCCTGCAATTTCATATCATTGAACAATCCGGTAAAATCGGATTCGGATTCCTGACCCATAGTTGAAGCGGTTAATTCGCTGACAGCCTTTTCATAATCTTCAATCGAGAATGTTCTCTCCACAATACTCTTCTGAAGATTTTTATATAAAAACTCCGGTCTGATAATATAACCGAGTTTGCTTAAAGACCATTGTTCTACAACAGGCTTAAACTCTGAATCAGCAAATGCTTCTTCATAAGTCAGATTATCGTTCTTAAGTATCTCTTTCATGTACGATTCTGTTCGTTCAGAAAGATACCTGTAGAAAATCGTTCCGAGAATATAATTCTTAAACTTCGAGGCATCCATATTGCCACGAAGATCATTTGCTATAGCCCATAACTGTTTAGATAATTCATTAGCCTGTTGCTGATATGAATTGTTATCCATTATTTACCCTCCGCCTTGTACTTATGATAAAGTTCGTCGATTGCTTCCTTGATTACCTTAATCATCTTCGTTGTGCGTAAAAGCCCGAGATTAAGATATTCAATCTGAATTCGCACTTCTTCATCCGTAAGTTGATTATTAAACGTATAAGAATAGAAAAGATCTGTAATACACTTTGGTTCTACTGATAGTTCTGTAGAAACACGATCAAGATCAAGTGCTAATGCTTCCTTCTCGAACTGGTGATATTCCTGAATGATATCGGCATCCGGATCCAGATCGAAGAACCTCGTATTAATGAATGCTCTCATCAGCTCTCTCTTGTAACGCAATGTCTCGTTATCAGAACGTTCAATTTCTCTCAAGATAAGATCAACAGATCGCTTCATCTCATCAGGATTCTTACGGTTTACATCCTTAAGAAGATTGAGAATATAAACAACATTGATCTTGTCTGTTCTGATCAATTCAATATCGAAATCAACATCAACGGGAACCAGCTTCTTTTCAGAATCTTTCTCCTTCTTCTGCTGATCGTAATAGTACATATACCAGCTTTTATAAGCTTCGTACTCATTCTCATCTAATTCAGTAGATAGATCTTTCCAGTCAAATTTCGAGAATGTCTTCAATATTGCCAGCGTTTTTGATACAGCACGGAATGCAATGATAAACGCTCTTATGTCATCTTCTGATTGTAAGTGTCCGGCTTCAGCCGCCTCTGGAACAATACGCATCATTTCGCCGGTCTTAACACGCCACTCTTCTGTGTAGTACTCATAAGACTTGATAATGTATTCATCCGGCTGACCTTCAGAGAAAAGCCTTAAAGCATCGTCCTGGGCCTTTTTGATATTACGATAAGTGATAATCTGTCCGAACTGTTTAGAAGCCTTATCAACACGGTTCGTGCGGCTGTATGCCTGAAGGAGCGAATGCCAAATAAGGTTCTTATCAAGATATAAAGTATTTAGCGGTTTCGCATCAAAGCCTGTAAGGAACATATTGACTACGATCAATAAATCAACCTGCGGTTCTTCTTTTTGCTTCAATCGTTTCTGTATATCTTTACGATATGCATCAAATGTATCTATACCAAAAGATGTGCCGAACATCTCGTTATAGTCTTTGATGCATGCATCAAGCAATTCCTGAGAATGCTCATCTGCACCCTCATCCATATCCTCATTAGCCTGATATGTGAATATTGCGGCTATTCTAAGTTTCTGATTGTCCGGAGCTGCCTCATTTATTCTCTTGAATTCCTTATAATATTTACCAAGTGTCTTTATCTCATCTACAGCGAACATTGCTGTATATACACCTTCACCCTGCGGATGCGTGTGTTTTGTATAGTTGTTGAAGATGTGTTCTGCTATATTTTTGATTCTCTGTGGATCATGGTAAAGAGAGTTGATATCGACATTATGAAGCCTGCAATATTCAGGATCATCCAGTTTCTCAGGATCAAGGCCCTGAGCCTGAACCTTCTTAACGAGAACAGAGCGTTGATATTCAACCGAGAACTTAAGAACGTTTCCGTCTGCAATAGCATTCTTGATCATGTATTTATGCAGACATGAATCGAGTTCTTTTCCAGCATAAAAGATATCTGCAGTAGTTCTGTTATTGCTTCCGATGTTTTCTTTAAAGATAGGAGTACCGGTAAAACCGATATAATTAGCATTATCAAAGCGTCTGGCAATATCGGCATGCATCTTTCCGAACTGTGATCTATGGCATTCGTCGATGATAAATATAATCTTTTCATTTCTCATCTTCTCTATCAGCTCATCAAATCTCGGATTGTTCGATGCATTAGCTAATTTTTGTATTGTGGTAACGATCAGTTTCTGGGATTTATCTTCCAAACGTTTGGTTAAAGCGTAAGTGTTTGTAGAGCGATCAACACAGTCCTTCTCAAAGGAGTTATATTCATCTATTGTCTGATCATCCAGATCTTTACGGTCAATAAGGAAGATTACTCTGTCAACTGCATTCTCGTCTCTTAAGAGCTGTGCAAGCTTAAAAGATGTAAGCGTTTTACCGGAACCTGTACAGGCAAATACGAATCCGTCTCTGTTAACTTCCAGAACTCGCTTCTTTGCTGCCTGAACCGCATATATTTGATATGGTCTCATAACCATTAATGTATCTTCGGTCGTCTTAATAACCATATACTTGGATATGATATCGGTTATAAATGTTTTACGGAAAAAGTCCGAGGTGAAATCCTGAAGATCATTTATACGGTCATTCTTCTCGTCTGTCCAGAAGAAAACAAGGCTCTTGAGAATATCTCTTCTCTGTCCGTTCTGCATCTCATTTTCGTTGCAGAAATATTTAGTTTGCACGGAATTGGATACAACAAACAACTGCAGATATCTGAAAAGACCTCTAAACGAGAATTTCCTATATCTATTTATCTGATTTATAGCTTCGTTTATTTCAACGCCTGGACGCTTAAGTTCGATCTGAATCAAAGGAAGACCGTTTATCAGCACGGTAACATCATAACGGTTTTTATATGCAACATCATCCTTATGTTCCGGATCCATCGTAATCTGATGGGCAACCTGATATGAATTCCGAGTTGAATCCGGTGTGAAGAAATCAAGATATACGGTTTCACCGTTATCGAGCTGGAGAATGTACTTATCTCTCAGTATTTTAGCGGATTCATAAACGGTCTTGTTATCAACATAAATAAGGAGACGTTCCAGCTCTTTTTGTGATAGATCAGCTGTTCCCTTCTTCTCTATGAGTTTAGAAGCATTGAGCTTACAAAGCTGAGTTTTGAAGTTATCAAGTACATCTGCATAGTTTTTCAAGTCAATATAGTCATAACCAATGCTTTCCAGCTTGTTTATGAACATCTCTTCAACTTCATATTCAGATATTCTACTCATATGACACCGCCATGATTAATAACCATAATACGTATATCAACCAACCGTAAACCAACCGTAAGAATTATATCATTACAATAACCGCATTAATGGGACAGTAATGCCGCATCGGCCGGTCGGAAGATCTTTTTCATCACAAACCTTGATAATATGCCTTTATCTTTGCTGCCATCAGCTTTCTTCGCTGAGGCAAGAAATCATTAATATACTGATTGTAATCCCAATTGACTATATCAAGTGGTATGCAGTTCATAGCCATATTCTTCTTCAGTTCATCCAAAGTCATAGGCGTACCAAAAACATTTCCGGTTTCTGTAGCTGAATCAAAGGCTTCCTTGAAATATACATTCGGAGCTTTATCTCCAATCTTGACATTTACAGGCGTATCAAGGTACGTGTAATTAGCTACCTGATTGTATATTGATCTGACATTCAGCACTTCTGTCTGTTTCAGATAGTTCTTAGGGAAAATATGATGAACATCGCTCGCACCAAACAAGTCTCTTACTGTAGAATTAGCGGAAAACAGCCCTTTATCGACATTTACTATCTGTGCAGCAAAGTATGCGGATAATGCAGGAGAAGATGAATTGGGAGTTTCCAATCTCTGAACCAATCCATAGTCCCAAAAAGCATCTGACAGTTCAGCGTCTTCGATTTCCTTTAAGTATGCTACAACGCCTTTTTCATTGATATTTCTAATATCCATGTCCATTTTTGTTTCAGGTGAGCTTGAATATCTTCCTGTAAGCACTGACATTACAAACCACTTTGCAACATACCGCTTAATTTCTGTCTTTTCTACTTCTTTGGATAATGACAGTTTAAGGAATACAACATATGCAAAGTCCAGCGCATTCTGAGAATTTATAAGTTTGTTACTGATAAAACCGGCATTTTTAATTGCCAGTACAAACTGCTCGAAGTAATACTGATGCATAAAGTGCTTTATGCCTTCGGTCAACTTATTAAAGGAATCCTCTGCGATTGAGGCCTTATAGTCTCTCGCTTCAAAGTCTCTGCCGGACAATAAACTTACCAAGTCTTTAAGCTTACCTCTGGAAAACATATGAACAAATGAAACTCGAAGCATATCTTCGTATGACGGATCATAAATCGAGGAGTTATCACTCTGCAGCCACGCCATTTCTTTACCGAAATCAGATTCGATAAAAGCCGTATCATTTTCCTTAATTTTGTGAAAAAAGCTGGGTTCAACTGCAACATGGCAGAAATAATCAATAGCTTTTCTGAGCTGATTGCCTCCATACTTCTCATCAGCTGCAATCTTACTCATAGCATAATCAGCTTGACTCAGCACTGAACCCTTAGAATTGATACGAATAAATACGTCTGTAACAGTCTCAATATCAAGGCTTGCATCAAGCTCTATTATGCCAAGTTCTTTTGTTAAGAGTTCTCTGACATCATTAACCTTCTTGGCGAATTCGTTCCGTGTCATGTCAGGATTATCATTGCAGTAATTCTCGACAAAAGTCCACATATCGAAGTTATCAACAAAGAAAACGGATATATCTTCAATCCACTTCTTACTCTTAAGGTGAGACTGATCCTGCACCTCGAATATGGTTTCTTCTCCCTGTGCAAACGGATTATATGCTATCTTGATAACTCGCTCTTTATATTCGTCATCAAGAACCGTTACACCCAACAACGATGTCATCAGAGCTGTTACTCTCTGCTGACCATCTATAAGTATCTTCTGTCCTTTAGATAAAGAACCATCTTTCAACTTAAGATCGTGACTTTGGCTTATGATCAGATAGCCTACCGGATAACCATTATATAGAGAATCAATTAAATCTCTTACCTTTTTGGGTTCCCATACAAACGGGCGCTGTATTTCGGGAATTGCAACTTCTTTTGCCTTAATCCAATTTAGGACTGTGCTTACGGAATATTTATTTATCTGATACTTCTGCATATAAATTCCTCACATAACAATATATATAATTATAATATATGGACTATTAAGTTTTCTTGAACATTTCGTTCGCTGGGAAAGTGTATAGTTGCTATATATATATTTTTCATACTGATAAGTTACGCTGAAGGCTTAATCGCCCTAGAAAATGCAGAGTTATTGTCCAATAATATCTGCCATAACAGACAAACATGGGGAACAAACGATATATCGGTCATTTATCGGTCATTTATCGGTCATGAACGAATTATATCGGTCATTTATCGGTCGTAGACGAATAATATCGGTCAAGCAGAACATCATTTCCGCCTATAGTACCGTCCTTTGTTTGTGCCTTCCGGCACAAGAACATCAAGTTCAACAAGTTTCTTTAAATATCTTTTGCACGTTTCCGAAGATTTACCCGTTTCTCTTACAGCATCCGCATTCTTGATTGTATCGTGTGTCTTCAGATATTCAGCTATAGGAAGATATAACTCTTTTTCTGATTCGGACAGATTGCTCGTGAGTATCTCCATCATTCTATCGATGGATGCAATAACAGCAGGATCAACTTCCTTTTCTGTCTCAACAACCAAAGGTACACCGTCTTCAGTAGTAATAACTGAACCATCCTCTGTTGCAAGAAATTCTGAAGACTTTTCCTTATAATCTGGATAAGTTTGCCAATATCTTCCATGTTTAAGCAGTTTCATGTAAAGATCACATGGCTTAATTATTACAGTAACCCCATTTGGCGTTACTCTTATCTCCGGATATGGAGCGTTGTGTTTGTCACATTCTATGCGTATTTTCTTAAATCCGCTACCATAAGCTTCAATTTCGCCGGCATTAAAGAATGTACTTGTAAGGCTGGGATTATGAGGGTAGGATGAATGCTTCTCTTCATAGAGACTCTCCAAAGTAATATCCTCAGGCCATTTTCCCTGGTTGAAAACAACTATCTGATCCTCATACACAGAAATCTGTATCGGATTGCCACTTTCATACAATTTGTGATTAATAGCATTCAATACAACCTCACGGAAGGCCTCTCTAGGAGTCATAAATGTCTCAATGCGCTGAAGTCCCTCATAACTTACAAGTGCTTTCAAATATTTCGTATATACCAGTTCAACAACTTTATCTGCCTGTAACATCAAGGGGCCTTTGACCTCATCATGGTAGATAATATCATCTGCCTTATTGGCACCATATGCTCCTTCCGGCGCAAAATACGCAATTTTAATATATGCACCTGGAACAAAGCGCTCGGGATCCGGATGGAACAATAAAACTGCTGCACGTAGCAACTCGCCTTTATTCTCTGATGTTTCATCAAGGAGTTTTAAGTCAGAAATAATCTGCTGATCAGGCACAGTTACCTGTTCTTTAGTGCGTCGGCCATTAAGCACGGATTTATTTCGGTACGCTTCAATAGCTAAGCTATCAAGATCATCAATTGACATTCCAGGCATCGGCATACCATCCCAATGTCTTCCCATACGCTCCATCAAAAAAGAAGATAAAGCTATTCCCGTTAATTCTCTGGTTGTTCCACCAGATCTCACATAAAAATGCCCATGATAATTAATTGCAATAGGACAAGGACGAACTGTAATAAATACATATTCAAGCGAACCGTCATCTGAAATATGAACGGGATTATCTTTTTGCCAAATGCTAAGATCAGTCAACACCTTGTTTCGCAACTGCTCGCTTTTTCGCAACTGCTTTACAAAGCCAGGTGCAGCATCGAATAATTTCTGAACATCATTTGTCACATTAGTTGTATTGTCAGGATTAGCAATAATATCGGCAAGAGCTTTTTCGGTTAAGATTCCACGCACATATAAGTTTTCGGGTTTTTGCGCAATATCATCTGGGACCGAATTATATTTTATGTTTTCCCCTCTCGCCAAAGCGGTATCATGATCTATTTCAACCACTATACCCATAGTACTAACTATCTGATTTGGAAGCGTATCCAACAAATAGCGAGTATCATTAAGTCCCATTACATAGCCGTCATCATTCACACCAATATAAATAGTACCGCCCTTTGCATTAGCATACCCGCAGATCCACCCAAAGTACTCTTCTTGCCAAGATGATTTATATTCAGTTTTCTGAGATTCAGGAGAATTCTTTCTCATCTGATTAACCCCAAGCATTACTTTTTTCAATATTATACATCCGACAGGATGCAATCCCAAATTAGTGCAACAGCGTAACCATAAAGCATTACCTATGAATTATACCATTGAGAAAATCATTCTCTTAACAAAACTCTGCACATGTTGCCGTGCTAAAAAAGCGACACATGGAGATAAGATCATAAAAAGAAGTTAAGATACGACACGAAATAACGACTGTTCAAAACAGAGTAAAATATAGCGTAAACTTATAACGAAACTTTGCATAAGGCTACTTTTCTAACAAACGGAATTCACTGTACCAAACTGAACCAATCACTGTACCAATTAGGGGTGCGAGGATCTACTGAACCAATCGGGCTACTGTACCAATTACTGTACCAAATTGAAGTGACGTAGTAATGTGAAACGTAAGGAAACGTGAAGGCTGCGAGGTAACACCCATCATAAAACGTGAGAACAAACACACCTCCCGTTAGAACTCGTTCACCCGCGACAATTAACTTCCGACGATGCGACCGCTTGATTAACAATCAATCTATCACGTATCCGTTTCGGTCGGAAACCCAATAAAATCAAGCATTTCAGCCCATTCTGCCCAGTGCAGGATGGGCTGTCTATATTGGCTGCCATACCAATTCCTTACCAAAAACAGGAAAACAGCTCGCAGGTGCGATGAAAACGCACATTCCTCGCATGTTCGAGCACTTTGTTTGAATGATTTATTTGCGTTCATTGGTATAATTTATTAGTAAATACAGATGCTATTCTGCTTGCCAAAGAAAAGAGATAACTTAATGTCTTCGCATGCTACATGGGAAAACCCTTCTAATGAAGAATTAAAACAACTGAAAGCCGCAATGGTATGGAAAACGGCAAGGTTGTTGTTATCTTCTTTGGGGCTTGCTTTATATCTTCTGTTAATCGTCTGGTTAAGAGATCAGGATTTTGATTTCCTCCGCATGTTTTTGATCATGACGATCATTGTGTCACCCCTGATGGTCTATTACTATTGTTACCGTTGTGCAATAGTGTTTGGACGACATTATATTGTCAGCGAAGTATCAAGAATTAAATCTATATATGTCTATGTTTGGGGATTCATTAACTTTATACTCGCGATTGTTTTCATAATATTCGAAAACAGAATCGGAGTCATAAAATATATTCTTATTGCTTTAATGGCTCTGCTTACGTATTGGAAAGAATACTTTATGCTTTTGTTGTTTGCCATGAAGAAGTATACGGTAAAAGACGGAAGCGTTTTCTTTCATAAAAAGGAAAAAGTTAATGGCGGTGAAGATTTTGATATGTCTGACCCTTACGGGTGGTATATCCTGGCCTACGTCCTTGATTTTGAAGATGCGGAAAACAGGAAGATCCCTGTAATGGTTGACCGCTATACTTATCGTAGGTTTAAAGAAAATGGAGATGCAATTCTCATTAACTACCAGTACGGCGACTCATATATGTTCGAGGTAATTAGACGTTCTTGTCCCCGCAAATAAGAATGTTTTAATCCCGAATAAAACCATCTAAGGTTTCAAAAAGTGTTACCATCAGTGGTATGACTAAAGGAATCACTTATATAAACATTCCAGGAAAAATACCTGAGGAAGAGGTAGTTAGTATAGTCAGAAATGCCTTTTTCGATGCTCATGTGTACTCACATACAACTGTAGAGGCTGATCTTGAGCTTCTTAAAAAGAGATTTTCTTATTGGAAGAAAAAGGCCTGAGCGAACTCAGACCTTAGTATGATTTATTCAAGATTTAGGCGGCCAAGACCGGGCTTAGTTTCTTTTAATGCCGATATTATCTGCCATCGTTCAACCCGAACAACTTGAATTCTTCAGGTAATTATTTAACCTCATCATTATGTTAGCAGGATGCTTTTTTCCGTGCTACGAGTTTATTTACAGCATGCTGATGTTTTGGAACATTAGGATGTTCATCATCAAATACATATGTCTTAAACTGCAGGACTTCCCATTCTGAATACAAATCCAGTATTTCACCTTCATCTGCCAATCCGACCGCGAAAGGTGCGATATCAGGAGAAGCCGGAACCGTATTCGTAAATGTATGAATAATGTGTATTCCACCTGGCTTTGTATGCTCTTTTGCATCTTCTATAAAGTGTCTCCACTCATCCTTTTCGACAAAGCAAAGTGTAGCGAATGTCATGACCAAATCATATGATTTCGCAAAATGAAACTTTGATAGATCATCTACAAAAGCATTAATATTTAACCCTTCCCGTTCGCATAACCACTTAAGTTTTGAGATTCCGGCCTCCGACAGATCAAAAGCATCTATATCACAGTAACCGTTTTTAGCCAGATATCTGACATTCTGACCTTCCCCGCATCCGGCTTCAAGGATGACCGAATCTTTTTTCAGGAGATGTTCAAATTCCAAAATCGTCCCGTTCGGTTCTGCCGGAAAAGTATTTATGTCACGGGTTCTATAAGTCTCTTCCCAAAACGGTATTTCCTCCATATTATCCCCATCTCCTTAGTTGTACTATCTGAAAATTTCCGTACTAATCATTAGTGCGTTTTATACTCCGCTTCATTTTCTTCTCACCTGTGCGTAAATAATTCCCACATATGCCCGAAGAAATCCGGGAACAGGCACCAAAGGATGATCCATATGATGGTACTTACAATAATAGCGATAGTAAGCGCTGTTACCATTCTGGTGATCTTAGTCGGTGCGTCACAGCATGCAGCGCCTGTCTGGCCGTTGATGGCTACCTGGTATTCCTTGTTCTTGAATCTGTATGTCGCAAGATAAATGGGTGCCAGGAGATATCTGAATTTTACATTACAATAGACCGTGGAGGCGTCAGTGACTATTACAGAAGTCTTAAGTGCTTTTTCCTCATATAAAGTGATGTCTCTTTTTATCCGCCTGGGTATTTTTATCTTAGAGCGTTCAAAAGCATCGTTAATGCCGACAGTGTATCTTTCTGCCGCGAATCCCGCGAGATATTTGGGGGAATACGGAACAGCCTTAGTGAAATCAAACTTCTGGATTCTGGGAATGTATGGATTACGGTTCTTATCAGATGCAAATACTATGATGTCATCAAACGTATCATAAAATACACCCGTAAATTCCTGCGGCCTGGTATAACCTTCAGGAATATAATTGCCTGTACTTATAACATAATCCGTGACGGTACCGATATCAAATGTCCAGAACGGAAGATATACTCCGGAAATGTTCTCGAGCTTGCAATCCGTTACACCTTTTAACAGCAGGCGTTTCCTTTTCAGAAAATCAACAAAGCACTGCTGGGTCATCTCTTTGGTGACCGAGAACGGGATTACGGCGTTCGGGGCCATGATCTGATCGCTCTCCGCAGCAGACGTTACGCTTGTTGAACCGCAGAAAGGACATGCGCCAGTGATCTGTTCTGCATCGTAAAGAGTCTGTCCGCCGCAGTTTGAACATACGATCAGCTTTTTTATGTAACCCCAGTTAACGTTGGCACGCTGAATAGCTGCATTAAAATCCAGCTCCGCAGCAGGCCTGGCCGGTAAATGGAGTTCTGACGACAGCCCGCAGAAAGGACAGGTCAGTCTTGATGTGGCAGGATCGAATTTGATGCCGGAGGAAGCTCCGCACCCGGGACATTTTATTTCCGTGCTGGTGGTATTCGCGTTGTCTACGATAATGATATTCTCTGACATACATTCTCCTCTTATTCCACTATCCTGTATATTTTCTCGACGAAGGAGCCCTTCGTCATCCCTAAGCTATTTTATCATTCGAACTGTTACTTTATTTTCCGCCAACACTTATCCTTCAGAAAAGCGCTTATTTTGCTTATATCTGCACTTTCATAATATGCAACAAGTAACTTTTTAAATTTGGGAACATGTCCCTCAGGAATAACTATCAATCCTAATCCATGTGCAATCAAGTAGTGATTGGCAAATATTACCGAAGCCCGCTTATTTCCATCAACAAAGATCTGAGTTCTCATGCAATACATACAGAGATCTATTGCAATATCTATTGTATCTTTCCCGGAATTAAGAATACCTCTAATGTTTTCAGATACCTGAGACTCTATGGGAATTGGCGGAATATATTTTGTTCCGCCTATCGTTACCGGTATTCCACGTATTCTTCCGCCATCATAAAAGAAGCCTTCGTTGACCAGTTTTGCTATGTGACACAACAGATAGTAACTACTGTCTGCCCTTATGACATCTTTATCAAGAATGAACTCCCAAGCATGTTTCAGGTTCAATATCTTTTGCACATCATCAGCAGTCATTCCGTTGACCGTTCCATTCTCAATGATCTCTTCGGTCTGTGGAAATGTCGTGGCTACGCCTTCCAAAACTGCTTGGTCATAGATATTGGATTTCATGTTGGCTCTGGCAAAATCCAGATTGATAATTACGTCCGTAGACAGTTCTTCTTCAACATATCCGTTTACCGCCAGTTCTTTGTCTATTCTTCTGATCTGCTTCCGTAATTCGCGCGCATCTTTTGAGTTGCGAAGTAACAACTGATACAGATCATCAGAATATACATTTACGTATGTTGATGTCAGCTTGCCATTTATTCTTTTTCTGATGTACAGATACTTACCGCTTTTGTTCTCCTTAACCTCAGGACTTCCGTCATATGGAATCAGATTCAAGCGCGCTTGATAATCTGCCTTCTCTTGAAGCAAACTCTGAATAATGGCAAAAGATTGTTCCATGACAAAACCTCTTTAGGGAACTAATTTTAAAAAATAGTACAATAAAGTTCCCTAAAATTCAACAGAGTATAGTTACAGATTTTTACTGAATATGGTTTATTCCATGAATCTTATACTATTAAAATTTTGTTATCTATCTTCTTGCTCTTAGTATTTTACCAATATTGAACTCATACCCTTCTCTTGGATTCTTATATCCTTCAAGAGGTAAACATGTCCATAAGGAACTTAATGAAAAAAGATACACGAGAAGGGATTGTCTCTTATCTGTTAAAACGGCAAATATCACCGGTAACCTCGTTATGCTGGTTCCGGTTGCAATACTGTGTGTTATCTATGTTATCGCAAACGGATTAAATTTCATGCCTAAGGCTGCAATTGCGCAATAAGAAATAGTCATCAGGTTGTTCTCGAAATATATATTGCGAAATCCGGGACAAGAACCCGATTCAAATAATCTTATGTGTATTTCTGTATTCTGTCGGGGTCACATTGTACAGTTGTTTAAACTTCCTACAAAAGTACTCGCAACTGTTAAAGCCGGTCTCATCGGCAACGGCTTCTATCTTCATCTCGGTGGTTGCCAAAAGTGATGCGGCATATTTCAGACGATATTCTATAAGATACAAGACCGGCGTAGTATGTATGTAGTTCCGGAATATCAACAGAGCGCTGCTCGGGCTGATAGATACGCTGCCGGCTATATCATTCAACGTCAGGTTTTGTCTGAAGTTATCATAAATAAACTGCATCATTATCTGAAGTCTGGCCTGATTGCTTTTCGATGAGACAGGAACAGATCCTTTTTCTCTGACTGACAAAAGATAGATGTGCCGCCATAGTTCCATCAAAAGTGATACGGTTCTCAGTTCATCAACATTATCGTTATTCTGCTCATCGAAAACCTCATTCAGCAAGTCTATGCAGACTCGGCCTTCCGGATTTTCGGGCGCAAGCATCAAATAGCTCTCAGATGAGCTGATCACCGGTTCTATGTATTTCTTAAAAAGTAGAGAATCCTTTTCAGCGATCAACTCAGGAGAAAACACGATATTGGGAATTATGCAGTCTGAATCCGATTCAAACCTGTGAACTATACTGCTGTTTATGAATAATCCCATGCCTTCAGACAAGACCATCCTGTCAGCACCGATATTGAATGTTGCCGAGCCGTCTCTTATATAAACGAATTCCACTTCAGTGTGCCAATGCCAATCAACACAACCGAGATCGAAATCCTTTATATTCTCGAGATAATACTTAAACGGATAGTCCGGGCTGCCATGTATGGCAGTCTCACGCAGCGTGTCGTCCGTATCTATTCTGAAAAAAGCATCCGTAATCGGCACAGGGCATGTCTCCTTCGATAGTTCTATAACATTTTACGATATTGTACAGTAAATTCGCGATTTATAACAATGAACTATCTGTGTCTGTGCGATATTATTCAAATACAATATGAAAAAGCTGTTTGCCGGAAGGAAAAAATATGGCATCTGACAATAAATATCGGAAAACTCTAATTGCATGCTACCTTGGCTTTATCACTCAGGCTATAGCAGCTAACTTCGCACCGCTCTTATTCCTGACCTTTCATAAGAGTATGGGAATCCCTTTGGGAAAAGTTGCTCTCGTATCTACGGCATTCTACTTTACCCAGCTGTTGGTAGACGTTATCTGCGCCAAATTCGTTGACAGGATCGGTTACCGCGTATGTGCGGTCGTATCCGAGATCGCATCCGTTTTAGGTCTTGTCTGTCTTGCGTTTTTACCTTCGCTCCTTCCTGATCCGTTCATCGGAATAATAATCAGCGTCATCGTTTACGCTATTGGCAGCGGACTCATTGAAGTTCTCGCAAGTCCTATTGTCGAAGCCTGTCCCTTCGATCACAAGGAAGCTGTGATGAGTCTCCTGCATTCTTTCTACTGTTGGGGAAGCGTAGGCGTTATCCTGCTTTCCACAGTGTTCTTTGCTGTTTTCGGAGTTGAGAATTGGCGATGGCTCGCATGTATCTGGGCCCTGATCCCATTTTACAATATCTATAATTTCGCTTCCTGTCCTATTGAAACACTCGTCGAGAACGGCAAAAGCATGACAATAAGAACTCTCTTCAAGACACCCATGTTCTTTATGGGCATAGTACTTATGGTTTGTGCCGGAGCTGCGGAAATGTCCATGGCGCAGTGGGCATCAGCATTCGTAGAATCGGCTCTGGGACTGTCAAAGACCATAGGAGACCTTGTCGGACCGTGTCTCTTCGCTGTAACTATGGGAATCAGCCGCGTTATTTACGGTAAATTCGGAGACAGGATCGAACTGACAAAATATATGCTCGCTTCAGGCTCTTTATGTCTTGTGTGCTACATAATAGCAGCACTTTCGCTCAATCCGATAATCTGCCTGATCGGTTGTGTTCTTTGTGGCTTCTCTGTTGGAATAATGTGGCCCGGAACTATCAGCATCCTGTCAAAAAGACTTCCTGCAGGCGGAACTGCCATGTTTGCCCTTCTTGCAATGGCAGGTGATCTCGGCGGCGCCTTCGGACCCTGGCTTGTAGGATTTGCGTCACAAATGAAGGATAACGACCTCAAGATCGGTATGCTTGCTGCATGTGCTTTTCCGTTAATACTTATCGGAACGATAATCGGGATCAAAGCAAAAAGTAAAAAAGCTGATGCCAGGTGATTCTATTCTTGCTGCAAAAACTTAAAACATTATTGACTAAAACCAAGCCTTCAGTCACCTAAGATTATACCTTTTCCGTCAATGATTTTGCGAGATAAAAGGCTATATTCTCAACCCGACAAACCGGAATTTATCGTTGATTTAAGTCGGCTTTTTCATCGGAATAATCAATAATCACTTTTTTACATTCTCGACATAGGAATGCCACTACAGCAGAGCCTTTCATAAATGATAGTTCGGAAAGGACAACCGATTCTTCGTGGAATTCCGCCCTCCCCAGTAATGGTCTTTTGGTTCCTCTTTTCCAGTTCAACTCATGAGGACTCTGGATGATTCCCTGTTCCATCTCATTATTGCAATATGGACATGTCATTACTATTCCACCTCCGATTTGTCATACTCATTTAAAATTTCAATTACTAAGAGTTATACATTCATTTCTTCAACTATTGAAACAGGCTTAACCGTCATTTCAACCCAAGCCGGTATCAGACTGCTCTTGATCGCATTCCTGACGGACCTTACATTTGACCAGGCCGAGCAGTAAAAAGGAACTTTGCCATGTTTCAGGATCTCCAAAGCCAGCTTTGAGGTTAAAGCTGAAGCAACACCCTTTCGCCTGTATTCCGGAAGCACATCAACTCCAATCTGCCACATACGCTCAGCATCGGCAGAGCATCCGGCAAGACCGATAAGTTTCCCGTTATCGTAAGCTCCCACTGCCAGCATATCCAAATGCTTTCTGTCACTGCACAGAGCATTGGACCATTCCGGGCAATAAAGATCATCAAACTGACCTTTCTCCAGTATGCGGAGCTCATATTCACAAGGTAATTCAGATAACTTATTCAAATCCGGGAGATAGTACTCAGCCATAAAGCAAACTGTCAGGCCCAATGGTTCTAAACGCTCGTTAAGCCATCTCATTTTGGGAGTTTCAAAACAATGATAAAACTCAAACTTGGAAATGTATTCTTTTACTATATCTTTTGTCTCTTCAGTTACTGCAGCAACAACATTATTGCCATAAGATATGAAATTACTTCCTATGGGCAGCTTGTAATACTTCTTGGAATTCTCGCCAAGATTGAAAGGAACGATTCTGTTATCGCTTGCAAGAAAATCTTCTACGTTGCAACCTATATCCTCTGCTGACTGCTGCATAGCAATCATCAACACTTCTTTATTCGTCATATATTCCAAATTTCCTTAGTACTCTATGGCCATCTGTTCCGGATTTGGAGCAATCCGGTAGATCATGCGAGTCCGGCTATCTGTCTGACCACAGCACCATTGGTGTAGCCCATGGCTTCAGCCTTTTTGATGAATTCCTCGCCTTCTTCTTTACGGCCGCATCCTGCGAGCGATCCGCCGTAATAAGCGTAGAACGTCCTGCGTTCATCTATTGAATATGAGTCCGGATCAGCCTCAAGGAATTTGAGCGAATACTCATACTCTCTAAGGGCGCTTCTGAACTCACGGTTCGCGAACTTGACCAGGCCGATGCTGTGATATGCCATAACATAATCCAGCTTGATGTATTTGCACTTGAATAATACGTTGCAGGCCTGAGAGTTGTAGCCTGCCCTTCGCATAGCCAGTCCCAGCTGATAGGTGTAACCGAGATTGTCCCACGCTTTGTTTTCATAAGGTATTAATGCCTTGAGCGCATTGGAGTAATCACCCTGGTTAGTAAACTGGAAAGCGTTATACATTGCGGCATGCAGTTCCACGTCGTAGGTGTACATGATCACATCGTGCGCATCAGTGTAGAACCTTGTCATGCACTTCTCGCAGCGGAATAACATGTTGTCACGCTTGTTCAATTCAGCAGCACCGCAGACAGGGCACTTAGGCATGGTGAGTTTCTGGCCGATGAGTTTGTTCTTCTCAGGAAAATCCACCCTGTCGCCGTAAAATGACTTCAGCTTTTCTCTCACCTTGTCTTCGGCGGGAATCCTGCCAAGAACTTCATGCTCCCAGAAAGCGTGCCTTTCGCTGATCAGCAGATCGGTATTGAGGACATCATCGTAGTTGTATTTCATGTTGAAATTGCCATCATTATCCATCGTCAAAGTGAAGTTGGTCCAGATAGCCTTAAAGTTGTTTTTGTACTCGTCCCTTAGTTCGCGGAGTGTGTCATAGAGGCAACTCAGCATCTTGTCGTAAGCATCTTGGGAGACCTTATAAACTTCGGGAATATAGTGACAGTAGAGCAGCGCGCCGGTCTTCGCCTGTTTGTAATAGAAAAACGCAGTCGTGGAATCGTTCAGCACCTCACCGTAGAAGTAGAGGTTCGTCCACTCGTCGGGGATCATATCGGTGACCGTATCAGCGATCTTCTGATAGAGCTCGCTAATCTTCGGTGTGTTGAGCACATACTGCGAAGCATCTTGGGCAGTTCCTTTGGTTGCTTCTTTAGCAGGTGCTTGCGCGTGCGCTTTTACATCTTCTTTTGCTGGCTCGTGCGCCTGCTCAGGCTTAGGATCCACCTTCTTAAATCTGTCTAATAACCCCATATATCTATCCCTTTTCTATGATACTTAACAAAGCTTGGATCAAATCAGATTAAAATTTCCCGCTCTATTATGTCTCTATACTATCGATTCTCCCAACTACGATTCATTCACAAGTTTTCCGGTAATGTGCTCCGGTGTCAGTTCCAGACATAATGCTCTCGGCAACGCATTTTTCACCTCATGCTCGATGTATGACTCATCATCGGTAAACTTTCTGCAAAGGTTGGTTCCGATTTCTATTCGCTTTTCTTCATCATCAACAATCTTAATGCGGCCGAAAACTATCACGCTGCGAATATTAAGCGCCCATTCACCATCCTTGCGAAAACCTTTATCCATAACACAATAACTGACCTTGTCACACGCTCTTATTGCATCGAGTTTATGGCCTTCTCTTGCACAGTGAAAGTACAGTTTGCCATCTGTTTCTGAATACCAATGATCCATTGGGATTCCATAAGGGTATCCTTCATCTCCGATAACAGACAATACGCCTCTGGGTTCAGAGAGTAACACTTCTTTGCACTCCTCATCGGAGATCAGTTGTTTAAATCGTCTCATTGGCCTAAACATATCTATTTCCTTATAACATTTTCAGATATAAATTTTACTCTCTAATAAACTTACTGTCTTTATATCAGGATTACAGAATCACCTTTTCCTGAACCATATCCTTATATTTCTCATATTCTTTCTTCCAAATCTCACGAAGACCGTCCGTAATGACATGTGCCCTGCCTCTGGCAATCAGATCTTTTTCGCGCTCTTCCGGTGTTTCTCTGGCGCCAGGATGGATCTCCTCACTTTTACATTTGCTTAAAAACAGCTTAAAAGAATCCGAAATCTGTTTTACTGCAAATCCTCTCTCGTGATTGCAAAAGAAAACTTTACCTTTATTGTCATCGGATAATCCTATGACAAAGTAATTTCCGAAAAAATCCGTTCCTATGGGCAGATACTGCTTATTCTCCCAAACCGGTATCTGAAGATGATCTTCAATACTCTCTTCTGTATTTATCCCGTAAAGGTATCTGAGATCTGTTGAGCATCCTCTGATTCCTACATGAGTATTGGGTGTATCTCCACCGTTATACTTAACAAGGAAGCTGCTGTATTCTTCGTCCAACTCAATACCAAGCCGGCTCTCAAATTCACTGACGAGTTCCTTTGAACCATTGCCATATTTCGAAATCAACATCTATTTATTCCTGTAACCCCAAATTATAATTTCCTCGACAAAGGGAATCCCCTTCATCAATATAATTATACATCGGCGTTGATAATGAATTAATTGTTTTTTGATAGTCGCAGTAGAAGAGATTATAAAGCTGAGATTGCAGAAGACTCTTTGTCGATAAAATTTCAGTTTAAGCAACTCTTGGACAAGAATCTGTTGCTTAAGCATCAGATCAAATTGACTATACTGATTGTTTGCTTTCGTAGCTCCTGTGATAATGAAGCCATCAAACATAACACAACAGGAGGACAATGTGATGGATAACAAATTCATACCGTCAGATGATATTAAGGCAAAGATTGAAGATATCGCCAAAAATCGTAGTAATTATATACCGTTGAGTGCTAAGGAATTAGACGAAGTATCCGGCGGAATCGATGATGACGTTGTTAATGTTGATAATATCAGGATAAACGGATGGTCATATAAAGAGTTGTACAAGATATTGTGCTGGACATACGAATCTTATTATATCCCCGGCGAATCTTGGGATTATGCCAAAGGTCTTACTGTAGATGTTGCAGAGAGCTTTATTCCTTCAGTCAGGTGGAAACAGTGTATGTATTTACCTTATCCCCAATTTATCCAGGAAGCCATGCGAAGGATCTGGCTTAAGATTCCGACTTGATAGAAAGCTTATTCACGGTAATTTTATACTCAAAGAATCAGGAGGAATCTCCGTTTTTTTAATCTGTTTTATAGGTTTAGCCTTCCGCACATACGGAAGGCTTTATTATTGATATAATAATTAACGATTTGAATTTATGGGGTCCTTTTAAAGAGTTTGCACTTGGATAATCGGGAGATCTGACATGAATTTGCGCAAAGCTTTTGTGAGCACGGTTGCAATCCTGATGGCAGGAATACTGCCATTTTTTGCATTTCAAAATACTCTCCGCGCAGAATCCGATAAAAATGACAAATCCGGCAAAGAGATCATGAGCGGAACGGCCCATATTCCGGGCGCTATGGAAAGCAATATCTTTTTCGGAAACTACTGGCAGTCCGTCAAGAGTGAAGATGCGACAGACAGCAACAAGGAGCCCGTCAAGTGGAGAGTTCTCGCAAACAACGGCAACCTCTTCGTCGTATCAGATCAGAACCTTGATTGCGTCGTATATAATACATCCGTTGAAACAGTCACCTGGGAAGAATGTTACTTGAGGAAGTGGCTCAACAGCAAATTCCTTGATAATGCCTTCACCACACAGGAACAGGTCGCTGTCCTTGAATCACTCGTCGAAAATGAGGATGGCGCGAAAGGCTCTGAAGCAGGTGCCGATACCTATGACAAGGTTTATCTTTTATCCATTTATGAAGTGATCGATCCCGGCCTGGGGTTCCCTGATGACTGGAAGGACAAGGGCGGCACGCGCGTCGCGCTTAACACCGAATACACCAAGAGCAAGCGTGCCTTGACCGGCACCGACATGTCAGGCGCGTGGTGGCTGAGGACACCCGGCGACGCCAAAAATGCGGCGAACGTATTTAATGAAGGTAACGTTTTCGTAAGAGGCGGCAGCGTAGATAACTTCATTTTCGCAGTGAGGCCTGCGATGAATATCGACTCGTCAATAGTTCTTTTCACGTCACCGGCCGAGGGCGGCAAAACTTCAGGCGTACCCGGGCCGGACGCAATGAGAGAAGTCGGTTCTTATACCGGCAGCGATTGGAAGCTCACTATAAAGGACGATACAAGACCTGTATTCGAAGCTTCCGTTTCAGGCCCGAAGGCGATCCTCAAAGACGGTGCGGTAAAGCTCAAATACAAGGGCGCTTTGGCAGGTGCGAATGAATATATCTCGGCGATAATCGAAGACACAGAAGGCAACATTCTTTACTATGGAAATATCGTCGACAACACCTCTGCTGACGCAGCGGATTCAGGAAATGCCGCATTCATTGTTCCGTCAGATCTGACGCCCGGAAACTACAGGATCCTGGTCTTTTCCGAACAGTGTAACGGCAGCTTTAAGACGGATTTGGCAAGCAACATCGTGACGCTCGACATCACCATTTCGAAGTACAAGACAGCAGACAGGAATCTCTGCATCGGAATCGGCGCTGCAATCGTTGCAGCAGCATGCGTAGTCGTAGTTTTCGCTGTCAGAAAAAAGAAGCCCGCTTAAATAAGAAAATAACACACCGCAGATACCAAGGATATCCATAGGTTTCTATCCCCATCCAGGCAAGATGATCTATCGTCATAGCAATGATCGTGATGACTTTCAGCAAATTTCCCGTTAAGCCGATTTTACGATCCTTCATTTAACTTTAACTATTTTGATCCTGCTTGGATTAAGGATGCAGTAATTAATCTCTACAACTGTTCCTTTGGGCATATAATATGGGAAGTTCTCTTCATATTTGTTATGAAAGTCTATTTCCATGTTTTTCCCGTACCAAGTTGTGTACTCTATTGTGGCTATCTGATTAATCTCTGTTTTATCGTCAGTAGGATCTTTCGGATCGTTTAATATGACATTTCCTGAACTATGGGTTTCCTTCACAACTGTGCCGGTGGCACTTACGCATGGCACAAAGAACAGATATATAACAATTACTACAATCAGTAATACTCCTATCGGTATCAGTATTCTTTTACTCATTTCTGACATATATTGCTCCCGGTAATATTCTCCTTCTCCTGATACTTCCACAATCATTTCAGCGTGTAAGGTCTTTGATTACTTCACCCGCGATTATCAGACCTGCTACAGAGGGTACAAAGGCTGTACTGCCGGGGATGCTTCTGCGCTTAGAATCAGGACGCTCAGACTCACAGTCGGATTGGCTTTCAGTCATATCCTCGACCGGACGGACCGGTTCCTCCTCTGAATAGACAACTTTCAGATTTTTTACGCCTCTCTTTTTCAATTCGCGTCGCATTACTTTTGCGAGAGGATCCACGCGTGTCTTGTAGATATCAGCAACACGGAACTGAGTGGGATCGAGCTTATTTCCGGCTCCCATCGAACTCATGATAGGAACTCCGGTCTTCTGGCACTGCATGACCAGTTCGATCTTGGCTGTAACAGTATCAATGGCGTCGACCACATAATCGTATTTATCGAAAGGGAAATCAGATGCGTTTTCGGGAAGGAAAAAGCATTTATATGTATTCACTTCAGCTTTCGGATTGATATCCAGAATGCGTTCTTTCATAACGTCAACCTTATACTGACCGACAGTTTTTTGGGTAGCTATGATCTGCCTGTTAATATTCGTTAAGCAGACTTTGTCATCATCTATAAGATCAAAGGCACCGACACCGCTTCTTGCCAGTGCTTCACATACATACCCTCCGACACCGCCGATCCCGAATACGGCCACGCGGCATTCAGACAGGTGTTCCATTGCTTCTTTTCCGAATAATAATTCAGTTCTTGAAAATTGGTTTAACATGTTTAATCTCTAATTTTATCCATTCAAATACACTATCCTCAAACGGGTTCATTATATCATTCAATCGCCATTACCATGGAATAGCCATGTACCGGATCTCCTTAACCAATCACTCCCAGGTCTTTAAGGATTGTTATCAGTAACCAGATAATAAGGATAATGATAATCAGAACTATCAACGATATTATCACAGAAGCCTTGGCATAACCTTTTCCTCTTACAGGAGAAACCGAAGCATCTTTAAGAGCTTTGATGCCCAGTACAAGACCTGTTATTGCCAGTCCCGCTGCGATAAATATCAGTACATATGAAGGTATGAAAGAAGCGAACGAATGACTTACCGAGTGCGATATAGCTGTTATGGCTTCAGTCATCAACGCTCCGACAGTTACATAGATCGATATCAATGAGAATGTAAATCCACGGATCCCCGTCTTTGAAACCGGGATATTCCTGTTGACCGAGAAATCATTGCCGCCGGGATTGAACCTTAATAAGAGATTACAGATCCGGTTGCCTTCTTCCAGGGCATTCTGAACTATGTTCGGATTAATAACCATGCCTATCCCGTGTCTTCCGGCCCAGTATGTCGGGAAACGCATCCTGTTATCGCCGCAGTAGAACTCAAAGAATACAAATCTTCTTCCGCCTCTGGCTACCGAACCGGTTGTCGATCTTATCCTGCTCAGATCCCCCGGATTTGCCATCTGGAACCTGAACGGATCTGACAGCGAGACATATCCCACTCTTCCCGTTTCTTCGTCTATACAAAGTATTGATTTAAATGTGAACTTGGTTCTTGAGTTATACGAAATTGGCATTCCGAAGTTATGTTTTTTTATGTTTTTGTTCATCGTGCTTCTCGCTATAGGATAAACGATCAGGTTAACAAGATCGGTAAAAAGCATCATGGAAAAAGGCACGGTAAGGAGCAAAGTCCAGTTAAATCCTGTCAGGTCAAAGATCCAGCCCAGAACAGTACCCAGCAGATAACCTGACGCAGAAATCATTGCGAAAAGGATGATTATTCCGAATGCGTTGTTCTTTTTCATAATATCAAACCTCTATGCTCCCACACATTTATTATAACAAGACACCGTTGTCTTAATAAGCTCAAATCATCGATTCTGTACTATAATAATTCTTGTCGTTTATATTTTTTTCCACACTATTGCCGACGGGGGAAGCGTGCAATGAGCAACTGGTATACTGCGGATACTCATTTCGGTTCGGATTCAAAAGAGATCATGGTTCGTGACAACCGGCCGTTCAAGGATATTAATGAGTATACAGAAGAACAGGTAAGGATCTGGAATGAACAGGCATCCCCGGATGACACCATATATGTCATCGGAGATTTCTGTAACTGCGGTCCCGGGATCGAAAAGGATTTCAGGAGCGGCCTTGCCGTCTCAAAGCGGATAAATGCTCACATCATCCTTATTATCGGAAACAATGAACAGCGTGCTATCGACGAATGTTTTGACGGTTCTTTCGATAAGTTCCGCGAATACTGCCTGAATGATCCTTCATGCAGATTCGATGACGTAAAGCTGAATGACTATGTCGATATAAAGGGCGAGAAGTTCTTCCTGACACATAGGCCTACTGACCACGCTAAGGATTGCCAGACTTTATTCGGCCACACGCACAGATACGGCGGGCTTTGGAAGCCTTTCGGATTCAATGTCGGCGTTGACCTGAATCACTTCAGATTATTCAGCGAAGACGACATAATGTTTATGCTGGGCAAAAAGAATAAATACTGGGACGAGGATATGGATATTAACAGCTGAAAAATTTACGTGTCGTATTTGCTGACTATGTAATCCGGTCTGACAGCATCGCTGTTCAGTACCCAATCCCCGCCTTTCAGACTGTAGCAGACGACGCCTACATCGCCTGACTGTATCCAGAGATTATAGTTATCATTTTCCCAGCATACGCCCCAGAAATCACTCTTCCTGCAGGGGATAATCATATCTACCAGTTCATTATTTTTGTCATTGATCGTAATCATTATGGAATCTCCGGATTCGCTGATCTTTGTAAAATACTTCCCGTCATAGCTGTATGCGCGTTCGACCGTAAAGCATCCGTATTCATTCAGCTGATATTCGGCAGCATCTTCCCTGACTTGCTTAAGAAGAGGCTTCCAATATTCACTCATTTCCTTGGACAGTTTCATAAAGTAACTGCCCTGCTCTTCAGGTTTGCTTTTTCCTCCCATGCTCAGCACAAAAAAGTAGAGCTTTGAATTGTATTCGTAAACGGAAACATTCCTGCTCTGGCGGTCATACATAACCTTGATGTTTATCTCGGAATTAAATATTTCTTCCCATTTATCAGGTTCATCCTGAGCATTGACCTTTAAGCTGCAATCATCGGTATGATATTTGAGACTGGTAGGACTGTACTGCGCCTGCTCATTAAACAGATCCACGAATTTATCTTTATCGAAAACAACATCCGTTTCTATGGCATCCATGCGTGTTTTAGCATCTTTACCGACACGGAATTCACATTCAATATCGCCTTTGATCCTGTCCATGGCGTTCCGGTTCTTATGCTTTATGAAACACCCGGTCATCATGCAGAGTGCCAATAACACTACCGTAAAACACAGCAACTTGCTTTTCATATCGATTCAATCTCCCTATTTCAATGCACAGTATAAGACTTAAAAATAGTGGTCAGCCCTGCTCTCCCAATCCGGTTTTTTGTATGCTTCTGAGGAATAACCGTCCGTATTTTTCGAGACAAAAGCACCCTTGGGAGCATTCTTCTTTTTTTGTTCTATAGCGTGCTGTTTCCGTTCCTCTTCTGTCAGTCTTCTGACAGGTTCATAGTTTTTCTGTGCAGTTGGATCTTCCCTTTTCGAGGCATACGAATTGAAGAATGACGTGGCAGCGGATTTTTCCATACTGTTGCAGGTGGAAGTGAATTTGGTTACGGCATTGTAAGTCGCACCGTTTCCGCGGCTGTCACCGATATTATTGGATTTATTAAGCATGTTACCGCAGATCCAGAATGCCAGTCCGAATCCGAATCCAATTGCTAAAAGAGCAGCGAGGAATTCTAACATAAATCATCCCTGCCTTTTCTTCGTGAAGTCAAAAATGTCCTTGTCCTGCGTCAGTTTGATGTTATCAATAACTTTCTTAAACCAGCTTATACCGCTCGAAAAAAGCGTGATGATACCGACTATGACGAACACTAACAGCCTTATTGAACCTTTTCTGCTATTATCCGAACCCGTAAATATGCCCTCTAAAAGCACATAAAGCGGGTAATACGATAATACCGTTGTCACCAGCGCAATTACCGCGAGCATGACGGAAAGCTTCACCTTTTTCCACGGCAGAGCGCATACGACTTTGCCGTTGTCACCATTAACAAGGATCGTGTGGTGCTTTTCCTTATAGTCAAAAGTTATGAACCACGCCGGAAGCATGGCATATTTCATATCCTTATCGACTTCTATGGACGGGCATCTATCTACGATCTTCTTATCAGAAGCAGAAATATCTTTGAATGCTGCTTCAGCGAAAAACTCTTTCCCCCTCTCAATAGCGGCTTTTTTCACATCATCGTAAGTTACATCCGAGACATTTGAATAAAAACCCGCGAGATAATCATCGTCAAAAGGTATTAAATGCTGCATATCGAAAGGTTCGAGCTTCGAACTGCTTTCATCCGAAAGAACCCTTGAAGCATCGATCGGAAGATCCTTGAATGTCATCTTTCCCGAACGTCCGAAATATCTGGTAACAACATGTTGTTTGCCATTGATGCTTTTTTCACCTACCGACCCCTGAATGATAACCGTGTCATAATAATCTGCATTAACAAACCAATATGGCAGATAGATCCCCCTGCAGCAATCAACACTGAAGTTCTTGATTGCCTTAGGAACAAAAGCACCCGCGCGGATCTTCTTTCTGGCTATCGATACGGCGTTCTCTTTCGTAATTCTGAAAGGCATAATGAACTCCGGCTTCTTCATCCTTGCGATCCTGTTGAAAACAACATTCGGATTGCCGCAGTAAACGCATGACGTCGACGCCTCTGTGCCGTTTATGATGATCTCGCCGCCACACTCACTGCACGAATAGATGTAGCAGTCCATGAGGTCTTCTTCATCTGAGTTGTAGACCTCACTGGCTTTCACAGGCTCCAGATCTTCCCTGTATTTTTTGGCTTCAGCCTCGATCTCTTCCGGTATGAACGTGCTTCCGCAAAATGAGCACTCGAGCATCAGCGAATCCGGATTTAATACCAGCGCGTGGCTGCAATTCCTACATAACGTTGCCATAATCTACCCCATTACAAAAAAGACCCTGATATCCCTGATATCTCCAATGAGAATATATTAAATATTTTTTCGGATCTTATCAATATAAATCCTTTGTAGATCATTTCTCCAGGAGCTTATAGAAGAACGCCATCTTCTTAGGTGAATCAAGTACACAATGAATAAAAAACTTACTACAGATCAGCTCGATCTGGTAAACGGCGGCACTTACAACGGGTAAAAAAGTTGCAGGATAAATAAATTGTATTTTTGATACAATTACCTGATGAACAAAAAACCGATTTCTAAAAAACCGCTTTCTATTGGAATAATACTTTTGATGATACTGCTGTTTTCAGTGTTTGCAGTAGCATCTGTTACCTTCGCTGCATTTGCGGTCAAATGCTTATTCGAGAACGATCCGTCGTGGATTATCGCGCTTATATCGGCAGCTGTTACGGGAGTTATAGCTGCCGTTTCGCTAATTATCCTGATCCGCGACCGTTCTATACATAAGAAAACCCAGGGAGAATATTTTAGTTCAAACAAAAAGGGAACGAATTATATAGAAAAGTATTCAAGGATCTATACGAAGAATTACACCAACGAACGCATACGCAAACAGATAGAGGTAAACAGCGCATTCTTCCGCACCCTGGTCTTCATGATGCTTCTGGGCGTATTCCTGATAATTATGGGTATCGGAGTATCTGACACCGGACTTTACCAGAGAAACGTTCCTTGTCTGGTGTTCGGAATCGTCATCATCTACGTTAACTGTGTCGGGATCTACACGTTAGGTTCACTTAATATGCTAAAGCATTTAAGGCCTTCCTGCAGCGGAAAAAGATACCGGGCAAAAGAGATCAACGACCTGGCAAACCATCCGGATACGGTCTGGAATGAAGGCCTTCAGATATATGTCACTCCGGAGGCTTTGATCGGTTTCAACAGGGGCCTCACCGTCATTGAGTATGATGACATTGTCAGCATAAAGGCAAAGAAGATCCATCGCTCGGAACGTGTCGGACCTCCCCATCCTTATACGGTCGGCCATGTGGGAAGCTCTTTTATCCATGCGTTATTAGATAAATACAATGAATGGGACACTTATCTCATCATCATAAAAACCAGGACTCATAAAAGAATGGTTTTATCGGAAGTGAGAGACAGCGCCTGCGATAAAGCTTTGAAAGAATTATTGGATAAACGGAAGATTTAGAAACTTAAAGGAATTACAAGTAACCAATCCGAATCCCAGTCTGAGTCACCGAAATCGTAATCGCCCCAGTCATAATCCCAGTCATTGTCATCCCAGTCATTGTCATCCCAGTTACTGTCATTCCACCAGCTGTCGTTATCGTTATCGTTGTTATATGAATATGCTTCGGTCTGATATTCTTCGATATCGTCAGCATAATCGTTGTTGAGGTCATCGTAATCCCTGGCCTCATAGTAATCTTTGTAGTTCTCTTCAAGCCTGTTAGGAGCATTATAGGTACGTTCCCAATCGCCGTCATCATCAGGAGAATACCAGGCACCGTCGCTGTAGTAGTAAGGTGTTCCGTTGTAATCGTAGTAACCTTTATTAGGCGTCTTGTCATATTGCAGTGCCGCTGCGATGATCGTAAAACCAAGTATCACTGCAATGAAGATAAAAACGCCCACCATTAAGGCAATAGCACATCCGGAAGGCTTCCTGCTCTGAGCCGGCTTCGGACTTGCATAAGTATTATGGGTCTTGCCTTTATCCAGATCTGCCTGCTTTCGTTCCAGGAGTTCGGCCCTCATCTTCTGATAGATCTCGTTGACAGCATATGCCTCGTCAGTTCCCCTGTATCTAATCGCACGTGAACCGTCTGCCTTGTTCTTGTAAACAACGCAGTTGCCGCTTGCTGGTTCCTTGTAGATGCCGAATGCTCTGGGCTCCTTGTAATCAACGCCTATGAAAAAGCGCATCTTTTCGAGCGGAATGCCCTTCTCCTGAGCGAAGGCTTTAAGCTCTTCTATTGTCTTGGGGATCTGGTCGCCGCTTCTTTGAATATGTACATTGACCGCACCGCAGTTGGGACATTTTTCCAGCGAATCATCAATAACGCTTCCGCAATAATCACAAAAAGTCTTCATACTATCTACCCCCTAAAGATCCTTATAAGATGATCCTAAATTCCTACAACATTATATCAAATAATATCGAATCTGCATCAGAGCAGAGGTGATATAATCACAGGTATGGATGGCAAGAAAAGGCGGCAGAAGATCTCGATCATTAGCACGATCCATTATTTCAGACTGATTTACAGGTCAGTCCTGTTTCTCCTGCTCTTGTTCGAATACATTCTTTACCGCATAGGCATCCGGGAATTCCCTGAACCCGGCATAGGCAAACAGACCGCAGTATCCCTGCTTATCTGGATCGTCTTTGCCGTGGAGATGATATTCAGATTCTTCCCATCGAAATATGAGAGCCCCGGATGCCAGAAACAGTTTAAGCGGAATTACATAAAGTCCGGAAGAACGGACATAAAGATCGCCGATAACAATGCCACGATCCTCGTCGCGCTGATATGGGTAGTTTTCAACGCTGCCTTCGGCGCGCTTTACATGCTCGATATCTTTGACAAGGGTATCATGTTCCTGCTCTGCCTCGCATATTCCGTCTGTGACATGATATGCATACTGTTTTTCTGCCCGTTCCAATCCTGGCTCCTGAAGAACAAATGCTGCGGTTCCTGCAGAATATACAATTGGGATTATGCGATGATGTTTACTCCTTTGTTCTTTATCAGGGGCATATTAACATGGAGCCTTCTGTTCCTGGCCGTAGCCCTGCTCATCAGATGGGAGATCACGTTCTATAAGTATCCCGAGCGTTTCTCCGAGAACACGAACAGATATCTGGAATGCGCCAACTGCACAGAAAAACTCTGCGTCCATAAGAAACAGCTTGGCCGCTTACGGAAGCAGATAGAAGATTATACCGCCAAGAAGCTCAGCAGGCTGAAAAAAGAATAAGTGCATCACTTCATGGTGAAATTTCCGTCCAGTCTTCCGTAAGCCAGGATGTTTCCTGTGTTGCCATCGGCATCTTTATCAAGGCCTTCGAATATCTTGAAGACGCTGTTCGATCCGGCATCGAATAATAACGGTGCATTGCCTGCTTCATTCTTAAGCGCAAATACGAATACCGTATATGTGTGCGTACTGCCCTTCGGCGGATAAGGTCCTACATACTGCTCGCCGCGTGAACCTCTTCCGATCGCGCCTTCGGCCAATGAAGTATCAGTGGTAAATACATCCATGTGGAGCCATGAGCCGTCTATCATGATGACAACATACTGAGCAGCACCGTCTACAGACGACCATGTCAGTTCAGGAGATGCATTTTCACCGTATGTTGTATTGGAAATCTTCGGATCCCACACACAACCTTTAAGGTTTTCTGAAGTAACTTCAAAGTTGGGAATGCCATCAAAAGAAGCTTCAAAATATGTATCAGACTGCTTGATCATAAACTCCTCAGGACCGCATTTCTGAACACTTGCAGGAATGATTATATCCCCTGCCATACCGTCACCGAGATCGACATTAAAAGAAGCCGTTCCGTCAGGTTTAACGCTAGCGCCGTCGATCGCCACATCATAGAAATTGAACTTGTTTCCGTTACAGACAAACACAAAATCACATGTCGTTTTCAGAGTAATATCCAATGAAGATTCTCCGTTTACGCTCTTCTGGATATCACCTAAGTCCGTGCCAAAGTGAATGTACAATGTTGCCGAAAGGCCTTTAAATGAGTCGTCAAGAAAGCTTACCAGAGCTGTCGCATCACCGGTTGTTACGGACCAGAAGGAATCACGGATGTCAAGATCAGGCGCGATGTCCCATTTTGTTATCTCTGATGACTCGACGGTCCACCCGCCTTCACTCTCATCTTGAACGTAAGTCACGGTCTTTTCGATGACCTGAGGGATCATTCCGTCAGTTATGTCGGCGACTTCCGTTTCTGTCTTATGCTGCGGTTCGAATGCTGTTGTTGCCGTTGGCGCGGCTGCGCATCCGCCAAGTAAAATAACGCCCGCGATCAATAAAGAAACAGAACTTAAAAGCCTCTTCATGCCTTATTCCTCCAAATGTTTTGTTATCTGATGTTATATTTTTTCGAACATCAGGAGTTAGGAATATCGGCACAAATACGGGTAATATCAGCACAGAGCCTTCATCTGCTTACGGTATTCGGACGGAGTCTGACCTGTGTGTTTTTTAAATACTTTGGAAAAATAACTGGTGTCATCATAACCGCATATCTGGCTTATCTCGCTGACGGATTCATCTCCGAACTGAAGCATCTTTTTCGCGCGGTTCACACGAAGGTCTTCTAAGTATGCCATGCATGACATCGACATTTCTTTATTGAATGCATCGTTAAGTGTGTTCTTATTTACCGAGAATCTCTTGAGCACGCTCTCCAATGTTATCTCTTCATGTAAGTGATTCCATAGATAACTTGATACATCTGCAACGAGCGGATCTTTGTAGAGTTCATACTGTCTCCAGTTTATATAGAAATCCGCTGTGGCTGCAAACAGAAGTGAGATGATGAAATACCTGACACGCAATATCCAGAAGTTATCAGGCTGCTCTTCAAGGTCATATCTGACACTTGCGCTCAGTCTGTTTGCCGTATCATATTCCTGCATTGTCATTGAGTAGCATACTATATTCCTGTCGCGGCCGAAAAACTCTGAAAGCAATAAATAGTCCTGATATATTGAATCGCTGAAACATTCTTCGAACTCATATTCACCTTCAAGCAGATCCATTTTTCTCTCAGTTGATGTTATTTTATCAGATGCCGTCTTTTTACCGTCATCTTTCATGGCCGAATAGAACTTATCGTATTTACCCGAATTTAACGCCTCGAAAGTAAACTCTTCACGGATGAAAGTCGGCTTGAAAAATAACGTTCTTGATTCAACCCCATCCTCGGAAACAACTTTGAAATCGGCTTTCTCGTTTATAAGGAGTCCTGCAGGCGCAGTAATAACTCTGTATTCGCCGTCTTCTTCCATGACAAATGAACCGGATCTGACAAGCACCATCTTATAGGTATTCCTGTCGTTTATGAATGCAGAAAAACCCTTAGTCCTCTCATAGAAGACATCGATATAACAATTCATTCCCGGACGCTTGCTCTTGGTTCTCAGTTCCATAGTTTCATTTTAATGATCAGATCATAAGTCGAAATAATACCGTTCATAGTCACTCTTGCCCGCATCGATATATGTCTGATAAATACTGTCAAGATCTTCATCAGAATGGAATCTGACATCGTAAGAATCAGTATTCTGGCTGGTAAATCCGTCGTAAACGATCTTTCCTTTTTCGTTTACCCTGATGTCCTCTGCGGCAGTGCAGTAGTACATTTCCTTTGTGCTTCCGTCTATGTTCTCGAATGTGACTTTGAAGATGATATAAAGCGCATTGCTGTCTTCCGTTGTTATCAGACATCTTTCGATTATCTCCGGATCCTCGTTGACGCCCCAGATCTCATCGGCAGAGAAAATGACCGAGCCCCAGCTGTCATAACCTTCCCTGGTCTCTGTGATAATGTCATCGTTAATATATTTCCAGAATACCTTGTCCTTCTTAAGGTCGCTCGGTGTGACCCTGTAACCCGGATCATAGATAGCTGCTTCAGCCGCTTCCTGTGCTTTGCGTTTCTTATCACTGACTTTATAACTGAAGAAGAAAAAGGCACCCTCGATAATGCCCCAAACGAGCATATTTATACCGACGAACAGTACTATCATTCCGATTATTTTTGACGTTCTGTTACGTTTTGCCCTCAGATCCTTGTTGCGCTTATCCTGATTTATCTGCTCCTGATTTTTGTAGCTGTTTTCAAGCGCCAGAATGGATTTTGCAAGTTCCAGTCTGATGTAGTCTTCGGCATTGACCGTTCTTTCGTATTCGATATCGCTGGAATCACGCGGGATATCAAATACCGATCCGCAGGATCTGCAGACAAGCTTCTCGCCTTCCTGTCTTAAGGGAGCGGCACAGTTTTTACAATCAAGTGTTCTTAATTTCACGATGTCTTACCCCCTTCCTCAAATATCGATCTCATAGAGTTTGTATTTCTTTGGAAATGTATCATCTTCATAGACGTCGTCAGCGTTCTCGTAACCATCCCAGTCATTGTCTATTTCGCGTCCGTAAACACGGTCAGGGCTGCGTTCGAATGAGATATGGCCTGATTCATCCTGCTCGAGCTCCGCGAAAATAACACAGTCATAGATATCCTTAAATGAACCGCTTTCACTGAACTCATATGTAATCTTATATACGATACACAGATCGTTTTCACTTCCTGTCTTTATGAGATAGCAGTTCACCGGAACAGGTTTTCCGACAATGTATGCATCGCCTCCGTCATCAATATCGTTCTCGACCGGTTCGTCCCGCCAATACAGTTCATAAGAGATACCGGCTGCGATGGCGTTTTCGATGAAATTCTTATCTTTTTCAATATCTCTTGCAGAAAGATTCTCGATACTCTCCTGCCTTGCCTGTTCTCTCTCTTTACTGTTTTTCTCGGCGGATTTCCAGACATTAAAAAATATAATCACGATAATGCCGACGGTCATAACAAAGCTTATTCCGCCTATGATTATTCCGTAAACCGCGCCACCCAGGTAAGTTATGCCTTGGGATTTTACCTGGTGGACAAATTCTTTTTTTCTCTCACCGGTTATGAACTTATTCCGGAGCTCTTCATTTTTCTCCAAAAGAACGCGGTTGCTCTCAAGATGGAGCCGTGTTCTTTCAGGCTCGGTTATGAGCTTTGCATACTCGACATCAGACTCTTCGTAATCGATGTTAAATGCGGAACCGCAGCTCGTGCAGTAGAACTTATCTTCCTGCTGATTAAGCTGGCCGTTGCACTGTGGACAATTAATGTTCGTAAGTCTCATTTTTTCTTTCCCTTATTCAATTATTCAATTTTTTGACGTTGCCTTATCTCTTATTATAATCCTGTCTTTCCTCACGAAATCATGAATGAAAGTCCTTATATCTCTCATGTGTTCAGATGATTCATTCTCGAGTTTATTTATCTTATCGTCCAGCTTGCGGGTTTCATCATAGAACTCTGCGTTGGTTTTTTCTAATTTCTTTATCCTTCTCATTTCGAAACAGAAATAAAGAATACCGAATACGACAAGAAAGAGACTTATTGCGCCAAAGGACATTACAAATCTGAATTCTGAGGCTAAATATTCGGAATTGGAAGCATAGTCATCAATTAAATCCTTAGCAAAATCAACGGTCATCAGAATAAATAAGGCAGCCGCGCCCAAAAAGACAACGAGCGGAGGTATCAGATCCGCTTTTGTACTGAAACCGCCTTTACCATTATTACCTTCACCCTCTATGTTGTTCTGCGTGATGTCAGAATTGATCTTGCTCTTTTTCTCCCGGAGCGCTTCGATCTCTTCGGAACAATCAACCACTCTCTTCTTATCAGAATAGACCTTTGCAAACTCCATAAAGTATTTTTTGTCTTTTTCCGAAGCGTATTCAATTACCCTGCTCACCATCTTGGAGTCATAAGAGAAATCTTTATCAACCTGCTCAAGCTCACTCATGTCTGTCAGATGGGCTGCTGCGAGCATTAATCCTCTGAGCGCGAGAAAATCGTGAGGGTCCTTTTTGAGCATGAACTCGTAAGCTTCTGTGGTAGCCATAAACTCTCCCCTGGAGAGATATGTCTCACCCGCCTCATGTATCCGGTCTTCTCTGAAGTATTCGTAATCATAAGTCGAACCGCAGAAAGTACAATGGTACATCTGTTTATCACTGTCTATTCTAAGGCTGCCTCCGCAGGACGGACACTGGTGTTTCTTGATCTTGCCGAATTCTGATACTTGTTCCTTTACGGAATCCTTGGTTATCAGGCTGTCTTTCTTTACAAAATTCCGGATGGCCTTCCTGATATCGTCCGAGAGCTTATCTGCTTCAGCTTCAAGGGCTTTGATCTTCCTCAAGGTTGCTTCTGATTCGATCTTCAGTTCTCTGACATAATCGTCTATTTCCTTTATCATCTTCATCCTTGGATAAAGGAATAAGAAATTAATACCTGAACCGATGAGCAGTGCCAATCCGCAAATAACTGCAAAAAAGATTGGTATTCCTCCCTCGTCGATGTTATCAATTATTCCAACGAAGCTCGGCACACTGTAAATGGCAGTTAAGACCCACACAATAATGAATAGTGTTTTAGGAGATTGTTTTCCGTACTTGCTTTCGACATAGTATTCGTAACGGATATTATCGGTAAACCTGATTTTTGCTTCCATACTCTCATGTTCCCGGCGAAGAGATTCGATCTCCCGTTTACGATCGATCAGTTCCTTTTTGTTAACATAGATCTTTCCGAACTCCGAGAAGTATTCCGTATCTTCTTCTGAAGCGGCATCAAGCACTTCGCCGACCAATTCGGAATTATATGAGAAGTGCTTTGCTTCACCTATACGGGTAAGTCCATCAATATCCTTCAGATAAGCTGCAGCAAGCATCAATCCTCTGAGAGCGGAAAAATCATGAGGATTCTTTTCTAATATCAGCTTGTACGCATCGACAGCGGCCTCAGACTCTCCTCTGGAGAGATAAGTCTCACCCAGTCCATGAAGCTTTTCTTCCCTGAAATAGTCGTAATCGTAAGTCGAACCGCATGATGTACAGCGGTACATCTGCTTTTCGCTGTCGTCGATCAGGTTTCCGCCGCATGACGGACACTGGTTTTTCTTAATCTTGCTCATTCCTTAATCCCTAAATAAACCAAAGCTTGAATCGAAACTTATTAATAGTTTACTATAAAAGGACAGGCTGTGATAATAATATTAGATATTAAGAAATCCGGAGGCAGATTATGGATAAAGAAGCTTTGGTCAATGAGTTGAATGTGATTTACAATCTGTTAGTGGAGTTTAAGGCAAAGATAGATGCCGATGATCCTGACAAAGTGGGCTTATTAAAAGTGGGATGTGTAGTTCCATCCCATAAATTGACTGTCCTGGTCGCCGAGCAGGTCCTGGCAAAGAGCGATATGGATCTGGAACCATTGAAGGGTTTAATGAATGAGCTCAGCGAGTATTGCAAGGGATTTGAAAACGGCGATAGGAATAAAGCAAAGCTTGATAGTATAATCACCGATCTCAAGGCCTATATAGACGGTTTAGCATAAATCAGAAGGGTTATAAATCAGGTCTTACTTCCGCTCGTCAAGGACCTTCTGAGCGCGGTCGTTTATTACCTGTGCGACCTCTTCGAAAGTCTTCTGTCCCTCGAAATACGCAGGGATCTCTTCGTAGATTATGAGCGAGATGCTGTGATAAACAAACGCAGACGTCGATGCCTCCGACAGCTGTTCGATGTATTCGTCAGCGAGCGAAGTATCGAGCGCCTCACCGGTCTTTGCAAACATCTCCCCGGCATTCTCATTAACATTTCTGTTGTGTACTGCGATCTCACTGACCGCCAGGTCTCTCGCGCAATTCTTATTAACAGGAATGTTTGTAGCGATGGTACTCTGCACGTGTTCCGAGAGCAGTATGTTTATAAATTCCTTGCATGAATTGATGTCGCTGCTGCACGCAGATACCGACACTGCGATCTCAGATCCGATCGTCGCCGTCCTGCCGTCGGCCGAAGGATATCCGAATACCAGGGCATTTTTGTTCTTCATCACGAATGCCTCATACTCGTAGAACCCGTAGATCACCACCGGCTGAACCTTCATACTCTCTTTTGCCGACATCAGATCTTCGTATTCCGCATCGATGTCCTTGCCCTCGAAAAATCCTTTCTCCGGAAGGTCCTTACAGTAGTCCATGATCGCTTGGAACTCTGTGCAGTTCACGTCGATCTTTCCCTCCTTAATGAACACCTCATTCGAGTTCGCGAAAAGCTTGGTCGCTACTTCATTTCGCGAATAAGACAGCTGGTGATCCCATATAGGATCCTGACCATTGCAACTGCTGCTGACCATCGACAGATATTCATCGAACGTCAGTCCGTTCTTACCGTTCACGGCATCGGACGGCGCGATGAATCCTTCAACGTAAAAACCTATCGGGAGCTGATAGAGAGAGCCGTTAAAGCGCATCGCATTGATCGCATTCATGAAGTAATCAGACTCATTTATCCCGCTCTCATTTTCGAGATAATCAGACAGGTCAATAAAATATTCACTCTTAGATAACTGCTCGTTCGCACCGTTCGAGATGAGGATGTCAGGCCCGTTGCCTGCAATGATATCCATCGTGAGCCGGTCAGATACGGACGCATAAGCATTCAGCGAATTGACCGCCGCACGGTCGGTGCTGTCAACGTTCGAATAGTCGATCTCGGCATTCGCCTTATAACGGCTGTCGAACAGCATATAGGAAGAGGAACTCTGATTATTATATTCCATTATTGCTTCGGAGATGCTGTAATCTAGATCTTCCGTCGAAGCAACGGTAAGAATGCTTTTGCCCGCTGCAGGATAATCGGATGACTTGGTGAACACGCAGAGCACGTCATTTAGCTGGCCGAGTCCGACATAGCGCGATGAATAACTGAACATGAGCATGTTGTCGTCCGCATACTTCAGCTCCGAATTATTGACCAGGAATCTGTTGCAGTTAGAACAATTGAAGGACAGGATCATCGTGCATGTTCCGGCCGCCGTATCAATGCTGTACACGCCGCCGTCCGTAACCGTCACGAGCCCGCCGTTGCAGTATGTAAGATTACGTAATGGTACGGTAATGTAGTCCATCTCATCGAGTGCCTTAATGGTACCTGCCTCGAAATCGACAAGGCAGTATCTCGTCTGCCCGAAATACCAGTTCGCCGACGTGATACCCGACACAACGACTTTGTTCCCGCCGGCACATATGATATTTTCCGGATACTTGATATTAAAGTCTCTGTTAAGATTCTCCAGCGAGACCTTTTTCTTCACCTTCCCGGCTGCAAGATCAACTAATTCCACACACGGTTCATCGCCGTTCTGCAGGAGCGCGACATCATCCCCCACGAACGCGAACCTGACCGAAGCTTCATACTGCGACGAATTCTGATTCAGTTCGATCCTGTTATCAGGCGACGCTGTCCCTGTAACCTCATCGACCGGATAGAGATAATCCTTCCCTGTCGAGAAATCGTATGCCGACAGATAGAGCGCATTTCCTGCATCCATACTGTTGATAGCGATACTGTCGCCATATTCGTCCTTAATCACATAATCGCTGACAAGATTATTATTTTCATCGAAAGACACCACGTGATAAACAGCCGTCTTCGGCTTGGTCTCGCAGACGAACATCCATGTGCGGCCATTGAACCATGTAACGTTTATCAGGAAATACTCACCAACGGTTTCCCTGAGCTTATCGAAGATCCCGCTCTCTTCATGAAAGTCGTACCACGACAGCCCCTCGGGAAGCGTCTCCGGCATCTTGCCGCTCAAAACCAGCCCGGACTCGTCTTTTATTGCCTGGCTTTCTTTATTCGCCGCGCATCCGGTTACCGGACACACAGAAAGAACGAGGGCGGCCGTAACGGCTGCCCCGATCCTCTTTATAGGAATTCTCATAAAACTATTATCCCCCGATAATGTTTGTTTCTAAAACGCGGCGTCTTACGCCGTCGCGCCTGAATTATAACACTGTTACAGTCATCAATTTAGGCAAAAATTGGCCAAATGGATTTGCAAATGATGAGTTTCTTATATCTAAAAACACTTCCAACAACACTTATCGATCCGTCGATATGCCATCTTTTTCGTGTATCTTCTTCTTATCTTCATACATGATCTTGTCAGCCCGGTCAAAGACTTCCTGATATGAATGATCTATATTCCGGTCAAAAACAGCACATCCGAAAGCGATCGATATGCGTTCCAGATAATTATCCGATACGTTATTCTGTTCGTTTATCATCGCCTTCAGGAGATTCTGTTTCTCATCGATTTTCGCATACTCGAGCACGGAAGGAATGACCACGAATTCATCTCCGCCGATTCTGAAAACAGTACTCATCGGAAACACCTTACAAAGCATATATGCTGCCTTCCTTATCGCTTCGTCACCGGCTTTATGACCGAGATTGTCATTAATATGCTTGAGATAGTTGAGGTCACACATTACAACGGCGAATTCAGCCGTGCCGTTCTTTATCTGCTCGTCAATATATTTGACCGTATCTTCATACGCATGCTTGCTCTTAACGTTTGTCAGCGGATCTACATATGCAAGATTCTTCATAACTACGAGGTCATCTTCCTGCTGCTTGATCGTCTTTACGTTCTTTACGATCTTCCGATCCTGTGCTCTGACTACAGCCTCGATTTCTTCCCTTCTCGCGCGTATATTATCTATCGCGATTCTGAACGCTCTTGACAGTTCTCCGATCTCATTATTCTTCTCCGGAGGAAGAATAACATCATAATCACCTTCACTGATCTCATTGGCTGCAGCAGTAAGCTTCCTTAAAGGATCAGTTACACGGGAAGCCATATATGCCGCTATAATCGCGAAAACAATCGCAATGCCCACTGTTATGGATATCATAAGGATCGTTGCATTGTCTCTTTCCTTAAAAATATTGTCATAACCGTCGCAAAGAACAAACTTCATGCCGTTTCTGAGCGTCACAAACGCCATAACGCGGTCGCGTCCCTCGTAATAGTACCGGATCAGTTCCTCACCCGTCGAAGGTTGCAACATCAGCTCCCCGTTTTCGATGATCATGTCTTCATCATCAGAATGCTGATGTTCATATTCGAGATCCTCAAAGTGATAGTGGACACTTCCGTCTGCCTCTTTGAGGAACATATATCCGGTCTCATGATACTTGAGCGAATCTACCCATTCCAAAAGCCTGGTAAAACTAATATCGATGCCGATGATCGCTACGGGAACATCATCAATGAAGATAGGCTCGATATATGAAATAAGGTACTCTTCCACGCTGTAATCAAAATAAGGATCTGTCCAGAGGGCTTTCTTGTTTTCGATCGGTCCGTAATACCAGTAATCAGCAACAGGATCGCTCACGATCTCTTCCTGGGCAAACGGAATGATCTTGAACTTTCCGTTCACATCTCTGGTGTAATAAACACCTTCCTCACGGTTTGTAACACCCGTGATATCCAGAGTGTAATGAATATACGCGCCCTGAACAAAGTCGTTTTCCTCAGTCATATAGCGGATCAGGTCATCTGCATCATTAACAATTGCATCGCGCAGTTCAGAGTCTTCGGTAATAGTTTCCACGCTCGGGATCTTACTCTTTGTCCATCTGGAAAGAGAACCTACTGCATCTTCGATTCTTAAGAGCTCAGTGTCGAGATCATCACCTCGCTCCTCACAGAAGAGATTCATCTGTGCAGCTGCTTCCTCAGTCAGGATCTTACTGGTCAGACCAATACTGATCGCCACAAGACTTGCGGCGAGCACAATGATTATTATTATGATCAGCATCATCAATTTGGTGCTTATTGACGAAAAGAACGTTTTAGGTTTCTTCACTCTTCCTGACCTGTTTTCCAAAGCAATATATCAGTTATTATATCACCTACCTTGGAACTTATCTCTCCAGCGCCATCTCTATATCGATTTACTCCTGATAACCTTTATCAGTATACTTCTCGATCTTTTCTTCATATTTTTCGAGCCATAACCTGGAATAATCGTATTTATACCTGCTCCACGGGGGTTCCGACTCCATATAACGTCTTACATGTTTCCATAAGACTTTTGCTGCCTTTTGGCGTTTTTTATAGACCAGAGTGGCATCGTCAGCCATAAACCCCTTTATAAAGATCCTCTTCTTGACATGAACAAACCTTACAGTAAAGAAGACCGCCACTGCCGCTCCCTGCGCCAGGAGGACAAAGAATATTCCTGTAATAAAAGCGGCGGTGTTCTCGCTTTCCATCGTAGTAAGAGATTTGTATATCAGGATGGTCCCTATAACCATGAAGATTACATAAAGCAGTGACAAGCCGCCCCATGCACCGGCCCAGGATCTTTTGTAGTTGCTCATCCGCGAGAGTTCATGCAGATTCTCGTCCGGATAGAGTCCGTCACTTTTCTTTTGCTTAAACTTATTTTTTCTGATATTTTTTCTGACATTCAATTCTCCGGCAAAGAAGAAAAGTCCGATACCCAACGGGAAAACAGATACTATTAATGCCGCTTCATAATTAATATCCGCACGTACATTCACGCGGGTGAGCCAGTCAACTTTCGAGATAAAGGCTTCTTCAGGGTGCCTTTTCTCGTAGTAAACACCCAAAATATCTCCCGTGCGGATAAATTCATAAGGCCCGTCCGAATCCCGGAAATAAAGCTTTGTGTCAGACCCTTCAGGAGTGTATTCGACAATGATCGAATCACTGATATGTCTCTTCCTGCCGTTCCACTCCTCATAATTTTTTCTTGAAGTTACAACTCCCTGTGTGTACTCCAATTCTTCAAGTTTACGGTTATCGTTAAAACGGCAGAAGATATTAATTCCTACGATGGCAAGAAAAATAATAATGAAAACAAGCCCGACGACCCAGTCGTTCTTCACTCCGGATTTTTCAAGCAGAGCTTCCTGCTCCTCAGTCAGTTTATTCTTCTCACCCATATCAGATAATCAGTTGCCTGGCGTATTCAGCCGGTTTATTCTGCGTTATTGAACAGATTCATAAGATCATTCTGGGCTGCTGTCACCGCGAAACCCTGCTCCTGAAGCGACGTTACTCTGAAGCTGTCGCCATTCTTGAAACCGACACATACGCTGCCGCCCATAATGGGCATCGGGTCTTTGAAGTCCGGGTCATTCAGTCTGTTTTTTCTGATGATCTCCATGGCAGGTTCAATGACATCTTTTGAGATCAGGCGGCGGTTGCCGTTGTTGTCGAAAATGAGCTGGGTATCAGAGTACTCAGAGACACTCGCACCGGTTGTAACGGGCGGATTAGCCGATGAATAGGTTGTAACAGTGAAAAGGAATACAGGAATGATATCAGCACCGCAGACGGCACATTTGTCCTCCTGATTCTCGGCTCCGCATTTCTGACATTTCCAGCCTAATTTATTATCGGGTTCGGCGGGGGCTGCAGGGACTGATCGTGAAACAACCTGCACCTGAATCGGAACTGAAGGGCCTTTATTATCATTGATCTTTTTGCCGCAGTCGGGACAGAAATTAAGAGCAGGCCCCGTATAACCGCACTCGCATGTAAAAATCTTTTCCTCTTTGCGGAACGCTCCGCAGTTAGGACAGTATTTGCTCGTGAATGTCTCTCCGCATTCGCATTTATAAGGCGGAAGATTTGATGCGGCCGTAGAACCGGCGTCGTTGTTTTGAGTCTGCATGGTCATGACCTCCACAAATGTCTGGCTTTATTGTACCGCTTTTTCTCTCCCGGATGCGTCCAATACCCTCTATTCTGGTACCGCTTATCTATCATGTCTCATCCATATAGATTTCGATTTTCTCTATTTGATCAGTTGAAGCATATTCAAAAGCCGGAGAATGGCGAATGTAATCGAAGAAATCACCGTCGATGAAATCATTCCATTCAGAATCCATAAAGTCCTGATTCCCGCTGCTGGGCTTATAAAGGACATCAACAATGTCTCATTTCCTGGACTGATCATATTCCCAAATGAGCTCTTCCAGTGTCTGGTATAAACGGTCCGGTTCAACAGGTTTAGAAAGATGGGCATTCATTCCGACCTGAAGGGATCTTTGTACGTCTTCATCGAAGGCATTGGCGGTCATAGCGATGATGGGGATCTTCTTGGCGTCGGGTCTGTCTAATGCACGGATCGCTTCAGTTGCAGCGAGACCGTCCATCTCCGGCATACGTACATCCATGAGGATCGCATCGTAATAACCTTCACTGCTTTTACTGAACATATCGAGTGCGATCCTGCCGTTCTCAGCATGATCGATCTCAGCGCTGCGGACCATGATGATCTGTTCCATGATCTCAGCGTTGATCAGGACATCCTCCGCCATCAGGATACGTCTGCCCTTGAGGTCAGCGCGGCTCTTCTCCTTGAACAGACTCATGCTGTTTTTGCGTGCGATACGCTCGAACTCATCGATTACGTTAGATGCAAACAGAGGTTTTGCGAGGAAGCTGTCTACGCCTGCGTGCAGCGCTTCTTCCATGATCTCATCCCAGTTAAATGATGTGAGGATAATTACCGTAGTCTCTTTTGCGTAACGCTGGCGGATCTGACGCGCCACATCGATACCGTCCATCTCGGGCATCTTCCAGTCGAGCAGAACAAGATTATAAGGTTCGTGTTTTGCGTGACATACTTCGAGCATGTTAAGAGCTTCCTGTCCGCTGTAACATGTATCTGCCTTGATGCCTGCTTCATCCAATACGATGCGTGCGTGCTCCGCAGCGATCTCCTCGTCGTCAACTACGAGTATCCTCATGTCTTTCGGATTGACATAGTTTGTGGAAATGAACTGGTGCTCACAGTTATTGAGTGTAATGACGACTGTAAATTCCGTCCCGACACCCTTCTCTGATTCAACGGAGATCGTACCGTTCATGAGCTCAACAATGTTCTTTGTGATAGCCATGCCGAGGCCGGTGCTGCCGTATCTGTTATTGCGGCTGCTGTCTTCCTGTGCAAACGTATCGAAGATCCTCGGAATGAAATCCTTTTCCATTCCGATACCGGTATCTTTTATAGTGAGTTTCAATGTAGAATGATCACCATAAACAGCCATACGCTCGACGATGAACTGGATGCTGCCGGGAGCATCAGTGAACTTGATTGCATTGGATAAGATGTTGATAATGACCTGCTTGAGTTTCATGTCATCGCCGATGTAGTAGTCGCTGACACCACCGGTAACACGGCATTCATAATGAAGACCCTTCTCATTACACTGGGCCATAACCATCGTATTGATCTGTTCGAGCATGTTGCTGAACGAGAATTCTTCCTTGCGGATAATGAGTCTTCCTGATTCGATACGGCTCATATCGAGAATGTCGTTAATGAGACCCAGGAGGTGACGTGCGCTGCCTCCGATCTTCTCTAAGTACTCTCTGGTATCGTCGGTCAGAGTCTCGTCACGGAGCGCCAGACTGTTGAGACCGATAATGGCATTCATAGGAGTACGGATTTCATGGCTCATGTTCGACAAGAACGCGGTCTTTGCTTTGTTAGCCTGCTCTGCAGCATCCAATGCCTCAGCGAGAGTCTGATTTCTCTCCAACGTATCGCGCATCTCTTCGTCGATTACAGTCAGGCCCAAACCTACCGCATGAACGATATTGTCGTCACGCTCATCTGGATGCCGTTCGCCTGCCATACGGATCATCTCGTAGTATTCTTTTCCGTCTCTTACTGCGAGATAGCGGTACACGATAATGAGATTTTCAGCCAATGCTTTACGGACATTATCCGGATCTATGAACCTAAGGAATCCGTCGCGATAACTCTCTGCGACAGAATTCTGTGCGTACTTGGAGAAGAACTCATAGTAAGGGAAATGCTTGCCTTCTGCGGGCTGTTCCTTATCCGTGGGATCTGCTCTGTAACAGACGGCATCGTCGTTATCTAAGTCGATGTGGTAAACGCAGCGGTAATCAGATGCCAGTGCAGTGATCATCTTATCCTGCTGGTCTCTGTGATGCTGTTGTTCTAATAGTTCAGCGTTAGCCTTCTCGAGTTCCTTTCGGGCATTTTCTTTGTTGGTGATCTCACGCTTGGATCTTCTCGTATCACGAACGAGCAGAGCAATTACCAGCGCGGCAACCAAAAGAATTACCGTCCCGAAAAATGCCATGTTGTCACGCAGGAGATCTAACGCAGTATATTTATAGAGCTGGTCAGTATATCTGAATGCCAGGTTCTGAGCATAATCAGATCCTACCAGACTGATGCCTCTGTTAAGGAGCCTCAAAAGTCCTGCATCACCGCTCTGTACGCCGAAGCACCTGTCATCTTCATAAGAAGTCTGGAGCTGCGAGAGCCTCTTGTACCGGCTGTTTCTTAAGATATTGTTAGCACGAAGACCGTTTAATGTTGTGCATCCGACCTTGCCTTCGCTTACAGCCTTAAGACATTCATCGATTGACGGATAGAACGTGATCTCCGCATCAGGATAGTATGTGAGTACGAAATAATACTGCATGCGGTTATTCTCGTTCACCGCAAAGCTCTTCAGAGTGTCATCTGTATACTCTCCTGAATATACGATCTCCGTTGATGCTGATATTACAGAAGTCGACTGGAAGATACCGTTCTCTTCTGAGTAGAACAGACCGCCGCCTACAGGAAATGCCGTATCAATGTTTCCCTGCTCAAGATCCTGAATCATGGTATCGTAGCTGTTGTATCCTTTGTACGTTACCAGGATATCCTGGATGCCGAGGCCTTCTACGATCTTCGGAACCAGGTCTTTAACAAGTCCCGTAACATCTCCGGCAGAATCAGTATCACTGTAAGGCAGATAGTTATTTAAGTATCCGACTCTTAATTCGTTATGCTCATCAAGCCACTTCTTCTCAGCGTCAGATAATGCGCGGCTGGAGATGCTTACAGGATAGTATTTGTTTCTTAAGTTGTTGATGTAGTTAGGTTCATTTACTGCGAGCTCAGTCTGTGCAGTATTAAGATCTGCCAGAAGGTCAGGCCTTGATTTGGTTACGCAGAGATAGTACTCGGAAGTTCCGAACGGACATAGGAGTTCTGCGTGATCCCTGCTGTATGCGCCGTCGCCTTCAGCAGCCAGAACGTCGATCTCGTGCTTATCAAAAGCTTCGAATAAAGGCTCGTAATCATTGAACTTAACGACCTCAGCATTGATCGAACGTTCCTTCAGGAAGTCTTGCAGAACATCGACCATTGCACTGTCCAAAACACCGATCTTCCTGCCGTTTAATGTTGAAATATCGAGTGTAATATCACTATCAACATCGTGCTTTACCAGGCTGTATGTCTCGTTACCCATGGCAGCCTCAGGGTAGCCAATTAACGCTTCCCTGTCTTCTCTCCATGCGAGGCCGGCGAGAAAATCTATCTCACCGTCAAGGAGCATCTGGTATAGATCTCCGAATTCACCATAAACATATTCGTAGTGCCATCCGGTATATTCGGAGAGCTTCTGGTAGTACTCATAAGAATACCCAGTCTTTACAAGGTCAGGAGATGCTCCTTCCTGGAACACTTCATTCTCGTAATATCCGACACGGACGGTCGCACCTGACGTACCTGCCGCATTAACGTTTACCGGAAAAAAACAGGCGATTATAACAACAAGGCACAACAATGCCGTGAAGATCATAGTCCTGTTCTTCGTCAGTCTCTGTGTCATATGGTTCCCCTTATTTCATAAGTGCTGCGAGTTCTTTTCGCTTCTCTGATATCGTCTTTATATACTCTGAATAGTCAATATCTTTTCTCTCACGTAGAAGCTCCGTGATCTCATATACGGGCTGATAAACAGGTGTTAATGCCAGATTACCTAAGACACCTTTGAGTGAATGTGCGGCATCGAATGCTTTGTCCAGATCCTTAGAGGCGACAGCATCTTCCAGCATCTGAAAATTCTTATCGTCAATCACTTTGCCGATCAGCTTGAAGTAGAACGCTTCGTTTCCCATGCAGCGGGATAAACCGTCGTCTGTATTACAACCGAATTGTTTTAGAGCATCTATTGTTAGCATAAGTAATTCTCCTCTTTAGAATTTTATATCGTTCAGGAACTTTTCGAATTCACCAGCAGGAACAGGCTTCGAAAAATAGTATCCCTGGATTATCGTACATCCGAGTTTCTTTAACGCGAGATACTGTTCTTCTGTCTCGACACCTTCTGCGATAACGGGCACTCCCAGATAATCTGCAATATCGATTACAATGCTGATCATGCGCGTATCGTTTATCTTATCGAATGCATTTCTGATGAACATCATGTCAAGTTTCAGAGCATCTATCGGGAGCTCGGAGATCATGTTAAGAGATGAATATCCTGAACCGAAGTCATCCATCTCAATAAAGAATCCGTGAGATCTTAATTCCTTTACTCTGTCGACGATCTGGTCGGAATCTCTTACGTAAGCAGACTCTGTGATCTCGAGATAGATGTCTTTTGATGTGATTCCTGCTTCAGATGTGATCTTCTCGAAAGTCTCAACGAGTTTCGGATCGTACATCTCGGCACGCGAGAGATTAACAGATACGGGAACTGAGATTCCTATGCGCTTCTTCCAGTCCGAGATCGTCGCTGCCGTACTTTTCCAGATATATTCATCGAGCTGGGCGATTAGTCCGTCCTCTTCAAAAAGCGGAATGAACTTACCTGGAGAGATCATGCCGAGTGTCGGATGGAACCATCTGACAAGTGCCTCTGCACTGGATAAAACAGGTTTATCTCCGGTGATATTGAACTTCGGCTGGAAGAATACCTGGAACTGCCCCTCGGCAAGCGCCTTCGGGAATTCATCGACCAGTTGCTCTGCGAATAATTCATTCTCCATCAGCTTCTCATCGAACGTGCTGACAGATACAGAGTAGTTGTTCTTGATCAGATCTGCTGCGATCTTCGCACGGTCGAATCTGGCTCTGATATCAAGTTTCTTATCGCACGATGCGTAAACGCCGATTCTGAGCTTGATAGATGTCGGCGTGTTACCGCACGCTTCGGAGATCTTATCCATTATCGAAGTGTAGTCGTCTCTGTGGGAACAGTAGACCAAAAAAGTATCAGCAGTCTTCCTGCAGATAACGCAGTCAGACGCTGAGAATATCGTCATGAGGCAGCTGGCGATCTTTCTTAATATCTCATCACCTTTAGCCATTCCAAAGCGCTCATTGACGATATGGAAGTGATTGACATCCAGGCAGAGCGCATCCATGTCGGAGTTCGGATGGTACTTATCAAACTGCTCACCATAACGGTAGAAATATTCGCTCGAATAGAGTCCCGTGAGCTCGTCACGCTCAGTGGCACTGATTATCTGACGGTCTTCCGCGAGCTCTATTGAACGGGATATCCTCGCCCTGATAATGTCCGGCTGCGGGTAAGGCTTCGGAATAAAATCTGCCGCACCGCGCATAAGACTTTCAACCTCCGATGCCTGATCAGACGTCAGGACTATAACGGGAATTCCCTTGAGATCTGGATCTTCCTTGATGCGTGACAGGAGATCCAGACCGTTGAGCTTAGGCATCATGAGATCGAGGAGAATGAGTGATAAGGTTTTTCTGTTCTCCCTGATAATGTCATATGCCATCTCTCCGTCTTCGGCCATGAGAACATCGTATTCATCACACAGGATATTCTCCAGCAGCTCGCGGTTTATCATCTCGTCATCAGCAACGAGGATATGGCGCTTTCCGTCTACATAAAGGTCTGTTGAACGATTCATATATTGCTCCCTTCCTCAGTTCCGGTTTTGTCTGTCCGGATAAGACTCTCGAGAGTCTCAAACAGTACTTCCGGCTGAACAGGTTTTGTAAGATGCGCATTAAGTCCTGCCTGCAATGATCTCTGGACGTCTTCGTCGAAAGCATTTGCAGTCAGTGCGATTATCGGTATTTCCGCTGCGTCTTTTCGATCTAATGCACGTATGCGTCTCGTTGCTTCGAGACCGTCCATTTCAGGCATACGTACGTCCATCAGGATCGCAGCATAATAATCAGCGGGATGTGATTCGAATAATTCGAGAGCAGCCTTACCGTTAACGGCAACATCGGATTCTGCCTCACGGCTCTCTAATATCATCTGCAATATCTCTGCATTGACCTCAACGTCTTCTGCAATCAGTACACGGAGACCTCTGAGATCAACTGTTGTATCTTCTGTCTTCGTCTGTTTCTTCATCGAAGCAGACTTGAATTCTTCAAGTACGTTAACGGCAAACAGCGGCTTTGCAATGAAGCTGTCTACGCCTGCCTTGACGGCTTCTTCCAGAATGTCATCCCACTTATATGCAGTGAGGATAACTATCGCTGATTCATTGCCGACGATCTCTCTTATCCTGCGTGTTGTTTCAATGCCGTCCATTTCTGGCATCTGCCAGTCAACAAGAATAAGATTATATGGTTCATGACGCACATGACGGAGTCTTACCATTTCGATTCCTTCAGCGCCGCTAGATGCTATCTCGGAAGCGATTCCCGCCTGCTCCAAAACGAGTTTTGCGTGTTCACCCGCTATGGGATCGTCGTCAATGACAAGCACTGCCATATCACCGGGACGGATATGCAGTTCTTCTTCAAGTGTATCCTTGCGTCTGGAATCGTTAAGCGTTACGGAAACAATAAATGCCGTTCCCTCACCCTTCTTACTCTCAACGCGTATCGTACCATTCATCATCTCTATGATGTTTTTGGTTATCGCAAGACCGAGACCCGAAGATCCGTATTTATTTGTTGATGTCGCATCTTCCTGCGCGAAAGTATCGAAAATGTGCGGCATGAATTCTTCACTCATTCCGATACCATTATCCGTGATCGTAAACTGCAGTGTCGATCTGTTATCGAACTGCGCCGTTCTTTGGATATCAAGTGAGATGGCTCCGCCTTCTGGAGTAAACTTGACCGCATTGCCCAGAATATTGATGAGGACCTGACGCAGCTTCATGTTGTCGCCGATATAGTAGTCATCGACCTGCCCCTTGATATTGCAGCTGTAGTTCTGTTTCTTATCCAGACACTGGCCGCCGAACATGGTATTGATCGACTCTAACATCTTTGAAAATGAGAACTCCTCATTCTTCAATATCATGCGTCCCGATTCGATACGTGACATATCCAGGATGTCGTTTATGAGATTTAACAGATGCTCTGCAGATGTGTTGATCTTCGCGAGATATTCCTTGGTCTTCTCGGGTGTCTCAGGATCGTTCATCGCTATATTATCGAGACCAATTATCGCGTTCATAGGTGTACGGATCTCATGGCTCATATTGGACAGGAATGCTGTCTTTGCCTTGTTCGCCTGCTCTGCGGACTTAAGTGCATCGCCCAATGCTTCCTGCTGTGCCATGCTCTCACGCATCTCGGTATCGATTACGGTGAGACCCAGACCGATCGCATGGACACGGTTATCTACCCGGTCTTCAACATGACGTACGCCCGCTACCCTGATCATCTCGTAGTATTCCCTGCCGTTGCGTTTAGCGAGATAACGGTATGCTAGGATAGGTTCATTGGAAAGCCCCTCACGTATATTGTCTGGATCAATGAATTTGAGGAATCCTTCACGGTAACTCTCTTCTACCGAGTGCTCTGCGTACCAGACAAAACGCTCGTGGAACGGGAACTTGATGCCTTCCTTTGTCTGATCGTTATCCTTCGAATCGCCCCTGTAGCAGATGCCTTCATCGCTGTCGAGATCGATATAGTAAACACTTCTGTAATCGGATGACATCGCAGTGATCATGTTGTCCTGAACAGTCCTGCGCTTTTCTTCTTCGAGAAGCTTTGCCTGAAGTGAGAGCTTCTCTTCCATCTGCTCCTGCTTTACGCGGTTCTCAGCCTCAGAAGTCTCTTTCTCAATCGAGAGTCTGGCGTTACGCCTGATCTGATAGATAATGAATATGAACATGCTGACGAGGACTGAGGCAGCCAGTACGGACTGGATGAGGCTTCGTATGACGATGCTGTCAGATACAGGATTGATCTGCTCTGCAATGACCGTCTCCTTGATGAGATATGTCAGCATCCAGTCGGTTCCGGTTACCGGAACGTAACTCAGCGTCTCAGTCGTGCCGTTATAGGTAAATGTAACTTCGCCTCTTACGCCGTTTTTGAAGTCACTCAGGAACTGATCGTAAGTAACAGCCTTAAGCTCCGCATTCTGCATCGCTTCAAGGAGGTTATCCTCGACCGCCAGACCGCCCAGATACACGTTTGTGAGTGCGACACCGTCTCTGGTGTAAATATTGCAGAACGTTGTACCGGACTCATCCGAGCTCAGGGAAACGCCCTGGAGCATCTCGTTCATGTCGATCTCCATAAAGCATGCAACGAGTTCTTTACCTTCAAGAGTCATATCACTGACAGGAACAGCGATAATGACCTTCTTCTCCGCCGTCTTGAGATTCAGGATCGAGATCTCAGGTCCGGTAAGTGTTTTATAGTTAAATTTGTAATCAGAAATATTGGTCTGCTGTCCCAGGGAGGTATAGATCAAGCCGTCACTGTCAACAAAAGCGAACTTCTCAAGTTTATAGATCCGCTTCATTCTCGCCTGATAAGCCTGAAGATGCTCCTCATCCGACAGATCGTCATCGGTCATCAGTTCGATCGCGACATTCATGTCCTCTATTTTCTTGCTGAGATTAGTGGAAACGACCTGCTCTCTTCTGCCCGCGAGCTCATCAAGATACAAGAGGCTGACTGCCTCGACCGCTTTTTCCGTATCTTTCTTTGCCATAAGCCCGGTCAGAATCGTTCCAACCGCCAATACAAGAACGAATACGCTCGTTCCGACGACCGCTATCGTAATAGTACTGTTTTTCCTGGTACGACTCATAAGGGCACTCTCCCTGCCACGCATTATCTGTCCCGCTTTTAGGAGCAAACCTGTACCATAAAATTATATCACGAAAATTTGATACACGAATTACTGCAATCATATATTTTTCGGTGATTTGCGGTTTTTATGGGCATATTTTCGACCACATAGTCTTCAAAACATCATATTGAACAGATCCATCAGTGATCATGTCCTCCTTTAAAGCACCAGACGCATTTCTTCCATTCCCAATTCTATCAATCCGGTCTCTTTAAAACCAACAGACTTATACAGATTCTTTGCTGTGATGTTTTCGGGAACTACGCCTGTGTAGATTTCTGACACTTCGAACCGTTCTCTCAAAAATCGAATCCCAAGTTTAAGGGCTTCCTTTCCATACCCTCTGTTCTGATATCGCTTATCTATCATAAGTTTCCAAAGTGTGTAGTACTCTTTCGCTTCATAGTACCCCATCATGATAAAGCCGACGATTATATCGTCATCATATACAGCAAACGGATATGCCGTATCAGAATAAACATATGCCTGCGCCAAAGATTCGGCATTCGTCGAAACATAAGATTTCTGATTATCATCTACATTTAGGGCAAGAACTTCTTCTATATTTTCCCCTGTGATCTCTCTAAAAATTATCAATCCTTGAACTCCAAAAAATAGTGCTTAAACCTTTTCAACATCATTATTTCATTGCCCAAAAGCCCGCCTGCAGATATGAAGTCCACAATACGTCAACTGACTTGAAACCTGCTTCACGGAGCAATTTAATATGTTCCTCAATAGTGATCGGAAAGACCTCAACACCTCTTCTGTCTATATGCATCTTAACAACTTCAGGATCTTTCAGATTATCTGACAGGTAATTCTCCCATCTCTTCAGGGCGATCTTATCGCTTGTTTCTGTCGTCATTCTGATGTTCTCAAAAGTAACGAAAACACCACCACTCTTCAATGCGCGAAAACAATTCCCAACCGCAACCCTACGCTCATCCGGCTTCAGATAATGATGGCTTTGAACGGCCGTAACAACATCGAACTCAGATTCAAAGGTCATATTTTGCGATGCAATGTTATATGTCCTTACTTCTCTTCCCTGAAGCTTGTTTTTTGCAATATCAAGCATCTGTTCAGACGGATCGCACAAGGTAAATCTGACATCGTCCCTGCACTCCAGAACCCTGCCTGCAAGAGTGCCGGTCCCGCAACCGGTATCCAGCCAGTCAATATTCTGCGTTCCCATTGCTTTCACAAGGTCAATTATCTGGTTATGGTATTCACGATAATACGGAAGTGTTGATACTATGTTTTTATCGTAAACATTCGAATTGTACGCTGATTTATTGTCCTTCATAATTCCCCGAAAACCATCCTAACTAGAAAACTAAGCCATCTGACAACCACATTATACCAAGCAATACCGCTTTATCGGTTCATCAGTCCATACCTGGGCTTCAATATAGCGTTCCGGACCGTGTGCTCCGTCGTCATTCCAATCCTGAGGCAGACCGTATCGGTCGATGATGTCCAGTATTTCTTCGTATGAATAGACCTTTTTCCTGTATTCCTTTCCGTCTGTGACACGCGGACTGAAAGTAGGCATGGAATCGCCGTAAGTAAACGAGATCTTGCGGGTATCAAATTCCTCTATCGGAATCTTGATCACACCGGGATCTTCGAACCAGGTGCTGAGCCAGGGGCTGTTCTCAACAACAAGATAATGCGGCGAAGGAATATCCATTAAGATGCCCTTTTTCTCCGCTTCTTTCCGGACTATTCTTTCGCATTTCATACGCTTGGAAATATAATCCGAATCTCTTTGTGATGTTAAGGAAGAAGGGCGGTCCAGCTTGATCTTCTCGAGAACGGACTCTGCTTCATCCGGGGTAAGCGCCGTAAGGCTTTTAAAAGGACCGGAACGCTTATCGTAATAGTGATAGAGATACATGATCATTTCTTCCTAATACTTCCACGTTATATTCAATCATTCCTGCTCCGTTATCCTGAAGTCATATAGCTCAGGCTCATTTAAACCTATGCAGATAAACCTCAGCTTTCCATACAGACTTTCAGCCTCTTTGCCGATATACCAGCCTCTGATCTTTCTGCACTCCGCGTTTAAGTTCTTTCTCACGGCTTTAAACAACACGTCAGATATCTCGTTATCTTCCATAGTCGCGAACATGCCATGGATCAGACCGGTCCCGTCTTCACTTATCCCCGCAGGATCGAATTCCAAAGAGTGGGCGTTCTCTCCCGGATATACCAGTCCATGTTCATTTAGAGTAACTTCGTCATCTTTTCTCATTATCAGATAACTGATCTCATTGTGCTTTTCTTTCAAAGTGCCAAGACCGGGAATGTCCTTCACTGACCCATATTCAATGCGATCACTCTTCCCGCACTGAACATATTTGAGGTCATGCGGGAATTGTTCCTCCAGCTTCGAAAGAACAGAGATCATATCGTTTTTTGTAGCGAAAAAGTTGATCCTCTTAGCCATATCTTTTCACATCATTCCTTAGGTTTATAAGCAATCGCATCGATCTGGAATCTGATGCCTTCTCTAATAAAATCAGATGTGTAAGCCTTCCTTGTCGGATACTTGCCGTTAAAGCGTTCTTTCAGAATAGCGGGAAGCGCATTCAGATCGTTTATATCCTTGAAAAGGCAATCCATCTTCACGACTGAATCCAACGTCAGACCGACCTTCTTAAGACGGCTCTCCAGCACATCGATGGCCCCGTGCATCTGCTCTTCGATGGACTTGCCCTCGTTCGCCATGCAGTACCCGACATACACCTGGTCCCCGGCCTCAATGATGGTCGAATCCGCCCAGAATTCATCGACTTCTATTCTTTTAATCTCTGACATGATCGTCCTCCTGATTATCCTCATAGCTATAATTCAAATGACATTTTGCTATCCAAGGTCACTCATCAATTATCGTCATTGTATCATTCTTATCTTTACAGTTTTCTTAATTACTTCCATTCTTTTCTCTGAATGATTCGGAGATAGTTGCGCTTAAGATCATACCGGCTTCCGAAAAACAACTCTTCAGAATGAGATAAACGATCATCTTCCATTTTAAGTCGCACCAATTCCATTGAACATATCAAATCCGCAACCTGAAACAATTTATAATCTTTTGGCATAACTCTTCTAAACTCGGAATTGGGAGTCAACACACTAAAAACCAATGCGAGCATCCTACTGACTTCAATCTGACCATTGTCGTAATATATCTTTACGACACCACAAGACAGAAAACTTTCAATATTGTCTTTTATAAACTGTGACATCTTTCTGGATAGTTGTGCTATTGTCTGAATGACATCATCGTTTTTTCTCTTTTTTATGCTTATGCACTTATATCTGATATCCACTTGACGAAAGAATGCTACCAACTTATTGAAGATGTGGCGCCTTTCTTTAATGGACATATATTCATAAACTTCTTCCTTACGAATAATAGGTCCGGTATGGATACACATTTCATTCAAATTCATATATGAGAGTTCCTGATCGAGTTTATTAATTGCATCTTCAATTACAATACTTTGATCATGAAATACCATAGTAATAATGTAATACGGAGACTGATCATCATATTCACCAAAATCGCCTGATTCATCTATGAAAACACTCAGTTCTTTCATATGTGATCCCCCATAAAAAAGTAAAGGCGAGGAACTTCCCCGCCAGTAGATGGACCTGGGTCTTACGACCAGCCCAAGAAGCTTTACCGCTTCTATCTTGAGTGAATTATACATTATGGACACAACACATGTAAAGATTACAAGAGTCCGTTATGCGGCCAATATATCCATTCTAAAATCATAAAATAGCATCTGTCTAAATACTTACAGCCTTTTCCTAAAACAAATTATCCGGTTCACTTCCTCATTGCATAAAGATATTCACCGGAAGAAACACCGGTCTTGGGATAGTGTCTTGTTCCAGAATCATCAACCAGCGTCATGCCGAGTTTTTTCATAACCTTCTCGGATGCCTGATTTCTGCTGTCGCAGTGCGCCTGAACTTTTTCTGCGTTCAACTCTTCGAAAGCATAATCCTTAAGGGCTTTTGCAGCTTCAGTAGCATATCCATTTCCCCGCTGATCCTGGCGGATGGTCCAGCCGATCTCGTAAGTCTTTTCTTCCTCGCACTTTTCCAGATTGACGCCGCCAATGATTTCACCGTTTAAGAGGACCACAAATTCCATGTCTTCCGGATCTTCCTTCGCCCATTCGGACACAGCGAATTCCACGAACTTCTTTGTCTCTTCGATAGTCTCATTGGGAAGAAACATCATCATATCGATCGACGGGTCACCTGCATATCTGTGAACCGCATCGCAGTCGCCAATTTCTATAGGCCTGATCACTAATCTTTCAGTGGTAATGATTCTATTCATCGTTACCTCTCCATCAACACTTTGTATTCTGGAGTGCCTTCTTCAAGCTCTTTATTCCCGGTAACATGAAATCCGTGCGCTTCATAGAATCTGATCGCGGAAGTATTCTTTTCGAGCACCCACAACGTTCTGACGTCATGTTCCTTTATGGCAAACTCGATCAGTGCCGCGCCTATGCCCTGCCCCTGAAAGAAATGCTCCACATATAACTCGACCACTTCTTTTCCCACTATCCGGATAAGGCCCTTCACGATGCCCTCGTCCTCATAAACCCAGATGCTGTCCAGGATCTCCGGGTGTGAATACTCCTCTGCCACCGGGATTACCTGAATCTCCCCAAAAGAGACCGCATCGTTCCTGAAGATTACGCGGTAATTCATGCGCTTAACAAAGACCAGTATCTCGGCAATCCTGGAAATATCATTAATCTCAGCTTTTCTGATCAAAAAACTTTTGCCTGTCTGCCCCATATTATTCCCCGCAAATGAAAAACCCGGATAGATTTTTCTTATTCTATCCAGGTTATTATATCAGAAGTCGCTGCCCGGGACGCCGTCCCACTTAATGCCGTATTTGGGATATAGCTGGCTGTTAAATGCAACGATGAATCTTGGCTCGTTGTAGCCGATCTGGTTGGCACCATGATAGCCGCCGTTGATTATGGAATGCATATTTCTCGCGATACTGACAATGTCATTAGCAACATCGACGGAGATGGCCTGGCCCATCATCTTGAACTCATCCTTATCGAAGAAATTGTATCTGGTGCTGATCCCGACAAGATGATAAGTGTCTTTGCTGTATGTGTTGGGCGTGAATGTACCGCCTGATACCTTATCCATCTCTTCGCTGTTCAATTCTTTTGTTTCTGTTATATCAACTGTAGTTTTCATATTAAGTTTCCTTTCATTCAAGTCAATTTCATTAAAATCCATTTGAATTAAGTCCATTCGAATGAATTGCTGCCGATCTCGCCATTCCAGATGAGGTTGTATTCATTCAAGAGGATTATCTTCCACTCTCTGGCATAAGCGATATAATCACCCGATGCGGCATACTTTTGCCAGACTGCTGCGCTTCTTGTTCTCAGCTCCATCGCCAGGTCCTTGGAGATAGGAGTGGAACCGAGAAAATACTTGTCGTAGCCGAATACCGTGTTCACATAGGAAACTCCTGCCCTGTGAAGATCATCGTCGGCATATACGGACTCAAAAGGGTGTCCGCCTGAAACTTTATCCAATGTTTCTAAATCTAATGTGTTTTTCATAATAAATTCCTTTCTCGTTATCTGTATGTCAGATCTCACAATCGTAGATATCAACGTTGTTATCGACATTTCTTGTTCTCACGTCATCACCATTGAGGTAGTCTGCAATTATCTGAGCGATCGCATCATAGTTCTTGCCGTTGATCATATCGTCGATCGCTCCTCCGATTTTGTCGGATTCCGGCGTCATATTGTCATTTACATTACCGCCGGCAACCTTCTCCAGCTCTTCTTCACCGATCTTCTTTATCATCTGTGTCATTGTTACGTCCTCCTGAATGTGTGTTTGATTTATGGCTTCATTATCTCGGCAACCGGGAGGCCCAACAATCAGTAATGCAAAGCAGATCTGATGCTTAAGCAACAAATCCGTGTGTGAGTGTGGATTAAAGCGAAAAAATAATCCCTTGTTCCGAAAAACAAGGGATTTAGTGAAAACTTTTAGATGGCGAATCTTTCCGGGAATACCCCGAAAATACAATATGTATCAGTACTCAAAATACATCTTCTGTATCTCCTCAGTGTCACTCGTTTCGAGAAGAGCGAGACGGAGAAGGATGGCGGCTTTCTGCGGAGACAGATTGTCGGCTGCGATGGTATTGTCGCAGAGAAGGTTGGACGGGATTATGATGCCGTCGTCGATCCTTGAACTGATGACCACGGGGATCTTCAGGCCTTCGACAACGCTTATGTACTCTTCGCTGAACTCACCGGCACCAGCGCCTGCGATGACGATGCCGTCGGAATTTTTAGCCGCATATGTCAGGATTCCGGGATCGGCGTCGACGGAGAAGTAAACAACAGATACTTTGGGAAGAGCATTAACACCAGATACGTCAAATCGCGAAGCAGTAGTATGCCTTCTTGTGGACTGTTCGTAGAAATAGACAGCACCGTCACGGACAACGCCGGATGCGCCCATCTCGCCTGCGGAAATGGCCATAACGTTATAGGTACTTGTCTTTGTAACAGAACGGGCAGTATAGATCAGGTCTGAGAAGACCACCAGGACGCCCTTGCCTACAGCCTCCTTCGAAGCCGCAACGCAGACTGACTCGTAAAGGTTCATCGGGCCGTCAGCAGAGATGGAAGTGGAAGGTCTCATGGAACCGGTAATGACTACCGGCTTATCTGTCTTGACCGTGAGGTTCAGGAAGTACGCGGTCTCCTCCATGGTATCGGTTCCGTGGGTTATGACGAATCCGGCAATATCAGGATCGGCTGCCATCTCATTTATGGTATTGGCGAGGGTGATCCACACGTCATCGGTTATGTCATCGGAATTGACATTACATACCTGAACGGCTTCTATGGGAGCCACGTCCTCCAGCTGGGGAACTGCGCTTATAAGGTCCTGCGCCGTCAGTGTTCCGGGCTCATAGCCGGCGGTCATTCCCGCTTCACCTACACCTGCGATGGTTCCTCCCGTCGCAAGAATGACGACGGTGCCGCTCTTGGTTACTTCGGGCACTGAAACCTCTGCCGGAGATGATTTCTTCTTACCTGCGGCACATCCTGTTAATCCTGTTAGTAATAAAGCTGTGACAGCCAATACTGAAACCAGTTTCTTCATATTTACTCTCCCTTCCGAAGATAGCATGAAATTTCATTCGATCACTTGATGCATTGAGTTTATACCCCCGCGAAAAACTCGCGATTAACTATCAATAACAATTATGTAAACAAAGAAGACCCCTTGCGGGATCTTCTCTGCTGAAAGGATATTTTTATGAGAAGAATTATCTCATTTAGTTTCTCAATGAACATATTATATCAGGTTCGCTTATCACTTACGACCTCCGAGCCACACTTTTACCGTTCATATATCCAAAAACTACCGTTCATGCGTTTTTTATTTAACCCCTGCCCCTCCCCTGCTAAAGAAATCTTTCGCGCTGCGCGGAAAAATAACAGTCACTTTATCTGCCGTCAGTATGTAAGCTGACCACTAACCCCGTTTTTTCTTATCCTTATTCTTCTCGTAATAAAGCTGTTTCTCGGCATACATATTCGCATCGGACTCACTTAAGAGCTGGTCGATCGGCTTTTTGCCGTCATGGGAATAGCTGTATCCGATGGAACAGCTGTACGGAGTGGCATTGACCTTTTCATTAATACGCTTGGTAAGATTGATGACTTCCTCTTCGGAGACCTTGCGGCATACGACAACGAATTCGTCACCTCCGACTCTGTACACCAGCTGCTTGCGCTTTGCAGCACTTCGAAAACATCCCGCAATGGTCGATATCGCCTTATCGCCTGCCATGTGGCCTTCCGTATCGTTGATAACCTTGAGCCCGTTCATATCGATCGAAATAAGCGCTGATATCTCTTCAGGTTCGTTCGAGATGTCCGCGTAGTAAGCCTGACGGTTGAGGAGCCCCGTGAGAGGATCTTTTTTCGTGACCTGGAGGATAGAGAAAACATAGTATACGAACACCGAGATGGCAATTGTCGTACAGAACAACTGGGCATATTCCTTGCCGATTATGAAAGGCATAATGGTTCCGGCAAGAAACGCAAAGCAGAAATAGACTATGGGAATCCTTTCTATTGACTGCTTTGAGCTGTGCATGATCATGAGAACGACCAGCCAGACGCAGTATACTCCGACCATGACATAGGGCAGTAATCCGAGAGGACCGCGCTTCATAGTGCCGGTGTCATCGATGAAGAACACAATACCGGTAGGAATTGATATGAAATCAATTAATGTAAGCACTATGGACGGTATGAATACATACCACTTCTGTCTTTTTATGATCGTATAGATAATCTGGGCAATAAGGAACGGGGTAGCGCTGTATCTGACCGCTATCAGGAAGGACCTGGGCAGCACGAATTCAGCCTGTTCTGCGAGATAGAACTCAACAAATACCAGAATAGAGAGAATAAGGATCTCGGCTATCAGGGCATACATACGGATGACGATCTTCTTCTCAAGAAACACAGTCGAGATAAGGGACGTTGTAAATCCCAGCAGAACAAGTATTAATGGCCAATTCTGAACTACATATTCGGTAACTACCATAATATCCTCTTAATCTAGCAGTCTGATCTTACTGTCTCACAGGTCGACAATGATGTCGTTAAGACAATTATACCTGCATTTCGGGCTACTTCATACCCGTTACGGCCAATATTATTCCACCGGAACCAGTCGAAGTCATAACAGAAACCATTCCCTTAACATAATAGCGAATAGGAAAATAGATGGGGCTGCCTCGCAAGAGACAGCCCTTATCATTTCTATTGATTATTTATATGACCTTTACTCACCAAATCCGAGCATTGAGAGCAGAACGGTGTAAACGCCGTCAAAGAAAGAGTCGTTCGTTATAAGAACATCGTTGGCAGGCATGAATTCGAGATCATCAACACTGAAATAACCAAGTACCAGATCGAGGAAGTCCGGATCAGAGAAATCTTCTCCGTCGTACTCATCTGAAGCGTTACTGATAGCTGAGCTCATTACTTCTGCCAGGTTGGTAGGCGCGTTGAAGACTACGAGGGTGTTAAAGCCCTTGTCCTGAACCGTAAATGTCGTCTTCGCATAGATGGCATCAAGGATCTCATAGACCTTCGCATACTGTTCATCAGTAAGTTCTTCTAATTCGAAGCCGAGTGCAGTAACAAAGTTGTCTGCGAGAGACTTGCGTGCCTCGCCGACAAATTCCTTTCCGTCCGTCGTGCTGTCGAGCTCCTCGACCTTGGAAGGATCATTTTTCGTTACAGCAAGGATAATGCCTGTTGCAGCATCGACATAAGGGATCTTGAAAGCGCACTCGTATTTGATCTCCTTCAGAACGATCTTGCCGTTGGAATCATCACCAAAGTAGAACGTAGCGGTGCAGTTCTTGCCGTTGCTGCCCTTGAAATTCTTTGTGTAAACATTGTCGCTGGTGCCGATGCCTTCACTTAAGTCAAGCTCGAAACCGGATGCGCCGTGCTCGCCGAGCTTTCCGTAATCCTCGAACTCTGTAGCGTAGAATTCGATACCGCCAGAGAGCATCGCATTGCCTCTGAGGCTGCTGACACGCACTTCGCCTACGGTAGCCTCAGCGATCGTCGACACTGCATCAGTGCTGTTATAGACGGCGATCTCTATGCTTTTATTTTGGGCATTCTTGAGCGTGATGTAATTCGCATGCCATGTATAAGGCTGCATCTGCGTAGTTCCGACAGACTCCGAGCTGAAATTCCAGCCGGCATCCGTGAGATCCTTTACGGGCATCGGGAAATCGTACTTAACGCCGTCGATGACGAACTTGCCGACATTCGTGTCATCCATCTTGTCCGCAACGAGCGTCCTGGCTTCATCCTGCCAGGGAGTCGTATTCCTGTTAAGACAGCCCGTGAAAACGCTTACTGCCATGATGACCGCCATAACGGCCGCAATGATTCTTACATTCTTCATGTTATTACCCCCTCCTATTAATGCCCACAATTTTATCAAAGGTAATTTAGGACTGCAATGCTTGAACATGTGATAACTACACGCTTTTTCACAGCTTTTGTACAGCACGTCTGTACATTTGCTGTGTATTTTTCGCGAAAACACGGAGTTTTACACTGCTTTTGCACAGCACAGCTGTACATTTGCTGTGATTTTGCAGAGCAAAAAATGACACCAATAGAAAAAGGCCCTGGGCCCTCCGCTATCCAGCAGTGGGTCGAGCCTTATCTGGTAATAGAATAACACGATTAAAGAGAAAATCAACTCTTTATAGGATATGACAGTAATTCTCCGTTCTTCTTGATTACATAAAGTCTTTTAAGTTGAGAATTGATTCTAAACTCTTTCTCGAGTTTTGCTATACATTTTTCTTCCGGATATTTTATATGCCTTAAATCAAAAATCACATTATGAGATTGTTTTAAAGCTTTTCTCAAATTGTTCTCTATAGTTCTTTTACTATTGCCTTCAGGACACTTAATCTCCCACTCGACTCCTTCCATCTTAATGTCCGGACTATGTTGATAAGGAGTAGCATTTGGTCGTATAAAATCAATATCTTTACCGAGCTCAGAAAAATACTTGGCTGTTTCGAATTCAGCCTTTTCCGGTGGAGTACTAAGTTTGGAAATATCGATATATCCTTTAGCCATTATGTAATAGTGTATTTTTCATTAACGCTTCTTCCGATGTACTATTCCCCATGTCTTCTCGACTGTATCTACCCAGCACATTTCTTCATTGCCATAAGGCTCTCCATTTGAATATGTTGAGAACGTATCTGTCGTCAGCAGATTGCCATACTGTGTGATTCTCTTTACCGGAGTGTGTCCGACCACCTGCAAACACTCGGGAAAACACAGTTCATATGACCCGTATTCCTCTTGTGGACGCGCCCATACCGGGCTTATGTCATCCCACATAACATTTACTCTAGGGTTATTTACAGCATCAATAACAGCATCAATATCGTCTTTAACATCTTCCAGCCAATAATATACAAACGCCTTTACCAGACCTGCATGCGAAAAGAGAACATTATTGATCTGATGCATTATTGCCATATTCTCCGGATGAGTAAATGACGCTTTGAGAATGCTGAAGTTACTACATACTACATCCTTTGCAAAGACAGAATATCCGGGATGATCATATTTATTCCACAAATACGCGAGATCATGGTTCCCATAGCACCAGAGTGTATCAGGATATTGCCGAACAAAATCTGCTGCTTTCTGAAAAGTATCCTCGTAGAGTTTAACGTTGCGTTCGCATCCCCAATCGTCCACGAGATCGCCAACAAAGACTGCTCTCTCGCAATCGCTATTTTTCATGATTTCCCCAGCTAAATCAAATATCCTGGGTTTGAGATGAACATCCGGTATTATAAGCACTTTCATTTAGATTATTCTTCTTTCTGCACTATTCGTTTTATCGAATTGCCTAAGCTTTTATAAGGCGTGATCTGCCACGCCTTAACTTCTGCTTAGTTATTTTTCTCTCAGGGCTGATATATATCCCTGTATTCTGTTTTTACTGTCGTTATCCAGCTTCCTGTACTCCATAAGCATTTGATACTCGTCATTGTCCTTATAGACTGTAACATAATCATTCTTTAATGTTTCATTGCTCTCGGTTCCTGATATCAGGTAATAAGGATCAACTTTGAGAACATCACAGATCACTTTCAGTTTATCAATAGAGGGATTCTGCTTTTTACCTTTCCAGCTGCTCATAGTACTCTGTGGAATACCGGTTTTTTCTGAAAACTCCTTCTGAGTCATTCCCTGCTCACGAACAAGTTCTATTACTCTCTCTCCAATTGTCATGTCTAAATATCCTCTTGTCGAATTATTCTGTATGTCGAATTTTATCATTGCATCTTCGTTGCGTCAATCAATATTATTCTGAAAATAGAAAAACCGGACATGAATATCCGTCATTTGTGGAAAAGATAACTTTATATCCCTTTAAACAGCACTACCGTCGCGATGGAAACTAGCAGCTGGCATACGACATTGGATATCTCTATCACCCAGTGCACCTTTGGATTCTTCAGATCTGCCTTAATGCCGATCCCGCAGAGCATCACGAACAAAAGGATTGCAACTGCATAAAACACGATGGGCAGGACGGCGCCGGTCTTGACCGAGAGCGTAATGAGCGACACATAAAGCATCAGATAGCCCGCAGCGCCCGTCAGTACGGCTATGGTATTCATCTTCTTCGTCTTGATATAGAGCAGCACCAGAACGCCGATAACAGCCGCGAGGATTACGAGGAACCAAATAAGGCTTAAGTCCATAACATACCTGAACAGCATCAGGCCCGACAGCAGTACGCCGCTGTTCACGGCGAAAACAAGACTTACGGGCATCCTGAACTCTATGAGGCCGAGTCCCACGATGACCTTGCCGGTCGGTATGACAAAGCCGAACAGAATGGATATAACCGCACCGATAAGCAAAATATAATTATACGGAGCACCCATGACATCAAAGGTGTTCCTGATTATCGTTACTATGGTTACCGTGTAAAGGATGGGATTAACATAATCCAGCAGCCCCAGCGGTACCGAGAACTTGGTGAAACGCTTTTCCATGATGGGGATATTATAGTACTTTCCGATAAGGAATCGTGATATATTACATACATGTTGTAAACATTAATTAACCAGAATTGTAAGAGATTCGGCTTAATGGACTTAATAATTTAATTCTTTTCTTATGGTTTACACTTTCACAACACAAAGAGAATGAGCGTATGTTAGGGTATTTACAATAATGAAGTAAATCTTTAACCCAGAAAAACCAAATTCAAGGAGGTGTTAACGATGAACACTTTTTCTGTCAATTGCCCTAATTGTGGCGCACCTATTAACTTGGATCTTGATAATATTGCAAAGTTCTGCGGTCAATGCGGTTCTAAAATTATGTTAGATGTTGAAACTATTCAACGACTCCTAATTGAAAAAGAAAAAACTAAACAAGTCGAAGCTAAAGAGAAGACCAAAGCACGTCAAGCTGAAATGGAATATAAAAGGGAATCTTCTAGTGGAATTGTTTTCACTATTATTATTGTAGCGGCATTGTTATTTATGGCTACGATTTTTGCATTAATAGTTTTTAATGTTTGATAAGTATAGAGTTTATTTCAACGAAGAGCCTTGTTAGCCATCCTTTTGGCCTTTTCTACAGTATTAGCTTTTCCAGATTTCATATAATCTATTATCATTTTAATCTTTCTCGGATTAGTATCCTCAAACCCTAAAAGACAAATTCCATATTTTTTGTAATAGTCCCATAACGTTTTATATATATAACTAATAGTAGAATTAACTTGTTTTAATTCTTCACGTAATTTAGCCTCTTCCTCTGATCGTTTTTTCCAAAGAAGAACCCCAACACAAATTAATATAACGCATAGTCCCAAACAGCCAATTGATATCAACAATGAAGCAAACAAATTCTTTGTCGAATAACCAATAAAGAACAAAAGAATTACTTGTATAGACGATGCGCTGAATATCCACAAAAACAAGGCCACATCTTTGAGAGTACCATTACTTAATGATTCAAGTAAATCTTCATCTTCTCTATGCCTAGGTCTCCTTATACGCGAGTAATCCCCTAATTCTTTTTCCATCTCATTCCTTCTTTTTATATACGAATCATGTGCATCATACCAGGATTGCACTTTGCTGAAATAGGCTATCAAGCGGTCAAGTTCAGCTATATATTGTTCTTTTGTCCACATCTGTTGAGATGCTGTATTAGAACCTGCCAGTCCGAGTTGTTCCTGATTTTTGCACCCGCAATTCCAACAAAGATTATCAGATAATTTGCGTTTCTTTCCGCATCTTATGCATACAACAATGTTTGGCTTTTGTGATGAAGAATTGTTTTGTGTTCTACTATTTGGAGATACCGTTTGATTATTGTTTTTGACGGGATATCCGCACATCCCGCAAAATTTTGCTGTAGCATTCAATGCTGCTCCACATCTAATGCATACCGGCACCGTTTCTTCCTCCATGCTCATAGAAATTATAATCTGAATATTAAATCTAATTATCTTTCTATTCAAACCCTACCCGTCTTCCGTTCTATCCCCTTCTCATTAAGAAACTTATCAAGCCCTATCAGATGTTCTTTTCGGCATAAGACAATGAACTCATCCAATGAGATGAGAGAGAACAACTTTTCGGTGGCATCTTTAGAAAAATCGATGTGCTGCTCGCTGTCGTAATCACCCCACACTTCGGATGTCAGGTGCAGACAGCCTTCACGGCATTTTAATTATCCGGGAACCAGTGTTCTTCGATGTAATCACACATTCTTAAAATGATTTCACGATTATCGCTCGGCTCGCCTTCGTCTAAGATGGCCTTATTGAGCTTTATGGCTTCCGGTGACCATCTTTGTATTGTCTCATAGAGACGATCGCCTCTTTCGGGTCCTAAATCTTTCATGATGGCATCTTCCATTACTTTCGCATTGGAAAATTCTATAACATAAAGCAAAGCGAGATGGATAAAAGCATCACGCAGCTCATTTTCAGTTAGCTCGTTATCGGGATCGGAAAAGTATCGGATCTGTTCGATCCAGTTATAAGGATCAGATTTGTCCATCCAGAACATATGAAAACCTCCTTTTAATGCCCGTATTTCTTTTTTAATCTGTTGTATTCCGCATTGATCTTTTTAGAAGCTTCCTCATGCCCGCCGGCATCCGGATGATAGATCTTCATCAGATCACGGTACCTTGTTTTAACCTGTTCCCAATCAGTGCATCCTGCAAAAAACTGGAACTCCTCTTCCTGGTCGTCAGGATCACGATCGGAACCGTTACTCTCATTATTATACCGATAATTTGTGCTGTCTGAATATGCGTTATTCTGATTGTATTGCTGATAACCGGAATTTTCATAGTCCGAACCTGAATTTGACGGCATTTTTATAGCCCGGACTACAAAAAGCACCACCTCAGCGATCAAAGCCAGAGCTGCCAGAACCCCGTCATCAAACGGCCCGACCATCAGATCCGGCATCGCGCAGTAGGCCAGAACGATGACAGCCAGGACGATCTGAATTGTGGTTAATGTTTTTTTGCTCATGGTTTTAACCCGGTCTAGCCAAGCCTGTGATTTATATAATTCGCTGTTACTCTTCCTTCGGCATCGATCGTGAACTTCGATATGGAACCTGATCTGCCTTTAAATCTGGCATTCCTCAGATCTTCAAATTCAAACCCCATAAGCATCGCCTGTAAAAAGCCCAGAAGGCATCCGTGCGACACGATAAGGATCTTCTCATCGGGACTTGCGAGGATCTCCTCATAAAAAGGCTTTACCCTGTTCCAGAGATCCCTGTCTGATTCTGCATCAGGAAAAGGTCTGTAATCAGGATCGTATCCGGTGACGGGTTTCTTATGCTCGTCATACCAGTCCCAAGGCTTGCCGTTGCCTTCACCTGCGTTGACCTCCCTGATCAGTTCTGACATGCGGGGCTCCAGATGAAGCGTCTTATTGATCTCTTCTGCAGTCTGGGCAGCGCGGGTTAAGTCAGAGCAGTACATGATGAAGTCTCCGCCCACGCCTTCATTCTGAAGCCACTTACCGATCTCGAAAGCCTGTTTCCTGCCGTTTTCCGTAAGCGGCCAGTCACCCCAGGCACCAGCGTGCCCGTTGATGTGATGCTCGGATTCGGTATGCTGGACTGTGATGATGAGCCTGGTCATTTCTTCTGCTCTCCATCCTTCTCGTCCGTCTTGATCACGGCTGATGCTACTGTCGGTGTGACCTGGATGAGCATGGAGATCATTTTCGCGATCTTCTTCGCCCAGACGATGGCAAGAGTATTGCTGATGACGGAATTTCCGGCCGCTTTATCGTTATTACCGTAGACACTTGCCGCAAGGAGCGCCGCATACATGACGCGCGTCTTCCTGTCCATCGTCAGATCCCCGAAACCCTTCTGGTCCTTGAGATAGCGCTCAGCCTCGACGATCTCACCCGCGAGCTTGTCAGGCTCTATCTCGATGTCGATAAGTGAACCGAGGGACGAGACAACGTATCCGCTGCCGTAATCGGAACCCTGCCTGACCAGAGCCTTGTAGATCTTCATGGCTTTGTCGCATTTTTCGGTCATGTCGCCGTAAGATACGGCCAGAACTTCGCATAGTTCATATATGGGATCGTCGTTGATGCCGGTCTTGCAGCTCTTGATGTAAGCATACCCTTCCGTGAGGTCGGCCAGAATCGAATCGACGTTCTTTCGGGTGATCGCCAGAAACATTATGAAGGACGTGTCGTCAGCCGCAGTCAGGATCGGGTGATCGGAATTCATGCGCTTAGTGATCTCGTCCGCCCTTAAGATTATCTCATCGCAGTCATTCTGTAGCCCGTGATCCAGGATCAGTACTGATGCGAGCGCCATGTAATCGTTTTCGAGGAACTTGCCCTTGATTATGCTGTTATATACGGAGAGGAAATCTTCCAGATACTTCTCGGGAGATTCCGACAGGGCCATCTTGCTTAAGATAACGAGCTCCACGATGTCCCTCAGGTTTGACAGCAGGCGCGTCTTCTTGTTAAGGAGCTTCCTGAAGGACTTCATCTTCTCCGTGTCCGCTTCGATGCCTTCATTCGTGAAGATAAGCGCGGCCGCCACGGCCATCAGCTCCTTTTCGAGCAAAAAGCTCTTCTGAATGGCAGCGCGGTTCTTTACGAGCAGATCGCATTGATTTAATAACTGATCGTTCATGAGATACTAAGGCCTCCTAAAACGTTCTACGGCACCAAAAGAGACGAAATAACGCTAACATTATAACATTCAGGAAAAATGCTATTTGAGGGATAAGGGAATGAACCGGTTTATTTCACTAAGAGTTTTAAAGGTTTCCGCTGCCTGCGCGCTGATCTTCACTTTCATGCTGACAGCTGCAGGATGTCTTAACATGATGCCTGTATATTCAATGTCTGATGCCACGACAGTTGACAACATCTTATACTGCATCAAGAAAGACGATAATTCGGAATCCGTCGTCATCGGCTCCTGGTGGGACGGTGAAACGACCGAGATAGTCTATGAGATCCCCGACACCTTCGAAGGAAGATCCGTTACCTGGTTGGGCGATAAGATTACCGGATTTAAGATACACCAGCCCTCCGAATTCGTATCTTACGATCCCAAAGACGGTAAGATCCATCAGCGTTATGCGCCCGATCCCATCGCTGATGTCAATGACGCCAGCCTCGAGATTACGGACATCACGGTCACCTTTAAGCTCGGCAGGAACATCAAGCATATAGGAAAGATCGGTCCGGATTATCTGGCGATCAAGAACGGCGACGAACTAAGCGTGTATCGTGTTCATGTATTATTCGAGATATCAGATGACAATCCTGTCTACTATTCCAAAGACGGCGTCCCCTATCTTAGGAGCAACGATGAGAAGGTGGACTGCGCAGGATTTGTAGGGTGATATAGATCAGAAGAACGACGCTTCCTCACACAGATGCCGTTCTTTACAACTATCGCTGCTATTCGCATCCCGCCTAGACCCCCAATACAGATCAGCCGATTGCAGTCAAGGCCGAAGCATTCGCAAGAATGTGACGAAGTCAGCCTTGACGGCTTCGAGGCTGATCTGTACAAAAACTATGGCGGGATGCGATAGATGAGTTTTGTAAAAACACAGAATTATTAATTGCTACAATTACCAATGACTAATTTGTGACTATATCACCCCCGCGAACTACACTAAAAAGTCATTTCTTGCCCGGAATAACTTTTTCGAGAGTATTTGCCTGTCATTCAGTCACAAAAACAGAATCGGTGTCGAATCCTTCAGGTGCTACTACGCTTCCGGATCCCTTTTAGAACACGTAATAAGCCTCGTCATGTGTCATGCAATACACAGTGACGCTTGCGCTGTCGTGATGGCCGGAATAATAGTAATCCACATAGTACGTGTAGCCGTCCTTAACGAAACTGCTGCTTGTGCAGTAATCGTCGCTGTCAAAAGCATCCGTGTTATCAAACGCGGTGATCCCCAACTTGCTGTAAAAGTAATCCGAGAACTTCTGATAACACTCTTCAGCTTCCTTAAGGTTCATACTGTCCGTGCCGAAACCAATGCAGTAAACGATCCCGTCCTCGCGCGATCTATTCAGATGACTGTATTCCAGACTAAGCCCGTTAAACGTAATTCCCTGCTCCGTAAAGGTGGCCTGATAATGATAGCTATCATAGTTCGGTTTATTAACAACATTACTGTTCTTATACTCCGGACCGATACGCGTCAGAGTCAGACCGTACTTCTTTTCGACCATCTTCTCCGCAGTCTTAACATCTTTTCCGATAACGCTCACCATGAAGGCACACAAGTCTTCCGGCACCTCGACAACTTCGGCTTCTTTCTTATTCTTGATAGCCGAGCACGAAGTGAGCATTAGTAACGTGAAAACGATCACCAATATGCAAGCCGCTTTTTTCTTCATAGCCCTATTACCCCGTAAGCTATTTCGATGTGAAAAACCTATGCAGAAATTATAACACGGAGGAATAGCGGAACAGGGGGAACTAGCGAAAGTATTTACACTACAACGCACAGCCTCTGCGCTGTCCCCCGCTTCCCGTGCTCCCATGCTGCCGTGCACCCGTGCTCCCATGGTCCCCGCGCTCCCCGTGCTCCCAACGCTCCCCACGCTCCCCAAAATCCACGCTGTTTTTCGCGCACTGCGTGATTTTTTGCGTGAAAACTAAATCTCGAATTCTAAAATACGCGCTGTTTTTCGCGCACAGCGTGAAAATTAGCGTGAAAAACGACATCGTAATGACAGGCTAATGCTGTCAGCGGTGGCGGTGGCTTAATATTTCCTGTATTCGAGAATAACCGTAACCGGATACGCTGCGTTAACGCTTAATGCGGGGAGAACAGATCATGAGCAAACAAATTCGAGTAAACAGAGTAATGCCAATGACTAATTTGTGACTAAATCACCCCCGCGAACTACACAAAAAAGTCATTCCTTGCCCGGAATGACTTTTTCGAGAGTATTTGCCTGTCATTCAGTCACAAAAACAGAATCGGAGTCGAATCCTTCAAGTGTTGCGGCTATTTCGAAGCCTCATAAAACACAAAAAACTCTTCGGCAAGCCTTATGCAATACACAGTAAGACTTGCACTACCTTACAAGCGGTATTTCTCGAAAAGAACTCCCGTTCCCCTCACTCCACATACATTACCGTCTCTAGATCATCAAACCCATAATGTCTGAACGCTATCCTGTAGTCAGGGTGCATACTGAGGACGAGGTCGGCCAAAAGAACGAAGTCTTCGAACTTGTGGTAGACGGAGATCGCCATCCTGGGGCGGTTTTCCATGATAAGTTTACGTGCACCAAGCAAAGCTTCGTACTCCGCGCCTTCGATATCCATCTTGATGAAAGTGATCCTCTTGCCGGCAAGAACGTCATCGAGAGCTACGGTCTCGATCTCCTCAACGCCTTCGAAGTTCCGCTTCTCCGCTTCTTCGCGACTGATGATGCACGAAGTCTCGAAAGCATCCGCGGCGAAATAAACCTTCTTATTTACATCCGCAGTTCCATATGGGAAAAGCTCGCACTTACCCAGGGGCGCCAGGACTTCCCTGCTCTTCTCATAGTTCTTCGGATCGGCTTCGAAAGAATAGATGTGGTCGAAGCCCTTGTGGCCGCACCAGCCTGCGAAGTTGTAGCAGGTGGCTCCGTCAAAGCAGCCGCAGTCTACGAAGACTTCGTTTTCTCCTGCTTCGAAATAATCGAAATACTGGCCCTGGTTGTTGCGCCAGTCGAAGATGCCCATGCAGATGTTCTTCTCGGCTAAACCAATATCCGAAATAAGACGTTTCTTGACCTCATCAGCCACGGGTTTCTTCGAGTAAGAAATAACGAATGTCTTGTCAGCATAAAGTGCTCTGTTCTCAGACAGTTCCTTCTCGGTGATCACCTTGATACCGGTCTGCTCGTCAACGGGACCTTTGCTCTCATCCGGATCGATGAACGCGTCGACCTTCACGCCGAACTGCTTGAATCTTCCGGCAAGATAATGCCCGGCGACGCCTGCGCCGTAGATCAGGCAGTGCGTGCCCTTCTGGATCTTCTCGACATACACCTGCATGTCGCTGTTCAGATTTCTGTACTTGGACTCAAGGCCGGTGATGTAACCTAAGTCTCCAGTGGAGGCGTATAAGATCCTGGCCTCGAAGAGCTTTCTGGAGATCTCATCGTTAAGGTGCGCGTAAACGTTTCGCGCCTTGTCCAGAAAATCGGCATTAATATTCCCGGCTGCCCTGAGAGCTTTCTGCTTGTCGGCAGCCTTGTCAGAACCAAATTCAATTTGCTTTTCATGTATGCTCATAATTCAACCTCTCACCTGGGCATGAAGGCATAAGTGAAAATGCCAAACGCCATAAGAAAGATAAAAACAATAACTGTTATTACTAAAAGTGCTGCCAATATCACAGCAATGATGAACATGATCTTGATGCCGGTCTTTATATTGCGGTGTTCCCTTTTCGCTTTGACGCCGTCAATGATGAAACGGACTACCGAGACCACTATATAGGCCGTGAAAAGTGTGGAAAGCCCCGTCTCGAGGGCCATGACCGCCATATCTGAAATCGAACTCATAAACTACTCCTATAACTCCTCATTGGGCTATTATACCAAACCTGTTCTACCAGGAAGCCTTGAAAGCCACCCTTACCAGGCAGCCGGGAAAGCCACGCCGACAATGACAACGGCAATAATGCTTCCGGCCATTCCGAGGATCGGAAGCCAGATCAGGTTCTTACGCTTCTGTTTAATGGAGAGGATCAGGCCGATAAGACCCGGAACAAAGCCGTCTACCGCCATGCCGAGCGCCGCGCATAAGAATCCGAAGAATTCAAAAGCAAATACGAGGACTTCGTTAGTGATGTAGTCACCGCTCGTGCCGGCATCGAACTTGAGCGCCAGCATGAACATGACCGCAAATGCTACCGCAACTGCTGCAGACACCGCGGAAAATATCGATAAGATCATTATTGCGACAGGCTTTCTATTCTGAGTCATAATCAAGATCCTCCTACCGCAATAATACGCAAAATTACTTTGATAATCAAACTAATTTCGGGCAAAGATGAGGCAAGTAAGAACTATACCTTCACCATGAACAGCGCATGGAAGTATTTCTTCATTGCCATCAACTCATCGAAAGTGCCCTGCTCTTCGATCCTTCCGTCTCTCATGACAAGGATCTTGTCGTATCTGCGCATGAGGCGCTCTTCGAGGGAATGCGTAACGACGATCCTCGTCAGCCCCGTAAGGTCCAAAATGTCCGAAGAGACCTTGTACGCAGTCTGCGGATCCAGGGCCGCCGTGATCTCATCGGCAACAAGGACTGAAGACCTCTTAAGAAGGCTCCTCGCGATCGAGATCCTCTGCTTCTCACCGCCTGACAACGCCTTGCCGCTCTCACCGCAGAGATAACCGCTGCCACGTTCTTCAATGAGTTCCTTGAGATTAGACCGTCTGATTGCCTCGCTCACTTCCTCCTCGGGGAAATCTCTGAACATCGTAATGTTGTCTTTTATGGAAGAATTAAAGACGAACACATTCTGGTCGATCGATGACACCTGGTCGAAAAACGAATCCGAAGATGAATCCTTAAGTTCAAGGCCGTCCCACGATATGCTGCCGCTGTAATCCGCACCGCAAGCGCCTGACATTATGAGATTTAAGAGCGTTGATTTGCCGCTTCCGGAAGCGCCCACGATCGCGTAGGATTTCCCTGCCTCAAAGTCGAAAGACACATCGTGAAGGACTTCTTTTCCCTCTTCATAAGAGAAAGAAACGTCTTTGACGGAAATGGCTTTCTCGAGCGCGGGAAGCTCTGATCCGCCTTCAACGGTCGTGCTCTCTTCGAGCGATTTTGCGATCTTGTCTATGAGCGCCCTAGAAGCTTTTCGCGCTGCAAGAAGTCCGGGGAGCTCTGCCACCGGCGCGACGACGAAGTTCATAAGGTTTACGAAGATCATGACGGTGCCGGCCGTTATGCCCTTGCCCGAGAGCGCCAGATATGCGCCCGCGAAGAAGACGCTGACCTGCGCGATCATGCCGGCCAGCTGGCCTAACGTGCTGATGAATATCTGAAGTCTGTTGCGTGTGAATTTCGAGTTCTCGAGCTTCGCATTCTCAGCCGAGAAAAGTTCAGTCACGGGCTTCTCCGCGCGGAAAGCCTTCACAACGGAAAAACCGTTAAGGCAGTCCGATACGGTCGCGGTAAAGCTCTTGTTCCTGTTCGAGACCGCGATCTCCTCCCTGCTCAGTTTCTTGCCGGAAATGAGCGAAACTACCAAGGGTAACAATGTTACACCCACTGCGATCAGTGTAAGAAGGGGCGAATAGAAGATCATCATGGCAAGCGACGTGATGAAGGACGTCACCCTGTAGATGAACCAGAATTCCTTGTCCAGATAGTTGGTCTCGATCGATACACTGTCGTTGGTCAGCGCGGAGAGGTACGTCGCTGTGCTCTCGGAACGGAAGGAAGTGATGTTCTTATCCGTGAGCCTCGAGAATAACGTCTCCTTATAATTCTGCATGGCCTTCCTGATGTACCTGGGCTTCGCATAGTAAGTCAGATATGATGCGAACAGGAAGAACGCAGCGATGACCAGGCTTATTACCAGAAGCTCTCCGATGCTCCATCTTCCGTTTCCGGATGCGGTATCGATGAGCTCTCCCGTGAGCCAGGAAATGCCCAATCCGAGGAATCCCGAGAAGAACGCGCCCACGAGCGTAAGGATAAAAAAGACGTGGTTGTCCTTATGGAACTGAGACCTCAGTTCCACATATATATTTTTATTTGTCATGTGATTTCCTACTTTCTTATGCTATCCGACTCTTATGCTGTTAGACAGCGTGCTGAATTTCTTGTCGCTGATCATGTCTAACGTTGACTTGATCGTTTCTTTGCCGGTCCCTCCCATGATGCTGAACAGACCTGCTTCCTGCTGGCAGTCAAAGAGCTTGATTATGTCCTTGTTCTTCTCTTCCGACGAATCAAAGTATTCCGCGAGTTCGTGCGCTTCTTTCAGGAGTTCTTCCGCCTTCTCCTTATCCCCGCTCTTAAAGTATGCGTAGCTTTCTGCAGTTAAGCATGCGCAAATGATCTTATCGTAAAAGCAGGGTTCCTTTGTTTTTCTGATGTTTTCCGAATATTCTATGCACCATCTGCTGATCGTCTTGATACCGTTCAGATCGCCTTTGTTCTTATAGTAGTAAAGGAGTCCCATGGTCAGATTTATAAGTTCGAAATTAAGCGTCGAGAAACTCGTGATGAGCTGACTGTAACAATCCTCACCGGTATCGCCCTTCATGGAAGTAAGCCAGGCGATCTTTGAACTGAAGACTCCTGCCTCATTGTTCTCGACCATCATCGAAAGAGCCTTGTCCTTCTCATCGATCATGAAATACAGGACCGCGATGTTCCCGATTATCGACAGCCTTCCGTAACGCGGATTGACATCAAACGGTACGATGCATAGCGCCTTCTCGAAAAGCACTATCGCCCTTTTCAACATGTCATTGTTCTTCTCTTCCATGCCGAACGCCGATAAAGCATTCGCTGCTGCCACGATCACATGATAGTCATTCGGGTACCTGATGAGTGCTTTCTCAGCTTCCTCCAATGCCGCACGGTCCTTCTTTGCCAAAAGACCATATATATTTTCCGTGATCGAGCCCTTGCGCTTGTCAGCCATCTCATATCCCAGGAGCGTATCCACGGATGTATCGAAAAGATCCGCGATCCTTACAAGCATCCCGATCTCTGGTGACGTAAGGTCTGCCTCCCATTTATATACCGCGCCTACCGTCACGCCCAGAGCATTTGCCAGCGCCTCCTGCGTGAGCGAGCGTTCTTTCCGCATTCTCTTGATGTTTTCAGCCAGTCTGAGTTCCATGTGTGTTACTCCTTGCGGTTCATTTGTCCTTATGATAGCGGAAATCTTGTTCTGTGAGAACTGACTGGTAATACTAATTGGATATTTTGTTTTATACCGATAGGGAGGGTTTTATAGTTTTGGGAGTGGCAGCGGGCGGAATTTTTGGCGGCGTTCGGCAGCCCCGCTTTATTTTATGATTCCCGCTTCCGATTATTTTCCATGTAAAACGGCTCGAAAACACGGAAGAAAAGTCGGATTCTTGTGATTTCCATGTTTTCTTCCGACTAAAACGGGCAAAAAACACGGAAGAAAAGTAGCGTTCAGTTTTTTGCACAGCTATTTTCGAAAACACATAGGCAAAAACTATTCATTGTCATGATAATGAGCTTTAAATGTATTGACTACATCCTGCTGCGTTGCATCATAAGGAAGAGTCATTATATACTCAAAGATGACTGGCAAATGATTAATTGTCGATAAAGACAGTGTATTACCAATATCATCAATTGTGATCCTTACGTCAGTGCCACCTGATCGACTCGTTCCGATGCATGGATGGAAGGACACATTAGCGCCGGTTACCCAATACGTATCGGATAATTCTCCGAATGGGCAATCAACATGTACATATTCCGAAGAGCCCCCTCCAAAATAGAAACTTGCACCTATAGCAAGCGGTGTTTTACCGGTTCCAGCAAGATCTTCTGGTAGACAGAATGTATATCCGCCACCATCTTTTTCAATGAGATATTTAACCGTCGCACCCTGATCTCTGCAATAGTTAATAAAATCAAACCTACTATCAGATATCCAGTAATCATTTATGTTCACAGGTGTAATGCGCGAATCTGATGAAACATAATCCGCAGTTCCGGAATTAGAATTATCTTGGCTTGCAGCCTCGGTGGCATCATTGTTTTGAGCAGTACTTGTATCTTCATGTGCCTGTGCAGCACTTGTGTCTTCAGATGCAGCAGGCATAGCATTGCTTGGTACAGCATTTGTAGTATCGGCAGGTGTACTGCATCCGGTTGTGGATATAATCATACTAGCGATAATAACTGCCGCTAAAAGCTTATTAGTTTTCATAAAACATTCCTCCGCAGAACATGGCTGGATATCTATTTCAGCACAGCCTGTTATGTATGAATAATTGCAATATTACTTCGGATATATTTTTTCAAACATCCGTGAATAATTCTAATCCTGAGAATTATCGCGAACCCATTTTGATTCACCTTCAGCAGTCTTCACAAGAATATGATTATCATCAACTTTATATATCCATGATTTATCACCTGAACTTGTTTCTAAGACTAAGGCACCAGTATCTTGTTCAATAGACAGGGAAATATTATTATTCATCTCTATTCCCGCTCTCCAATTTACTCTTCCCTGCTTTGTTTCATCATAATCATCTGACGTCAAATGAAGATCTCCAACCCACCAGCCATCTAAATAGTCAAGCCATTCAGAGATGGAAACCTGTTCATCTAATGATGTTTCCGTAGTTGCTTCGGTCGTGGTTTCTTCGGCTGTCTCATCTGAAACAGTTGTTTCGTCATCTTCTATCTCGTAGGCTTTAATGCTTATTCCTTGAATAAAACCGGCACCATCTTTCGGCAATGTAGTTATATCATATCGCGTGTTATCAGTGACAGTATGCTTAGCAGGCTTTTTCAGAACCAATTTTGGCACTTTAGGTGAGCCAATTGCGACTCGTTTCCCACTATATGCCTTTTGCAGTTCTTCGAATCGGTAAACACACTCTCCCATTTCCTCACGGGTCAATTCGGTTCCCGTACAATTTTCGATCGCTTCATTTAAATAATCTCTAAATTCAGTCCATTCACCATCACCATAAAGCTGACCATCTTGCATATAGTTACTGGCCATTGCAAAAAGGGCATAAATGCATACTGTCAAACATACACAGACTAACCGGATAGAATCGTTTCTTTTCATTTTTGAAAACTTATTCATTGTCTTTTCTCCTATCTTTAAGAGCATTCACATGACCAACTATGCTTTTTCTCTTCATGATATCTGAACATCCGTTCAATAAAAACTGACATCAAAAAAGCTGAGACTACTGCAATAAGCTCAACTACTATATCCAATGGATCAAAAGTACCCGGGAAATGCTTTAACATTTGCATTGATTCAAAAACTACCGCTACAACAGCTGTCAGGGAAATGACCTTCAGACTGTATTTGCCTTTCATGTCATCGCCTAATACCAGTCTTAAGCAGAAAAACAATGAATATGACCACAGAAAATCAGCAGCAAAGTTATTTACGAGCACAGGATATCTGATGACAGGAAGGAGAGAACGAATCCCGGATAATGATACGGATAAGAAATTACTCTCGATTTTCGTCAAGTAAATAAATAACCCGCAGACAAGAGGAATGACCACGTTTACAACGAAAAGACAGTCTTTCTTAGAAATCGTCATATATCACTCCGGCTATGTTAAAAATATCCGAGAATTACTTTTACTTCATGAATATATTATATCAAACATCCTTTTTCGCTTTCCTTCCCTGCCAAATGTTATAAGGGATCATCAGGAAGCCGGGGTCCAGAAGCGCAAGGAAAGCAAGCCACTTTATCGGTGACAGGATGAATCCCAGAAAGATGAAGAAGCCGCCGACGAAAGGGACACCGGATATGTGAGTATTATCTTTCTTGCCGGCGATCATAGCACCGTAGGTCATAAACACAAAAAATGCGCCTATCAAAGCAAGGATCACTGCTACTGTCCATTTGGTTGAATCCGGAATGTTGCTCCACATGACTTCTCTGCCGCTGCCCCCTAATATGCTCCCGTTAATAGAATTGATCGCGCCCAGTTAATAGAACCCATTAATCAAACTGATCTCTTGGCACGTAGATCTCCCTTCTGTATAGACTCGTTCCGTTCGCTCTGTTCCTGTTGACCTTCGCTTCGTCATCGTAAATGACCACGAGGCATCTCATTCCCACTTCCGCATACTGCAGGTCTTTGGTGAGGTCGGTTTCCCATCTCAGATCGAGCTGGTCCCTGATGACGGCGTGGTAGATCTTTACGGGAATGCCCTTGGGATTAACGCGCCACTGTACCTGGACATCAGCAAAATAGCAGTCGCTGACAGAGTAAAGTCTCTTCAGCAAAGCCCTGAGCTCGGATAAAGGCAGCGACAGGATGCCTATGTACATCAATGCGAAAGCCAGCCCCATGATGCCCATGACCATGATGATGGAGAATTCTTTTTTGCCGTACATGCTGATCGCGGTGCCGAAAATAATGACGGTAACCGGTATGAAGATAAGGCTCGTCACGATTATCATTTTGCGCACACGGGGAAGCGCCTGCTCCTTAATTCCTCTTGCTTCCTCATCCGTAGGAGGGCGCAGTCCGCAGGGCTGGCGCGGGGTCGTGTCAACGCCGTTTTTCTTGTTCTTAACTGCCGATACGATGCAGACAATGCAAACCGTAAGAATAATTACAATGGGAAAACTGTACCTGAGCAGTCTTGCCAATGAATCTGCTGAAATCATCTTTTCTAAATCCCTTAAATTCCCTTATAAACCAAGCAGTTTACCCCTGCCTTCTGCAGCGCTTGATGATCTCATCCGCATCCCTGAAACCGCGGACTTTCTCAAGCTCGACCAGGGCGCTCTTGTAAGATCTGTGGCTGAAGAAATACTTGCCCCTGCAATAGATCTCGAGCTGCTTGGCAGTTGCCTGGCCCTCTTTGCATATCTTGATAAGCTCGGCGGCGAGCGCATCGTTATTCTTGGAGCACTCGGCTATGGCCTGCTTGAAAAGGAGCTTGGCTTCATCCGCAGCGGCCAGCGTCGCTTTCTCGCTGAGGATCTCGGAAGCTTTTCTGATGGTGGAGATCACGTGATCGTACTTGGGGTAGAGCTCTGCGATGGCCCACTTGTTTCCGCAGTTCGCGCATCTGCAGGTGCAGTCGACATAATCATAGATCAGTTCGCCGCCGCAGATCTTGCAGTGGAACGATATCTTATCCGATTCGGGAGCCTTAAGGGCTGCCGGATCTTCGCCAATTATTTTCTCTACTGAAGTCTCGAAAAATTCCGCGATCCTCTGAAGTGCTTTATATTCCAGCGCCAAACGGCCTGCTTCCCACATATAGACTGCGAGTACAGGAACGCTCAATGCCTCAGCCAGGGACTCTTGTGTGAGCGAATGCTCTTCCCTCAGCTTCTTTAAGTTCTCAGCCATCAAATTAATATCCATTTCGAAATCCCCTTAATAACAATCGTCACTTCACTAATAATACCATGAAGTTACTCGTTACCCCTGATTGATTTCCTTGATCTTCTTCTCGATCTCACACATGATCGAATAATCAGGCCTGATCATAGGACGGAACTGGGTCTTAGTCAGCGCCTGGTTGTAATAATCATTGGGCTCAGCGTTGTCTATCCAGAGAGGGATGATGAGTTTGTCTGCAGACTTGGCAAGTTCTAATCTTTCTCTGATCCCGGGGTTTTCCTGGGCCGAAGATGAGAGCAGGATAACAAAGGCATCACAGCTTAAGATGTCATCCGGTCCGGTCTTTACACAAATAGCTCTGTATTCCAGATCCTCAATAATATCTTTGGCATACCGTTTATCTGAAGAATCGTAGCACACATAGGCCGTCGGCACTTTGGCCATTACAGCCGGCTCCGCACCATCCTGTTCCGTTCCCTCGGTATCCCAGTTCCTGAAGATCTCATATGCTTTTCTGTCCGACAGATCGTCAAATTTACTGTCATCAAAAAACAGCATCTTGTTGTTGTGCATTCCTCTCAGAAGTTTGGACATGAATGTATATTCGTTGGCGAAGTCCTCCTCAAAGAAAATGAGATCAGGACTGATACCTGAAGACAAGGGACCGGTTATGTTATCCCGGCTCATTTCCGGAAGGCAGAGCATCGATGAAATATACGGACTTACATTATAGTTTTTATAGAGAAAGTCCCGGACGGCATATCTGTATCTGCCAAGCTGATTAAAAGGAAAATCCTTTTTGTCACCGTTGGGATACCGAAGATGCCATTTGCCTCCAACGTTTTCCATCCCCTTCGCGCCTTTGACCTCCATGATGAACACACCAAAATGAGGAATGACAAGCAGGAAGTCACACTCATAAAAATATTCATCAGTTATCGGGATCCTTAAACCGAATCCGGCATAGATATAATCCGGAAGCTCCTTCATTATGAATTCGTAAATGAGCTTTTCGCTGTTGGTAAAAGGCAGATCGCCGATCAGTCTTGCCATATTGTCCTCCTGTTATTGCTCTTTTATCTTCTGTTCGATCCCGTCCATGATAGTGTTATCGAGCTTTGTCATTTTAAGGATCTGATAAGTGTCCGGATCGTCTCCGAAAATATCATCGAGGGCACGGTCTTCTATCAATATTGGAATTATCCGTTTATTGTATTCTTTGGCTTTCTCATACTCGTATCTGACTTCACAGCTAGCTAATGACGGCGTCGAGATAAGGATCACAAAAGCATCGCAGTTTAAGATCGCTTCCGTCTCGACATCTTTGTAGTATTCGGAGATCGGGACATCCTCGGGCGCACGCCATACAAAGATTCCCCTGCTCTCGAAATCACTCTTGATCTCTGCGGAAAACGAATGATTATTCCGGTTAAAGCTTAAGAATACAAGCGGCGGCCTGTCGGGCCTTTCGGGCTTCAGAATACCGGTCTGCCAATAAAAATATATGTTATGGGCCATGAAGTCCGAGATGTCATCATACACACCTTTTTCCTGATATAATTTCTCGTTATTGAACTTGCCCCTCAATAACTTGCTCATAAAAGCAAATGAATTGGCAAAGTCTTCTTCAAAGAATATGAAATTCGGATCGATCACGTCTGATAAACCGTCTGTTATAAGATCGCTTTGTTTGAACGACGGCAAACACAGCATCTCATAAACAAAAGGAGTAACAAGAAACTTATCGCGCAGATGATTGCAGACTGCCTCTCTGTACTTGGAGAGTTGGTGAAGGTGTGAAGGCGATATGTTGCTCTCTACCGCTTTGATCTCCATGATAAATACTCCGATATGCGGAATGATCAGTAGGAGATCCAGTGAGAATTGTCTTTCCGAAACCGGATCTTTCAGTCTGACTTCTAATCCGGCATATACATAATCCGGCAGTTCTTCCTTGATAAACTGATAAACGCGCCTTGCGAGCTCCGCTTCAGTTCCCCCTCCGCGGGTCCCGTCTCCGGCTGAACCTGCAACCAGTTTTCCCATGTTACTTTCTCCTGTCTCTGATCATTGAATTACGGTGAATACGGTGAATACGGCAGTATCCTCACAAGAATGTAAGCGTACAAAAGCGTGATTATGACGATTATCGCAATGATCAGCCAGAAACTCCTGTATGACTTAGGCCATGTTCCGACAATGTCGCCCGTCTGGCCGTTTATGAGGACGCGGTATAGCTTTCCGTGATAATCAAATGAAGTAATCCAGACAGGAGCCAGGATATACTTGGCGCGGATATTTGTTGCCTGAGGCTGCATGTTGATCTTGCCTATTACGTCCGCATCTTCTATAGACTTTATCTTTCTTCTGATCCTGTCATAGATCTTGGTGCAGGCTTTCTGCCAGGTCGCGGGACCGTCCGCCGAATAACTCTCGGACCAGAAACCCGCGAGAAGATTCGGATCATATTTCTGAGCGGCAGACATGTCAAATCTGGAGACTGTTTTCCAGTAAGAATCCTTTTCGAGACGGCTTGAAGCCACGAACGTCAGATCCCTGAAACGCAGCTCACAGACGTTAGATGATTGATGGTATTGCGTATAAGAGTCTTCTCCGCCGGTATATCTGCCGAACTTGCCTTCGTACGGCGTATATGTGTCGCAGTCGAAGACCCAGTAAGGTGCGTAAATGCCCGTAAGATCAGTGATCTGCGAATCCTTCACGATATCCTTCGGAGATAAACGCCTTTTATTTATCCACTCCCTGAAAATGTTCTGCGCTTCTTCCTTGCCGATCTTAAAAGGAATGACACCCGTCGGCTCGAGAGTTCCCGTGGCATCGCCGGTGACGGTAATGGAGTTCGATCCGCAATAAGGGCAAAGCCCTGATATCGCGCTCGATTCAGTAATGAAATTACCTCCGCAGGTGCCGCATACGATTATCTTGTCTGTGGTCTGCAGACGCCTTCCTCTGTTGTTCTGAAGGTCATATAGCGAATAGCCTTTCTCCGGTTCCGCGGGCGCAGTCTGAAGCACTTCCTCTCTTCCGCAGAAGCTGCATGAGAGTTTTCCTGTCGCGGGATCAAAAGCAAGCGTGCCTCCGCATGACGGGCACTTATTGTCGAACGCCGATTCATTCGGAACACTTGCAGTTCCGGGAACCTGTTCGTAAATGACCTTGATGTTTGGCTGAACATTCTCGGAAGCCTGGGCATTTCCCCAATCCACGCTTCTTTGTTCACGGCGTTCCTGCGCTAGAGTGCTTCTGCGCTCGGCCCGTGATTCCATCATTCTGTCTATACCGAAGTGTGATTTGAGTATGTCGGCGACATTTGTTACATCATTTTCGTCTTTAGCCATATTCCATCTACCCCTTAGCGCACAAATCTGATAAAGATCAGCTAAGGCTCATTTTTTTCGCTGCCTTATCCTTATACATCTCATCGTCTGCGCGCTTGCTCACGTCAGTAACAGACACATCGGTCTTGATATCAAAAGCTGATATTCCGCATGCGATGGAGACATAATCCGGAGGCAGAGGCAGAGTGTCTGAATAAGGGCTCATCACCTCATTAATCTTCTTCATGAGAGAATCGCGGTTCTTATAATCCTCGCCGCTCAGCACAACAATGAACTCGTCACCGCCCATCCTGTAGACCGGGCTGTGCTTGAACACGTCACAGATCAGGTGACACGCTCTTAAAAGATATTCGTCACCTGCCTCGTGACCTAACGAGTCATTGATTAGCTTCAAGCTGTTTACGTCAAACATCGCGATGGCAAATTCGCAATCCGGATCGGAATTGATCTGGGCCTGAAGGTGTTTTTCCTTATCGTCATAAGCCATGCGGTTATTGACGCTCGTCAGAGGATCTTTTCGCATCAGATCCAGAAGCTTCTTATTTATCTGATCCAATGTAAGCGCATAGCGGAATTTGTCGAAAACCAGCCCCATGCGGTTCTTGTATGTCTGAAGATATTTGTTCTCGATCTTCTCCGGACAGTCCCTGAAAATGAGATATCCGTATACCTGATCAGCCTCGTGCAGGGGAAGGAATACATAAAGATGGTTCTTGCCCTCGCTCTTGTATCCCGGCACAAGATTCCGAGGATCAAAAAGTTCTTCTTCGAAAATCTTGCCATCCTCCGAAGAGTAGATAACTTCCATGTTTCTGCTGTAACCATCGGTATTAAGCTTAATATCCGGATCAAAGATGGACAGACCGAAATTCGGTTCTAAAAGGATATGGAATGAGTCGCCTTCATAATAGTGGTCTCTCTCGAAAAGTGCGCGGAGATTCTTCTTGAATTCTTCGTAAGTGCTACATGCCAATACCGTAGTGTCAATGATATCGAGCTTACGGTTAAAGTAAGTTGTCATGGAACGCATGGCGTGTTTCTCGCGTCCCATGCGTCTTCTCAGCTTATCGCTGTTCCTCTCAAAGCATCCGCAGCTCTCGCCCGGTACAAACTTACAATCGACAACCTTGCTCATCACACGGTCCGGGCTTCCTGCCAGATCCTTCCAAAGATTAACGGCAGCAGCGCCCATCTCAACAAAGCACTGGTCGACGGATGCGAGAGCAGGATCAAAGATCTGGCTGTCTTCCAGATTGTCAAATCCCGTGACCAGAATGTCTCTGGGCACCTCATATCCGTAGTCGCTGAGCGCGATGCATACCACCATCGCAATGCCGTCATTCGCGCAGATGAATGCATCAGGAAGCGGAGCATTCTTTTCGCACAGATCGTGTATATATCCTGAAGCCTTGGCATTCTCCCAGTTCGTGTAATTGATCTCTTTCAGATAGTCTTCGAAGTTGTTTTCTTTCAGATAATCCCTGACGGCATTAAGCCTTATTTCGGAATCATAAGAATCTCTCGTGCCTGCCATAAACGTTATGTTCTTAACGCCGTGGTCCTTTATCAGATGTTCGCATAGATCCTTTGCCGCCTGATAATTATCCGAACCTACGAAGCTCACATCATCTCTTCTGGCTCCCTGCATGATTACAGGAATGCCTGCTGCTTTACTTCTTTCAATAATACGGTCAATAACGTCTTGATAGTCCAGACCGCTCGCAAATATCACCACACCGTCAAAATCTCGAAGATCCGGGAGATCGAATATATTCATCTCCCCCTTCTTAACGGCGTCAGTATCAACATAGGTGGGATAGCAAAAGAACAGGAAGATATCCGTATTCTCATCGTTCAAAGGTCCGGTCATGCCCGAAACAAACTGACTGAGGATCTCAGCACACCATCCGGTTGTAAATACAGCTATCTTTTTCTTCATAATTTAAGCTCTCCGGAGACCCCTTGGTTCTTATCTTTGGTTTTTCTAGCGACAAAACCTGCTATTCCCGTTGGTATTACAGATTCAACTAGTATAATTTTACCTCAGCAAAGAGAGCTTGGGATGAAAATGCTTTAACTATTTTGTAAATTCCGTTTAATTTCTCGGGAATAATGTCAGATTTTGTCCGTTGTTGCCGCTCTGATCTGCATGCTATCCTAACAGTATCCGGGGGATAATAGGATGACGAAAAAGGGCGGCAAGAAGGTCAAAAAGGCGGTCATATTCCCGATATTGACCGCCCTTCTTGCTGTAACTGTCATCGGCACCATTTTTCTCGAGCCGTATTTCATCTTTTACTACTACACCGCCAAAGCACTCATGGTGTCATCCAGAAAGATCACTTTTACTCACTATCAGCAAGGCTGCTTAATTCCTAACGACACCAGGTATTTCCCAAATGAGATCATTCTTCCGCATAAAATGAATAATGATCTGGGAGTAGAGTATTCGTCAGTCTACCTCGACAAGTTTGAAGGTTGTTTTGGCTGCTCTCATTACAAGAAAAAGGAATCAGCAGAGTTTTTCGTAAGATCACGCATGCTTGAAGGAAATACCATCGCGGCGATCTCGGTAAACGGACCGGAAGCGCCGGACGAGGAAAACCCTTATATCCTAAGGTTGTATATGATAAGAAGCAAATGCCTGATAAATGTCGTTACCGGATTCGAAGACTACAGCGAAGCCGAGAACACAGCCAAATACTTTGGCGTAGATCTTCCGCCAAGAAGTGACATTGTTTATGGCGAGTTTTTTGTGATCGATTAAGCGCTAAGAAGAACGCTGTCCCTGAGTTTGTCGAATGCTTTCCTGGCGACCGACTTTACGTACGGATCGTCATCCTGGAATGCCAGTTTCTTAACATACTCTTCGCAGTTCTTCGCGTGGATCTGAGCCGCAGCTTCGGCAGCAGCCGCTCTTACCATCGGGGAAGTGTCGCGCAGGAGATTTATCAGGGCCATGCCGGAATCGTAAGTCGGAATCATGCCCAACGCCATTGCCACGGTCATTCTCACATCCTCATTCGGATTATTGACATACTTAAGTAAGGCGTCGAGTTTCTGCTTCGAACCAAGCTTCATGATCTTATCTTTTAATGCGTCTGAAAATGCCATGTCAGTTACCTTCCCTTCTATAGATTTTTTTTGCTCACCTATATTATAGAAGGGTCGGCCGCCTCAGGTATCAACAAGACTTAAATACTCTGTGAACAATTTGCGATAATGTTTCAGGTTCATTTCAGGTTGTCAGAAAGAGTTTATTATTTGAACCTCCGCTCTGCGGTACCGAGTCGTTACTGCGGCTCGCCAGTGTCCGTGTTTCCGTGCCTTTACTGCGGTTCCCATGTACCCTGCTGCCTGAGCCCGGTCGCTGAAGCCTCCTTCTCGATAAGCCCGAGTTCTTCGGAAGAAAGCACGACATCTATCGCTTCGGCGAGCTTTTGTGCATGCGAGGGTTTTGTCAGTCCGACTATCGGGAGCGCGCCTTTCGAGAGCGCCCAGAGGATTGGAATCTGAGATGGATCAATGTTGTGTTTTCGCGCGGTCTCACGCATGCAGTTTATCAGGCCTTCGATCTTTTTAAACTTAGATTTGGGAAATGCCATGTTGCGCATCGAGAATACCGGGAAGTGATGCTGCGTGTCGTAGTGACCCGACAGCGCGCCCTGCTCCAGGACCATGTATGCGTAGTACCTGATGCCGTTCGCATTGCAGTAATCGATGATGGGCTGCTGGTCGTTCCTTAGCAGGCTGAAATGATTCTGCACCGCGCCGAGCTTCAGCCCTTCTTTTGCCAGGGCTTTCTCCGCAATGTGAATGTGCTCGAGCGACACATTCGATATTCCCAAGGACCTGATCCTGCCTGCCTTTATAAGAGGTGCCGCTTCCTTAATGTTCTCTTCGAGATTGTTCGGAACGTGGATCCAGAAAAGGTCACAGGTGTCCCTGTTCAGGCGCGCCATGCTCTCATTAAATGACTTCGTCAGAGCATCGTTCTTGTATTTCTTCGGAGGGAAAAACTTCGTGGAAATGAATATGTCTTCGCGCCCTTTGATAAACGTCCCCAGGAGCTTCTCACACGAACCCATGCCGTAGACCGCTGCGGTATCCCAATTAAGGAAACCGTGCTTTACCGCCTCATCAAATGTCTGCTTCAGGATCTCCGGATCCTGCTTCTTTCCGAATACCAGCGAGCCGCCGTTATATCCCGTGCCCCAGGCCCATGTTCCGATCAAGATGTCTTTCATGATTCTTACCTCCTGACCGAACTCTATCACGCTTTTAGTGGTTCCGCATTGATGTATGATAAGAATTAAATTGAAGGTTCGAGATTTTATACGGTCAGCACTCCCTGCGTCTTCTTTATCGCGGGCGATGCGGGCGGGATCATAGCCATGCCGAAATACATGTTGGCGTACATCAGATGAGCTCTTTCAGTGAAAAGGTACTCCATATCCGTTATTTCTCACCGGCTGCCACACTTACAGTTTCACTTACACCTTCACTCCCCTTCTCACCCTTCAACGGCTTAAGCTTCTTAAGATTAAACACGAGCACCGTAAGAAGAAACGGGACGGCAATTTCGAGCATGAACGAGACCGCGTTCAAAACTTTCGGATCAGCAAGCACAAGATGCGTATATGCGTCATCAGCCGTGACCTTCGGGATGATGTATGTAAGGACCGCATATGCTACAGAGTCATAAACGAGATAATCCTTAAAGGCTGCCGGCACAAGCATCATGGATATAACATATCCCAATATGGGAACTATCGGGAAAGCGAAAAGATACAGCCAGAAAAGTGCCGCTGAATATGCTGCGATCGATGCGAGACAACTTAAAGCAATCTTCAGGATAAAAAAGCCTATCTGTTCGGGAGTATTGTGTGCGCCCGATACCGGTCCGAGGATCAGGAAGACAACCGCAAATACCAGATAACAACCGATGAGGATCACTGATCCGGAGATGAATCTCGAGAGGACTCCTTCGTATCTTTTGGCGCCCTTTTCCTCGATCTGGAGGATAGAGTTCCTGGTGTATTTTTTGCGGTATGCGCTTAAGATCAGTATGGAACCTGCCAGGACATTAAAAACGTAGAAAAGATATCCGTCTATCGCAGAAAGATATGTCAGATCAGTCCAAAAATCGCCCTTCCGGTAAAACACAAAAATGACCGCGCTTATATAAGCCAATGCAATGAGTATTATGAATCTCTTTTTCCTGACCGTGCCAAGTAATTCTTCTTTTATCAACTCTGACATACCACACCTCACCAAATTAAGATTCTCTCGCTCGGATCAAGATACATACCGTCGCCGGGTTTCAGATCGTATGTCTCAATGAACTCATCAAACTGTCTTACAGTGTAATTTATCCTCAGGAAGTGAAGCGGATGCGTGTCAGTCTGGATCTTATTGTTTTCGTATTCCTTCGTATCAAGTTTTTTCCAGGTGTTCGCAAAACTTCTGAAGTAAAGATCATAATCGAAATCTTCGTAATCCTTGGCGATCATCAGGCTGACCTTCATGCCTTCCGAATCAGCTATTACTTCACCGGCAATCAGCTGCGCGTTCGGGTATGCCGCTGAGCCCTCGAAAGGCTTATAGCCGGCAAAATGGCCTGACATCTTGTTAACGGTTTCTTTCCAGATCTTCATTTCATCCGGTGAGACTATAGGATTACTGTTGCCCTTCAGATCACGTTCTACGCCATCGTCATCAAATGCATGCGATACTTCGTGACCAAGGATGGTAACAAATGATGCAAGCTTCTGTTCGATCGGGGCATCTCGTTTATACATCGGTTCTTCAAGCGCTCCCAGAAGAATATATATGGTGTTCTGTCTTGTGTTATAAAACGCTTCAACCTTCGTAGTGGAATAATTCGAATCGTAGATGTCCCAGAAATTCTTCGGTATCTTACCCTGCACCATCTCGCCCATATGCTCATAACGTATCCTGTTCAGGACACACAGGGCATCAAGATATGATCCTCCGTCTTCCTTTGACTTCAGCTCCACGCCGGTAAAATCAGCGGTGTTGTCAGGCTTGATGATATGCTCGCCCATATTGTCCAGTTTTTCTTTAACCGCTGCCTTGCTCTCGTCAGAAAGATTCTCATTTGCTTCGATCAGTATGATGTATTTTTCCTTGATCAGATGAACAAAGCCGGTGACTTCCTTGAATGTCTCCTCATCATAGTAATAATCCAGATAAGCCTGATCCATTGCTGCCGTCAACGGCGAATTCTGGACATAATTGAAAAACATTCTTTCCGGATCATATTCTTTTCGAGAAGAGAAAGGATCAGAACGGTCAACCTCTGCTTCCCTGGCGCAATCAAATGCACCTGCATCAAGATAGTATAAGGATTCTATCGCGAGACGCGCTTTAAAATATGCCTTCATATCCTCTACGTTCTTCTGCTTGTAAATCTTCTCGAGATTATCAAGATAAGTGTAGAAGCCCATAAAATGATCACAGCCCGTAAGGGAATAGTGGTCCAGCATCTTTTCCAACGGATAATCACCGGCCAGCTCGAGAACTTTGTCCTTTGTCTCAAAGGTTACGTCTGTAAAACCGCTGTCACCGACATACAAATGCGCAAGTCCTGATTCAAACCTGAAGCAGCCGTTAATGGTATCTTTTATCTCTTTATCCGAATATCCGCATCTTCCGAAAATGTATCTTAACTCAGTCTCGACTTTATCTTTTTCCACTTCTGCATCATTGGTGAAATTAAGATAATAATCATAGTTATCGAGGGTTAAAACAGCTTTTTTAATATATAAAGCCCTGTATTCATCGAGAGCTTCGTTATTGTATACAGCGAGATCGATAAGGGAGATCGCGAAAGGATTCTTCTCGTTATCGAGCATGTATGCGGTAACATCATCTATGGTCTTGATCTCATCGATATATCCCAAATACTTCTTAAGCGGTTCCACACCCAGAGAATCACGGTATTCCCAGTCACAGAACAGGCCGTCGGCCGTACGGACCAGTTCGATGTTTTTGTTCTGAAAAGACTCATCCTCGATCATCGCTCTTTTCTTCTTATTGAGCGCTTTTAACGCTTCGATTCCTGCGCCGTTGCCATAGGTAGTATCAGGAATCTGAGCAGCTGCCCACTCATAATTGGCGGCAGACGCAAAATCATCTTTGATGCTCATCTGACCCATCTTGTCGATGTTCTCGAAAAGATTGGAATCGACCCACGGGAATTTCTGTCCCTCTTCATAAGCAGTGCTCCCGGAATCGGAACAACCGAATACCGAGAGCACGAAAGAAGCAACAAGTAATGCCGAAATAACCCTCTTAGTTTTCTTCATAAAACCCATCCGCCTTTTGTTAATTAATTTCTCCGTTGATCATCCTTACGACCGTCTCAAGAACCGGCGCATCAAGGGTTACCTTGTATGTCCAGGGATCTATCATGAGGCCGTAATGAAAGTTCATATCGTCTTTTTTGTTCTGCGAAATACATACCTTCATCACATCAAGGATGGTTCCCTTGAGGATCAAAAAATTTTTGCGCCCTGCCTGATCATAAAACTTCTTCATCTCAGCTTCATTGAGAAAGAGCGGCATATACGCCGTCGGCGGAGGACCGGGGATAAGGAAGAACTTCATCTTCCCTTCAGCAGTATCGCCTGCGGGTGTTGTATAAAGGATCTCGAGCTTTGCGAATTCCCTCAGGAACTGGGCATCACTCAGCTCTTTGTTCTTTTGCTTCTCGAGAAGTTCTCTCGCCTTCGCTTCGTTATCGGACATTTTATTTTTTCCGCCAAATAAACCCATATTCTTTCTCCTTTTTTGTTTTATATGCTGTTACCAGATCGTTTTCCATTCAAGTTCGAAATCAAGTTCTGCGTCACCGAAGGTAAGTCTGTAGATTCCGTCTTTGTCAACGTCAAAATCATACACCAGTATCTCTGCGTAATAGCTCTGATGAGCCTTGGCGACGAACGTCTCATTGTTATTCAGGTTCAGATCGGGATCGGCTGAGCGCCTTGTGTAGTCCTGGGGATCGTTAGCTTTGAGCTCCCAGATTTTGACAGGAGTCAGATCTTTGACTTTCCCCTGAGAAAGGATAGTTTCGCGGCCGTCTCTTCCGAGATCGATAAGTTCACCGTCTTTTACTCTCTGCAGGTAACGTGAACCGCCGAGGACCTTGTCCTCAGCACCGGTATTTTCGATCATCATGTTGATATAATGCCCGTAATAGTTGATCTTGTATTTAACACCGTCGATCTCAAATTCAAGATCCTCACCCCAGATATCTTTCAGACCCAGTTCATATGAGATCGATATTCCGGTAGTATTTGACGGTTCCGGATCGTAAGTCTCGATATTAACTTTATCCCATTTATTTTCAGAAGAGTCATAACACTGAGTATGGGTATCATGATTCTTTTTATAAAGATTCACTTCAAGATCATCAGCATAGATCTCGAGATTAATGGATTCGTTTTTGCCTTTGATAAAGAGCCTGGTTATCTTTACTTCCCTTTCCGGATCGATAAGATCGGATACGTCATACTGACATGAAGCTTCAAGTATGTATCTGCCATCTTCTTTGGTAAGGTCATACTTCGTTTCCATCGGGCTTAAGTTATTAAAACTGAACCACAGATACTCGATGCCTTTATTACCTTTTTTGAAGAACCCGTCAGAATTATCGCTGGTCTTCTTATCAAAGACCGCAGTCATCCTGTTTTCGAAAAGAACGATCTTTTCGATCCCCAAAATATTATCGTTTGGACAGGTTATTACCTTTTGTGCCTCATCTTCATTGTCGACAATATATTCAGAGGTCTTCTGTGCATCATGTGACCTGCTCTCTGAAGAAGATGAAGCATCCGGGACAGAGGCTTTATTGCAAGCCGTATATGTGAATAACATCACACCGGTCAATATCGCAGCAGTCAGCCTTCTCACTATCTTGTTTCCCATGATCATCCCCCGTCAATATGTTCATGGATTATTATAAATTATCAGAGTGCAATTTCGAATAATATGATTATTTTTGATTTATCAGGAGATCGCGAGCTTTGCTTCAGCGGTCTTCTTTGCTGTTTTTCTGAGGTCCAGGATGCATATACCCACTACGGCAGCCAGCACTACAGCTGTCAGGATGCTTGCTTCGATGCCGTATTCTCCGCCGTTAAGAACGTTGCTTCCGACCGATCTCATGTCAAATACGGCTGTGATCTTCTCACCGTTACCGCTCAGGTTAAGGCCCAGGATGCTGTTAAGGATGAAATTCCAGACCGAATGCAGTCCGCACGCTGCCCAGATGCTCTTAAAACGGATCGTAAGAAGCGAGAAGATTATTGATATCAGGACAAGATTGACTATCGCGGTCACTGCGATGGCAGGGCTCGCTCCCTCCATCTTGGAGATATGCGGGAAAACAAACACTGCAGCGGTTATTCCGATTGCAACCGGAACTGACGTCTTCTTCATGAGAAGCTGCTGGACGACGCCTCTGCAGAACACTTCTTCCATAGCTCCCTGCAAAACGTAGCAGGCGATCATGATAAGGATCATCTTGATGTCTATGTTTTCGAAAATGCCGTTATATTGAATGGCGCCCGTGAGTGTTACAGGAATGATGCAGGCTGCCAAAAGGCCCGTGCCGGCGGCAATGCCGATAAAGTAACTTGCGAAGTCCTTAGTAAAACCGAGCTCTTTTACGCTCTTCTTCTGGAACAGCTTCCATAAAAGGATCACCACACCGATCAAGACCGAATAGCCGAGATAAGTTATTATCGTGATCGTGTTCATATCGAACATCTCACCCTCAAGCGGATTCAGGCCGCAGGCAAAGTGTATCCCTATGACAACGGCCTCACCTACGAGCTCCGCTCCGAACTTAAATACGAAAAATATCAACAGGACTTTGATGACATAAAGTATCTTCGGCATCTCCGTACGGTTATTGAACGGGCTGATGTTTTTGAGAAATTGTCTGATCTTGTTCATGGTAATCCTCCTCCGGGGTTTGCTCCAGGTTTTGCTGGCCTGAGACTAACAAAATCAGCCTTAACATCACCACCACCCGCGCCTTGAAGTTTGTCAACCGGCGGTTGCAGGGGGTGTTTTTGCTGTGATTTTTTGTGACTAAGAATCTCATTCCCGAGAAAAATAAGGAATGTAACATTGTTACACCGCAAAAACTAGCATTCCACGTTGGTATAATAAACGGGAGATCAGATGTCATCTGAAAAACTAAAAGCGAGGTAATCACTATGAATGCAGAACTCGAGAAGAAGCTGGAACTCTTTGTGGATAACAAGCAGAAGATCGCAAAAGCGTTTATCATCGAAAATGAACTCAGCTATATGATGTCAAGCCTCATCCTGGCAAACGGGAACAGGGCGGTCGACATCGAAAAGATGAATGAAGTAAGAAAGATCCTCTCCACGAAGGCAAGCGTTTTCTCATCCTTAAGGGACAGCATGGAGATGATCATGCTGGCAAAGATGTCTCTGGCTAACAATCCTGAAGGATACATTGACGACGTCATGGAAGTCTATAACAAGATCCTCGGAAAAAGGATCATCGAATATCATTCATTTGTACTCGGCGCTTTGAGCATTGTCGATCTCGGCAAGAAGAGCGACGCAGACAGGATCATCACAAAAGCCTGGGATATCCTGGACAGCATGAAGAAGGAGCACCCGATCCTCGCTGACGAAAATGACTTCACCTTTACGATCCTCCTCGCCATGACTGATAAGGATACCGATTCCATAATCAGTGAGATGGAGGAATGCTATGAGTACCTCAAGAAGGATCTCAAGATCAAGGCTGATTCCAACGCCATCCAGAGCCTTTGTGAGATCATAATCATGTCGGACGGCGACCTTAAGGAGAAGTGTGACAAGGCTGCAGCCATCTTCGAGTCATTCAAGGAGCACAAGATGAAATACGGTTCCTACTATGAATTCGCATCCATCGGTGCGCTAATCGGTCTCGACATCGATAAGGAAGAACTCGTGGAAACAGTCATCGAGGTCTCAGCTGAGATGAAGAAGAACAAGGGCTTCGGCATCTTTACGCTTTATGAGAAGACACGTCTCATGTTCGCGGCAATGCTCGTTGCACAGGAAGTTTCCGACAATAAGGATCTCATCTACAATTACTTGGTTAACGGCATAGTCATCAACAATACCGTCGCCACGATCGTTGCCGAAGAGCTGTCAGCCATCATCTGCAGCATGGCCATTGCCGCAAGCAACACCGCCAGCGACGCTGTTATCTACACGATGTGACACAAATGCAATTTCTACAGCCGGCAGGAAACGACCTGCCGGCTTTTTTCACTTTTCTGACGAGCATCATCCCATACGCAGGATGATGTCATGAATTTATTATCGTAAGGATAAATGCCGAATCATCCTCATCAAGATCGATATAGTTTTTCCCGATAAAGAGTCTTACGCCGTCACCTATCAGGGAATATGAGAAATCAATGCAACACATGTCATCTTCCGAATAGAATAGCATGGATCCCGCGCGTGTTTTGGATAATTCTCCGGAGTAAGCAGTGCCCTCGGCAAGGATGCGGTCCCTGAATTCTCTGATGCGTGCGGAATCAACGTTTCTGACCACTCTGCCAAGTTCGTAGCGCGGGGTGATCTCGCAGTAAAGAGGCGCTTCCTTCTCGTAGTATTCCACTACTTTTTCCACATCGTTATCTTTGACAAAAACGCCCGAAGAATGCTCGATGTCGAGTATCGTTATACCCATCAGATTATTGACGGTATAGATAATGCGGTGCTTGTCATTGCTGTCAACAACAGCGCCCGCCTTTTCCTTGTAGAAATTATCGTGGGCTTTCTGCGGCTTTAAGTCTTCTGCCATGACATAATGATCGCCCTTAAAATATATGCCGTCTTCATATATGTCCTGGAAATCATCAACATGCACCAGTTCTTCCTTATCGAATTCCGCGATCTCCTGATGATCGGCTATCTTAAACCCGAGCGACATCAAACCGACTGCCGCAGCGGGACCGCCGGCTACCAGTATTCCCAGAACTGTTGCCAGAATCGCGAATACCTTAAGCGGGATACTGACTTTCTTCTTTTTCTTTTTCCTGACTCCCCATATGACATCCAGAATGATTCCGGTAATCAGGATGACAATTCCCACGATCGTAATCAGGAATAATATCATCACCAGAAACATCGACATAAAAGCCATAAAAAACTACCTCTATCCTATTAACCTTATTCATCTAAAAGGGCTGCCCAAATAACTTCAGGCAGCCCCTATTATATATCTCCGTATTCCTGGTTACTTTATTTCGATCTTTGCGTCCTTGGCATTCTTCTTAACGGATGCAACGCCCTTAAGGCAGCTGTCGAGCTTGGAATAGCCTTCGCCTGTAGCAATGATCTGACCGTTCTTAGCCTTTAAGCGGAAGCGGAATTCGCCCTTCTTATCCTTATAAACTTCGAACTTAGGATTTGCTTCAGTCTTAAAATCCTTCTCCGTCTGGTTTTCAATGTTTGCAACTGATGCGTTTGCCATAACAGATGCAATACCCTTCTTAGCGGTTGCAGCTGTCTTATAGATCTGACTGTTAGCAATCACTTCACCGTTGCTGGCAACAAGATTAAATTTGTAGCCATTCTTCGCTTCTGATAATACAATTTTTGCCATAATAATTCTCCTCCTTCATAAAGAGACTAATGTGTTTGAAAACCTCTTTAATCATAGCAAAATGAGGACCTCAGGGCAACCTGATATTATCGCTGAAACGCCCTTTTTTATTATTTTTTCACCTGATCGTTATATTTATATTCGGATGTTCTCCGACAGCCTTTTCGCCGGGCATGACGGTAACCGTATAGTGGTCTGCCTGAAGCACTACATCGTATGTGATCATGCGCATTGTACCTTCAGGTATTTCAGCATTTATTATGTTGCTTCCCTTGTCGCCGTCGATGCTGATCATGTAATCACCTTCGGCTTCGGTCAGCACTACAACAACTGTCGCTTTGCGCTCTTCTTCGATATCGAAATCTATCATCGAACAATCCCTGTCATCAGCAGTTACCAGATAGCTGAAAGTGGTATTAAGGATCATTTTCGTAGAAGAGGAATAAGAGGTGATCCCGAAGCCTGAGAACAGCATTACGGTCGCAAGAACTCCGGCATAAAGGAATCTGATCTTTCTGAAGCTTTCAGGGTTAAGGAGCATCAGCGCGATCGTGATGATTACCGGCGATAAGAAACCGATGATCATGTATACGCCGAGGACCGATGTATAGTCGACTGAAACGGCAGCCGCTGCATCTGCACCTCCCGTCAGATAACCCAGGGAAACCGAGATGAGGTTGTTAGTAAAGTGCATGATGACCGACAGAAGGATATTGTTCTTCTTTACGACTACATAGCTTAATATCAGTCCCAATATCGCTGTAGATAAGAATCTTAAGACTGTCAGGTGATTGATCCCGAAAAGCAGGCTCATGATCAAAAGGATCACCCAGTCGTGCTTAATTCCCCTGAAGCTGCTGAGGATCGCTCCTCTGTGGATCGCTTCCTCACAGATGGCAGGAAGGAGCGCGATCACGAGAACGGCCATCGGATAATTCAGGCTGTCATATACAAATGACGAGATCTCGCCTGCTTCTGCTGCGCTCGAAGGAAAGATCAGTCCCATGACCGCAACCGATATGATCGCCAGCGGAAAAACGCCGATGATAAGAAGGATGCTTCCGATGAGATCTCTTATATTGATCTTCTTTACCGGAAATACTTCCCTGATCTTCACTTTCCGTATCAGACAGTATCCTACCGCAAGCGCCAGAAAACCCAGTTCCGTGAGTATAAGTCCCGGTATTCCGAAGTTTGTCTGAAGCGGATATGCCGCGAAAATCATGAATGCCATCAGCACTCCAAACAGTACAAATCCCATCCAAGGGCGCAGTCTGCCCTGATCACTTATTTTCTGCATAAGTAATTCCTCCATATTTGCGTATTAAAATGTTGTTCTTTCAGGAAAGATTATTCGTGGATCTTTCGTTCCTTTTTGAGCTTTCCTATGTTTACAAAAGCCTTTACCATTGCTATCACCGCAGCTATGCAAAGCGCGGAACAGATTCCGGTAGCTGCCGCGTTCAGCATCATGAACATGCCATGTCTGACCAGCGAACTGACTACGACCGAGAGATTCAGCAGTGATGCAAATAGCGTAAAGACGATAACAAAGATCAGGTATCCTGCCATAACCTTCTGATAGTTGATCTTTGAATCGATATCTGAATAAAGCTCGATGCCGTTCGGATACTCTTCTTTAAGAGCTCTGATATATACCCAGCATGTTCCGGGATAGTTGATGTAGCAGACGACCTTGATTCCCATCTCTTCCAGGAACTTGAAGTATTTCACATTCTCAGCGCTTTCTCCCCAACCCTTAAGGAAAATCTCCTTGTAAATATACTTGTCAGGTTCTGTCTCTTCGAATTCAAAAGTTAATCTTCCTGCATGTTCAAGAGAATATCCGTGTGAAGCCATCTCATTGATCCATGCCTGCTCTTTCTCAAGCTGCCAGATCCAGAAAACCTTATGAATGACTCTGCGCATATCAGTTTCCTCCCAGGATCCTCTTACCGTTATCGACCAGTTCGGAGAGCCTCGCAAGTTCTTCTTTAAGCACGTTAAGACCGCTTGGCGTGATCACGTACTCTTTCTTGCGGCTCTCGGGATTCTCCGGCAGAGCATCTATCCATCCCTTCTCAACGAGCGAATTAAGCGCTCCGTAAAGTGTGCCTGCGGCGAGCTTCACCCGCCCGTGTGACAGTTCTCCCACATTCTGGATTATTCCGTATCCGTGAAGCGGTTTCTGCAGCGACAACAAGATGTAGAAGACTGCTTCTGTCAACGCTAACTGTGGCATTTATCTATCCTCCTTTATATCGGCTTCCGATATATCGTAACCCGAGTATATCGTCTGCCGATATAGTTGTCAAGTAGTTTTCGAAACAGTTTATCAGTACTTGGGATGAGTGGTGGTTGCCACGACCATGATGATGACAAACACGATGACCGAGGCGGCCGTGGAGATCATCTGGATGGTCTTTACGACGTTATTCTTAACGCCGGCAAGTAAAAGAATGCTGGTAATGATGCTGATGGCAGAAACGATTATCTGAATATAGAACAGCCAGGTCTTATCAGCCGTATTAAGGCTTTCGAGCGGACTGCGCTGCCATTCCCTCTCGAGACCGTCACTCATAACAGCGCGGTCGGTATAAAGGTTCAGATTCATCACGACAAAGATCAATACATTTACGATGATAGAAATAATGCTAAGAACCATATTATCCCCCGGTGTTCTCTATCTGACGACTTCCACTATAACAATTCATTATACCTCATGAAAAAGGCATTTACGCTTTATGTTAAACTATTCTTGATAATTAACCTGAAAGGAGACCGCTATATGAATGAGTACATGAAGATCGCCAAAGAGCTTTCCGAAGAAAACCTCAGGACACATGACGGCGGCCCTTTCGGCGCCTGCATCGTCAAGGACGGGATCGTCATCGGCAGAGGAAGGAATATGGTCATTAAGAATAACGATCCTACTGCGCATGCGGAGATGATGGCCATCCGCGATGCCTGCGCGAATATAGGTTCCTATGATCTTTCCGGGTGCGAGCTCTACACGTCATGCTATCCCTGCCCGATGTGCCTGTCCGCTACCATCTGGTCGAACATAAAGAAAGTCTGTTACGGCAACACAAAAGAAGACGCCGATGCCATTGGCTTCAGGGATGACTTCATCTACGATTACATAAAAGGCTTAAGCGGAGAAGACGTTCTCGATCTTAAGCAGCTTGACCGCGATGAGACGATCAAGACATTTGACGCCTTTGCTTCTGACGAGGAAAAGACGATCTACTGATTGAAAAGCAACTGGATATTTTTATAGGAGTTTGCTTACATATTCATAGCAGGCGTGTCTTAACAACACATTTTTCGAAATCTAAGACATCAATGCAGAGTCGATGTATCGTAAATCTTCATTTTCGAAAAATAGGCCCCCGATTTTAACCTTAATTATCATTTTCAAAAAATAGGTTAAGATTTTCGCGGATTTCTTAACCTAAATCTCTCATTTTGAAAAAAGGGTTAAGGATTTGCCGAAATCCTTAACCTTAATTCTAATTTTCGAAAATCAGGTTAATTCTTTCTCGAAAATCTTAACCTAAAATCCAATAATATAAATTTGCGTTAAAAAACAAAAACAGGCGTGTCTTAACGATGCCTTATTTAAACTCGCCGCCGCACTGGTTTTGCTGTGTGAAATATTCCGGAAGATTTCTGTAACCGATATAAACGTCCATAGAACTATGAATACCTCCCTAAAGCGTACTTAAGATCTTCATTCCTTTATGAAATTCGTCGCCAGGAAATCTTCTTTCTCAGGAAGTCCGTACTTCTCTTTGGCCAAAGCGATTCCGCGCATCAGGAACGTCATGTTGCGCGCCAGGGTTCTCATCGTCTGCATGCCTTCGAGGTCCTGTAATGAGTCGCCTTTTTTCGAGACCGTGAACGCTGTTCCAGTACTGGCTCGAAGCAACCGGCATTCCGCTTATCGTAAAGTACTTGTTCAGCTCATCGAAAGTCGCGGAGCACCCGCCCCTTCTGGCGACGACAACGCCCGCGCCGACCTTCATCGTCTTATCGAAATCAGTACTGAAGAAAAGCCTGTCCAGACATGCGATCAGCGTCGCATTTGCCGAAGCATAATAGACCGGTGAAGCGACGACCAGTCCGTCACAGGCTTCAAACTTCGGAGCCAGCTCATTTACGACATCATCGAAAGCGCATTTGCCGGTCTTACCGCATGAACCGCACGAAATGCAGCCGCGGACAACTTTATTTCCTATCTGAACGTTCTCGACCTCGATGCCTTCTGCTTCGAAGATCTTTGTCATCTCATCCAATGCCGCAGAAGTGTTTCCGCCAATCCTGGGACTTCCGTTGATCATCAATACTTTCATTATTTCTGCACCTCATTTTTCTTATAAACATTCACTGTCTTAAGCCCCGCCGCCTGAAGCGCGGACAACGCCAGATTCCACTTAAACTTATCATTAACCTGCACCGTCACCACATTTCCGTTCCTCAAGACGAACTTGAAATTCTGGTATATGCTCCTGACGTTTGCCACACGCCCATTATAAGGGATGGTGTAAGAATCGCCCTCATATATCTCATATCCCACTTCCACGATCTCCGCCCTCGGAATGATCACCGGATTAAAGCCGTTAAGGTTCAGATTGCCGATGATGTAGTTCTCGGAAATGCCAATATTATGGTTCTTCAAAAACGGCATGCCCTTATAAAGGTCTTCCTGAACTTTGTCGAAAATGCTCTCATCCGTTTCCGGAATATATTTCTGTATATTGCGGAGGATCGCCGGGCGTATGTTCTTGTTCTTGAAGGCCAGATTCACCAATATGTAAACGCCAATGATAACTCCCAGTCCCACAAGAATGACTGCGTTATAGATCACGACCCCGATGACATCCTCCTCGGTCCTTATCACGCTGTCATCCATAAACCACGTATACACCGCAGCCATCGCGCCACTCCCCCAGAAGATCCACGCCGGGATCATAAAGATATAGAAATACCTGAGATCCCTCATCTTGTGCAGGACCTCCTTGAGCTCCAGTTTCTTCGGATTCTCAGGATAGTATCTGTACTTTTCCGGATTCGCGTTCATGGTGTTCGTCGTGGCCTCCCCATAAGCCTTGCTTATTACATAATAAGTGATTTCCGCTTTTTTCGCCAAATGAAGTTTGTTTTTTTAGCGGGGTGGATAGGCAGTCACACATACCGACCAAATGCCACTTTTTAGTGGTTTGGTCGGTGGCTTAAAAAATCAGAAAGCCCCACAACTCATATTTCCTCAGGTATCCAGTATCCTTCACTCAGGTCAAGCGCCGCGTATACTTTGCGGCAGTTTTCGCAGTAGTAGCCTTCGTTCTTGGGTTTCAGACTGATCTTGCCTTTTTTGAAAATCTTGCCTTCGCTTTCCGCCGGATTCCATGAGACATCCGCAGGAACTTTGAACAAAAGATTAGTCGGGTCCGTTGCCCGGATCACGCCTTCTTTACACTGATTTCCACACTTCGGGCACTGCATATCCACACCTTTTATTCGTCATTATCATCCGGCAGGAATTCCATCGCGCCGTTGTCACCGATCTCGAATTCGTCTGAATCGACGTCTTCGGACGCCACGACTTTTCCGAGCGCATCGAGCACGATTCCGTATTCTTCAAGGAACCTCTCGTGGTTCGTCGCAACAAAATCTGTATCTTCGTCTTTGGCGGCCGCTTCGAGTTCCTGGGCAATCTTGTAGGGAGCTTCCGCGCCGATCATGGCGGAGGTGCTCTTCAGGGAATGGATGAGGATTCCGTAATTCTGGAGATCTCCCCTGTCGAGGAACTTCTTCAGGTCTTCCTTCTTTTCCTCCGCGCCGCTTAAGTACTCGAAAAGGATCGAGCGGTAGAACTCGTCATCGCCGCCGCAGTTTGCAAGGCCATTGGCGGTGTTGATGCCGCTGTCTTCGAGGACCTTGAAGGGCGATGCGGACTCGCTCTCATCAAGTTCTTCCCGGCTGGCCAAGATCTCTTCTTCAGTTACGAGCTCGATCTTTTCGGCGGGGATATATTTCTTCAGCATCATCTCGAGGTAGGTGCTGTCGATGGGCTTGGTGAGATAATCATTGAAGCCTTTTGAAAGGTATCTTTCGCGCGCGCCAACTACGGCATCTGCGGTAAGACAGATGACAGGCGTGTTGATGTTCGGGCCTTCCTTGTGGCTCTTGATGATACGGAACGCTTCTTCGCCGTCCATTTCGGGCATGCGCTGGTCCATGAGGATGACATCGTAGCTGTTCTTAAGCGCTAATTCGACGGCTTCCTTTCCGCCGGAAGCGGTATCGATCTTGACCAACGTGTCCTTAAGAAATTCGGTCGCTACGACAAGGTTCATCCTCGTATCATCGACTATGAGGATCTTGGCTTCAGGCGCTCTGAAGCTCTCGTGATAAGCCTTCTTCTCGCCCAAGGTTTTCTCGAATTTCTCCTTGAAATTGCCGACCGGCTCTTCCGAGATGATCTCCTGCGGTATGGTTATGGTGAATGTGGAACCCGAGCCGTATTTACTCTGGACCGTAATGTCGCCGTGCATCATTTCGACCAGCATCTTGGAGATCGCAAGACCTAAGCCGGTGCCCTCCTTGGTGCTGTTCTTCTCGAGATCGACACGCTCGAATTTGCCGAAAAGCTTGCCGATATTTTCTTCGCTGATTCCGATACCGGTGTCGGACACTGCGATGATGAGCTCTATGACGGACTTGCCGTCAGGATTCTTCTCGCCTTTCTTGCCCGTGATCTTCAGCGAAACGCTTCCTTCATCCGTGTACTTAACGGCATTATTCAGAATGTTCGTGATTACCTGCCTTACTCTTACAACGTCGCCGAAAAGCCTGTCCGGCAGGTTCTCATCGACTTCAGTCTCAAAGGTGAGATTCTTCTGCCTGGCCTTGAAATTGATCATGTTGCTGACATCGTTGATGACGGAACTCAGCTGGTATTCGACCTCTACGATATCCATCTTGCCTTCTTCGATCTTCGAGAAATCGAGGATGTCATTGATGATGGCGAGGAGATTATTGCCTGCGCTGTCGACGTTGCCGGAATAATTTCTTATCTTCTTGAATGCCTCGTGGTAAGCCATGGGGCTCGCGCCGGAAAGCTTCTCGGCTTTGGCAGACTCTCTTAAGATCATCTCGTTCATGCCGAGAACGGCGTTGATAGGAGTCCTGATCTCGTGGCTCGTGTTGGCGAGGAAGTCCGTTTTCGCTTCGCTCGCGCGCCTTGCTTCTTCAAGCGCTTTGTCCTGTTTGATCTTCGCTTTGACAGTCTCATACTGCGCGACCGCGCACATGATGACGTTGGCCAGATACATCATGGGAAGACGCGCGTAGTAAACATCCGGGAACTGGTATCCGAGATCCTTCAAAGGCGAATACATATAGATGCACATGATAACGAAAAAGACCGCGCAGAAATAAAGTCCGTACGAAAGGTTAAAGAAGAAGAACACGACCGGAACGGCAACGAAGAAAAGGAAGATGCTCGTGCCTTCGGTTCCGCCGGTAAAAAGGAAGAACACGAACGTGATCCAGTAAACGACGCACTGGATGTTGATGGCCAGATGCATGAGCCATCTGCGCTTCTTCTTTCCGAACTTGCAGATCGAGAAATTTACGATGGCGATCGCGGTCATGACGGCGCAGAACAGGGCGTACTTTGCGACAAGCGTGTTCCCGCGGATGAAATTATCCACGCACAGATAAATACAGAACGGAACTACAACAGAATAAATGATTATGCTCAGCGTCAGATTAACGGTTACATAACGTTCATCGATGTGAAATCTTTTCAGCTTGCCCATATGATCCACCTGAACAGTTTCATTATTCGCCTCAACAGATCCTGCAATCTGTCACTTATTTTTTACTATTATAAAACTAAACCATCTTTCCGTCACTTACCTTGACTGCGATCTGCCAATCATCCTCGTAAACTATCGTGCCGACGAAATTGGTATAGACGATGTCATAGGGCTTGTTGTATTTATCGAGCAAAGCGATCGCGGGCTCAAGCTTCTTAACCATGTGCTCTGTGTTTTCGCACTTAAAAAACGTGATGACCGCCTCGTGATTCTTACAAGGATCCGGCTCGGGAAGATTTTCCTTAAACCACTCATCGATGGAGACGAAAAGATTCTCGTCTTCCTCAGTCATGACCTTATCCCTGATCAGGTTCCAGCACAGACTGAAAACGCCTTTCGGATACTTGGTGGTATATGAATCTTCTCTGCCCTGAATGCGCATGTATTTGTACATGTTAAGTTGTCTCCTCGAAAAAGTTCAGTCTTCGGCGGTCCGCTCGCTTTCGTGTTCTGCGACGGTACTCCATTTCGATGTCTTCTCATCATATTCCTGCGACATCTCGATAATGGAACCGCCGTAGATATAATATGTCACCCTGAACGGCTCCGGGAAAATGAAGTACACGCCCTTGCCGTAGCCGTCTTTAGCACTGTCGAACGGACACTCTGCAGCGATCTTTTGCTGCACGGCTTTACTATTACGATTACCGGCGGAACAGGAAACGCTAAAAGCGGTCATGCAAAGAAAGACTGTTATAGCCAATACGAGAAGAACTGTCCTCTTTGCAGATTTTTCCATATAAATAAATGCTCCCATTCCCCAATGACAATGTCATTATAACATGCAGGAAATTCAGAACGTTTTATGCCTTTTTTATAGGATGTCTGATCACGGTCTTGAGCTTTTCGGGAGACACTTTTCTGGCATCACTCAGATAGATCTCGTGATGAAGTCTCTTTCCGGTGATATCCAATTCATATCCCTGTGCTTCCATGAATCTATGCATCGCTTCCACAGTTGCCGGTTCATCATCATATGAACCGGTATGCATACACTGCACACAAGGGCCTTCATCGTAAGTGAAGAACTCCACGCCCGAGAAATCCGTTTTCTTCTTTGCCGTCGCTTCTGCCACAGCCCAGTCAAAATCAGTCTTTGTTACGAAGTCAGGCAGCCTGATCACCGATATCCATTTAAAGTCTTCCTTACGTGAATAATCGATCCCGTCAACACCGTCCTGCCACCAGAAGCCTTCGAGCGGAGGGATGACGTAATCGAAATACCCGTCTATACGGTGATCGCCCTTCTTGCTCATCTTTATAGTGAAGGCGATCCCGTACAGAAGACCGATAGCCTTTTTGTACCTGCCGTCTTCATCATTGGGATTGCCGCTCCCTCTGACCGCGATGTAGTTCATCTCCGGGACATTCACGATCGAGGGAGTTCCTTTCGGCATGTAGAATTCCTTGTACTCTTTTTTGAAGTCAAAGGCCATCTTACTTATTCCCCTTAAGACGGCTTACTCTTTCTTCCACGCTCTTCATGAATTCTTCTTCAGTCATTTTCGGATCTCTCGTTCCGAGGATCAGATCGCACGGGAGCTTTTCACATTCGGCACATGAATAATAACAATGCTTTGTCCTGCAGCAATTATAGATGGCACATTCTTTCCCGCCTGCATGGAATACCTTGCCGCACACACCGTTACATCCCCGGCACATTTTTCCGTAGCAATAACAGGTACTGCAGTCAGAACCGCAGCAGGATATGAGATCATCTTTTGCAGCATCCTCGAGAATCTCTTTCTGCTTTTTCTTTGGTATGCTGTGGAAAACGATGTGGTATGACTTCTCAAGCATTCCCTTAACAACATCGTCAGGGACTTCACCTTCTGCTTTTACTGAATTCCAGTGAACTTTATTCATGTAATATCCGGGAATGACATCATCGTACTGAGAACGCCAGAACTCGCCTTCAGCAGGCTCAAGTTTCAGTGTTATGTATACAGGTTTGTTGTTATCGTCTCTGCATATCGCTGCGAACAGTTTGCCGTCGATCTGATATCTTATCCAGTTCCATTCTTCCTGAAGATCCTTTGCGATACCGGGTTTTACCATCAGGAATTCATCTATCCATTCATACTTCATGTCTTTTTTCTCCCATATGTTTTCTTCATTGTTTCCGCTACATCAAGCAGTTTCTTTCTAAGTTCTTTTGGTTCAATGACTTCTGCCTTATCACCGAAAGTCATTATCCACGAGACCAGATTATCCGGATCTGTATAATCGGCAGAGAAAAACAGTTTGCCGTTATCAGTTTCCTCGTAGCAGTCAGGTCCGAACTCCTCTATAAGCCGCCACTTTACTTCAGGATCGAACAGAGCTTTTACCTTTATTCCACCGGCGAAAACTCTCTCATTCGACAGATCCGGGAGCGGCACTTCCCTCACTTCGAAAGTCTTCCCGCTCTTTTTCACCTTATCCATGCGGTTCAGCTTAAAGAGCCTGAAATCCTTACGTTTCCTGCACCATCCCCAGACATACCAACTCGACCATTTGAACACGACAAAGTATGGTTCGACGGTTCTTTTGCTCTCGCCTGACGGCGCATAGTATTTAAATTCAATATAATTTCTGCTCTCGATCGCATCCTGTATCATCGCTATCTTCGGTGCCAAAGAATCCTTGTACCAGGATGACAGATCGATGAGCATCGATTCCTTTCCGCTGATCACGTCAGATGATCCGGTCTGAAGCTTCTCCATCAACTGGCTGTAGTAGCTGCTCCCGCTTACGCTGTCCAGGCTTCGAAGACCCGCGAGTATCGTCTGCATATCCTTTGAAGTCAGAACAGTCCTGTCGATGCGGTATCCCCTTGCAATACAGATACCGCCGCCTGCTCCCTGCTTCGTTCTGATCGGTATCCCGGCATAACACAGAGTCTCAATGTCCCTGTTGATCGTACGCCTCGACACCTCGAAAAGCTCAGCCAGTTCAGGCGCGGTCACTGTCTCCTTCTGCAGCAGCACTGACAGTATTCCGATGAGTCTGTCTATCTTCATCTGATCACGCTCCACGAATATGCTAACACCCTAAACACGACAACTGTATGTCATGTTTATTATAGCAGAGAAAAACAGACTTAATTGGAAACAAATTTGTTGCCTTGGTTCGTTATATAAACTATGATTTGGTAGGAAAACAACAAAATTAAGCCTTCATTGTTTATGCAGGAAAAGAGTGTAGTTATGCTAAAAAACCGCGTGATTATCTGCACACTTCTTATCGCACTCTCAATAACAGGGTGTACAGTCAAGACCTCGAAAAACAGCACTCCCAGTGTAAGCACTTCCGAACAGACGTCAATCGTTCTCGGTGATATTTATACGCGTAATATTGCGGCGCAGGAATTTTACTGCATGAAGGTTAACGGCAATTACTACAAGATCGTGTATCCCGCAAATTCCGACGGTGTAGTGGTTGCCGATGATCCGTCGCTTCTCCCTGATATAGAAGACGGTCAGTTTGTCCTTGTCACAGCAGATGTTGAAGAGACAATAAGTGATTTCGGTTATGTTCCGGTCATTACTCTTATTTCTACTAAGATCACCGATCTCCAGACATCTGAGACCAAGAATTTCAAAAACATAGTAAAGAATTTTAACCTTCCGTCTGCGGACGACGAGGAAATAAACAAGGCGTGCAATCTGTTCCAATATACGCACAAGGGGAAACTGTATCTGATCTTCGTAAATAACGGACATGTCACCGCATATTCAAAAAACGGCCTTCTTATTGATTACGAACCGGAGGACAGCGAGGATATGTTTAAGGAATTTTTCAAAGCGCTGTAACGTGTTTGGCTCAAAAATGCTGTTTTATGCCGCAGATCGAACCGCAGTACGGCATGTTTTTCGGCATGTTTGGCCTGAAAATGCTGTTTTATGCCGCAGATCGAACCGCAGCGCGGCATGTTTTGCGGGTCATCAGACCCAATCTCACATCTTATTGCGATTCTTCACTTCATCCATCTCGGCGATCAGCTCTTCTAACGGACGGTACTCGCCGCCCCACCATTCGAAAACATGCATTCCTTCATCTTCGAGAACCGATTCCGTAAGCTTCATGTCAATACCTAACTGCTTAAGCAGACCCTCGCGGTCAACGGCCTGGTAGTCGAACGGCAGAAGCTTACAAAATGACTTATACGAGACACCGCACACAACATTGTACACGCCGAGTGACGCGATTGCGGTAAGGCATCTCTCGCATGGCGCACAGCTCGTATAAACAACTGACTTCTCCATAATGTCATCCGTGTATTTATTCGCGCACTTATGCATGAGATTGAATTCGGCATGCCCGAAAATATGCTTCTCAAAATCAGCGGTATTTTCCGCTTCCTCCAGTATCTTTCCGTCATAAACGAGCACGGCACCGAAGGAATCGTGTCCCTTCCTGCCTGCACTGATCGCCAGCTCGTAGCATCTTCTCATGTAATCTTCGTTATTCATAGATCAGATCTCTTCAATGACCGACGTTCCCTCTTCGCCCATCGTCCATTTCCACTTCTCGTTAAAGCGGAGTTTTCCGTTCTCGATCTGCGGTTCGGAGTCGCACGAACCGGTCCTTATCTCTCCGGAAGAATTCATGTGCTGGTAGTTGAAATGCAGATTATGTTTCTCATCCATCGTGCCAATGAGGAAGCCCTTCACAATGCTTCCGCCTGAATACTCAGCCCAGATAACGTTGCCCTTCTGGTGGTAGCAGAATACGGTCTTTTCTGACACTTCGCCAGATTCGGAATTCTCGACCGCGGTGAAAAATTTATCATCAACGGTGAACACTTCTTCAGCGTCAGCAAAGAAATCCCTGCCCTTCTCGTATGCTTTCTGAAGGTTGCTGTCCCAGTTGTTTTCGCGCGATTCCGTCTTTCTTGACATGCCGTCGAAAACCACGAATTCCATCTGCTTTGCGCGGTTGAAAAACCTGTCGCCGAACATGACTTTTTTCATGCTCGCAAGGAGCCCGAACTTCTCTAACTTCTCGATTGGATTGCCCGCGGTGCAGAGGATCATGGCCTTGTCCATCATCTTCATTTTCTTGTCACCGTACGCGAAACCGTAAGACCATACGCGGTCAAACCAGCCTACTAATTTTGCGGGCGCTTCCGTCCAGAAGACCGGATAGATAAATGCGATTGCATCAGCAGAATTAATCTTCTCATGTTCTGCAAGAATATCTTCTTCAGTAAACGGCGTGTTCCTGTAGAACGCGTCCCTTAAGTACTGGTCCTCGGTCATGTCAGCTTTGAAATCCATAGCATACAGATCCGACATGACGTACTCGTTCCCGCCATCTGTGATTCCCTTTATAAACGAATCGCGTATGTTCCTCGTAAATGAATCTTCCGAAGGATGGCAATATACTATAAATACTTTCATATCAATTCTCCTCTGTCACGTTTTATTCATCAGTGCTGCCCTTCAGTCCCAAAAGCCTTATCTCATCGAGCTGTTCAGCGCTTAACGTTCCTGCCTGATACAATCTAAGATATTCGTTTTCGATAGAACTATCAAATATCAGCAGATCATCAGTATTGATGGTAACCTTTACGCCGTTCTCATACAAAATCTTTATGGGGTGCTCCTTGTAACCTGGTACATATCCTAGCATTACATTACTGCTCGGGCAAAGATTAAGCTGAATGTTGTTCATTGCCAGAAACTTCATGACTTCATCCGAAGATGCCGCGTTGTTTCCGTGATGTATCTCATCAAGTCCCAGAAGCTCGACAGCCTTCCTTATATCATCAGCCGGTCCGCTTTCTCCGACATGCATTCTTTTAGTTAGATGATAGCGTTCCGCTTTTCTGTAAAGCGGCATGAAATCTTCAAACGGTCTGATGCCCTCGCCGCCGCACACATCTATGGATTTAAAGAACCCCGAAGAGATATAATCATCGATGCGCTCTGCTTCCATAGCGGCATCGCAAGCAGCCACATAAGTGATCTCAGGCTCGAAAACCGTCGCGGGACAATAGCTCTGATGAAAGCGACTGATCATCTTTACAAAGGCATCCGTTCCACCGACGAGATCGATCTCCGTCACTCCGAAGTTCATCGCAAGCCTTGATATATTATTCCTTTTAGCTTCCGCAAAAGCGCCTTCCCATCTGAGGATAATGCCTTCAGCCCCCGGACAATACGGCTTTATGGTCCCGGTAAACCATTCCTGCATACCTTCAAGACCGTCAAATATTTCCGGCGGGTCCGCAAATATATGCCCAGTCTTTTCTTCCAACCATTTTCTGCGGCATCCCTTAGTAGAGTGATTATGGATATCACTTTTATGAACCAAGAGCAGCTTATTGTTATCCCCTTCTGTAAGCCCCTCATAAAACAGCCTGTTCATACTGTTATCCCTTCAAAAAAACCGTGCTCAGTCTGTAGAATTCTTCAAAGTTGGTCAGCATCGCAGGATGGTCCCCATGCTCGAAAAGATGCATTCCCGCCCTTGGTACTTTCTTTAGGATCTCACCGTACACTTTCTCATAGTAGTCATCAGAGATCGAGTACATAAACTTATCTTCTCTGCTTCCCGTAAGAAGGAAATCAGCTTTCAGTTCTGTCAGCGGTTTGTGATAGAAGTCCACGATCTCTTCAGCGTGCCTGACGATCGCGGAAGTATCGTTATCCACGATCTTCTCCCAATCAGGTCCGTGCATGTATTCATAGAATCCTCTTGCACCGGGATTCTCCTTGGCCATAGTCCGGTCCTTCAAAAGATTCTCTGTAAAAGCTTTATCCGCCATCTCGCCTTCGAAGCTGTCCGCGATTACTTTACTAACAAGTTCAGGAGCTTCCAAAGCGACATTGACCGCTACCATCGCGCCGCCGCTTGAACCAATGATGTTGACATCTCTATAGTCTTTTTCCTTCAGGAATGTGATCACCTGCTGCGCTTCATAGAACCAGAGATCAGCCGGAAATTCTTCCAGCCTGTCAGACCTGCCATGACCTAAGAAGTCTATAAGTATTACCTTGTAGTCACTTGCATATCCCGCAGCGACATCAGCATACATCTTTGAAGATGCCGTATTTCCGTGAAGGATTAGGAGCGGCGCACCGTTCCCTGACTCCTCGTAATATATGTTCTTATTCTCGAATGTGAAAAAGCTCATTCCGCTACCCCGGATAATTGTCTTAAATATTTTCAAAACGTCTGCCGCACGCTGTGCAGAAATTGCCCCTGTTGCCGGAAACTTTGCAGGACGGGCAAACCCATGTGCCTTCCTCTTCGGAGACCGCTCTGGAATTACCGCAATTTTCGCAGAATTTGCCGGTGTTTACCGTTCCGCATGAACATACCCAGCCGCCGCTTTTGACCGTGTCCGGAGCAGGCGGTACCGCAGAAGGTGTTCCGGGCATGCCGACACCGACACCCATAATATTTCCAAGGATATTCTGCGAGCCTGTCATCTCATTGCGAGTGCATTCGCCAGTATCGCGGCATTCATCAAGCAGACTGCTGATCTCATCTTCAAGTGTCTTAAATGTCATTCCTGAAGGACCGCAATTGATCGTGCAGATCTCGTAGGGACTGCCTCCGATGCCTGAGTCGTCAAATGTCATGCTGATCGTAGCGCTGGTGAAATTATCGAACATGGTCACGGTCGGGATATCAATTTTCGAGAGCCTGGCAAGCTTCTTCTCAGATACAAGATCCTTAATCTTTTGCGCGACTTCGGGCTTTACCCTGTACTCGGAATCAAAGCCCGTGCCGCTGCCACTCGAACTGCAGCTTAAGATGACCGCCTTGTCATTAAGCCATTCCAGTCTCGTATTGCGGGTCGAACCCGAGCCCGCCATCATGCCGTGAGAACATAGGTTATAACTGATCGACCTTAACGGTCCGTGAGGCTCGTCTTCGACATCGTCAGCGACCTTCGCCTGTGGAAACATGCTCTCGATCAGAGAATCAACGTCTTTCTCCTCACCGGTTTTATTCAAATCATCCATTTAAATCACCTACCAGATAGCAATCCTGTTTCTTGGGGCAAGGTACATGTTGTCTCCGGGTTTGACGTCATAAGTCTCGTAGAACTCTTCAAACTGCTGGACCGCCACATTGATCCTGAGATAAGCCAGAGGATGCGAAACGCTCCTGATTGAGTAATACTGATCTCCTTTGACAACAAACCTTTTCCATAAGGATGCGTATGCTCTGAAGTATTTGTCGTAATCGAAGCCGGCCTGTCTCTTTGCGAGCCTGAGCGTAGTGCTTACACCACCCATGTCGGCGATCGTTTCACTGCTCAGATTGTTGTCTTTTGAATAGGATCCGCTTCCTTCAAAGGGAGTGATGTTTACGAAATACTCTGAAACTTTTTTCGACATCTTATTGAAACGGTCCATATCGTTTCCTTTCAGAAGATCATTATTATCTCCGTTCTTATCGTAATAAACCCCGCTAGAGTCAAAAGCATGTGACATCTCATGACCGAGAACGGTTCCTATGGCTCCAAGCTTCTCCTCATAGGACATGTCGTAAGAATAGATATCACCATTCAAGATTCCGATATTCACATATATCGCGTTTGCCCATGAGTCATAGCGGTCCGCTGTCTGCGTGGTCGATAAGCGGGTGTCATGGATATCCCAATATCCTCTTTCATATGGCATCCTGGTAAGCTCGCCGTAGTGGGTGATCTTAAACTTATTGAGCTTGCAGTATGCGTCGATAAGCGTTCCGCCATTCTCATAAGATTCAAGCGTCAAGTCTCCGTAATCGGCTTCATTGGAAGGCCTGATGACATGGAATATCATGTTATCCAGCTTCTCATAAATGCTTGCCTTGCTTTCAGAAGAAAGCCATTCTTTCTCTTCGATGATCTCCTTATATCCATCAGAGAGGTCTTCAAGGAGGCCATAGATATCATCGTAAACTTTCTGGTCAAAATAACGGTCAAGATATTCCTGCTCCATTGCTCCGCTTAAACCGCTTTTTTGTATCGTATTGAAAAGATATCTGTCTTTATAGCTGACATCTACAACGGCAAACGGATTGCTCTTATCGAGCTCTGCTTCCTGACTGTAATCGAAAGTCTCAGTATCGAGCAGGAGCATTGAATTCAATATGAGCATGACTTTAAAGTATGCCTTCATCCCTTCAATGTTATTGCTCGTGAAGACGCTGCCCAATCCCTCGAGATATTTGAAATCGCCCGTATAATTTACGGTATCGCCAAGGTCATAGTGATCGAGCACCCTGTTAAGATCAAAGGCTGAAGTCATGGAAATTATCTCATCTTTTCCGACAACTTTATCCGGACGCGTGACAAGATCGCCGTCGGGATCGATGCCTGCAAGCTTAGTCTCAAATTCAACACAGCTGTCGACAACGTTCTGTATCTCACCATCAGAGTATCCGAGCTTTGTCAGAACATGTGAGACTTTTTGTTCAATGACTGTCTTCTTGGGATCTGTCACGGACTTATCATAACCGTACATGCTGCTGTAACCGAATGTATAGCCGGGCTGACTGATCCTAAGGCATAGATGATCTTTCTTTTCATCCATCTTGATCGTGCCGAGATTAATGAGCATTACAGCGAAAGGATTGCCGTCATTATCCAGCATATAGTCTTCGACGTCACTTAGCGTGGAAATGGAGTCGATGCGTTCTAAGTACTTACGCAAAGGCTCAGCGCCAAGTTCATCCCTGTGGTCCCAATCAGAATAAAGTCCGTCGAAAGTGCGCAGCAGTTCAAGGTTCTTGTCAGTTACCGAAGTATCATTGAGCATTGCGCGTTTATTCTGATCTACTATGAGGACTGCTTCAGTGAACGTTCCATTCTCAATGACCGAATCATATGTCTGGCTTTGTAACCATTCCGCATTGGCTGCCGCAGCGAAATCATCCTGAAGCCTGATGCCTCCGACTTTATCGGCATTCTCCGGCAGGTTCGAATCGATCCAGGTATACTTCCCTCCTGACTTGCCGCATCCTGTGGCGGATAAGATGAATGTCAATGCCAATGTCATGCATAACGCTTTAGTCAGACGCTTACGGATCATAGTTGTATTCCTCTTTATTCTGGAGATTTCACTCATCAAGTACGTTTCCGAGTTCCTTGTAAGAATCAAAGATGTTCTTTATGCAGTTCTCGAGAACCGTTCTTACTTCACCGCTTATCTCAAGGACAGCGCAGGCTTCGTCAAGGATGCCAAGCTCTTTCTCATGGAGTTCAGTATCCGCATATGCGACGCCGAACAACTCGAAATATATGATCTTGCGGTTCTTCAGACTGCTCGATCTGATGGTGTTAAGCTCATTCTTTACATCTATGCCTGACGGATCAACGAATTCGAAGCCGGCACCCATTTCCTCACTGTATTGACTTAAGATGGACTCTTCCTCCACGGCCCTTCCGTCGACCGAAGCCACTACGTTGGCAATATTCCAAAAGGCTTTTTTCTCTTCTTGTGATAACGCATCCAGTAACATACATATCCTCCTGATTCCGTCGTTTAAATGACATTATAACATGCCGAAAATGTACTAAAAAATACCGCATTTTAATATAATTAGCGCGGTGCCAAGTAGTATCATTGTAAATCGTTATTATTGGAAGATTCTTTTCGAAAAGGAGTATCATGGGACGGTCATTGGGCAGGAGAAATACAGTCGTCATTGACGAGAAAACGCCGCTGCTGATTCTGGCGGGACCCATGTTCCTTGAGCTTTTCCTGACCACGATGGTAAACAACGTGGACACCCTCATGCTTAGCCACTACGATGAGTTCGCGGTCGGCGCTGTCGGAAACGCCAATACCATCATGTTCATGATGAATATCCTTTTCAACGTCATCGCAACGGCAACGAGCGTGGTCGTCGCCCAGTATCTCGGTGCCAAAGAGTACGACAAGATGAACATGATCTATACGCTCGCTATCGCGGTAAATCTTGTCATCGGCATTATCCTAAGCGGTGCTTTCTGTGCGGCAAACCCGCTGTTAATGGATTTCCTTCACGCATCGAAACAGATGCGTCCCCTCTCTATGCTATATATCTACATCGTCGGAGGCGGCGGTTTCCTGATGGCGGTCTATATGGTTATGCTTCAGATTCTCAGATGCAACGGCTATCCGAAGATCGGCATGTACATCACTTTAGGGATCAACATAGTCAACATCGGCGGAAACTATCTTTTCTTATACGGGCCTCTGGCATACCTGAACATGGGCGTGGCGGGAGTCGCGATATCGACCGTTGCTTCGAGAGCCATTGCAGTAATCGCAGTCTTTATCTTCTTCTTCGTAAAAAAGATCGGAAAGATCTCCCTGCGCTATCTGAAGCCCTTCCCCGGAAATCTCCTCGGCAAGATGATAAAGATAGGTCTTCCTACAGCCGGCGAGAACCTTACCTACAATCTTTACCAGACAACGCTTCTCTCATTCGTAAATGCGATGGGAAATGATTCTGTAAATGCGAGGGCCTACTGCACCACACTTATTGCTTTTGCGATGATCTTCTCGAACGCCTGCGCCATGTCGACGCAGATAATCACGGGCCACCTCGTAGGCGCCGGCAAAAATGAGGAAGCATACAAGAGAGTATTCAAGACCCTCAGGACCTCCATGCCGATAACGATCGCCCTGGCTTCTATTAATGCGCTTCTAAGCAGGTACACCCTGCAGCTCTTTACGGAAAACCAGAACATAATCGCCCTGGGACAGATGATCATGATCGTTGACATCTTCGTCGAGACAGGACGGTGCCTCAACATGACATTCGTAAGCAGCCTGAAAGCCGCGGGAGCTTACGTTTTCCCGCTTATCATGGGAATCTTATGCAACTGGGGCCTTGGTCTTACGACAGGATATTTTGTCGGCGTCGCATTGGGCGCCGGAGTCGCGGGCATTTTCGCAGGGACCGCAACGGATGAATGCATCCGCGGTCTGATCGTCATGTATTACTGGTACAAGAAAAAATGGTTCGGTAAGTCCGTCGTGGATAAAAAGGACCAGACCGGACAGACCGAACCATAAAATTCTGCAATATCAGGAAATCAGGATCCTGACGTCATCAATCCTTCTTTGATGACTCGTAGATCTCCTTGCAAGCATTGAAATAATCGTAAGTAATGCTTCTCAAACGGTAAGAAAGGCTCTTAAGGATCATGTCGATCTTTGCAGGAGCAGACTTGAAAAGGCCGCCCAGATCTTCAGCATTGATGATCTCGACACGTGTATCACCTTCTTCAGCAACGGCTGTGGTGGTACGTGCTTCCTCTGTGAGCATTTCCATCTCACCGAAGCATGCGACAGGAGAAACTTCCTGTAACTTCAGCTCGTCTACTGCACCGTAGTTATTGAAGATGCCTACGCTTCCGCTGTGAACGATGTACATGCACTTGCCGACGTCACCTGCCTTGAAGATGATCGTTCCGTAATTGTATGTCTCACCGTCTTCAGAGTTCTGACTGGAAACTGCCTGTGATGCTGCGCGGAGAGCCTCCATGCTCGGACGCTCAAGTCTGAAATTCTTAGATGTAAGGTAGATCGACTGCTGCATCATCTGTGAGAAGAAGCTGTCGTAATTGATCTTGGAATCGGATTTGCGGACCTTATCAAGCATCTTCTTTGCTTCATTGCAGTCATCAGTCATTGTCTTGATCCTGGTTCCGAGCAGCTTCATGATCGAAAGGATCTTATCGGGATTCTGTGTGAAATATTCATTAAGCTCTTCAGCTTCGATCTCGACAACCTTTACGTCGCCCTCTGCAACGACTGTGGAGCTGCGGGGATAATTCTCGATTACGGCCATCTCGCCGAAATACTGTCCCTGCTCAAGAATGGCTACCTGGACCTCATCCTTCTCACCATAATTTTTATAAACTGCGGCTTTGCCTTCCAAAAGCTGAAAGAATGTATTTCCTGCATCTCCCTCTTTGATGATGACCTCACCATTGTTGAATGTCTTTTCCATTGTGCTCATGTGTAGTGACCCCTTTCTGTCTTTTGGAATGAAGATTACCTCAAATCATTTTTATGATTATATACAAGCGATTGTATTTTTTCTGAACGTGTTTGTCAATTATATTTACTTCTTAAAGAAGGGGCAGTTCTCGATTGGTTTTCGTGTACGGCTCGAAAAACAGTCAAAGCCGGACCCCCCGCTGAATTTACCGCGGTGTACATTTTTTCCGGTTATTTAAGCAGAAATTGCATAAATCCGGGTTTTTATGCAATTATTCATGCTTTTTCGCGAAAAAATGTACACGGCAGGAATGAAGTATCCTGCCAACATCAGAGCCTTATCAGCTAAAAGAGGCTGCCTCTTAAAGACAGCCCCTCACATTTGCTCTTTTGCTTACTCTTTTACCAAAGGTATCCAGATGTAACTCTCAGTGTCCTTGGGATCCTCGGCAGGCGGGCAGTACAGTTCCACGGAGTAGTTCCCGGCCAGCTTGTATCCTTTCAGGGTGGGGAGCCATTCGGACCAGATCTGCGTGTTCACGCTTTGCAGGCTCTCGGGCAAAGGTCCTATGCACTTGAACTCAGCCCAGAGGCCGCCCGGAATGACTGTTGTTTCTAATCCTTCGGGGACGTCTTCCCAAGGCATGTAGACGTCAGCGATCCAGTAATCGAAGATCTTGCCGTCTACCGACCGGCTGATCCCGAACATGCCCTTGAGGCCCTTCATGTCAGACATCCACTCGCTCCAGAACTTGGGGACTTCCTGATAGCAGGTGTCTTCGTTAAATCTTTTCCTGATTCCCATGACCGTAAACGGCGCTTTTTCAACAATACGATAATCGAGCATTTTTCCGCCCTCCATTGATATTTTTATGTGCAATGGTGCTATGGATCTGAGCGTCGCGCCGTTCTCACGGGCCTTTGACGGCGGGATATCGTGAAAACGCTGGAACGCTTTTGCGAAACTGTCCGGAGAGTCATATCCGTATTTGACGGCAACGTCTATGACCTTCGCGTCGGTGCTCGAGAGTTCCTGCGCGGCGAGCGTCATGCGTCTGCCGCGGATGTATTCTCCTACGGTCATTCCGCAGAGCGCTCCGAAGATCCTCTGGTAGTAGAACGGGGACAGAGCAGCCAGGCCGGCTATATCTTCGATATCAAGAGAGTCCGTCAGGTTGTTCTCGATGAAATCGATCGACTGCTGAAATCCTTCTATCCAGTTTTCCACTTCGTTCACCTCCATCTCATTGCACCCACAGTATATTTCACGGGGACAGGACGGACCCGACATCCTGTGCTCACTTTTGACGGGTGCGGGTCAGCTCTCCGCCTTTTAAAGGATGAACATCAGCGCACTGCCTTTTGACGGCTCCTTATCAGCTCATCGCCTTTTGACGGCTCTTTATCAGCTCATCGCCTCCGTGATCAGATAGATCATCGTCTTCATGATCAGATATACCGAAACAAGGCCGGTGCCGCCCAAAAGGAACGCCAGGGTGCCCGGGTACCAGATAAAGCAGAATCTGTAACCGACCGGTGCGACGAACGGGAAAACGACGATTGCCAGAATTAATAAGCATCCGATCGCCAGGCGGGCAAGCGCCCTGTTTTTCGACCTAAGAGGGATCCAGCAGATGCCGTACATGATAAGGAGCGGGACCAGGACGAAGACCAGGTCGAGAGTATCGTAAAGGTCAGAGAACCAGCCGATCTTTACCTTCTCGCCCTGATGCATCTTGAATAAGCCTTCGCCGATAACGGTCACGCTCGAGCCGTTCTCGGAAGATAAGACAAAGACGCCCAGAGGTTTGGTTCTGGAAACGTAGACCTGCGATGAGTAATTCGGGTTGTTGCCGGCATGACAGACATAATCGTCGTAGACGTTCCATCCGGCATAGTAATTGTTTTCAGGGCTTATCGGGAAACTCTCAAAATCAAAGAGTCCGGGTACTGCCTTCATCCATTTCATAAGGTCGGAAGTGTCGGAGATCAGATATCCCGCGGCGGTATTTCCGTAATAAACCGGTGCATTGTACTGGTACGGGTAAAGGAATGCCTGCTTATGACCGGGGGTAACGTTCTCCTGGATCTTGTCAGTCCTGAAAAACGAATCCGTCATGCCGTTCTTATCAAGGACATTCATCTTGATGTATTCCCAGTATTCCCGTCCGGAAACCTTCTCGATAATGACGGCCAGGAAATCGTAATTGACCGTGGAATACTCATACCGGCTCCCCGGCTCAAATGACAGGGTCACATTATAAAGGCGGTAAAGAGATTTATATAAGCCGCCCTCGCGATAGGATTCCTCAGGTATGCGCTCGAGAGAATAGGAAGGTATTCCGCTCGAATGATTCATAAGCTGCCTTACGGTGATCTGAACTTCCCTGCCGTTATAGAGCGCGTGAAAATCCGGAATGTATTTCTGTACGGGATCATCAAGATCGAGCTTGCCATTTTTCTCGAGCTGGAGAATGCCCAGGCCCGTAAACGCCTTTGTTGTTGATGCCAGTTCATAAAGGGAATGCTCGTCTGCCTTCTGTTCTCCATTGGAATAGTTCAGGAATTCTTCATTCTCACCGTCCCATACCGCCACGGAAAGCGCCGGGATATCAGACATCTTGCAGACCTTGTTTATGTATTCCTGTTCATTGCTGACGGAATATTCCTTCAGATCAAGATGTTTGACAGCGAAAAATATGCAGATCGCAACGACCAGAACAAGGACTATCCTTCTAAAGTAAACGGGTTTATTATCCATAACGCACCTTCCCGGAAAAATGCTGCTTCGAACACTTTTATATGCAAATTATATCAGTCTTGCACCCCTTCTTTTACCCCGGAAGATAATAAAGATAAACAGATTGTTTTCAATTAATTAAAACTATTTGATTATGAGGGTCTTATAATCAATATGGTTGGTTACTTCACAGGAATCCAAAAACATGATTTGTCAGAGGATATTGCATATGGAAAACAAGAATTTGTACGATTATACCGTTGAAGACGTTTCCGGACTTTTACTCGAAAACGTAGATGCCATTGTCGTTGTCGATCCGTCCATCGACACTTATAAGACCCTTGTCCGTCACGGCATGTTCGAGAGTTTTCTTAAAGAATCAGGGATCTATCACGATCTCATCCTCGATCTGTGGTTCCACTTCAATGATTCGAATGAGAAGGTCTCCGGCGACTACCAGATCTTTGCCGACAAGACCGGTATATTCAACGGGAAATACAGCCGCCGTCTGAAGCTGGTCCTGGAAGATGATCATAAGACACATCTCGTGCAGCTGACCGTATATCCTTTCGAAGATGCGAAAAAGTATATCTTCGTTCTCGACGAATTCATCGACAGTGAATCCCTGCAGGAATCCCTTACCACCAAGAAGATCAATACGATCCAGAATTCCTATCTGTTCTCGATGTACATCGATCTGGTCGCAGATACCACGAGCAGCATTAACGTCACCGAGATCTCTGATGACGTTGTCAATTACAATCTGAAATATTCCGACTGGAGAATGATGATCGTAAACATGATCTGGCCGGAGGACCAGGAGCAGTTCCTGCGCCGTACGGATCCCGAGTACTTAAAGAAGAATTTCACTCCCGGAAGAACATCCTCATATGACTGCATGATGCGCAATCTCGAAGGAAAGTTCATCTGGGTCAAGCTCATATTCAGCCGTGCGCAGACATATAACGAGGACGATTACAGGTTCGTCTTCATGGTCCAGGACATCAATGACAATTCTTTGGAACTGATATCAACGCTTCAGAAGTATGAGGAAAAGGCGATCAAGGATCCGCTCACAGGTGTTTATAATCACGGCGAGATAGAGACGCAGTTTAATAATGCGCTGACGCACTGTCAGAAGAATGACGGGCCGGCTTCCGTTCTGATGATCGACCTCGACATGTTCAAGCAGATCAATGATACCTACGGTCACTCGACAGGCGATACAACGCTGAAACAGATTGCCCGGATACTTATGGAAACCGCAGCTGAAGAAAAAGCCATGGCAGGACGCTGGGGCGGTGAGGAATTCGTCATCGTCTGCCGCGACAAGGATGCTGAAAGCGCGCGTGTAATGGCCGAGAGCCTGCGTAAGAAAGTAGAAGAATATCTCTTCCCCGAAATATGCCACCTGACATGTTCCATCGGCGTCACCGAGCTCAAGGCATCAGATGACTTTGCCGAAGCATTCAACAGGCTCGATAAGGCTATGTATGCCTCCAAGCACAACGGCAGAAACAAGGTGACGGTGTTATAAGCCGTCTTTAAAGCAGATCAGTTACTTTGATGAAATAATAATCCGAGACGTCGCCTTCATCTTCACCCCACTGATGTGCGTCTTTCTCGGCAAATCTGGTGTCATCGAATTCGGTGTCACCATTTTTCTTGATGAATATATAAATCCCGTCGTAACCTTCGGGAACATAGACATGCAGCGTCGCACTGCGGTGTACTGTGATCGAGGAAGACGTGGTGCCGTCATCGTTCTCGATGGTGATCCAGTCGCCCCATGAATTATCGCCTTCCATGGACCATCCGATCGTAAATTTCTTACCTTCCCATTCCGTCTCTGTCAGGCCAAGGCTCTTTCGCATGCCGTTCGACTCTTTGCAGTTAGGAACCAGACCGGTATTTGAATCCACGACATTAAAGAAAAGGTTAAGCGCATTGACCTTGGGAAATCCTGCATCTTCTGCTTTCTGCGAGTCCTCGTCATTAACCCACAATTCAATATCGTAATCGTACCTGATCGTGTAATGCACCTGACCGAATTTATCAGGTTCCTCAGCTTCTGCCGATACGATCTTATATTTCATGTCTGCAGAAATCGGATAAACCTCAGTGCTGTGGCTCTTTCTGTCATCAGACATATAATAAGGGAAACCCGGCATGTTAAATTCACGCTGATCCGTCGGAACCACGCCCATCTCATCAGCCCACCTTACTGCAGGCTCCGTGCTTTCTGCAGTAGTCGTTGCCGCGCCAAATGGAGCGGAAGAACATCCCGTAATCATGGACATGATAAATGCCGAAGTGATAATGACAGTGGTGATCTTCTTTTTCATTTCATAACCCCCATATTGTTCGCGGAATGAAGCCGTCAGTACGTTATTACCTGATGACCGTACGTGTTCTTGAGCCAGTCGCCGCTGCTGTTATCGGATGCTGGAAAAACTATCGTATTCGGGTCGCCGTCGGAAATGTATCTTTTACCGTTATTGAGCTGTTCGAAGTTCATCTGAATATCCCAGTCTTCTCCGTTGTTGTCGTAGGCGCGGATCCTTCTTATTGCCGTATAGTTATAGTCCCTGACAAAAGGCGAATAAGACCTCGTCCATGCGCACAGGAGGGTCGCCTTCGTCGTATAGGAAAAACCGTTATATGTTCCCTCGAAGATCTTGTTGTACTGCGGCTTATCGGGGCTGATCGATTCCGGCGAGCCGTACGGGAGCGCTATTATGTTGACGTACTGTCCCGGAATGATGTCGTCGAGCAGCTTATACATGGAACCGACCTGCTTCTCGATCTCATCCGCATCGCAGTCACCGAGCTTGACGTGGCTGTAAGTGTGGTTGCCGATGTCATAACCGTTGTCGACCATCCACTTCATGACCTTGCGGTCATTTTCCTCACCGTTCTCGAAAAGCAGATCGTACACGAAAAAAGTCGCCGTGACATTAAAGTCCGGATATTCTTTCTTGATCTTTTCGAGAATGCCAAGCGCGCAGTTGGGATCGAAATTCGGACTTCCGTCAGCGTTCCACCCCAGAAGGACGGCATCCCTGATCCCGTCATCAAACGTCAGGATGAGCGGGCTGAATCCGAAAGGAACGTCTATGTTGCCGTCGACGTAATCGGTAAGCCTCATCATGCGGTAACCCTGCTGGTAGTAACTCCTCAGATCCGCCTCGAAGGCCTCGGACGTCCTGTTGTAACCGTCCTTATCAACGTTTCCGCCGGTGTATGAAGTCTCTGAATTTTTCATCTCATATATCCGGTGATACATGAGGATCGGAACGGAATTAAGTTCGTTTACTCCTGCGTTTCTGTACTCATCTGCCGAGTATAACTTAAATTCTGTTGTCTCAGGAGTGGTCTCAGCGGTAGTCGTAACGGCAGGTACCGGAGCCGTATCGGAAGTCTCTGTGACTTCTGCATCGCGCTTGCATCCGGTCAGAAAAGAGACCGCCATGGAAGCGATAAGAGCATATGTTGTGAGTTTTCGTATATTCATGTCAAAAGACCTAAGATCCCCATATTAGTTCTCAAGTATTATACAGATTATCGAGCTCTGTTCCACCCCATTCGACCACTGTAAAGCCCTGACGTTCAGGTCTTACGGGAAGGTCAAGTGCCATGTCATCAGGGATCTCCACAGGAGATCTCAGAGGCGCAAACACCATGTAAACGCGGATCAGTGTATCAGGCGCGGGATCCACATCAAGCTTGGCCCAATTGCAGTACTCTTCGCTCGGGAATGAGATCAGATTATAAGGTGATGCCTGGAGCCTCGGCAGCCAGTATGAGATGAAGTCATCGATCTCGCGGTCATTTAATCCTGCGGCTTCCAAGTATTCTTCGAGGAAAGCTGCGGTATCTTCACGCGCCACGCATGCGGCATGCTTAAATTCATAATCTTCAAATGACCTCGTCCCTTCCCAGAAAAGATAGTCGTAATTTCTTCCGGTATTTTTGTCGGAGATCGTGCCGTCAGGGAAAGCTGTCACGTTCCATCCTGCATTATATTCCGGATAAGTGCATGTGAGATTTCCGTCGTAATCCAGGAAAACTTTAACATCTGTTTCTTCCAAAGGATAAAGATAAATGACTGGTTTTTCGGTGGTTACCGGTTCGTCCTCATACAGATACGAAGGTTTGGGCGCGGGCACGCAGAAATCTATCATGAGCTCGACCACGTCATCGTCCCTTATCAGAGCAAAGGTATACTTTCCGGGATCGATATTCTTGGGCATGTCGATCTGGAAGTCATATCCGTACCATGAGGTGGTACGGCCCTTTATGTCGGTCTCGGTATGCTGGTAATAAACCGGTTTTTGGGTAAATAACGCATCCCTCTTTTTCCATGTATAATCCTCATTCCACTCGAAACAGTATGCCTTCATCAGTTTCTTATCCAGCTTATACTGTTCGTTGATGTCGTCATTCATTCGGCAGACTATTGAGAAAGATTGACGTGCTCCCAGTTCACCTTCCCAGAAAGGTACGCCCTCGACCATGGGTTCGTCGACCCATTTTACATCAAGGTCTTTCTGATACATGAACCCGTACTTGTCAATGTTTTCCGTATCAGGATTGCCGCTGAATTTAACATCCGTCTTGTGTCTTTCGGAGCGTGAACTTTCCTTCCCGGAAGAATCACACGCGGTAAGCAGCATGCTTAATATCAGTAAAACGCAGATAACTGCAACAGACTTTCTCGTTTTCATAGATCCCCACCTCTAAATGTCCGTTTCCTGTCAGTAATACTATAAATTGCCGCTCCGAAAATGTCGAGCAGCCCGTCAGTATCCTCCGTGCGCCAGATCAATGGTCCCGTCCTTATAGAATATGACCATTAACGGCGTCGACGTATAAAAACCGTTGGCAATGGGATCACCGTATCTGTTGAAGTAGTGATTATTGTTAAGCGGCTTGCCGTAATATTCTTCGATCCCCTTCATTTCCGATGTGACGGTTCTATGAGAATAGATAAGTGTCTCCGCATCCGGAACGTATTCCCAGCTAACCACATAGGAAGTGTTCCTGAAAGCCTGTTCCATGGCCGCGCTGATGTATTCCTCTTTCAGTTCATCGTCACCATTTGGATGAAGTTCATGGAACGTATAGCATGCATCGTAGATCACGTTGTCTGCATACTCGCAGATGAAATCCTGTTCCGTATAGTCGAAATCAGAATACAGATATGATCCTGAATTTTCTTTCTTCCACTCTTCGTACGGTTGGACTTTTGACGCAGCCTTCTCGGGAGTAAGAATGATCTTTCTGAAGCAGTTCTCGTACACAAAACAACCGGCAGCAATGGTCAATGCCCCGGCAAGTATTCCGATGAATATTTTTCTGTGGGACATGAAAAGCCATACCAGAGTAAGCCCGATGATCTCGGCTATGGGAACGTATATAGCGAATACCTCCCATAAGAATACATGAGCAATCGCCTGACCGAGGCTGTCCAGACCGCCTTCAGGAGCAGTACTCATTCCCACGGTCAGAAAAAGAACATAGGAAACAACCAGCTTCGCGAGCAGTACACCTAAAAGGATCAGATAGAGCTTAGTCTTAAACCTGCGCCTGGTCATGGTCTTAACTTAAAAGTTCAACGACGTTGCCCTGTGCATCCTTAATGTAATGATGTGCAGGCAGCGCGGCTCCGCAGTGCGGACATGTCGTCTCCATGCCTATGATATAGATTCCGCCGCAGAAATTGCACGGCTCCTGATAGACTGCCGTAAGCTCGCAGAGCTTCGCATTCTGATAATACTCAGGCACCTTTTCGGGCCAGTATGCTTTAAAAGCATATAAGATTACGGGGATGCAGATCAGGAGCAAGATGACGGAAATGATCATCATGGGCTTATCGATATAAGTCTTCATCATCTGCGGCGTGTACTCATCAAACGTCTTTGCGATCGCATCGTCGACTGAATATTTACTGCGCTGCAGGAACCTCGTGTGAAGCGACTCGGTGAACGAAGCCGCCAGTTCTTCGGTCAGGATAGGATCCGTATTATTGCCCTGCATGCCTTCCCAGTACCAGTCATTGAAACCGTCTTCCTTCGTGGCTTCGGAATATACGATCAGCCAGTGGTATTCGTCATGGAAAGTGTTAACGTAAAGGTCGTATGCGTAGTTCTCGAGACTCGTGTAGTTCTCATTCCACGTATCATTGCTCACGGTAATGACGGCCGGAACGATCCCGGTCTTGTCAAAGAACGCTTCCATGGAGTCCTTGAGGTTGTCCTCATCTTCAATTACACCGATATTGTCCTCTACAACAAGCTTGGGACACTTGGTGTAATAGGTCAGTTTCTTGGGCTTTTTAAATGAGAAGCATATTCCTACGATACATCCGACAAACCATGGTATCAGGAACAGTACCATGACGATGATCAGGCTTACGATCGGCATCGGGTCTCTTTTCCTGATGTCGTAATTCGTATACACGAAGTATGGTTTGTGATCCCTGTAATACAGGTATCTTCTCGAACCGCGGAACGGCTGGCTGGATGTCTGTCTGAAGCTCGGAAGTCCTCCGCCGCTGCTGCTTCCGCCACTGCTCCTGCTCGAATGGCTGTGTGACGATCCGCCGTGGTGGCTTCCGCCGCTGTGTGATCCGCCTCCTGATGAATGTGGCATAGTCTAATCTCCTTATTCCTTTATAGATTTACTGTGCTTTTAACTTGTTTAAGATTGCCTTGTAATCTCCCTCGAAACGGAACGTATTAAGTCCTGCTTTCTTAGCTCCCTCTATGTTATCCTCCCTGTCGTCGATGAAAAGGCATTCGTCACCCTTAAGACCGTATTTTTCGAGAAACGTTTTATAGATCTCCACGTCCGGTTTAAGCATGAGATAATCCGAAGAAACGAACACTCCGTCGAAAAAATCGAGCGGCAGGAACTTAGGGAAATACACATAGAACAGATCGCTGGCATTAGACAGGACATATATCCCAAAGCCGCTTTCCTTTACGCTCTCGCAGAATTCCCTCGCGCCGTCCAGAGGCGTCATGCAGACATCCCATCTGTCCGCACAGTTCTTCAATGCCTCATGGTATTTCCCGGGAACTCTTACTTTTACCAGGTCGAATCTGTCCTTGTCCTTTATGTCTCCCCTGTCACCCATTTTCCACTCGGGACCGTTAAAAAGTTCCTTATCGATGATCTCTTTTTCTTCTGGTGAAGAACAGAACATGTTCATCACAAATTCGGGATTAAAATCCAGAAGGACATTTCCCATATCAAGTACAACGTTTTTTATCATTTCCTGTTCAAGCCTTAGTTCTGGTAGTTATTGGTGATCTCTTTGCAGATGCTGTAGAAATCGATATTAAGCCGTCTTAAGCGGCACGACAGATATCGGAGGATGAATGTGACCTTCGCGGGACACGTCTTGAATATATATTCCAGTTCATCCTTATAGATCTTCTCAACGACCGTTTCATCAGATTCCGCAACGGCGGTAGCCTTCATGGGTTCACCTGCAATAAGGCCTTTCACGCCGAAAGCAGAACCGCCCGGCAGCTCAGAGAATACCTGCTCGTCAGCCTTGCCGAAACCGGTATAGATCCCGACATTGCCGCTGTGCAGGATATACATGCTGTCACTGGTATCGCCCTCGTAGAAGATGACCTCGCCTTTATCGTATGATTTGAAATTAACGGCACCGTCATGAGGAATGCTCGCAAATACTTCGCTTAATACCGATACGTCAGGCTCCGAGACTTCATTCTTGCCTGACTGGTAATGATCGATATGCTTCTTTATCTTGGAGAACAATGACTTTTTCTTGCCTGCATCAGCATCACGCAGACTCTTCAAAAGAGCCTGTGCCTCATTGTAGTCATTGGTCATGGCATAGACCTTGTTTCCAAGATGATCGATAAGCTCGCCTATTACGTCAGGATTTTCCTTAAGGAATCCGTTAAGCTCATCCTCGGGGATCTCGAGCACGCGTACAGTGGTGCTTGCAGCTACAACAGTCGCGCTTCTGGGACATTCTTCAAAGATCGCCATCTCGCCGAAATAATCTCCAGCCCTGAGGATTCCGAGGCGGAAAGGCTCCTTTTTTCCGTAATCGGCGATTACGTCAGCATTGCCTTCGACAAGTCTGAAAATGCTCTTGCCTACATCACCTTCGTTGATAATTACTTCACCATTGTTGAATGTATTAACAGCTATACCCATAGTCGCGACCTCCACATTAAGCAATGTCCAAAAGTTTTCAAAGATACTTAATTATATCATGACAGAACGATCAGGACCGCTTCAATTGATCACAATAAAAAGAAGCTGCCTTATAAAGACAGCTTCCATTATATCATCCGTTATAAGCCGGGATTATCTGACCGAGCAAGCCGTAAGGAGCAGTCCGCCTCCGAGAAGCATGATGCAGGGAATTGCCGAAAGACCTATCTTAACGCCGAGCTTCATACCCTCCTTCTCTTTGCCTTCGGAGATCTCTTTCTGACGCTTGATGAGGTGAGCGCCGATTGCGAGGATCATGGGGCAGAGGAATGCGGCGATCATGTATGTAGGGATCTGATTTACCATTGCATTTACGGTATCCGTCAGTTCAGCGCTCTGAACTGCCTGCTGAGCTGCAGGCTCTGAGAACATCGAGACTATCGAGCCGAGACCTATGGACAGGAAATTGTTTATGAGATGGAACATTGCAGGCAGGATGAAGTTGTTGCGCTTTACCATAAGGTATGCCATGCATGCGCCGAGGATCGATGTGTTGATGAGTCTGACGGGATCTAAATGGAGAAGACCGAACATTACTGCGACAACGAGGATGATGACCCAGTCTTTTTTCACTCCGCGGAAGTTGCTTAAGATGGCGCCTCTCATGATCGCCTCTTCGCAGATCGGAGGGCAGATGACTGTAGCGATAAAACCTAAGATAACCACGCCGGTCGCAATGTTATTGATGTCTGATGCGACTCCGGCAAATACCTCCGGCATTAAGCTTCCGACCGCGAGAGCGCTGATGAATCCGAGGGGGACTGCGCCGATCCACATAAGTACCGTTCCGAAGAAATCCCTCAGAGTGATCTTCTTCAGAGGAAATACTTCCTTAAGGGGAGTCTTGTTGATGAGGCATGCGCCAACCGCGAGTCCGAGAAGCGCCAGCTGGGTAATAAACGTTCCGTATGTTCCGATGAACAATGTCGAGACGCTTCCTGCGATGACCACAAATAAAGCGATGACAAAAAGCACTATGCCCTTCCAGGGCCTCCACTTTGACTGATTAGATAATTCCTTAGCCATAATCGGTTCCTTCCTTGTAACTGTTTATCCTGAAACTGTTTAACTGCGGCGATTGTAGCATTGGAACACGGGCTCTCCGGGAACTTGGAGTGAATGGTAGGTTTTCCGTCGTAAACGGCATATTGCAAACCGCAAAACGTTTATAATAGAATTCAATACAGTATTCATTTCAGGAGATTTTCAAGTGCGGATTGCCATATGCGATGACGAAGAGATCTATAGGGTAGAACTTAAGACTATCCTTGATAAGCTGCTGGCCAATGTCGATTACGATATCGATACTTTCAGTGACGGCACGATACTCAGCGAAGCATTTTCGAAGGAACCCTACGATCTGGTATTCCTCGATATCGAGATGCCTGCAGTCGACGGGATCACGCTCGCGAAAAAGATAAGGTCAAAGTCCGAGAACGTCTTCATCGTTTTCCTTACGAGCCACATCGAATATGCGCTCGAAGGATATGAGGTCAATGCCCTGAGATATCTGACCAAACCCGTTGATATCGATAAGCTCAGAGAGGTCTTGAAGTACGCCCTGGACAAACAGGGCAGCAACAGCCATCAGATCATAATCAAGGAAGACGGCGAGGATATCCTCATCGATATTAACGACGTCATATACATGGAATCCATGAACCAGAACGTCAGGATCGTGACTTCAGCAGGCGAGCACATTATCAGATACAACATCGGTGACTTCGAAGAAGAGCTCAAAGACGACGGTTTCTTCAGGATCCACAGAGGTTATCTGATCTCCCTTTCGAAAGTAAAGAGGCTCGCGAAGAACGATGTCGTCATGGACGGCGATGTCACCCTCCCCGTAAGCCGCAGTAATGTTAAGCCGCTTAAAGACGCATTCTATTCTTACGTAGAGGGAACCGCTTTCTGATATGACTGAAGACGTATCAAATTTTATAATGCAATTAATCGTCATGACGATGAGCAATCTGCAGCTCATCATCTCATTGCTGCTGGTCGTAATCGTCGCAGCATGTTTTCTCGGAAGATATGTGGTACTCACGCGCAAACTCGTCATATCATCATTCGGAATGCTTGCATTCTCGGTATTTGGCACCATAATCGCAAATCTGTTCATTCCGGAAGATCTCGATAAGAATCTTGTCTTCGTCCTCGACAACGGATTGACGTTTTTGCTCTACATTTATTCGTTCATTTTTTACATGTTTGCGTTCAAAGAGAAGAAGGTGCTCCGTGCGATCGAATCAACGGTATGCTTCTTTCTTTTCAGCCTGTACATCAGCACGTTTTCTCAGATGACGGTAATATACCTGGTCGGCGGAACCGAGGATGTGGTTATTGATGTTTTCTATGAGAATCTTGCCGACAGCCCGCTATGGCTCGCCATATCAGGCATGGCGCTTCTCATAACACTGGCACTGTTCATAATCGCTTATTTCGGTTTCTACAAGCCGAAAAAATACTACATCATAGGCATTCCTCACAGGGTCATTTTCGTCATATGGGCCGCCTTATTCATAGTTTTCCCCTTCGTTCCGGCGATGCTCCCCTCAGAAGAGGTACCGATAGAATTCAGATACCATATCATGAGCATAATGTTTGCCATTGGCATCATAATCCTGGGAATCGCCGCACCGGTCTTCGTGATCATTTCTTCCGCCGACAAGGCACTGCGCGAACAGAATAAGTCCCAGGAAGCCTACATGGCTGCCGAGCTCGAATACATCGGTCGTTACAAGAAAAAGCAGGTCGAGACAAGAGCCTTCAGGCATGACATAAAGAACAACCTTGCCATCACCCGGATGATGCTCGAGGAAGGTCATACCGAAGAAGCAAAAGAGCATATCAGTGACATGCTCGGAAAGGTCAGCTCCCTGTCCCCCAAATACGTCACCGGCGACGAGATGCTCGACATCATCATCTCCATGAAGGCTGACCGCATGGACGAACTGGACATTAAGTTCACGCTTGACGGCGTCACCGACGGCGGCCTTAACATCAAGCCGATGGACATGTGCAGCATCTTCGCAAACGCCCTGGACAACGCGATCGAAGCGGCCTCATCGTGCGAAGATCCTTACGTGTCTTTCAGCATCAAAAGAACGGACAAATTCTTCATTATCAAGATCACCAACTCCGCCTCCGGCAAGATCGACATCGAAAAGCTGATGAGCACTTCCGGATACACTTCCAAGAGCGACAAAGAGCATCACGGCTTCGGTCTCATGAACGTCAGACGCGCCGTCGAAGAATGCAACGGCATCCTGAAAGCGGAGTCCTTAGATTCGTCGTTTACACTGTCGGTCATGATGCCGAGGAAAGCTGTTTCCTGAAGAGCAGGGACTGAGAGTGAGCACTGAATAATGCCCGGTTTTCGTATCAAATCTGATGAATTGACCAATTGCTGAATACAGACCCAAAATGTCGTCAGATCGGGTCTGATTTTTGCTCTTTTATGGAATTACAGAAAAATTACTGTTTTTACCCTAAAACTGTAATTTTTTCATCACTTTTTCGAAAAGTGCATATATCTTTACAGTTTTTCCGGGTTTTCAGTAATTTTTCAGTAATGAGCGAAAATGGGGTCTGTTTTTTGAAGCACTTTTTTAGCACTGCGTGAAAAGAAGGGCGCTCATAAAGCCCGTTAATCGTGCAATTCATTAATTGAAGCCAAAGGCGGCTATTCATATAATGCTTGGGTTTGAATATCAAAGAAGAGGAAATATATGAACGAGTTTAAGCCCAAGCTGTTTTCGGTCCTGAAGAACTATTCCGGTTCGCAACTCATTAAGGATGTCGTTGCCGGAATCATCGTTGCCATAATCGCGCTGCCCTTATCGATAGCGCTCGCCATCGCTTCCGGAGTCGGTCCTGAAGCAGGCATCTATACCGCGATAGTAGCGGGTTTCATCGTGTCATTCCTCGGCGGAAGCCGCGTGCAGATCGCTGGACCTACAGCGGCATTTGCCACGATCGTGGCCGGGATCGTCATGAAGGACGGGACCCAGGGGCTCATCGTAGCAACGATCATGGCAGGAATCATCCTTATCATTATGGGCTTCTGCCGTTTCGGAAGCCTCCTTAAATATATCCCCGATCCGATAACCACAGGATTTACTGCCGGCATCGCTATAACATTGTTACTCGGCCAGGTCAAGGACTTCACGGGCATCTCTTACCAGCACGGCGAGAAGCCGGTCGAGACCGGAGAGAAAGTCATGGCCCTCATCAACAACTTCACGACGGCGAACTGGCAGGCAATCCTCATCGGAGCCATCGCACTTGCCATTCTCATCGTCTGGCCGATGATCTTCAAGAAAATCCCCGGATCATTTATTGCCGTCGTCGTAACGGCTGCCATCGTCGAGATCTTCCACCTCGACGTAAACACGATCGGAAAATCCTTCGAGAACATCCAGGCGGGACTTCCCCCGATCAGCATCAGCCTCTCCATGATCTCCTTCGAAAACATCCGCGGACAGCTCACGAACGCCATAACAATCGCGTTCCTCGCAGGCGTGGAATCACTGCTTTCAGCCGTCGTCGCAGACAGCATGATCGGTTCCAAGCACCGTCCGAACATGGAGCTCGTTGCCCAGGGCGTAGGTAACATCGCTTCCGCTTGTCTCGGCGGAATACCTGCAACGGGCGCCATCGCAAGAACTGCCGCCAACATCAAGAACGGCGGACGCACGCCTGTCGCAGGCATGGTACATTCCGTCACACTGCTCCTGGTAGTAGTTTTCCTGATGCCGTTCGCCAAGCTTATCCCTATGCCCTGCATTGCTGCGATCCTTTTCCAGGTCGCATATAACATGAGCGGCTGGCGCAGATTCGTAAAGCTCGTCAAGAGTTCGCCCAAGAGTGACATCGTCGTGCTTCTTATCACATTTGTCCTTACGGTGGTATTCGATCTCGTCGTAGCGATCGAAGTCGGCGTGCTCCTTGCAGCCGTACTCTTCATGAAGAGAATGAGCGATGTTACCCAGGTCGCAGGCTGGAAGGATTTCGATCCCGAGAACGATCCTGACAGCATCGATCTCCGCGTCCTTCCTGAACACACTATCGTATATGAGATCAACGGACCCATGTTCTTCGCCACAGCCGGAAAGATCCTTCAGATCTCGCCTAAGGAAGACACAAAGGCGCTCGTTCTCCGCATGAGAAGCGTAAGCGCGATCGATGCGACCGCCATGAAAAATCTGGAACTCCTCTACGATGACTGCAGGAACAGGGGCGTCCAGCTCATCATGTCGCACGTAAACGAGCAGCCGATGAAGGTCATTCAGAAATCCGGATTTGACAAGAAGCTCGGAGAAGAGAATTTCTGCGCCCACATCGACGATGCCCTTTCAAGAGCCCAGGCGATCGTAAAAGAATAAGGCAGGCTGAAGTCATCGTCCCGCGGACAAAATTTTCGCGCGTAATCTAAATTATATTTAATACTAGTATGCCATTTTCTGTGATAGAATTTAAAAATATAAAAACGGAAAACGGAAACAGATATGAAGATACTGATAGCTTCAGATTCATATAAATATCAGACAAGCGGTGCTGCTAACGTTGTCATCTCCATGGCAGACGAACTCAGAAGACGCGGACACAAGGTCAAGATACTTGCCATGTCCAACAGGAGAGAGTCATTTAGGGACGGCGACGATTATTACATCCGTTCCCTGCCGGGTCTCGTTTACCCGGATGCGCGTTTCAGTCCCATACACAGTGATCCTCTTCTTGAAGAACTGAAAGACTGGCGCCCCGACATCATCCATATCCATACCGAGATGTCCGCTGCCCGCCTGGCCAGATCGATCGCTGCAATTGACCATACTCCGTATATCATGACATCACATACCGATTACGGCCGTTTTATCTTCGGGCACTACTGCAATCTGAAACCCGTTAAGATCCTCTGCAAGGAAGTCGGCAGGATCGCTTACCGCAAAGCCACCGTCGTGACGGTTCCCTCCGACAAGGCACTTTCTTTCCCGCAGCTTAAGACTCTTTCAGACCGTCTCGTCGTCATTCCGAACGGGATCCAGCTTGAGAAATACAGACAGAAATCTTTGTGCGACGAGCGCGCATCGCTTTTCGATCAATGGGGACTTGAAGACAACGGCCACACCATCGTCATGGTCACCAGGATCAGCCGCGAAAAGAACATTGATGAGATCGTAAGATGTTTCCCTGAGATACTGGATGAGCTTCCCGATGCCCAGCTGCTGATCGTCGGCGACGGACCCGAAAGAGAGAAACTCGAGGATATGGTATATGACCTCGGCATCTCAGAACGGGTATGTTTTACGGGAAGGATCCCGCCTGAAAACGTTTATAAGTATTACGACATGGGAGACGTGTTCGTTTCCGCATCGACTTTCGAAGTTCACAGCCTTACTTATCTTGAAGCCATGTCCCACGGCCTGACGCTTGTCTGCCGCGATGATCCGTGCCTTAAGGGCGTTCTTGCCGACGGTGAAAACGGCTACGCCTACCACACAAGATCAGAATTCGTAAGAGACGTCGTCCGCGTCCTGACAGACGACCGGCTTCGCGAGAAGATGGGCAGGAAGTCTCTCGAAAAGTCCCAGGAATTCAGTGTCGAGTGCTGTGTCGACAGGATGGTCGAGCTGTACAAAAAAGTCATCAGCACCAAGAACCTTCAGATCGATTACGACAGTCTTAAGACCGAACTGCAGCGCGTGTGATCTTTTGTCACCCGGCTGATCATTTATTTCACATCAGGCTCATACTCCGTATAGGTAACCGCGTCATTGCTCTCGAACGAAGGCTTGTCCTTTGTCTTTTTAAGATACGCATCGAGGAACTCAAGACTGCACCTGCACAGATTCTCATGCAGGACCTCCGCAGGCAGTTTTCCAGATATGGCCTTGACCGGTATCATGAATTTCAGATCCGCAAATCCGGCGTGCTTCATGTCTTTGAATGATGCTTTATATACCGTGCTCCTATGGTCGATCAACATTCTCGTCTCGACGCTCTCATTATCTTTGCAGCATACCTGAAGGAAAGGTTTCTCCAAGATCTTGCCCGTGTTGTCTCCGAACGATGCGCCGTCAAGATTGATGCCGCAGACAAAATCAGGATGATCAAGGCAGAGGGCATATGCCGTAACGCCGCCCAGAGAGTGTCCTGCTGCCGCTATGCCGCAATCGAAATCGATGAGATCCGAAAGGTTCTCTTTGGTGTATGAGACTACGGCAAGAACATCCTGCTCGCAATCTTTGACCTTGCCGATAAGTACCTTGCAGTGCTCTTTCTGGAACTGGTCGAAGTTCTCTGCGAGCTCCCTGTCGGTACCCTTCTGCTTCATGAGTTTCGAGAGCTTGATCACGCTGCTCAGGTACGGATCATACATCTTCTTGCTTAAAGTCTTGTTAAAAGGGGCAGAGGTTCCGTCGTCAAACTCTGTAAGCACTCCCGCATCCTGAAAGCCGGGCGCCAGGACAACGTAGCCGTTCGATGCCAGCTCAATGCAGAGGAATGAACTGCCTTCCCTGTAAGATGACAGACCGTGGCCGAATACTATTGCCGGGAACTTCTTCCCTCCGATCCGCGGAGCTTCCGTGTAGCACTCGGACCTGTTGCTTCCGTCTGCTTCAGACTTGTCATAGTTCATCGGCACGTGGAAGGTCTTGCCCAATGCTTTTACCATGTCGCGGGACAGGTATCTTGTCTTCTCCATGCCTTCGACGGATTCCTTCAGTACGGGATAATAGACCCTGACTGAGACGTTCCTTTCGCCGTAGACCGTGTATGTAGTGGTTCCGACGGCATATTCGCCGCCGGGGAGAGGTGTATTACTCATCTGTTTTTCCTCCCGTAAGAAGAATTATCGTCTTTGCATAAGTCCTGAAAAGCTTTCTCGGATCGGCCTTGGCATTAGGATTACCCGAGCCGTAGCATGCGCTTAAGATGCAGTATTTTTCGATTCCGGTATAAGCTGCCGTGATATAGAACATGATGTCTGCAGGCTCAGCCTGAGGCTTATATCCGAGTATATCCGCGCCCTCCATCAGTTTGGGAAATATCCTTGCGGCCATATAATCCATGTTGCCCGGAGCGTCTAATCCGGACATAATCTTTGCGGCTCTATCAGGCTCGTTGATCGCAATCACGCCGAAATCGAAATTGATCTTCTGTATGTCCATAAGATGCTCTTCCATGACATCTGCAAGGCAGTCACAGATCTTATATGTGGTCTCCTCGAAAGTAAGGCTCTTATCGGCGATTATCTCTTCCATCTGACCGATGATGCTGTACTCCCTTCTCATGTTGGAGATCATGTCCATGAAGATCTCATCGAGACCTGCATAGTATCTGTATATCGCGCCCTGACTCATCCCGGTCTCAGCGATAACATCAGATATCGTAACCATCTCGGCAGGCTTTCTGAGGCAAACCTGATAGGCCGCATCCACGATCTGTCTGCGCTTGTTTTCCATGTATTCGGAAGTGACTTTCGGCATATCGGTCCTCCGCAAAATAAAAATGAAAGTAGTTTCATTTTAGTTTGCGTCATGGTGGTTGTCAATACCTTGGGGACCCGTTTCCGCCTGCCAAAAATCCTGTTGTCTAATGTATCGTAATAAATATATAATAGGCATGTATCAATGACTTCGGGCTTTTCGCCCGGTCACGAAAACGGGGCTTTATGGGGAAGAAAAATCATCTTGAGAGACACTATACGAAGTGGGGATATATATTCTCCATTCCCTTCGTTGTAGTATTCGCGATATTCAGTTTATGGCCGATGTTAAGCACGGTCTATTATGCTTTCTGCTATCTGAAACATGCCGGCAATACCAACCCGCAGTTCCTGCCTTTGATAGGAGAGCCATTATTTAAGAACTTCCAGGAGATCTTCGCATCAAAGTCATTCCTCGATGCCTTTAAGAACACTTTCTACTTCTGGATAGCGCAGACCATTCCCGAGTGGCTCCTGGCTTTCTGGCTGGCAGCAATGATGACCGACAGAAGGCTTAAGATCAAAGGAAGATTCATATTCAGGACCGGCTTCTTCTTCCCTAAGCTCGTTGCGGGAACCGCTCTGGGCGGAAGCCTTCTGATCCACCTGATATCGTTTTTCGGAAATGCCGTGGGGATCACCTTTACGGCATCCATGATCGACGGATTCGGGATTAAGTTCGAAGACCTTGAATTCTTTACTTCAGTGCAGTTTTTCATAATCGTGGTAAGTCTCTTCATGCACTTCGGAATCATATTCATTTATGCCGTTGCAGGCATAACCGGCATTCCCGTCGAGATCTTCGAAGCCGCAGAAATGGACGGAGCGAACAGGGTGCAGACATTCTTCAAGATCACCCTGCCCTGCATGCGTCCGATGCTTTTCTTCATTACAGTCATCACCGTCGTTGACGGACTGGGCATGATCGAGATTCCGGAATATTTCGGTCCATACGATACATTCAGAAGAAATCTTACCCTGATGATGTACATGGAAAACCAGGCCTTCCTGGGTTCATATGCATATGACAGGGCATCCGCGGCAAGTCTTATATTATTGCTGATGTATATTGCCATATCCGTTCTCTTATATTTCACGCTCATCAGAGATAAAGATGAGGCAAGGCAGAAGAAGCTCCTGAAAAAAGCCCGCAAGGCTCTTGAGAACGATTTGTGAGAGGGTTAGATCATGAGTGAGATCGTTACTTTAACAGAGAGTAAAAAGAAGAGCTTCAGACTTAAGGTCACCACTTATATCGTTTCGGCCTTCCTGACGATCCTCATAATGATGCCGTTCTTTTTTATGCTCAAGACGGTCTTCGGAGACGAGGTCATCCTCAGTCCTTCTGCAAACGGTACTTTCGATGTGACATACGTACCCAGAAAAGGTTTTATCACCTGGAAGGAGTTCTGCGCTCTTTTCGATAAAGCATCATGGATAGGATTTAAGAATTCGGTTATCGTGACATTCTCGAGCACGATACTTAACATCTACTTCTCAGCGCTTACCTCTTACGCCATAACGGCTTATGAGTGGAAACTCAGGGAAGCTTTCGAGAAGTTCATCATCGTCGCCATGATGATCCCCAGCACCGTCGGTTCGGTCGGATTTATCCAGGCCGCTTACAAATACGGTCTGAACAATAAGCTCTTCATATTCATCATTCCGGCTATCGCCACACCCATGACGGTATTCTTCATGAGGATGTATCTGAAGGCCACTTTCTCTAAAGAGATCGTAGAGTCTGCCAGGATCGACGGCGCAGGCGAGTTCAGGATATTCAACCAGATCGCCCTGCCGCTTCTCAAGCCCGCCATCGCCACGCAGGCCATCTTCTGTTTCGTTGCAAGCTGGAGTGAGACCTGGGTCCCCAGGATACTCCTCATTGATAATGCCAAAAAGACCCTTCCCATCATGGGCTCATATGCGGGCGGCGGCAGCCTCCTGCTGGCACTTCCCCCTATCCTCATATATCTTTTCCTGTCCAAGCACATCGTCGAAGGCATCGCACTGGGCGGCGTGAAGATATAAAAGTACTTTGGGGTTCCTGGTCTGACGCGCTGTATCTTAAATCTCGTTTTTCCGGCAGAAAAAGATATAAATCTGGGATATTTCAGGTTCTTTTATTGTGATTTCAGCATTCAAAAGTCTTATAACTTGAAATAATATCTTTTCAGCTGAAAAACTGATTAAAAAAGATACATTTTTGGCTGATCAGTATCTTTTTTGCACGATTTTTCTCGAAAAAAGATACACCCCGGGAATTAACAACCCGTCCACTATTTCAGCACAGTCCACAGCTGCACTTCAACATACGCAAAAGGATTCAGGACCGCTTCAAGATATTTCTCAGGCGAACCGTCATGCTCATAAATCCTTTGGAGCAGCATCTGCTTGGTGAAGACTTCCGGTGTCATTCCTCTTTCGATCTGGGCGCAGCTGTCACCTACCGTGAAGCTGATAACTTCATCGGGGATCTCAGCAAGGGAGATGCGGAAGGATTCGCCGTCGCTGAACCATTTTCGAAGATACTCGCATTCCAGAAGCACAAATGAGAAAGGATGATCTAATTCAGGGCGCCCGCCAATGGCGATGAACTTTTCCCTGACGTATTCGTCGGCAGCTTTCCTTCTGGGATAGTAATTCTTAAAGTCGGCAAAACGCCCGAAGCTGGTCGTATCGGGGTGTGCGGCCGCCAGTTCCCCTGCCATGCGGAATGCTTCCTCTTCAGGCAGGTTCATTATGTTTTTCCACGGGTCGGTGCCGGCGAAATAGTAATGTGTAATGTACAGATCATCCATGCCTTCATTATAGGGTAATCCGCGGCGTAAAGCATCCTTTCGGCATCCTTCGCGTGACATTTTCGCGATTCCTATTTCAAATTCACAAATTTTATTTATAGTTAGAAACAGGATAACAGGAACCTTCGCGAGAGTCCCTTGGAGGAATCATTATGAAAAGGATAAAGGTTATTGCTCTGGCAATGGCTGTATTGATGCTACAGCCGGTGCTTTTGGCATGCTCAGCAAAGACGGAGAAAAAGACAACGGTCAAAGAGGACGATCCGTGGTATGAATCGGTCAGGTTCGACCTTGAGCCCGAAATGTTACCGACAGAGATGTTCGACAGCGGTGCAGTTAGCTACAGCAACGGAAAGCTTTATCACATGTACAGTCTTACAAATCAGGCAGACATGGATAATTACAGAAGAGCGCTGCTTGATACCTATGACGAAGGGGGCAATGTTATCAGCCGAACCACGCTTCAGTCACCGATAGGTTATGTAATAGACAGAGTGATCTCGTTCACTCCGGATGCGGAAGGGAAAAAGGCAGAAGCCGTGATGAGCCTTTTCACGCCGGGAAATTTCGAGACCGGTATCGTCAATGTCGATATGGCAAGCGGAGAAGTCAGCAATATCAGGATGTTCAAAGACAAAAACGGAGATGTCCTTCAGGTCACTGAGATCGTAGACGGCGTTAAGACCACGGCCGGTGTATCTGATGTCTGCATTGCAGGCGGATATTATATTCCTGTTTTGGAACTTGGGTTTGGGACTGAGAATTCCACTCACGCGTTTGTCTATAAAGGAAGCAAATATCTGAGCGAACTGGATTTTACCGGGATCCCGTATGTATATAATCTCGAGGAATTCTCCTTCGATCCGAGGAGCAATACGATCTTTACCGTCGGCTATACGTTAAAAGACGGCGCCATGGTCCTGGAATTCGATCCCGAGACCGGAAAACGCATAACATTCAAAAAATACGAAGCGCAGGACGACGGCGAAGTTAATCTGGCCGATTATAAACCGGTCTCATCCGGTGAACTCTTCAAGATCGATTCGCTCGGAAACATAACAACATTTGACATGCAGGCCCAGGAAGTTAAGACCGTCATCGATAACAACTGGTACACGCCTTATTTTTCGGATCTGGCAAGAATGGAAGTAAAGCTCATAACCTGTGACGGCAATACGGCCGTGATCTGTTCAAGAAAAGAAACTGATTACTCCCTATTCTACGGCGGAAAAGAAGAGACCATAACCATCCTTATGAAGTCCCAAAAGAATCCGCATGCGGGAAAAACGGTCATCGAGCTCGCGACGCCGATCGATACTGACATTTCGGAATATCTTTCGAATGCAATCTATAAATTCAATAAAACGGATACCGAATACCTCATAAGGGTATGGGGCAAATACAAGACCGGGATCAAGGCCGGAAGAGACCTTTCGATGCTTAATATGGACGACGAAAAACTGTACACCATGATACAGGAGCTTAAAGGTTCAGAAGCGCCTGACCTCGCAGTCGGGATCCAGAAAACCTATGCGATGAGAGATGATGTTTTCGAGGATCTGACAGGCTATCTCGACCAGGAGGTAATGGATAAGCAGTTCAAAAATATCATCGAGGCGGCCAGGATCGGAAACAAGCAGTACTTCCTTCCGGTGACGCTCGAGATCGAAGGACTGGTAACTGACACCGCGCTCTTAAAAGACGGTGCCTGCGGAATCACTTTCGATGATTATGAGAAGATGATCGTAAATGACCTTGACGGTTTCTCGCCTTATGACTATCCCCTTTCGACATACAACTACAAAAAAGATTTCATCCTTTCATGCATAGATACAAAGGCCGCGCTCGAAGGCAGCAGCGTTAATTTCGGCACTGACCAGTTCTACGCTGCGATAGAATTCTCCAATGATCATTTTGCGCAGGACGGATTTACGAAACCTGCTGATTATGTATGGGAAGAAGAGGAAAAAAGAGTCCGCACAGCCTGCCGTTATGACAGGATCAGCACCTACCTCGAATTCATCCGCGCGTGTAAAGATGAAAACAACAGCTATACGATAATCGGAACGCCTTCCGTCGATGCATCAGGTCCCAGGTTCAGAGCCCTGGAGACCATCTCCGTCACGAGCTCATCTGACACTAAAGAAGGCTCCAGAAAATTCATCAACTACCTTTTTGCAGGTGCGGCCTTCACCGATCCGTCAGATGATTTCCCGGAGCTTGTTACCAACAAAGAGATAATGGCAAGAAATATCCCGATCATCACGGAGAAGAACAATCAGGGCTATCATAACGACGTATTGCTGACGGGCTACATGACAGTCCTCGGCGATTACGCATCAACCACCGGCTATAAAAAAGCCTCGAAGGACATGGAAGACAACATAATGGCCTCCCTGTCATCCATCTCCAAATACTACTATGAAGATCCCGTGATCACGTCATTTCTGGTCGAAGAGATCGCGCCCTACTATGCGGGCGACCGTTCACTCGATGATGTTGTCAGGTACTTAAATGACAGGGCGGAAAAGTATACGAAAGAGATGTGAGATTTAGGTCTCGACCACTTCGACTACAACCTTCTTTATCTTCTTGTCTTTAAGCGCATTGAACGATTCGGAATGCAGCACGGCATCCCAAAGTGCATCAACACCGTCAACGTCATTCATGCTCTCGTAGGGGATCTCCTCATCTTTAAGATCAAAGGTTACGTTGAGCTGAAGCTGGTAATACTCATCGTCCTCGGTCGGTGTCCAGCGCATGAGATTAAATATGCATTCAGAGCCCCCGGGCACGAACGCAGCATAAGGATTGGTTCCGGCAGTGTAGGAGACCTCTTCTTCAGGGTTTTCTTCCGCTGTCTTGATCGTATCGAAAAACGTATCGACCAATTCTTCGAGCGTGCTGCATTTCTTTACGGCCTTCTTAAGTTCTTTGCATAAGCCCTTCTGGTTATCGATCACGCGGTCTTCGTAAGAAGGTTCGGCAGTGTTATCGGTTTCTTTGACGAGCTTAAAGCCGTCGCCGGTCCTCTTGTATCTGTAATCAGTAGAACTCTTGAGGATCGTCTCATCACCTTCGTAACCGAGGACAGTTCTAGTGACGGTAACGTTCTCGCTGTCGATGACGACCATGCCGCCGTAAATGCTGAGCATCTCGGTAACCTTGCCTTCATCATTTACGATGTAGTATGCAAAATTCATGTGGTTTTCCATGCTGCCCATGATGTTGTACATGGCACCGGTATAGTAGCCGTCGTGATAATCGAAGATCTCATAAGCGTCGATCATTCCGTTTATGCAGTTCCAGACACCGGCAAGGCGGCCGTCAGGCATAAGATAGAAAGTAAGCCTGTTAACACTGGGCATTCCCGGTGTATCCGACGAGAGCCAGCCGCGCGTGCAGCGGCCGATGTATTCACCGTATTTATCCTTATCAACAAGTTCTTTGATCCTCGGATCGGGATTCCTGCTCAGTCTCAGGGATTCGTATTGAAAGATATCCGATTTGCGGATGTCGTGGGAATCGTAATATTCTTTCATGCCGTTAAGAAGTTCGGATACGTTATTAAAATCCATGGTGCTGTTCCTCCCTTTTATACAAGACTTGTAAACTCTTTAAATACGGCTGTCCCGCCAGAACTTATGGTGGAAAAGCATGACAGCGCGAACCTGCATCCTGTAAAGTGATCGAGCCTGAACCTGAGTTTGTGAGGCGTTCCGAGCTGTATGGAACCGCCCTCCGTCTCCATAAAACAAGTCGCGGTATCTTCCGTAAAATCACATACTATCCTTACGGTTATCTTATCATTTCCGATAAGTTCCTTGGCTTCCACAAGGCCCTCTTCTTCACTCAGATCCCACGGTCCGCCCTTGCTCGTGTTGCTCAGCATCACGGCATAGTAATCACCGTTTTCTTTTGTGATACCGGCAAAAGCATAGTCACCCTGGAATGCCGAAAGGCCTGCGAAATCACCGTCATTAAGATCTGCCGCATCGATCGTCACCTTAGCCTGACAGACAGGTCCCATCGTCTTTTGCGTAAGAGTGTTTTTCGCATGGAACAGATTCTTACAAACCTTGTCAGTCGTGATGTGAAATCCGTCCTCGAACTTAACAAGACTCATATCAGGCTCGTGATTAAACTGCCAGAATTCTTTGTGGCCGCTTAAAAAATCATCGCTTCCGCAGAGTCCTGTGAGTCCGCATTCTTCCACGGTATTTTCTTCATCGAAAACAGGTCTTCCGTCCTGCCATCTGAAAGGAACGACAACAGGAAGTCTTCCGACCGCCCCGCTGTCCTGGAACATTATCATGTGATCGCCCAAAGGACCATTCACGATGCCGCCCTGCGCTATGCCCGAGTCTCTTATGCCGAGATCATTATCGAAGATATCCCCTCCGGCGAACTCGCCTTCCAGGCAGTCTGCAACATACATGGCTTCCACTCTTCTCCATCTGTCCCTCAAAGAATGGATCATGAACAGATAATATTTTCCGCCGGTCTTATATATGTGCGAACCTTCGAGTCCCAACATCGGATTGCCGCTGTCATCAACGATCACGCGGTCAAGTCCGCCCTCTTTTGGGCCCGTCAGCTCATCATTTAATTCGGTCAGATGGATATCGGTATTGCCGTAAACGACATATGCTTTCCCTTCATCGAAAAGAAGCGAGAGATCATGATAAAAGCCTTTGATCTCACTCCGGGTCCACGGTCCTTTCAGGTCTTTAGCCCTGAAAAGATAAGTCTTATCCATGTCATTCGAAGAAAAAGCAACATAAAAGATCCCGTCGTGAAATCTCAGTACAGGAGCCCACATTCCTTTTCCGTAAATGTGACCGTCACCCTCAAGGCGCTGCGCCGGGGTGCTTTCGAGCTTCTCAAAAACATAGGAAAAGTGTTCCCAGTTTTTCAGATCCGAAGACCTTAATATCTCTCCGCCCGGGAAGAAATGCATGGTCGTCGTGATCAGATAATAGTATCCGCCGTGAAAGATCACGTCCGGATCGGGAATGTCCATGTTGAAATGATAACAGGTGCTCATTTTCGTCTTATGTTTTCCATCCTCAGAATTCCGTGAGTTCCCACTTCATCGGCAGGTACTTGCCTTCGCCGTCAATTACGGTGAAATAACTATTCTTGCCGTCCCACTTCATGAAATCCCTCTTCGTCTGAGAACCGTGCCAGGAATCATTGCAGAGAACGTTGCTTGAACACAGATAGATGTAGTAACCGTTCGTGCCGTTCATCAGCCTGTTCGGACCGGTACCAAAACTGAAGACGATGACATCCGTAAACTTTGTAGCAGTGGAACCGTCATTAAACCCGATGAGCATCTCGTCAGTGCCGTCACCGTCAAGATCAACGATAAGATAACCTATATCATTATTCGGATCCTTAAGTTCATCGGCAACTTCCCATCTTGTATTGGTATCCTCGTTTGCCCAACCGGTCTTTATACCCTCACTATAGAAGGCGACCACGTCCTTATACCAATTCTTCGGAGGCCTGAAACAACCGGTCAGACCGGCAGCAACCGACAGCATAAACGATACCATCAGTACCGTTGCGATAACTCTTTTCATATTATTTCTCCCTTATTCAAAATGAATACGAAAATAATAACGAATAATTGAGGTTTTATCAATAATCGCAGAGGTCAGAACCTTTCTTCGACGAACGCTCTCACCCATTTGGTCAGAAGTTCGTCTTCACCCATGCTTAGGAGTTCTTCCTTTGTGACCCAGCGGAAATCCACGGTCTCGCCTTCCTGCAGGGTTATGCTCTGCTTATCGCAGTCAGTCTCGCAAAAGAACCCCACATATACGGAATGGTTATACTTCCCGACGTTCCTTCTGACCTCGGTCAGTTCCGTCGTTTCAAGTCCGGTTTCTTCGCGGAGTTCCCTTATCCCGCACTCGAAGGGACTTTCCCCTTTAAGCGCGGATCCGCCTGCAGAAGCTTCCCACATCAGAGGATGCTTCTTCTCCGGATCTCTCTGCATCAGGAGAAACGTCCCGTCAGCATGTCTTACGAAAACATCGCACACCAGATGGTAAACGCCGTCAGGGATCTTAGCCTCCTCGCCGCGCAAAAGCGTCATTCCTTCGATCTTGTTGAAATCCTCATCATACGCATCCCAAATTTCCATGATCATCCACCTTTTATTTTGTTATTCTGCTTACTCCGCTCTCGAGAATCGCAAAGCTCATATCATCCATGCTTAACTCAGCTTCCGCGCCGTACGGAATGATGAACATCGGTGACGTGTGTCCGAAATTCATATTACCAAGTACCGGCAGGTCCTTCAGGTCATATTTATCCGTAATGACCTCCCTGATCTTCTGAGCGTACGGTTCAAAAGATCTTTTGCTCCTCATCTTCCCGATAATTATTCCTTTGATCAGCTGCAGATATCCCTTCTGCCCCAAAAAGTCGAAGAAATCCGCCATGCCCTCCGGACAGCAGCATTCCGGAATGTCTTCAAAAAAGAATATGCTTCCCTCAAGATCTTCACGCGTGACAAGCGCGCCGTTTTCAGGCTCCATGAACTTCAGAAGATCACCGTGACCGCCAAAAAGCTTTCCTCTTACAGTGCCTTTTCCCTGGACGGGAAAACGTCCCTTGTCTTTCATATATTTTTTCCTGTAATCCCTGTCAGTATGTTTGCTGTCATCGTAAGACCAGTCTTCAGACTGACCAACCGTGCCTATCACAGAAGTATCAAAAAACGTCTTCTCAAACCAGTGCCTGCTGTACGGATGCCACATGGGATTCTCTGCAATGTTCGTCAGAAGGTTATCGCCGTAATAAGTCATGAGTCCCAGCCTGCGGCAAAACAGATGAAGGGACATCACGTCAGAATAACCGCATAAGATCTTGGGATTATTGATGATGCTCGTTTTCGAGAGGTAAGGGAAAAGACGGTCGGTATCATTTCCTCCGATATTTGCGATGACCGCCTTTACGTTCTTGTTCTCAAAAGCCCAGTTGATGTCGTCCGCGCGCGCCTCAGGATTGTTTCTTAAATATGTGGTCCCTTTAAGCGAGTTCGGAGCCGCGATAACTTCCAACCCGAGGTCTCTTAACCGCTCACAACCGAGCTCATATTCCCACCTTACACGGGAGGATCCCGCACATCCCCAGGAAGGACTTATGGTAGCGACAGTATCGCCTTTTTGCAATGCTTCGGGCTTGATCATCGGTAAGATTTTACCATTATACAAAGGATGCTGACAGGACGTCCCTTGTTGTGTACATTTTTCCGCTAAAACAAGCGAAAAATTGCATAATACTTCGGATTTGTGCAATTATTCCTTATTATTTCGAAAATAATGTTCACAGCAAATCGGCATTCATAAAATTCCCGGTAAGATCCGAAGACCTTACCGGGAACAGGAAAAACAAGCTATCTCCCCGTCACACTGAGCAGTGCAGAAAGTGCGATGTCGTTGTGATAACGATCTCGCCTTCTTTGGCGATCTTATCTGCAAAATACTCCTTGATCTTATTTTGGTTGGAAGCAAAGAACTTTGTCTGCGTCTCGTATCTTTTCTGCATCCACTCGAAGATATCATCTGCTTTGTCGAAGCGGAAAGAACTCTCGAGTGCAACAATATCAACCTTGGAAAAATACTTTCCGACCATCTCGCGGAATGCGTCGCGCTTTTCTTCGTTCTCATCTATGGCCTCGTCAATGAAGGAAGCTTCGATGCCTGCTTCTTTCATAGCATTCTTATAGAACTCTTCCCAATCGCACACGTCGGGACCATTGACCGAGAAGAAGCCGCCTTTGCTTAGCAGTTTGCTTGCCTTGGCGATAAGAGCTTCAGGGTCCTTCAGCTCATCGAAAACATAGTGCGCGATGATGCGGTCGTATGTCTTTTCCTGATCGATCTTCTTCCAGGAAGCTTCTTTTTCCAGATCCTCGAAAGTCAGATCGATGGCAACACCCTCAGGCAGAGTTCCCTTGTTCTCTTCGATGAATTTCTCGAAATCATCAGCCCAGCTGCCACGGATATCGTAAGCGAAAATCTTTGTGCCTTCCGGAATGATGTCCCAGTTATTTCTCCATATCTTCGAGAAACCGCAGCCGAGATCGAGAACTTTTTCATCAGAAGCAAATTCCATCGATCTGAAGACCTTCACATACCAGTCCTCGCCTACCGTGTGCTGCAGAGCCTTCCAGTGCGCGAGGTCTGCTGACTGGTCAAGGGTAACGCTCTGAACGATGTTTGCGACGTCATCCCAGTCAAGAGATTCGTCCTTGCGTGCCAGCGTTCTCTTGATCGCGTCTATTACCATCTCGATGCGGTAACGCTTCTCTTCCATAACCGCAAGCTGCAGTTCAAGAGCTTCCTCGATATCCTTCGCGTCACCTGAAGTAAGGTTGTCGCGGATCTCTTCCAGAGAAAAACCGATCTGCTTCAGAGCCACGATCTTCTCTAAGATCTGAAGCGCTTCCTTGTCGTAAAGACGGTAATTTCCTTCGGAATATTCTGTAGGCTTAAGAAGACCTTTTTCGTCGTAAAGACGTACTGCCTTCTGTGATACTCCTGCCTTCCTGGCGATCTCGCCAGATGTCATTTTGTCATCCATTTTCATGACCTCCCTGATGTTTGATGACCTCATCCTAAAGGGTTCCCCAAGGGAAGAGTCAAGAGGGATTTTTCGAATTATTTCCAGGACTCAAATACATCAACGGATAAATATGCGATCTGGTCTTTGAAGATATCGTCATCAGTCCAGATGTCGGCTTCGAGGATTATCATCTTACCGTCAGGCATGCAGCCGGCAGCTTTGGCAGAAGATGCTTTCTTTCCGCTGCTCTTGTGCTCCATGATGACGGTCGGGACATAGCATTCAGAAAGCATGTCGTAGATCCTTGCGACGTATTTCGGTTCATCTGAAAGCTTCATATACTGAGCCTCCGATAAGTTCGGGTTATAAAGTATCATGCCGCTGATGTCATATTGTCTCTCTGTGCAGGTAAGCGCCATAAGCATTCCGCCTGCTCCTGCTCCCCACAGATAAACGCTGTCTGTATCAACGTCAGGAAGATATCTCAGTTCATCGATGACGGCATGAATATCCAGTATCTGCTCAAGATAAATATCTCCGGCATGGTTATTGACAGAACCTGTAATCGTGCGGTTGTAAATGTCTGCATCATGGGTGTTTTCGACCATCAAAGCGGCATATCCTTTTTCGGCGAATATTTTCGCCATGCTTTCCAGATCAGAGATATCAGAACCGTATTCGTTTCTCATTACTACCGTCTTGTAAGGACCTTTTCCCTGAGGCGTTATGAACTTTCCTTTAAACGCAGCACCGTCACGGTAGAAGGTTATTTCTTTTTCAGTATCAGAGAGCTTTACGACAGAGGGAACGCGGACCGAATAATCAAACGGCGCCTCTCTTTGCACCGGTGCTTCAACATCATTCTCGTCATATACGAGGCTCTCCTCTTCCCCGGCAAGAGTGATCACATCCGCTTCAGCTGCCTCGGGCTCAAGGACCGATAAGCCTGATACTGCGATCAATGACGCAAGGCTCATTACAAGCACTTTATAACTCGTTTTTGAAGGATGCATTATGCTTACGATCCTGTTCTTCATCATCTTGTATCCGCTCTTCATTCCGGTCGATACTGAAAAAACCGGAACGTTCTTCGAACGGCGGTCTGCCATATCCAAAAGTGTCGCTGCATAGAGCGTGGAAGAATCCTCTCCGAGAACGCGTATGACTTCCTCATCACACGCAAGTTCGCAGTCGCGTCCGGAAAGGATGAAGGCGATCCAGATCAGCGGGTTATACCAGTTTAAAATGAGTACAAGATATCTTACGATCACCCATATGAAATCTCCGTGCCTGTAGTGGCAAGCTTCATGGCAGATCGCATATTCGCTGTATTTCCCGGAAATGCCGTCCACGTATATCTTGTTGAAAAGAAGGAACGGCACGCCCCTGTGCCTGATGCCGTATATGGCTAGTCCGCTTTCGGGGTCCCTTCCGACATACTTTCTCGTGCGTCTGCAGAACAATATAAATCCCACGTTATATAAGGTCAGCAATAAGATCAGAACTGCAGCTACTGAAAAGTATATGCAGTTAAGGAGTTTCCAAATGTCGACCGGCTTTCTTACTTCATTCGCGATTCGAACGTCATTCTTTTCCGCGATGATCTCACTGTCTGATATCTGCTCTAAAACAACCTGCTCAGAGATGACATCTTCCGTCACGTCCTGCTCCGTTATTTCCAAAGGAGTTACGTCACCGGAATCAACGGCTTCAGCGACGGTTACGGTCTTAGAAGGAATGATAAAACTCAGTTCTTCCGCGACGGGAATGTTTATCCTTAAGAACGGCGATACGATCATGTAAAGCGGTATGAGCAGCCAGATCGCATGCTGATGCTTCTTGAGCATCTTTCCGTCCGAAAGACGCCTGATGATCATTATGACGATCGCAATAAGCGAGATACCGATAATGAAGCGCAGCATTTTATCCTTCCCTGATTATCTTCCGGAGCTCTTCCAACTGTTCTTCCGTGAGCTGGTCCGAACCTATCAGGTTCGAGATCATGAGGCCAACATTACCGTTATAGACTTTATCAAGAAATGAAGTGGTCTCTTCAAGTTCAGCTTCCGTCCTGTCGATCGCGGGAGAGAATCTTTTCGCTTTATCTTCCTGAACGTACGTGACCGCGCCTTTTTCGACCATGCGCTTTAGCATTGTGATAATGGTATTTTTCGACCATCCCGTAACGGAACCAAGCTCACGCGTAAGTTCGGTTATAGTCATGGAATTATTTCTCCAAAGACAATCAGCAATCTTCCACTCGGCTTCTGATAAACGCATCTGAAAATTCACCTCCAAAAAGGTATACACATATTTACCGCGAATATAACATGCAGGTAGACACTTGTCAACTTTTCGCAAAAATCATCTCTTAATGACGCGTATACCATCATTAAAAGTCACAACGATGAGTTCATCCGTGACGCTGATGTGAGTGGCCGTCGTCCTTCCTTCAAGAGCATCAATACCCTCAAACTCATCCATAAACTTATAACGAAATGCACTCTCAAGATCTATGCTTCTTACAAGACAGCAGATACGTGAATGCCATGTGAAATAGATCTTGCCGTCATGAACCGTAAAAGCATCCATGTGCTCGATCAGTGCCCTGTTGTATATATCGTATTCTTCACCGTCAAACAGACTGTAATATGCCGCTGATCTTTCCGCATCATGATGTTTCTCGGCTAACAGAAAATGACCCCTGTACGGAATGAGATCATAAGAGACAACTTCCCCTTTATTTCCCGTTTTCGCGGCCGGATACGATCTCACGGTTTCGGGATCATAACCGTTCAGAGCATAATACCGGAAAACATTATTGTCCCTGATATCAGTAAAAACGGGCACGGCTTCAGGGCAGTCTTCGTCCATATCGACACAATAGAGAACACCGCAGTCAAAATCCAGCCCTTTCTGATATAAGCTGTCGGAAAAATACAGTTTGCCGTCCTGAGCGTAGAACAGCCCGTAACGGCCTTTCATTGAATGGATCTCCGTTGTATTGCCGGCGGCAAGATCATAGCATCGGAGATTGCTGTATCCTTCGACATAGAAAAGTTTTCCGTCATATATCTCGAAGTCTGTTATGAGCATGTTACCGCCTTCGAAAAACTCTGAAATATTACCGTCTTTGTCAATCCTGTATATCCTTTTATTTGCGGCCTGATAAAGCACTCCGTCATAAAACCTTGCATTGCTCAGACTGTAGCCGGTCATATCTTCGTCTGTTTTTACGGATGGTTTTTCCATTACCTCGTAGAAGGGATTTTTCTCATAATATTCATCAGCAATATCTATAGCCTTTGATCCCAGCGCCACAGGCAGAGCCAGCGACAATATGCAGAGAATCGTCATGACAATCGTCGGCGCTGTTTTTGCTGCTTTCTTAAAGGTGTTCTTCTTACGGAATATCTTCGAAATGTAGATTGCACTTATCACTATTTCCGATGCGAATACTGCGGCCGTCATCACCAGCGTCTCGTTCAGTTTAAGTGTGCTCTTACTTACAGTGCATCCGAGATAGAAATACAGAGGAATGCTTATCAACGCCGCAATGCTTGCGGCTGAGTCTGCGATGGCCCTGAATTTCCCGGAAAGAGACGTAAGTGCTTCATCCAGGAAATAAACCGTCCCCGTTATCAGCCATATAACCGCCGCCGCGCCGTTCAGATACTTCCAGAATGCTCCTGTAACTATCTCTCTGTAACGCACATTAACAGACGCAGGATCTCTGAAGATCCCCCTGGTAGCAACAAGATCATATACGGATTCAAAAGAACCGTTCCCGTTCGCGAAAAACAGCAGGGCCGCCAATATGCATATAAATATCGACACGACCTTAATTATCGGGAAATATTCGCGATCCGCTCCGTATCTGATTTTTGCGGTATCAGCTGCTTTCATCTTTTTCCCCATATAAACGCAAAAGCTTTCTCTGCCTTCTAAAGATTAGCATGCAAAAAAAGCGTCAGACAGGGGACAAAATCTACCGGTTCTACCGCTAAAATATACGAACTTTTTAGTTGAAGATTTTTATATCGTCTTGCAGAACGCGGTTATCTCATCTTTTCTCGGCACGACGTCTTCTTTGTATTCGATGGACGTAAGTCCCAAATGGCCTGCGCATTCTATCTCGAGATGACCGTAGAAATGCTCGATGCTGCCGATGAGCCTTTCGCATTCAGGCATGTTGGGACCGGTCCTTAAAGCTACCGCGTATCCCTTCTTTCCGGAAGCAATCTTAGCGTGAGGCTCGTGCGTATTGCACCACGGTGTACACCTGTCGATGAAGGATTTGTACTGCCCCGGAATGTCTGCCCAATATGAAGGCGCGACCGATACGATGATGTCAGCCGCATCGAATTCATTCATGATATCGCGGATAACGGATGCATCGTCCATGACGCAGGAAGCCGTCTTGTGGCATGCCCTGCATCCTTTGCAGAAGGAAAAAGAGTAATCGTCTATGCAGATGCACTTTGTGTCATAACGCGTACTCAGCTCACCGCTTATCAGCTTAACGATCTCGGCCGTGGCTCCCGTCCTGACAGGACTGCAGTTAATGACAAGTGCTTTCATGTGATCACCTCGCTTTTATGGATAAAAAACATTATAACAATCATTGCCCACTTGAAAAATGACAGCCGGCACAAGAGTATGACCCCGATTTACATCTCTTCAAGAATGATTACTAAAAAATTACTGAAAATGCTCTCGAAAAGTGAATGATTTAGTAATATCGCAGAAAAATACTGAAACGTTAATGATTTTGCATCGATTTCAGTAATTTTTCAGTAATCGAAAACCACTCACCCTCCTTATGCGTTAAAATCATTAAAGATTATCCTTGGAGGTCACCGGTATGCAGGTTCAGAATCCTATGATCAGGCTCTACAAAAAGCTCGCGGGCGTTTGGAAGAATACCGATGGTTCATGTACGGCAAACTTAATGAACGAAGGAAAGATCGAGATAAGCTATGGCGGCGGGAATTTCAGCAGCAGCTACAGCGTGTTTGAGACTGATCCGCTCTCTTATGAAAAATTCCGTAACCACATGGGATTATTCGCACTGCAATACGAGCCTCACATCGGAGAAGAAATGATGTTTCAGATGGGCGATCCTGCCATCTGGGCTGACGGAAAGAGGATCTATAACATTGACTGCATATGGTACGGCTTAGGAAAGCTTAACCTCGAATTGACCGCCATCCAGGACGGACACAAGGAATCCATCGCTTTGGAACGCGATGATGAAGGAAGCTCACAGAGCGCCGGGCCGGCAGGAACTTATCAGTGCTTATGCGGACAAAACTTTAAGAGCAAGTTCTGTCCGAACTGCGGCAAGCCTTGCCAAGAGGCATCTTATAACTGCGAATGCGGTTATTCGGGGCCCGTCGGAAAATTCTGTCCCAATTGCGGAAAAGCCGTCGGCTAAGACGGCAGATTCAGTTACTGTCTATCCTTCTGCGTCTCATCCGGGTAGTCCCAGAAGCCGCCCTTATGGAAGTTCTCATTTCCAAGAGGAGTTGCGGTCAGTCTGAAGATCACGCAGCCGTCAGGACAGACGATGGTCTTAGTGTATTTGCCGTCACCTCCGAGATTGGTGAGATCGCCTCCGCTTCTTACGGCATCCATCAGGGGATGAAGCATCATCATCGTTTTTGAGCAGATGCCGTATCCCTGTTCATTTACCGGGCACCCGTAGGTGCATGTATATTTATCACCGATCTCTTCACCGTTTCGGCAGTATCTCTCCGTGTGATCGCCATGCAGAAAACCGGTTACTTCAACAGTAAATTCGTATTCTTCGTCATACCACTTTTTCATGATCCACCTCTATGCAAATAACCAAAATCAAATCTGTTGCAGTTATAATATAATACAACATGGAGTTCCGGCGAAAACATGACGGACCCGTTCATAATTCAGGCATAAGATTTAAGGAGAACCCCTTTGTTATTCATTCTAGCGCTGATCCCCGTAATAGGACTTATACTTTTCATCTATTTCAATGACAAGAAGGAGAAAGAACCATTCGGCCTTCTGGTCGCTTTATTCTTCGCGGGAATGAGCACTGTTGTCTCGGCTGTTCTTCTTGAGACCGCAGGAATATTCATCCTTGATCTGATCACCCCGACTGAGACTACCATATTGGGCGCCATCCTTTCCGCAACAATGGTCGTAGCGCCAGCCGAGGAAATGGGAAAATTCCTGATCCTCAGGATCTTCACCTGGAAGAACAGACACTTCAATTACAGCTATGATGCCATCGTGTATGCGGTCTTTATCTCATTGGGCTTTGCCGCTCTGGAAAACATAAGTTACGTCAGCGATTACGGTCTTCTCACAGCCATTATCCGAATGCTGACCGCAGTTCCGGGACATGCATGTTACGGAGTCTTCATGGGCTTCTTCTACAGCAAGGCAAAGTATGCCGTCCTCACTAACAAAAAAGGAAAATGCGCGCTGCATTTCCTGCTCTCGATATTCGTTCCCGTCATTACACACGGCATCTACGATGCTATCCTGATGGCAGGCGAAGCGTCCGGAGAGAATCTTCTTACAGGCATCAGCTTCATTCTCTGGATCTTCTATGTGACCGCCCTGTTCATCGTGTCTTTCATCATAGTTTTCAAGTCTTCAAGGAACGATTACTGCATCGTCACTTTGCCCGGAGAGGCAGCACAAGCGGGGCAGGCTGCACAGCCGGTTCCGGTCCAGGTCGTTTACAGGCCTGCAGTCGCAGGCAGCTGGACATGCAGCTGCGGAGCTGAAAATAATCTTAACTTCTGCTTCAAGTGCGGAAAACAGCGTTCCTTCAGCTATACATGGACGTGCCCCAGATGCGGTTCACTTTCCGCATATAATTTCTGCGGCAACTGCGGAACTCCCAGGCCGGCAGCACCTGCACCTGCTTATGTTCCGCCGGGATATCAGAATTATCCTAATATTAGATAACCGGTCCTCTTACTGCATCATGTGCCTGTTCTGACCCTGCTTCTCGAAGTCAGTGCCGCCTTCTTCATTATTCTCTTCTATTTCAGGGATAACACCCCTCGGATCGTAGCGGGTCTGCTCCACGTATTTCCAGCCGTCTTTGATCGGTACGAATTTTCCGTTCGTCTCAATTGCAGAGAACGGATAGCTCGAATCATAATATGCTTCCGCTCCCTGTTCGGGAGCCAGCTCGTGCGGATTGTTCTTTGAGAGCACTTCGATATCCTTCTTCTCACGTTTTCGCAATACCTTGGGAAGGATCGACGTACAGAGATAAGTAGCAAGGATCAAAGTTATGAGGACGATCAGGAATTCCAGCGGATGTTCGCTTAAGAACATAAGACCTTCCACTTCCTCGAATACCCAAAAAGAGACGCCGGTTTGGTAAAATAATAAAAGCAGAAAATCCGTTTTGCGGAGGTGCTCATATGTTTATAAATAAACTTAACCAGCTCTATAAACCCAAAAGGATCCTGTATTACACGGACGCGGATGAATCTGCGCTCAAAGATTTCTACAATGGAAAGATCGACGATGCGACGGCACGTTACACCAATGCCTTCGGAACTTACGATTACCCCGGAATCTTCTACATCAGGTCGCTCGGAAAATCCGTGATCGGCATCGAATTCAGGGAAGATGACCCGGAGGTATCTTACCCCGAAGATCTTAAATCGGTCGTTCTGGAGGGTTCCTTCTTCTATTCGATAGAGATCGACAACGAGATCGAGGTTAATATCGATTCGATCAGTGAGATATTCAGGAAGATCAGCGAAGATGACGATGCCCACAGGGCCTGCAGCGACCTGTCAATCAAGGAAGATCCAGATGTTATCAGCGTTTTCCAGAGTGGCAAAAAGATCAGGATCCTCTATGAGATGAAGGTCGATGAGGACAGGGCCGCCAATATAATAAGAGACGACCACGAAAGCTTCGACAAGAAGACCCTCTACACCAGGGCATTCACCGATCACGTCACGAATCACTATAACTGGAATCATCTCGTTCCCTTCCTCGAGATGCCGATGGACTACGAAATAAAGGATTATGCCTTCGTCCATTTCGACATAAAGGAGTTCAGGGTAATAAACGAGGTTTACGGCCATATTGCGGGCAATAAAGTGCTGTGTAACGTTGTTACAGCCATGAAAGAGTCCGATTTTGTCTATGCGAGCGCGAGGTGCCACAACGACAATTTCGCCATGATGATCAAGGACATGCCCGAGGATAAGATGATCGAAAGGCTCACCACATTCTTCGACGGCCTGTCCCACCTTGAAGAGGATCCGAACTATAAGATCTACTACAGATGCGGTGTCGTTCCGATGCAACGGTCCATGTTGTCGGGCAACAGAGTGGCAGACGCCGGCAAGTTGGCCCAGGCATTGGGCGTCAAGCACAACAAGACCGAGATCATCGTTTACACGGATAAGATGCACGATAACATCCTCTGGGGCAATTACATCAAGGCATATCTTGACACCGCCATCGAAAATGATGAATTCGTCGTCTATCTCCAGCCCAAATTCGACATCATGACCGAGAAGATCAAAGGCGCCGAGGCGCTTATAAGATGGAATTACAAGAAAAAGGAATTCCTCTACCCCGGAAAGTTCATCCCGTTCTTCGAAAGGGACGGTTCAATAGGCAAGATCGATGACATCGTCCTCAAGAAAGTGTGCATGACCTTCGATAAATGGAGGAAAGAAGGAAAGATCCTTTACCCCGTATCGGTCAACCTCTCAAGAGACCGCCTTTACGACACGAATCTCGTAAAGCACCTGACTGAGATCGTCGATTCGTACAACGTCTATCACGATCTCATTGATTTCGAGCTTACCGAGAGCGCTTCATACGACAATACGGAGCAGATGATCCACGTTCTGAACGAACTCAGGAACGAAGGTTTCCACATCTCGATGGACGACTTCGGAACGGGCTATTCATCGTTCTCCCTCCTCACGCAGATGCCTCTTGACACCCTGAAGATCGATAAGAGCTTTGTAGATAAGGTTGGCGTCGACACCGTGCTTAAGGAAGACTTCGCTGTATTAAGACACATCATCTCGCTCGCCAAGGAGCTCGGATTTGTCTGTCTTGCCGAAGGCGCGGAGAGCAAAAACCAGATAGACGATCTAAAGGCGCTGGGCTGCGACCTGATCCAGGGATACTATTACAGCAAGCCTGTCTCGATCGAAGAATACGAGAACCGATATCTGTAACAAAAAAGATTCACACTTTTGCTTTTACCGTGATAGACTACTGTTCGTACAGAAAATCTATCCGGGTTAATTTACGATGAAAAGTAAGAAAGCTTTATTTTTTATTATTCCAGCCATTGTTGTCATCATCGCTCTGGCAGCATTTTTATGCTACGAGCTGTTCATTGTCAAAAAGGGCTGGGTGAAGACAGCAGATGGCGTATATTATTACGACGATTTCGGAAGGCCGTATTCAGGGCTCAGTAAGATGCCTGACGGTACGACCAGATATTTTGATCCTTCAACGAACCGCATGGTCATCGGCGAGCTGATGATCGACGGTAACCAGTACTTTTTTGACTCCAACGGAATAATGGGTTTCGGCCCCCAGAAGGTTGGCAGCACCACAAAATATTACGATCCCGCCACCGGAATAATGACTACGGGCTGGATCGATACGTCATCAGGCAAGATGTATTTCGACAAGGAAACCGGCGAGGGCGCTTCCGGTCTTACGGTCATCGACGGACTTCAGTATTACTTCGATAAGGACACAGGACTCATGACGACCGGCGACATCGAGATCGACGGCGAAAAATACAGCTTCGATGAGACCACCGGCGCAGGCATTGACGGCTTCTTTGATATCGACGGCTCCATCCGTGCTTATGTCGGCGGCAAGCTTCTGACCGGCGTAAGAGCCTACTACGATAACCATCTTTATTATTTTGATGACGACGGCGTCATTATCCGCGACGTTGACGGCACCAAGCCCATGGTCGCACTTACATTCGATGACGGTCCGTCCGTATACACCGATTCGATACTCGACACGTTCGAACATTACGACCAGAGATGCACTTTCTTCATCGTCGGAGACAGGATCTCCTGGAACGAAGACCAGACAAGACGCGAGGCCGAGCTGGGCTGCGAACAGGGCAACCACACGTTCGGTCACAACAGGCTCACCTCTTTGACCGATACGGAGATAAAAAACAATCTCAAAAACACAGATGATGAGCTTATCCGTGTAACCGGTAAACCTTCAACCTGCTTAAGACCTCCGGAAGGCAAATGGAATGAGACTGTTCAGGCCGCCTGCGGCTGCCCCATCATCCTCTGGAGCGTTGACTCCCGCGACTGGGAGTCAAAGGATACTGAATCGACCTGCAAACATGTTATCGGCAAAGTAAAAGACGGCGATATAGTTCTCATGCATGATCTTTACAAATCCACGGCTGAAGCTGTCGAAAAGATAGTTCCCGCACTTTTAGATGAAGGCTTCCAGCTTGTCACCGTAGAAGAAATGGGCATTCTCAAGACCAACGGTGAAGGCCTCAAAGACGGCGAGCTCTATTATTCAATAACAAGCACATAACAGATAGCACCTGCTTCGCATAAGCCGTCAAGAGTACTGGCTCAGCCCCGCACTTCGTGCGCTCTTGACCGCCTGCTCGCAGGCGCTTTATGGTGTTCAAGAGCCGGGGTTCCCCGGCTCTCATCTTACGATGCTTTTATAACCAGTTTCCAGCTTCAGAAGTGCGCCTTTTCCTCCCTGATTTCTTGTCGGTTTGATAGGGGATTCTGCCGTGGTTTTGTTATATTCCTTGCAGGTTTCTGTAATATTGTGTGTGCTTTCAGGGCTTTTGTCGGATTTCTTCAGTGATTTCTTGTGTGATTTTATTTGACATTGTCGGTGCCATTTTGGCCGGTGAATGCGGTTATTAATCAGATAGATTGCTCAGTGCCCAATAACTCCTTAAAACCAAAAATCCATACGACAAAACATCGCAATGAACCTTCAGGATTCCTGAAAACTTTTGAAACAAAATCGACAATCGCCTACACGATATTACAAGAACCTGCAAGAAAGCATACAAACCTCTTACAGAATCCCCTAAGGATACGACAAACTATAATGGTCCGGGAGGCACCAGATCCGGGCTCTGAAACTAAATTCGACCGGCAAAACGGGAGTATCTCCGGGAGGAGTAATCACAGACTATTCAAGTCTCGGCATCTTTGATGCAGGAGGCGCCTTCGCGCCTCTTAAACACAAAAAGAGCACCTGCCAAGGCAAGCAGTCAATGGTGCCGGAGGCAAGTTTACGTCCATTGACGGCGCAGCCTGCAGGTGCTATGGATTTTTAGTCGCTTATCACTTCTACTTCAATAAAATCAGGCTTGTCGACTACTCCATCAGGACCGCTGAATGCTACCTGGACAGAACCCGTGTGATGATCAACGATTATCAGTTGTGCGCTTCCGCCGCTGTGTATATTGTTGACCTCATATTGGTTAACTCTTTCCTGCGTGATAAGGTCCTTAACGTCTTTTACCGTAAACTTATCAACTGCCTTGACCCATTTATTGTATTTGTTGAACCTTATGATGTTTGAACTGCTTGAAGTAAAACCGTCCTGATTTCCTTTTGTGGTAAATGAATTTACTGTACAGAGCGAATCATCACTATCCCATGAGATGCCGTCAAAGATAGGTGTTTTGTTATCGCGTAAAACTGACCTTCCTTTGCCGCTTTCAACCACCTGACTGACACAGTCCTCAGCTACATATGCATCATTGCCGTCAGTGATAATCAGGTTGTGGCACCAGGTAAATTCTCCGCTCCCGGCAACCATAAACTCACCAAGTTCTTGTGCTGACGAGTATTCTTCAAGTGCATATCTGAGTTCCATCGTATAGCACTTCTTGCCCTCGCAGACATATGCTTCGCGCTGCACCGAACCGACATCGAGAATTGCCGCAAACACACCGTCATCGTTAATTCCGGAAATGATATCAAGAAGCCCGAGCGCCGAGATCGCAGTCAATGATCTGGAACCGTTTTTCATATGAGTAACGGCATTTATCTTTCCCATCTGGTTATCTGAACCCAGATTCCACTCGAGATTTCTGAGAGTGATCATGTCTCCGGTAACTGTCTTGCTTCCCCATAAAGACAGTGCACTGCAGCACGTCGGGCGGAGAGCATCAGGGATCATTTGGACAAGGACCGCTTCCTCATAACTGAACTCCCGGTCCTCATTTATGCCGTGTCCTCCATTGGAGATAGCTTCCGCAAAAGCATCTATCTCCTCCCTGTATTCAGGTCTTAACGATTCGAAAAGTATCCTTTGTCTTTCTTCTACAACTTCTGCCGTGTAGTTCCCGCCGTATGCCATTCTGATGTTCTCGAAAAGATAAGGTTCCATGGTCTCAATAAACTCCGGCATCTTCTCTTTCAGAAGAGTGCCGTATGCTTTCCCGACGCTTGCCCTGTCACCTTTCTCATAATCAAGAGTTACATCATAATAACTCGGCATAACCTTTATAACGCAAAGTCCGTCATCAGAAGAGATAGTCTTGACTGGTTCTTCGACAATCCCGGCATCCGTATATTCGCGGATCTCTTTCGTGTTATATGAATCAACAGGTAACATGGCATTATCATTTACTGATATCACGGAAGCCGTTCCGCAGCCTGTAAGCAGTGTTGCCGTTAATAGCAAAATTGCCGGTATCTCAATATATCTTTTCATTATTCATTTCTCACTTTCCAGATCTGGATCTTGTTTGTAATTCTTGTCATCAGGTAGATAACCAGCGCAAGCCCTGTAATGACACATACAGGTACGATAATAAAGTTGCTTACGGGCAGAACCTTCAGGCTGAATGAAGCATTTTTCATAATTGACCTGAAAAGATTTCCGACAAGGAAATTACCTGCAGTTTCCATGAATACATAGGTAAATGCCAGTGAGAAAACCGTCAATAACAAAAGCCTTAAGAAATGCCAGGCGCGTATCGTGCTTCTCTCGAATCCCATGCTCTTTAAAAGGGCAATGTCAGATGTCTCTTCATCAATGAATATGTTTTCATAAAGTGTCGTAAGCAATGTTAAGACGACAGCGCAGATTACCGATACGATGAAGATAATTAGACTGAACATCTCCTTATAACCGACGAGAAAATGGGGCATGATCTCGTTATTATGAAGCACTGTGATCTCGCCGTCAGGATATAGAGCCTGGATCTTCGCGATGATCTCATCGTGCTGTGCTTTGGGGGCATCTATTTCGCAGCTGAAATAATCTGAGTCCGTAACCAAAGAGCCCTCAAATTCATCACCCATAATCGCAGCAGGATTATTGTTACCGAACCGGTCCACAAAAGCAGTTACGATGAAATCTTCGCTTGTCTTATGGAAAGTAGTTCTGTCATCAGCATACTTATCGTACTCGATCGTTATGGTATCTCCGATATGTATATTCCTTTCCATTGCCATATAGTAACCGACCGCAACCTCATTTCTCAGTTTCGGCGCATTTCCTGCAAAATATTCTATTTTATCTGAAGGCTCGTCACACCATTCGATCACACATACCGTTTCTTTACCGTCAAAAGTCATTTGGGCATTGCTCTTATAAGTAACAGTCATCCTGGCGGGGATCCCGTTATCTTTGAGGTCTTTGTTCAGGATGTCTACTACACCCGCAAAACTGCCAGCCCCGCTGTATAACTTCTCGTAATAAGAATCTTCTATGGTTAAGAAGAAATCGAGTCTTCCCTGCTGGAAATATGTATGCGCATAATCCGTTGACATCAGCGTGTCATTGAGTCTTACAACAAACAGAACTATACATATTCCCAGGACATACGCAAGAATGAGAAGGATGTATCTCTTAAATCCTCTTAATATGTCGCTGACAGCAAGGAACGAGGAAACCGTCATATGCTTTTTATTGTTGAGAGCAAGGCCCGGAAGGCTGCTAAATCTCTCTCCTCTGTTCTCACCGTGAATCGCATCGATTACGCTGATCTTATTCATTCTGCGGAGCGCAAAAAAGCTGAACAATACTATGAGAAGGATCGTTGCAATACTTGCGGCAGCACTTATGATGACCATCATGGATACATCCGGATACATAACATGCATAACGAATTTGTTGAACAGAAGTTTGCTCAAAAAGAATCCTAAAGGAAGTCCTATAACGCCACCTAAAACCGCAAAAAACAGATACTTGACTATGAACAGCGTCTTATATGAGAGCGACCATACTCCGATGGCCTTCATCATGCCGATCTCGCGTTCTTCCCTCTTTATCGCGGACTTGAGACTGAAGTCGATCGTGATCATCGTCATCACCATGACCGCAACTGCCACAACGAGCATGCAGGTAGACACTATGATCGAGAAAAGTCCGTCATTGTGTATAAAAAGGACATGTGACGCATATCCGTCCGCGTGATAGTCCTCATACTTGAGCATAAGATCCGTGCACGAATCTCTTAATGTAATGATATAGTTTTCGAGACCCGGCGTAGCCATGCAATAGAAGATCTCACGCTTAAGCGGACATTCGGAATAGAACTGTTCCTTATCACGGTCTGACAGATAAAGACGGTCGACCTGCGTTGAGGCAGGATTAATATAGACTGTCGTTACCGTATATTCATATACATTGCCCATCTGCGTTGTAAGTCTTATCTTCTCTCCGGGTTTGAGATTGAATCTGTTGCTGAGAGTCTGGGATACTGCAATTCCGCCATCCGGAACTTCAAAATAGTTATTGTTCAAATCTATCGGAATATCATATTTATCAGGCATTCCGGCAATCATCATCTGCGAAGAATAGTGTACCGTTTCAGTGATGTTTTCTCCGATCATTTCGATGTTTGTGAAGTTTAACATAACTGTCTCATCGTGCAGGTACTCAGTAATGATCGACTTGTTCTCTAAATCTTCCGAGAACCTCCTGACCAGTCCTTCTTCATCGGAAATACTGCGGTCAAAGATAGTATAAACATCTGTTGAATGGCATTTCTCATATGTCTTCTCTGAACCGGAGAAAAGCGAATATAGCAGAGTAAATCCGATTACCATAAAAGTGACCGCCGCAACCATGAAAATAAAGGTAACGATATTGAGGACCGGCTTATCCTTCAAATCCCTTTTAAGCATTCTCAGATACATATTACCAACCCATCTCTTCCAGCCAGTTTCTTACCTTGCGCTCTCTTCCGGAAAGGTCATCATCCGTCTTCTTTCCGAGAATGAGTTCGCCCTGGATGTTGCCGTCCATGAGATAGATAATCCTGTCGGAGATCGACGCGACCTTCTCGCTGTGCGTTACCATGAGGATCGTCGTTCCCATGCGGTTTGCCTCGAGAAGCCTCTCCATTACCTCATTAGAAGCCTTTGAATTAAGAGCTCCCGTCGGCTCGTCTGCAAAGATGACCTTAGGGTGATTAATAAGCGCCCTGCAAAGGCATGCCCTCTGGAGCTGTCCGCCGGATACTTCTGTGATCTCGCGGTCTGCCTCATCGATGATCCCGAGCTTTCTCATCAGTTCTTCGGCATCTTTTCTTATCTCTTCCCTCGGCCTTATCTTCGCCTGAAAACCCGGCAGAATAATGTTGTCAATGATGCTGAGTTTCTTCATCATGTACATCTGCTGGAATACAAAACCCATCTTAAGAAGTCTTAAGTTTATGAGCTGCTTATCCTTCATTGCAGTAATCTCATCGCCATCGAAAAACACGCTTCCCGCGGTAACGTTATCCATTCCGCTCACGGTATAAAGAAGCGTCGACTTGCCCGAGCCCGACGGTCCCATGACCGTAACGAACTCGCCTTCCTCGACAGAAAAGTTTACATTCTGAAGAACATTATTACTTTGCTTATTAACTATATAAGTCTTGCAAAGATCCTTTGTTTCAATAACAGTGCTCATACCTGTCCTCCCTTTTTCCGTTTACGAGCACTATTCTGAAACTAAACTATTAAAAAATCCTTAAAAAGTTTCCATTTTCGAAAACCCAATAAAAACAAGGGAGTTACATGGTTTACTACTCGATTTTTCTTGTTTTGCCCTAGTATTTGCCCTAGTAATTTCTTAATAAGGGCAAAACCTCAACTTGCAAGTTTGTCGAGCAGTTTGGCAGAAGCTTTCTTAGATTCACGGTTGCCATGAGCATAGACATTCATTGTGGTGCCGACTTTTTCATGCCCCAGCATCTCCTGAACATCCTTCACTGCTGCACCACTCCTGAGAAGGTTTGTCGTGAAAGTGTGACGTAATACATGAAAGTGAAAACCTTCAAGCATCGGCACTTTCTTAGCAGCATATTTACATGCCTCCTTAATAGCTGTCGGTACAAGAAGCCTTCCGTCCTTACATCTGCATACCATATCAATAGCATTGTAGTCTTCAGGTACTTCTTGTGTTCCATCTAAAGAGTAGCACTCAAAATATGTGCGGTTCTTCTCGTGAACTTCCTTATAAAAGTTCCTCTGATACAGTTCGCCATACGCTTTCTCTAAAAGCGTTTGCTGCTTCTTTGCATCCTTAAGAATCTTCGTCAGGTTATCTCCGAAGTCTACAGTCCTTACTTTTGCTCTCTTAGTGGTTCCTATTTCAGTCTTGTGCCTCATAGCGTTGCGGGAAACACTTCTTCGTACAATCAAGTACTGTTCTTCGAGATTGATATCCTGCCAGGTAAGTCCTGAGACTTCTCCAACTCTCAGACCTGTATAATACGATATCTGTACAGCGAGAACCACGTCAGGTCGATGTTCATTAAGATATGCTAAAAGCATCTCGAACATCTCCGGAGTGAGCGGAGTTGCACTTTCATCCATTTCAGAAACAAACAGTTCTGAAGTATCCTGCTTGAAATGAATAACAACATACTGCATTGGATTGATGGTAATAAACTTCTTCGGAAATACTGCAAATTTGAAAACACGTTTCATAATTGCAGAATATATATTTATATAGCTATTACCAAATCCTTTTCCTGCATCGAAATTTCCTTCTCTGCCGCCAAAAGCAATAAGATCGAAGAACAACTGTAGTTGTTCAGCAGAAATTTCCTTAAGCTTCATATTGCTTATAGGATGTTTCTTTATTTGCTTAATGCAGAACGTGTAAGTCAAAACAGTCCCGTTGCTCAGAGTGCCTGTCTTAAGATCTTCTTCTGCCCAATTGTCAAGGAGCTCAGCAAGTGTGATGTTTTCTGCTGTAACAATGAACTTCTTATTTTCATAATCGTCCATTGCTTTCCTCATGAGCTTTTCAGTCTCACTCTTGCTTTCAGTTCCGGCAAATTCTTTCTGGATGAGCCTGCCGGAAGCATCTTCCATGCAGAAGCGGTAATACCACTTCTTGCCTCTTTTTCTTACAGATCCTTTTGCCATTTTAATAAAATTCCTTTCTTTAATCCGGCAATCGGAACTGTTGAAATGCTAATTAAATACTATACGATAATTCCGATTGCTTTTCTATTCATCCTGAATCATCAGTCTCTTAAGCTGCATGTATGCGTCGTTTGAATCCTTCGAGTAGTTTCTGAGTATTACCTCTATGTCGTTGAAGGCATTTATCGTGTGGGTTATCTCTCTGAGGAACATTACTTCGTTATATTCTTCAACGGAACCGAAGCCCGTTGCCTTTGCAATGTTCTTTCCTCTCTGATCACCCTTGTACTTCTCACATCCTGAGCGGAACGAATCTAAGAACGATTCGTATTCGCTTAACATAAAGATTAGAAGATCTTTAGAAAAGTTATATTCTTCATCTTTGAGATCTTCCTGTTCGATACAGGTAAGTCTTCCGAAAATGTCCTTTATCTTAAGATCCTTCTCGTCCGTAATGTCTGATGTGTATTCTTCCGTTTCTCCCTTCAACCACTCGACTGAAACATGAAGCGTTTCTGCCAGACCTTCAAGAACGAGTTTCTTGGTATTGTCTATGGCTCCCGCCTCATATCTCTGGATCGTGGATTTGTTTACATCCATCTTGTCAGCTACATACTGCTGATTAAGACCTAATTCCAATCTCCTTTGTTTGGCTCTACTACCGATTAGCTTTCTAAGCTCTTTATTACTCATACGAAATGCCTCCTCAAAGGTTCATGTGGTTACTCTATCACAAGGGAAAACAAAATGCAATATGCAACTTTGAGAAATATTACAAAATTGCATAACGCTTGACATGTTTAAGTTGAGGCTTTATATTATGCAATATCAAGAGTTGCATAATGCAACAGAAAGGAGAGTGCTCAGATGCAGATCATAAGGATAGCGTATTCGATCGACGAGGCAGCGGAGTTTACGGGGATAGGTAGAAACACTCTCCGTAAGCTAATCGAATGGAAAAAGCTGCCGGTCCTTAAGGTCGGGAGAAAGCTTCTCATACGTGGCGACACGTTGGAAGCTTTCCTTCGTCTGAACGAAGGACGAGACCTTAGGGACCAGAACGTGGTACGAGGAATAGACCTCTATTCCGAGTAATCCCCCGAAGGGGCGCCTTGAGTTTTGATACGCAGTGTCAAAACTCATAAGGCGTTACTTCTGTCAGAAGTAACAAGACAGCTTCAAGAGTCAAGCTAAATATCACTTAAAGAAAGGAGGTAGATCCGATGGCAAAAACCATATCATTCGTAAAAGGTAAAGGCAGTATAAACCATAACAACAGAGAATTCATAGCCAAGAACGTAGATGCATCCAGAACATCTATGAATGTGATCTATGTTCAGATCCCGATAGAAAAAGCCTACGAAGAAATCTTCGGAAAGGCGGTGGCTGATTATAACGCTAAGCAAAAAAGGAACGACAGGAAGATAGGAAACTATCTTTCAAAAGTAAAGCAGTCTAAGAATAACGAGAAAGTCTTTTATGAGAACGTAGTTCAGATCGGTAAAAGAGACGATACGGGTATTCTCGATGAGAACGGCTACATCACGGAAGCGGCAAGGCTAGCTAAAGAAGTATTGGACGAATATGCAAGAACGTTTCAGGAGAGGAATCCAAACCTGATACTGTTCAATGCAGTACTCCATATGGATGAGGCTACCCCTCACCTGCACCTGGACTATATACCCGTAGCACACGGATATAAGACAGGGTTAAAAACAAGGAACAGCTTATCTAAAGGATTACAGGAAATGGGAATCGCTCCTGCTATAGGCAAGAACGATACTGAGACTATGCACTGGCAGCAGAGGGAAAGAGATTTCCTTGAAGAGCTGTGCAAAAAGAGAGAAATCAAGACTGAAGTACTTGGTATAGTCCGTGACAACTATTCCTTACCGGAATATAGGGCAGCGATGCGTGAGAAGGAAGAAGCGGAAGCCGAGCTTGAGATACTGAACTCCGAGAAAGAGGAGGCAATAACACTGATCAACACTACTGATTCTCAGATTCAGAGCAATTACATTGTAATTGATGAACAGGAAGAAGAACTAAAGCATATTAAGGAGCGGATCGAAGAGGCAGAGCTTAAGATCAGATCAAAACAAGAAGAAATCAATGGCATCGCAGAAGCGATGAAGCCGTCTTATGCAGAAATACAGGAGATAGAATCAAAAGTAACACCTGTCCCCTCCATGTTCGGCAAAGAACCGATGGTAAAGCTTCCTAAAACGATATACGACAAGCTGATAGCAAGATATCAGCTTGCGGACACGCTCGAAAGGCTTTATCACGATTATGAATATAAAACGAGAACGTTAAAGATAAAGGTCGATGAACTCAAAACTGAAGTAGCATATCTAAAGAAAATGGTTCAACAGTTTACTGACTTCATAGAAGCCAAGGGACTTGTAGAAGCCTTCAAAGAGTTCCTGAATCCTAAAAAGGCAATCGAAAAGATTAAGAATGACAGGGCTAAGCGGATAGAACAAAGAACAAGAAAGTCACTAGAGATACCGGCTAAGAAAATAAAGCCACCAGTCAGATAATAGAAAACTGAGAAAACACTTGCTACTATAAACATAGCTAATAAAGTTGAATTCTTGATAATCGGGAATCGTGTAGTATAATTATTTTGTAAAGAGGTGTTACCCACTAGACGGTTACCTCAGAAAACGTTCATTATGACCGCTGACTTTGGCAAGAAGGGGCGGTCATTTTTTTATGTACTCAATGATCAAAGTTACTACTATTGCAATAATGGTCAAGACCACTATCAGAATTTCATAATCGTTCATCAGCACCACCTCCTCATCACAAGAATGAAGGAGGTAACCGCCTATGTCGTGTGGGTAACACCCAAAGAAATTATATCACCTGCATACAGGGGCATCGATATTCATAACTCTTATATGCGGACAATATTTCGATAAACTAAAACGTTGTTGGTTGACTCTTGTCGACCAACGTAGTATATTGGTAAACAATAGTAGACCATCGTGGAGGAATGATTATTAATGCGTTTAACGGATTCTGAATGGAAGATAGTCGATTGTCTTTGGAAAAATAAATCCATGACTTTAATGGAACTTACTAGAACCCTGTATGCTACGACAGGCTGGTCTAAACAGACTGTAATAACCCTGCTTAACCGCATGGTCGAAAAAGGCATAGTTACCTTTGTGCAGGAAGGACGGACCAAGTGGTTCAGCGCTGCTATAGACAGAACGGAAGCTGAACTCGAAGAGACAACGTCTTTTCTGGATAAAGTGTATGGTGGCAATGTCGGATTACTGATCTCCAACCTGAAGTGTTCAGACAAACTTACTAAAGAGCAGTTAGAGGAACTTCGAAGGATAATCGAAGAGGATTAATATGTTGCGCTATATTATTGGAATATCTATATTATCGCTCGGAATGATCATTATCAGAGCTTTATCGAACGGAAAGATCCGCCGTAAGCATCAGTATGCTTTCTGGATCGTAATTCCAATCTACATGATACTAGTGCCTTTCGTTAAGATTGATGTTCCTGTATCAGATATTCTGAATGATCTGTTTACTCCCAAAACCGAAACTGCGATATATGAAGCAGCAGATGATGTCTCTCCTACAGTTATGTTTGAGAATAAACAGAATGAGCAAGTTATTCCAGATAATCTATCAGTTGAAGATCATGAATTGCAAAGTGCTCCCGAACTAATTGATGAGCACGTACCAGTAACAAATAACTACGCAGCAACAAATATAAAAACAAACGAATCGAAAAAGATTGAATCGGTTTTAGTAAATATCAGTTATTGTGTTTCAGCCGCTCTGATAGCTGCCCTAATTGCGTACAATATCGGGTTTATATTGCATTGTAAACATAATAGGAAATATATCGGAAGAGATCCTGCTAGTGGACTGAGGATTTATAGTATCAGGCATAAAGAAACGCCATTCCTACTGTTTAACAAAATCTATGTAGATAATAATTCGGAGAAGATAAATGAATATATAGTTTGCCATGAGGCCTGTCATTTTAAACACGGTGATCATTTGTGGGTGTTGATCAGATATCTGGTTCTATTCCTTAATTGGTACAATCCCATTATTTGGGCAGCTTTTGTTCTTTCCGGACGAGATTGTGAATTAGCGTGCGATGAAGAAGTCATGAAAATATATGGTGCCGATTCTTCTAAAGATTATGCAAGAACCCTACTGAGAATGCTTCAACAGCAGTCAAATACATCAGCTGTATTTACCTTGTCAACCGGAATGAGAGGTGGATATGAAATGATGAAGAAGAGGATTATCAATATAAAAAAGCCCGCAAAACTAAGTCGTAAAGCGTCTGCATTGAGCATGGCAGCCATATTGTTAGTTACAAGCTGTTCATTTGTTAATACGTCTAAAGAAGTTAGAAAGATCAAGGCAGATGATCCTTGGTTCAATGTTAATAATATCGAGGTGGATACCGGTGTTGAAGAAGGGAAAAAAGTCAGAGACAATCCAAACATCCAGTTAATTGGTATGGATGACAATTATTTTGTAATAAAAACCGGAGGTACATACGAGCTTCCTCCAGATAATGAGAGGGATGCTACATTTAATTTTAACGACTACACTTATAGTATTTTAGGTATTATTGATCGGAAAACTAATCAGACAGTTAATTCTATTGATCTGAAAAAGGACTTTACTGCCAGTGAATACTCTATTGATGGACTTTATTATTTGGATGGAAAAATCACTTTGAAAACAAATTCAGCAGAAAGAGATTATGATCCGTTAACAGGGGAGATTCTGGATTCGCGCACAGGAAATACAAGTAATGATTATAAGCATACAACAATATACGAAATTGGCAATTATACAGTTGAAGAGACTATGTTTCAGACTGAAACTAATTTCCGATACTGTAACATAAAAACAATTTCACCGGATGGAAAGGTCTCAGATATCGAGATAAAGAAAGAAGGCAAAAGCATATACATTTATACTGTTTTGGCCTTAAGTGATACTAAAGCATTATTGCCTGCAACTATCGGTAAGGAAAAAGGTTATTACGAACTTGATCTCACCAATAATGAACTAATCGAAGCTGATGCAAAAGATTATGAATGGATAAATGGTGCACTATTATCCGATTATGTTTTAGGTTCTGACGGAATGGTCTATTTTAAGACCCGATATGGCTTTTCACGGATCAATGCAAGACTTAAAAAGATCGAAGAAGTGTTTAACTACAGCTGGTGTGACTTCAACAGCGGAGTTATGGACAGATTCGAACTAGTCGAATGCTTTGAAGACCGCTTTGTTCTTTTCGGGGTTAACAATACATCAGGAGCATATGACGAAAAGAAAGCAGATAAAGCCAACTTTATAGAGCTTATTAAAGCTGACAATAATCCTCATGCTGGAAAAACAGTCTTGGAGTTGTTCTCACCTCATGGTGTGGAAGATAAACGCTTGAGTGAAGCTATTTTGTTTTTTAACGAGACAAACGATAAGCACTTTATTGAGTATTCAACACGTTATGATATAAATGATTACTACAATAATTCTGATTATGATGATAATAATGATGATGTTTTGTATATGACTAAACTTAAAGGCAGTTCTCTATTCAGCAACAAACTTGCTATAGACATTATGAATGGTGACGGACCTGATATATTGATAAACACAAGCAGTTTTGTTCAGATCAATAATTCAAACTGTCTTGCGGACCTTACGCCATATGTAAAGGATCTCGATCCTGAAAGATACTTTATCAACATAATCGAGGGTTCAAAAATCGATGGTAAAATATATCAACTTCCTATCAGTTTTGAAATAGAAGGAATACAGACAAAAAATGCAAACGCCGGAAGTTCAGGCAAGGGATATACATATGAAGATTATTCTAAGTTTGTCGATGAAGTAATGAACGGAAAAGATCCGATATTATATGGTCAGGCTACATACTTTTCCGTGCTTTTCAGTAATATTGGTGATGAATTCATTACTAATAACAAGGTAGACCTCTCAAAGCCTGAATTTGCAGAACTTGCAGATTTTGTTAGAGATAATGTTAGTGAGAAAGGCACTTCATTTAATAACTGGTATCAGGCGACATTGTCCGACGGACCTTTTCCAAATGCTGTTTATAGAGAAGACACTGCCGGCCATTGCAGAGGCATAAGAAACTATTACGAATTTGCTTCATGGGTTGGTGCAAGATACGGAAAAGGTGTAACTATGCAGGGAATTCCCTCACCTGATGGAAGAGGACCAAGGTTTATTCCCTCGTGTTCTGTTGCGGTCTCTTCTCAGGCTGTTGACATTAAAGCATGTGGAGAATTTGTAAAAATACTCTTGTCTGAAGATATACAAACAAGATATGCCCGGGATGATAATTTTGTCGTTAATCGGGAAGTATTCAAAAATGTTGGGGCAGAAGTTATAGGGTTTTGGAACAACTTAGATGTTGAATATACAACTCAGGACATTGATTTTGTAGAAAAGATTATTCTTAGTTGCTCAAGAATTAAATATGAAGATTCTGATATAAGAATAATCCTGATCGAAGAGATGCCACCGTATTTTCTGGGACAGAAAGATCTGGATGCAGTTATAAAGATTGCTCAAGACAGAATTCAGAAAGTTTTGGATGAACGAGGATAGTGGTGAAATAAATTTATATAGTCCGGATGAGTCCGACTAGAGAAGGATATAATTTATCCTTCGAATATAAGAACGCAAGGTCCCGACGAAAGAGTGGCCCCACACTTTGGGGACCTTGTTTTATTTAGGTAAATAGCAGGATTGAGTTCAGATTGTTTTGGATGAACGAAGAAAAACAGGTCGTATTTCAGGAATTAAGAATCATTATTTGCAATTTGGTTAAAGCAAAATATTCATTTCAACAGTCCGATTGCCACTTGATGTTATTATGTGTTATCCGATATTCTTGCCCTAGTTTTTGCCCTAGTAATTACAAAATTGCCCATACAGGACGCTGTAACACGAAGGAAAGCGTCAGGGTAAGATAACACCTGTAAAGTCCAATGTTTTCAAGGATTTTCAAAGATTTTTATAACAAAATAAGGCATGAAATGAACCTTGGAGAAAGCCTCGTTATACAAAAATCCTTAAAAAGTTTCCTTTTTCGAAAACCAATAAAAACAATCCTGACTGAAGACCGGTCACGAGCACTGATCAAAGAAATCCAGTATCAGTTCGTTAGCATTGAACCCTGCTATATCCTCTGTAGGCCACACGTGTTCGCCGCCGTCGATCTTGACTGACCACACCTGTGTCTTGTTCAGAAAAGCAGTATATTTGGTAAGTTCTGCTACGCCCGACAGCTGTTCTGTACCTGAAGCACTGAGACCGTTAGCCTGCGCCCAGTATTTCATGACATCTTCGATCGGCGGATAAGGAAGGGCTGTATCGTTACCGTTCTGCGGAATTATGGTGTCAGCTGTACCGTAGATCTCGAGTACACCGATACTAGTCTTATCGCTCCTTTCATCCCATATCATATTCGTCATCACTCCCGCAACGCTTGCGACGGCAAGAAAAGTGTCCGAAGCTTCCATCGCAACTCTGTGCGCCATGAAGCCGCCGTTCGAGAATCCTGCCGCGAAAGCCTTGGTCTTGGACAGACCGTACTCATCCTGAAGATAGATCACGAGATTAACAAGGTAATCCAGACTGTCCACTTCCCTGGGTTCCGAGAGGCCGCAGTCCCAGCCCCTGCCACCCGTTCTCAGACCGGGCTGTACATAGCAGACGGCATATCCTCTGGGGCAGGCCGTCTCGTCCATATTTGTCTGGGACTTGAATCCCGAGCTGTTGGTATTGAGACCCGTCATCATGAGGATGAGCGGCGTATGGCCGTCAATCTTCTCTGGCAGGAAGAGCACGAACTTGAACGTAACGCCTTCGAACTGACACTCATAGGTATTGTCTTCGATCTGAACCACATCAGTGATCTGACTCTGCGGGCGCGGTGCTTTTGCACACGAACATACCCCTGCGAGCATGCTGAAAACCATGACAAATATGATGATCTTCTTTAACATAGATTATCCCCCTGACCCTTAATGCGCCACTTTTGTTCATACATGGCGCTGTCTGCACGTTTGAACACATCCTGGAAAGACTTATCTTCTCCGGGTTAAAAACATTGTACCAAAATTGCAAGATTATTCATTTTTCTCTGCTATTACACATTCTATTGTTTGTGAATCTCCTTACAGAATAATTCAACTGCGTATTTTGAGAGCTTGTTTGCGTTCGTACATCAATTGATCTGCACGTTTAAAGACATCGTTAAAGCTTTCGTCGTTGTCAGGTTGATAAACAGCTAAACCGCTCGATACAACAACGTGCCCGTTCCTTTGATTCTCGTCGATGGATTTTCTGAAAGAACCCTCAAGTTCTTCTCTTTTCTCATAATCGCTGCCTTTAAGTATGGCAACGAATTCATCACCGCCTATTCTGAATACCGGGCTGTGATCAAATTGTGTGCAAATAAGGGTGCAGGCACTCTTTATATATTCATCGCCTGCTTCATGTCCCAAAGTATCGTTTATCTGCTTGAGGCCGTTGATGTCAAAAACAACAACACCATATTCTTTTAATGTGCCGTTCTCAAGATTGATCTCCAGTTCTGCAAGGGCTTCCAAATATGCCAGCTTGTTTTTAACACCTGTAAGCCCATCCTTATATGCCTTCTGATTGGCAGCTTCCATCTTGATCCCATATTCCATATCCTTTTCTTTATATACAAAAGCATGTATCATGCATGTACCGAACAGGCATCCGAGCGAATAAAACGGCATAAGCGGATAGAACATCTGAAGCAATATAAATATCGCCATTATGACACTGGAAAAACCGACAGTTCTATAATGACGCCTCTTTTCGCCATCAGAATGGGCAGAAATAATAAAAGCATAAAAGGCAGTTGCCAAGAAAAGCACCATCTGCATCAATAATGCGATGTGTCTCGCAGGAAGAGCCATATATTCTTTTTCAGCGTTAAACGAAAATACAATAGGTACGAAAAGGTTTGCAATAAGTATTCCCGCCTGAAATGCCAGGATAAACACACCGCACCCGACAAGTATCTTTCCGAATATGCCTTTATTTTCTGTAAAAGCAACAACAACTATGGTCCATAAAAGAACCGAAACAGCCATTGACAGGAAAAACACACAGGTATCTATATAGGTTGGGATTACCCATTTTTGGTCGTAAAAAAATCCCCAGATTGCATCAGCAATGTAGAATACTATCAATACTAACAAATAATTACGGAATTTTAGGCGTATCAAGTTGTCGCTCGTTTTCTCGACCTTCTTGAGCGCCTCATTATTTATGATTAAGTGAACGATCAACGATATTATCGCTACGCTTGAATAATACATTGACTCACCTCTTATTACTCACAGTTTAATTAATACTCTATTAAACAAATCTTATAATAATTTAAAAAGCACACCGTTAATTCGGTGTAACAAATCTGTTAAACACAAAATCTTTTGAATTATCTATATCTTAGCCCATAATAAAAAAATACCAAATATTGCAATAGTTGAATTCTTGATAATCGGGAATCGTGTTGTATAATTATTTTGTAAAGAGGTGTTACCCACTAGACGGTTACCTCAGTAGCAAAATCAACTTAATGACCGAACCTTGGCAGAGGGCGGTCATTTTTTATGTACTCAATGATCAAAGTTACTACTATTGCAATAATGGTCAAGACCACTATCAGAATTTCATAATCGCTCATCAGCACCACCTCCTCATCACAAGAATGAAGAAGGTAACCGCCTATGTCGTGTGGGTAACACCCAAAGAAATTATATCACCTGCATACATGGGGCATCGATAATCATAACTCTTATATGCGGACAATTTTCGCTAAAATATCCTAGGACTACATTAGCCCCTGGGTGTCTAACAGCGCAATGATTATAAGGAACAAAATAATAAAGGCAACCAACAGCCTTTTGATCAATAATTCAAATTCGACGTTGCGGATGTCATATATCACCCAGTCGGTGTTTTCAGTCTGGCATTCAGAACCGCAGAACGGACACTTCTTTGTCTTTAACGCATCGAAGCTCGCTCCACATGAATGACACTGATTCTTGGAGATCGAAAAATCCGTATTAAACATGGCTTCTTTTCTTCTGCCTGCCTTGATACGGTATATTTCGTCCTTCACTTTGATCCTGTCTCCGAGATCGCGCGCAGTCTTGACGTACACGTCACCCGTGACATAGACGATACCGTCCCTTTCCTTCACGCTTTTGCAGGACATGGAACCGAGAAAAGAGATATCCACCACGTTATCGAAAACTGTTCCCAGATCCCTTCCGGAATAAGTGGGGAGTTCCTCGCGGTTATCGGAAAAAGCCACGATCTTAAACAGCGATACCATTCTCGCGACAAAGTTTTCGAAGGTAAATTCCGGACAGAACATCGACATTTTCAATGCGAATTTCTTCCTTGCATTTGCGACTTCAAAAAACACGGGTGTCGTCTTTGCGGCAATGCGGAAAGCATCAAAGATCCAGGCGAAGTATCCGAATATCGGCAGCATAACGCCCATAACCATGATCAGTTTCATAAGCATTAATGGGTTAAGCAGATAAGAAGCAAGGGTCGTCATCCCGTATTGGGTATATAAGACATAAACACACATTAAAAAGTTCACAGGCAGCGAATACACACCGTACTTTAATACGGTTAACCACATGTGCTCAGCCCTTCCGCTCATGTCATATACAAAGAAATAATTCGCAACCTTCGGATAGAGCTCTGACATCTTAAACGAAGTACCGCAGTGACTGCACCCTTCCTGGAGCTCGGCAATCGTCGATACTGCTCCGCAGTTAGGACAGCAGTAATCATCACCGCTTACGTCTTCCCCGTCACGCACATCCACAACAGTCTCATAAATAGCCTGGCGTTCACCGTGCCTGTATGTTTTCAATCCATCTCTTTGAATGGTCGTGTTGTGGTCGATATAATCGACAGTCCACGAAGTCTCATAGTGGTAATCTCTCCATGAACGGACATTTTTCAACCCCTCGGGAAACGCTCCTTTGTGAACCATCTCCTCCGTGTACTTAAGTTTCCTTTTTGCGATCCGGTTTCTTTGGAGTTCCAGACAATACCTGAGCTCCCGGTCCGCCGACATGACCTTGGCACCGGGTTCAAAAGCATGTTTGATCTCTTCGCGAAAATCAGCTGCTATCTTTTCTTTCATAATGCGTGACTCCTAAATTAACCCCTGCATACCGTAATTATATCATCTCAAAAAACGCTGTCATGTTATAATCCATTAATCTGAAGGGTGCTTTTGAACGTGAAAAAATAATACAGGGAATAGGAAACGGTTAAATGGATTTTGATGCTTTCGTAAAAGATATTAGGGATAATTCCTGGAACGTTTTCGGTGTAGAGGTTTATGAAAAAGGTCAGCTCATTCACTCGTACGGAGATACCGAAGAGAACCTTCACGAGATCTATTCTGCCACCAAGACAGTCCTTTCGGTTGCTGTCGGAATCGCATCGGATGAGAATAGATTTGACATAAACAGATCGTTATTGAGCTATCTTCCTTCAGATAAAATCAATGGTCTTTCCAAAGAACAACAGGACGTGTGGGACAGGATAACGATCCAGAGACTTCTTACCATGTCCGTCGGTGATTTTCCTTTCCGGCCTGAGGGAGAAAACTATCTGGATTTTTCTTTGAATACCAGGTTTACCGATCCAGATGAGAGAAAATTCAATTACAGCAACATCAGTGCATATCTGGGCGGCGTTGCCTTATCAGAATCACTTAAGACGGATCTCGGCGCTTTTATCGAAGAACGGATCTTCACCCCGCTGGGCATCGAAAAGTATGAATATTCCAGGAGTCCCGAAGGATATTTCTATGGAGCTTCGGGCATGAAGCTGACCGTAAACGGACTAAGCCGGATAGGTCTTCTTCTCTATCAGAAAGGAACGGTCAACGGACAAAGAATACTGTCTGAAGGATACGTGAATGCTGCGACTTCAATACAGCAGATGAACCGCGAGGGGGGTTACGGTTATTTCATCTGGAAGTACCGCGACGGTTTCAGCATAAACGGAAAGCTGAAGCAGAAATGCTATGTTCTTCCAAAGCAGGATCTGGTCATAACATATCTTTCACATATTGAAGATGATTCCCACGCCCTGCTGGAAAGCATGGAGAAGAATATATTATCCGTAAACTGATTTCCGGCTTTAAGTCTCTTTAGTAACAATATGCTTCGCGTATTTTTCGGGATGTGATAATTCACTCCTGAAAAATTCGGGATAGATCGTCATCGGGGTATCAGGAGAGACCCATATTAGATGTTCCCTGGAATTGTCATCCGTGAAATCACTTGATACCGGTTCGAAGTCTTCGGGCACCTTCATGTAGAAGAAAAACGAGACCTCGTAGATCAGCTTGCCGTCGATTTTCGGCGCATCACCACGGAAATAATTCTCGTGTATGAATCCGAGCCTGTCTATCTCGAGCCTGATGCCTGTCTCTTCGAAAACTTCGCGTAACACCGCCTCTTCCGCGGTCTCGCCGAACTTGATCCTTCCGCCCACGGAATAAAGATAATCGGCCCGCTCATTTCCGACCATCAGGAATCTGCCGTTTTTCATGATGATCGCGCCGACGCGGATGTTGATCAATCCGTCGTCACAAGGGACCGTCATGTCTTTGTTTTTCGCCATAATTAATTCATTCCACCGGAACCAGGATCGCTTCGTATGAATAAACTTCCATGTGGGTAAATCTTCCGTCGATCTCCGAGACTTCACTGATCAGCAATCCGTGTTCATCATATTCATAAGTGTCCTTGGATTTAAAGCTGCGTTCTTTCCCGTCACTGTCTACAGACCAGAATTCTTTTTCGAGCGAGACACGGTTGCCGTTCTCATCGTAAACATATGAACTGGTATTCTTTGACCTGGGTTTTCCGTCCTTCCACTCTTCGTAGCTTAACTGATCACCATGCTCGTTATTCGTATAACGGAAGATATAATTACCGTCAGAATCCGTCTCGTACAACCTGTTGCCATCTGCATCATAGTGAGTACAGTAACCCCATTTGTCCGTAGCGGTACTACCTGTAAGAACACCGTTCTCATACTCGTAGTTTACTATGGTCTCGCTGGATTCGTTTTTTTCAGAAATCAGAACACGGTTCTCATCGTAGAAACATTTCTTGATGGATACATCAGCTGACGAATGGGAATCGCTTACTTTAACGACATACTCATAAAAAGGTGCCGCATCATCATTGTAATCATATGTCCTATTTCCGTCACTGACCAGATGTCCGTTCTCATATTCATATTGGATACTTTCTTTTCTGGATTCTTCGCCTTCATCGGAAAAACTTACCCTTTTATATGAAACAAGCTGGGCATTATCGTTATATTCATAGGTGACTTCGAAATCCTGTATGTGATAACCGTAGATCTTTCCGGTTGTTTTGTATTCTTTCCGGGCGAGCGTTCCGTCATCGTTATAGACAAGGGAAGCACGTGTCGAGTGGTTATCTTCAACGGATATCTCGGCAGTCTGACGGCCTTTTTCGTCATACTCATATCTGAGATCAGAGCTGTTTCCTTCATCGTCCTTCCAGACTTTCCTGGTCATGACATATCTTACTTCCATACCGTCAGGAACAGGACCGTCCCAATCAGTTACAGTAATCGTTTTTCTTAATTCCTCAGATACCTGATCATAAGTGTATGTTTTATATCCCGGAAAAAAATGACATCCTGACAGCGATACCAGAAAGCTTGCTGCACAAAGGATGCTTCCGATCTTTGTAATCTTATAACGCATTTTCGCTCTCCCCACATAAACGGCGCACAAGAACCGGCGCTTCATGTCCTAGTTCCAAAACAACAGCTAAATTATACCAAAGGATCAGCCCCATTTTTTCATGGCTTCGACAGACAGCTCCACAACCTGCTCACTCGCTTCACCTTCCATGGTGTGCGTCGCGCCTTCGATCCTTATCAGTTGGCATTTCGGGAAAGCCTTCATCGCATCATCAAAGGCATGCGGATCTTCGCCGAAACTTCCCGCCGTTCCCGTAATGATCATTGCAGGGATCTTGCACTCCTTAAGAAGCGGATATATCTCCGTGGTTATGGTCGGATCCTTTTCGAAAGACATCAGATCGGTAGCATAGAAACTCGGATCAACGAGTATGAGACCCTTGACCTTGTCCTGCCTCATCGCACCGGCATATGACGTGACCAGCCCGCCCATGCTGTGCCCGTAAAGATACAGATTCGAGGTATCAACGTAAGGAATATACTGCATCGAATCCATCACAACGAAAAGATCCTTCACCTGCTCGTAGATAAAATCCCCAAGGAATTCGGGATCGTCATAAGACTCCGGAGGCGTGCCGTTCTGATACTGGAATTCGACTACGGCATACCCTTTCTCACTGTAACTTAAAGCTTTGTTCGAATACCTTCCTAAAGGAGCATACAGACCGTTCGAGATGATTATCGTCTTGAAAGGGCCCTTGCCCGGCGGAAGCGTTATCTTGCCATAGATAGGATTGCCGTCGCGATAGAAGATCATTGACTTAGTCAAGCTTTCAGTCTTCTCCATATCCGGTTCGGAATAAACATAAGTTATCGGCGGAAATTCGGACCCCGGCACCTCGATCTCCGTAGTTTCAACGGATATCTCAGTAAAGGCGGTAGTCTCTGACGTTGTTTCTTCTGTTGCTTCAGGCTTTGAGCTGCACGAAGCCAGCAGAACCGCAGTCAGTATCAGCGCGGCTGCACGCTTTGCTCTTATAGTCACTTTTTTCAGTTCATGATTCGGATCCATGACTGAATTATAGCATTAGAGGACTTATCCGGGTTTACCCTGCTGACCTTGGCTTATTACCGCTTATCCAAGCGCCTCGCCCGTTTACTCCCGCTTACCCCAGCGCCACGTCGAGCGCCATCATAAGGCTGAAGCCTATAGCGAAGGATATTACGCCGATATTGGAATGCTTGCCCTGGCTCATCTCAGGGATCAGTTCTTCAACGACAACATAAAGCATCGCGCCTGCCGCAAACGACAAAAGATAAGGCATCGCAGGTACCACCAGTCCCGCTATGAGGACCGTCAGCCCTCCGAAGACCGGCTCGACCGCACCCGAAAGAACGCCGAGCACAAATGATTTGGGCTTGCTCTTTCCCTCCGAGAACAGAGGCATCGAAATGATCGCTCCCTCAGGGAAATTCTGAATCGCGATTCCGAGCGCAAGTGCCATCGCTGCACCCGCGGTAATGTTCCCGGAAGCGTTTATGAGACCGGCATAGACAACTCCTACTGCCATTCCCTCCGGAATATTATGCAGCGTCACTGCGAGCACGAGCATGGCGGTTCGCGTCAGCTTGCTCTTCGGACCTTCGACCTGGTCAATGCTCACATGGAGGTGCGGAATGATGTGATCTAACAGGAGCAGGAAAAGTATTCCAAACCAGAAACCCGCAAATGCTGGAAGGAACGCGAATCTTCCCTTGTCGGAAGACTGCTCTATGGCAGGAACGATCAGGCTCCAGATCGACGCCGCGACCATCACGCCCGCCGCAAATCCGGTCAGTGCGCACTTGATTCCGTCCTTCAGATCTTTCTTCAGGAAGAACACACATGCGGAACCTGCGGCAGTCCCGATGAACGGGATCATGAGACCTAAAATGACAGTCTTTACCATTGTATTTTCCTCCTGTTAATTTTTGTTAGTTAGTTTAGACTAACTCTATCATTTCGGGAGAGTGATGTCAAACAAAAGAGACTACATTATTGCTCTTTGTGTAAAAGCAAAGAAATAAGCCTCCCCTTGTCCAAAAGCAGCGGCATATTATTAGTCAATACCTGAGGACAACCGTCTGTTTGGTAATGCCTCATTTCTATGTTCGTTATATCTTCTGCATTATATGTCGTCAACTGAGTTGTTGGGCCAGAGTTTGTAATCCTATTGCATAACCTGCTGTATGAGATATAATCATAATATTGATAAAGTTATGATATTTTATTGCGAGGTATTTATATGATACAAATTAGACCCGTCTCGGATTTGAGAAACAAATTTACTGATATTGAAAAATGCGTTCAAAGCGGAGAGCCCGTTTATCTCACAAAGAACGGCTATGGCTCTATGGTCGTACTCAGTATTGAGACATACTCCAGATTAGTTGAGTCTGGCGAATACATAATGGATGCTGCTGACGCAGCAGCAGAATCAACAGATGTAAGACTCAGCCACGATCAGGTTTTCGGATCAATACGGAGAAAAATCAATGAGAAAAAATAAATATACATTGCGTTATCTGCCATTATTCCTTGATGAGCTTGATCATAATGTTTCATACATAGCTTTTAATCTTAAAAATCCTGTTGCTGCTAATACGCTTTTGGATGAAGTGGAAGCCGCTATTCTCAAACGTTTGGAAGACGGACCGGATAAATTTGAAACTGTATATTCTCGAAAAGAAAGAAAAACTCCGTACTACCGCGTATATGTAAAGAATTATGTTGTTTACTATGTCTTGTTGGAAGAACATGGAAAAAAGATCATGGAAGTAAGAAGGTTTCTTCATGCCCGCGAAGATCGTGATTACACTCTCGGTGTAGAAAGATAACGATTATAAGGACACCGGTTTCTCATCACAACTGCAAGGGCTGTCTCGTCGTGCATTACGCACCTTTGGAGACAGCCCTTATATAGCACTATTTATTCAGTTTGATTTCTTTCAGTTTTCAGGCTTCGAATTTCTGCCGTTCGGGAATCCCCAGCCGTTCTGACCGTATTTCTCTTCTTTCTGCTCGTCCGGCAGTGCATCCTGCTGACGGACACCGAGCTTGACTTTTATCTCGACAGTATCGCCGTCACGGTTAATTGTGAGGGTGTACTTGTCGCCTTCTTTTCCCTGCGAAAGGATCGAGCCGAGCTCCGAATAATTGCTGATCTCCGTTCCGTTAACGGCCGTGATCACGTCGCCTTCGAGGATGCCTGCCTTATCGGCCGGACCGCCTTCATCGACTTCGCAAACCACTACGCCCTTGATATCAGGATCAGAGTCAACAGGGAAACCGTTGCCGGAACCCCACATATTCTCGTTCTGGCTGTAGTTCTGCATGTTGCGGACGCTGACACCAATGTATGTCTTTTCGATGTAGCCGTTCTCGATTATTGACGTGATTATGTTGCGCACGTTGTTGATCGGAATCGCGAAACCGATGTTCTCGATGGCGGCAGTATTGGAAGCGCCGGAAGAAGAATATTTCGCGTTGGTGATGCCGATGACTTCGCCGTAGGAATTGAAGAGCGCGCCGCCGGAGTTACCGGAATTGATCGCGCAGTCAGTCTGGATGAGATTCATCGCAACATTGCTTATAGAGATCCTGCGGTTAAGCGCGCTGACCGAACCTGAAGTGAGCGAGAACGCAAGCTGGCCGAGAGGGTTGCCGATCGCTACAACGCTGTCGCCGACATTCAGCTGATCGGAGTCGCCGAGAATGACCGGTGTCAGGTTCTTCGCGTTGACCTTAAGTACTGCGATGTCGTTGCTCTCGTCATAGCCTATAAGTTCCGCATCATAGGACTCGTTATCGTATGTGGTTATCTGAATAGCATTCGCGCCTTCGACTACGTGATAGTTGGTAACGATGTAGCCGTCATCTGTGAGGATGAATCCCGAACCCGCAGCAGAAGCCTCCATCTGGTAGCCGTAGTAATTAGCCGTGATCGATGTGGTGATGCCGACCGTGGAATTAACGTTATTGGCGTATATCTCAGATGCCGTCAGCTGATTGTTCGTGTCGACTGAAGTAAGCTGGATTGAAGCATTGTCGCGGTTTCCGATGCGGATCGTGGAATCTGTTCTGGTGCTTTCCTCCTTTGTGTCATTGTTTCCTCCTAACCTGTCCAGCGCGAAAACGCCGCCCGCGCCTGCCGCTCCTCCGACAAGGGAACAGCAAAGCGCGAGGGCTACGATCTTTGCTGCCGTTCCTCTTGTCTTTTTTGGAGTGGGGCTTAATGAGGAAATGTCCTGCTGGTCATTTGTGATATCTGTTTTCTCAATGTTGTAATCCATTTAAATCGCCTTCCTTTTTCCCATTGGATTTGAGCCAATTATTTGACCGTAACTTGAAGTGAACCTGAAACAAAGTGAGGCAAAATTTAAAGAGCGGAAACGCCTTGTACTGCTGCTTTTCGGGCAGGGCGCGAAAACAAAACTTGCTATATAATGAACTAAGTAAAAGAATTTCAAGTTGATTTTAGGAAGGTCCTTCAGAATATCTCCAGAAGGAGAAACAACATGAAGATACTGATAGCAGAAGACGAGATTTCTACAGCAAGAGCTCTTAAGGTGATCCTGGAAAAATCCAAGTTCTCCGTTGACATCGTCCACACGGGCACCGATGCATGGAGCTACATACAGTCAGGACCTTATGAGGTAATAGTTCTGGACATCATGATGCCGGGAATGAGCGGACTCGAAGTACTTTCGAAGCTCCGCGCCGCAGGTATTAAGACTCCGGTACTCATGCTCACCGCAAAAGCTGAACTTGAAGACCGTGTCGCAGGCCTTGATGCGGGCGCGGACGATTACCTTCCGAAGCCTTTTGCGACTGCGGAACTGATAGCAAGGGTCAAGGCGCTCGGCCGCAGGAGCGAGGTCTATTCCGATTCCGTCAAGTCGGTCGGCAATCTCGTTCTGGACAGCAACAAATTCGAGATGAGCGTCGGCGACAAATCCGTCAGCCTTACAAATAAGGAATACCAGCTTATAGAACTCTTCATGCTCCACCCGGGTTTCGTTTTCTCGACGGAGCACCTTATGGAAAAGATCTGGGGTCTGGACTCGGAATCCTACATCGACGTCGTGTGGACCCACATCGGTTTTGTAAGAAAGAAGCTCAAAGCACTTGATGCCAACGTCGAGATCAAGACCATCAGAGGCGCCGGCTATTCGCTGGAGGTCATTAAATGATCAGGAAGCTCCGCTGGCGTTTTGTATTTGTAGCGATGCTCGCTTTTTTCCTCGTGATCGCACTGATCGCGAGCCTTGTCAACATCGCTAACTACTGCGTCGAGACCCAGCGAATCGACCAGACCATCGATTCCATCGTCACTTACGACGCTTACAGGCCGCAGTTCGCAGGTCCCGGCATACGGGGCCCCGGTCCGGGCATGAACGGCGATAATATGCCGATGGAACCTTTCCTCGCACTGCCTAACCTCGAAGCAAACTACATGACGCGTTTCTTCATCGTTGCGATCAGCGACGATAACACGGTACTGTTCACGTCAATGGACTTCGTCGCGTCAGTCGACGAGACCGAAGCGATCGATTACACCCTTTCAGCTCTTGCCAGGAAGTCCGACCGCGGATACCTGGGCGGCTACCGTTACGCGCGCATCGATTCCGATGACGCGACCGTCGTAGTCTTCCTCAATTGTGAGAACGAGATAAGGTCGATGAATTCCGTCCTCTGCATGACGCTGGTCATTTCAGCCATCGCCCTGCTCCTGGTCTTCATTCTCGTCGTTCTTCTCTCGAAAAAAGCGATCCAGCCGATCGCCCAGAACATCGAGATCCAGAAACGCTTCATCACCGATGCGAGCCACGAGCTGAAGACCCCGCTCACCTCCATTTCGACCAGTCTCGACGTCATCGAAATGGAACACGGCGAGGACGAATGGACCGGCAACGTCCGCTCCCAGGTCAGCCGCATGTCCGGTCTTGTCAGCGAACTCGTCGCCCTGTCCAAGCTCGACGAGATCAAGCCCGTCCCCGCCAAGGAACAGTTCGACTTAAGCGGCGCCGTCTGGGAGACCCTCGAAGTCTTCATTCCCCAGGCCAAGGCGCGCGGCAAGGAGATCAGGACTGATGTCCAGGAAAACGTCTCGATCGTCGGCGAGAAAGTTTCCATCCAGCAGATGCTGTCCGTGCTGATCGATAATGCGATCAAGTATTCTAATGACGGCGGGCAGATCTCATTTTCGATGCATAAGATAAAGAACAGGACCCATATCGAAATCTATAACACATGCAATTACGAAAAGGCGCCCGATGTTAACCGCCTCTTCGACCGCTTCTACCGTCCCGATGAATCGCGCAATTCCTCCACAGGCGGCAACGGCATCGGCCTCGCCATCGCAAAAGCCGTCGCAGACGCCCACGGCGGTAAGATCTCTGCGGTATGCCCCGACGGGAAGTCCATGAAGATCACGATAGATCTGTAAGTTCTTAACCCTGTTTCGTCCTCAATGACTAATTTATGACTAATTGACATCGGTTCACTCTCAAAAAAGTCATTTTCGGAATGAAATGACTTTTTTGAGAGTATCTGACATGGTTCTAGTCACAAAATCGGTCATTATGTTTTATAACTCTGGCGGAATCACCCCTTTTCTTACTTCAAATTCATTTCAGGTGCCCCCCTACAATGTTGCCATCAAGATAAGGAGGGGGCATAAGGATAACCATGGAAAAAAACAGGAATTACCGGCATGAGCTCAAGTTCGAGATCCCGTACGGAGAGTATGTGGCATTACGGACAAGGCTCAGGCTCAGACGGCTCTTCCGGTTCGGACAGCTCTTCACGTCCATCCTCCTTCCCTGGCTCGTTCTCCGGCTCAGGAATGCCCGGATCGTCCGTGAACACCTCGAAGATCCAGAACACCATTTCTATAGTTGTCTGCTTCGTTGTCGTGATCGCAGCACTAGTCGTTCTTAAATTCATAAAACCCAAGGGTTAATTGCTCCTAAGGATTTGAGGACAGGTCCCATCGTCTACGTAAAAGAGCGGTGGGACTTGTTTTCGAGATGCCGGACAAGTGCGGACGAAAATATACGCAAAAAATCACGTTAAGCGCGAAATTCAGCGTGATAATTGAACCTGTTTTCATAAAATAACGCTATTTTTCACGCATCGCGCGATTTTTGACGTGTATTTTTTACATTGGCGTGAAATTCAGTGCGAAAAATGTGTACCCTCGCAATAAAACTCGCCCTCGAGATCTCCCCTCGAAAACAATTTACATTTAATAATCATTTGTTCATTATTAATTAACCCGAAACTCAAATTTGCGCGTTAACATAAATACATAAGCTTCATTGACAGACTGATTGATAGATATGAGAAATTCCATTTTACTCCTTTACCAAAGTAGGGAAAAAGGGCGGCCGTATGACCGTCCTTTTCTCTGTAAATGTATGGGGATAGTATGAAGAATGTCTTATCCGTAAATCCTGGCGATAACCTCTTCGTGTGTCAGCGTCTTACCCGTTGCCTTATCAATGTACTTGTTAGGCTTGGAGTTAATACCTGTTCCGCAAAAACCTAAGTCGATGTCAGCGGAAATGCCGAGTGCGGAATTAAGGAGTTCCTCAACGATCTTTGCAGTACCATAGTTTGCACCGGGACAATGAGCTGCAAATAAGACTCCGTAATCACTACCGGTACAAACAAATGCATGCACCAGGTCTTCCAGCTCCCCTACAGTGCCGCCCGTAACGATCTCGAGCTCATTCAGGTTAAGTTCCATTGTGTTATTTATTTTGGTTGTCATTTTTGTTTCCTCCAAATTTGTGTGTTTTTGTTTGATGGCAACATTATCACCGGACGCACGGGCCCAAACAATCAGTAATACCGGGCTGATCTGATGCTTAAGCTACAGATTGGAGGGGATGTATTGAAGTTGCTGAAAAAAGAACTCGAGACTGTCCTGGTCTTACAACTATTCTAATAACCTGTCGTGATAAAATTACATAAGAACCATCAGATTTATAATTTCCGGAGGTTACCCTTATGAGATTTACGGACGGCGCGTGGAGAACGGCGGAAGGTTTCGATATACACAAGGCTTGCGAGGTGCGGTTCGTTGAAAAGACCGGTGACATGGTGAAGCTCACCATGCCGACGTTTCACATCTACGTCAGGGGCATGACCTTGAGCGGCCCTTACATCACGATGGAGATTACCTCACCTGCCGAAAACATTTTCCGGATCAGGACATATCATTTTAAGGGCGACAATTCGCTCGCGCCTTCATTCTTCAGGCTGAACACCGGCAGCATCAGTCTCATCACCGATGAGGATGAGAAGACTATCACAATAAAGAGCGGCGAGAGCTCGCTTTTCATCAACAAGGAAAACTACAGCTACGAGCTTAAGAGGGGCGGCCGCACGGTCACTGGTTCCAAAGAGGGCGCGCTGGCATACATCGACGGCAGTCACGGCAGTTTCATGAGGGAACAGCTGAATCTCCGCGTGGGCGAGCACGTCTACGGCCTGGGCGAGCGGTTCGGGAACTTCATAAGGAACGGCCAGAGTATCGACATCGATAACAAGGATGGCGGTACTTTCTCTGAGCAGTCCTACAAGAACATCCCGTTCTACATTACGGATAACAACCTGGGCGTATTCGTGAATCATACCGAAGAGATAAATTTCGAGGTCGCCTCCGAACACGTCTCTAAGGTGCAGTTCTCTGTGCGCGGCGAGTGCCTCGATTACTACCTCATTGCGGGTAATTCCATGAAGGATGTCGTCACGCTCTATACGGGACTTACGGGCCGAGTTCCGAAGCTTCCGGACTGGTCTTTCGGACTCTGGCTATCGACTTCATTCTCGACCGATTACGATGAAGAAACCGTGCTCTCATTTGTCGACGGTATGCGTGAAAGAGGAATAGATCTCAAGGTATTCCATTTTGACTGTTTCTGGATGAAGGACAGCCACTGGTGCAATTTCCTCTGGGACAGCGACATGTTCCCCGACCCTGCCGGCCTTATCGCGAAGCTTCACGAAAGGGGCCTTCACGTCTGTGTCTGGATCAACCCTTACATCGCCCAGCAGTCCGAGATCTTCGACGAGGCTGCTCAAAATGGCTATCTTATTAAGAAGACCGACGGCAGCGTCTGGCAGACTGATCTCTGGCAGGCCGGGATGGGCATCGTCGACTTCACGAATCCTGATGCGCGCGAGTGGTTCTGTGCCAAGCTTAAGGCTCTTCTCGACATCGGCGTCGACTGTTTCAAGACTGACTTCGGTGAGAGGATACCTGTCGATGATGTTGTCTTCGCAGACGGCTCCGATCCTCTGAGGATGCACAATTACTACACTTATCTTTACAATGAGGCAGTCTTCGATCTGCTCGAAAAAGTTCGCGGCAAAGGTGAAGCTGTTCTCTTCGCAAGAAGCGCCACCGCAGGCTGCCAGAAATTCCCCGTCCACTGGGGCGGCGACTGCCACTCGGACTATCCGTCTATGGAACAGACCATCAGGGGCGGACTCTCGCTCATGCTCTCGGGTTTCTCATACTGGAGCCACGACATCGGCGGCTTCGAAGACAAATCAACACCTGACGTCTACAAGCGCTGGTCCGCGTTCGGGCTTCTCAGCTCCCACAGCAGACTCCACGGCAGCACCTCCTACCGCGTACCGTGGAACTACGACGAAGAATCCGTGGATGTCTTAAGGCACTATGTCGAGCTCAAAAAATCACTCATGCCGTATATAAATGTTGCCCGCGAGGAGGCTGAGAATTACGGCTTTCCCGTCATGCGCCCCATGGTCCTCGAATTCCAGAACGACCCCGTCTGCGCCTTCCTGGACAAACAGTACATGCTCGGCGACAAGATCCTCGTGGCACCTGTTTTCGACGAGGACGGATGGGTAGAGTTCTATCTGCCCGAAGGCACATGGACGTCCGTTGACGGCAAGGATAAGCGAGTCGTAGAGACCGGAAGGTTCTTCAAGGAGAAGCGCGGGTATTTAGAAATGCCGGTGTATGTGAGAGGATAAGCTACTGTCCTGTCGCATATTTGATCATTACCAGAATCATTGATGCAATAATGACCAATACAATAAACGTACAAATAATGAATATCAGTTTGAACAGACTGCGCAGGAAAAAGTTCTTATGCGTTACAAATGGAAGGACATCGAATATACCAGACCACGAAGTACAGATATCTATCGAAATAATGATCAATAGAACCGCCATTATTTGACACGCAGTATTGATCATCGGATCATCACTGGCATGAAATCCTATCATGATCGAGATCAAATAAATATATGCAATCGTTGCCAATATCATTTTCCACAATGTGCGGGACCGGAAACCCGGTGGTGGAAAAAGTGACTTCAGCTTCAAGTTCGGACTGATCCGCCTTGAAAGCACATCCGATAGTTCACGTGCATCTGTGTAACGGTTATTGGGATCAAAGCTCGATGCTTTCGCTGCGATCTTCTGTATCCTCGCATTATTCGGGAATGCAGCCATAAGCATCTTCCCTACGGCATAAACATCACTTCTCGGATCAGACTGCATAAAGCCATACTGCTCTGGCGCGGCTACTCCGTCAGTACCCAGGTATGTGGTATCACCGCTGCTGTCCGGCTTATATATTTTCGCAGCATCGTAATCAAGGATATAGAGTTCACCCTTCTCGGTAACCATAATGTTGGAAGGTTTCAAATCCCTGTGAATGATCGGATTGGGAGCACTATGCAGAAAAGCAAGACCATCAAGCAATTCGAGAAAATAGTTAAGCTTGGTCTTATCAGGCATCGTGCGGTCATTTATCAAAACATCGAAAGTATTACCCTGTACGAACTCCTCGATTACGATCAGGTTATTATTGTCATCTTTCCAATAAGCAAGAATCGCAGGAACATGTATATTTTTATTAGATGAAAGATATGCATAGACACTCTCGTCATAATGCAACAGCCTTTTCATCATGCATACATCGCCTGTCTTTTCATCAATGACAAGACTGCGTTTATCATCGTAATGATATAATTCTCTGTACTCGGACATGTTATGCATATAACGATTATACATCGAGAGGAAGGTACTATGACAGACAAAACGAGTGACCTGATGAACAAGCTGACCTCAACGGACACGCCTGAAGAACTCGACCGTTATCTTGAAGAGATAAGGGACAAGTATCCTAAGGATTTCAGCTCATACATCAAAGCGATCCTGGCTGAAAAAGGCATGTCGATTGTCGATATGCAGAAGAAAAGCAGTATTGACCGCACGTACATCTATCAGATCATGGACGGAAGTAAGCATCCCGGCAGAGACAAGATCATCGCCATTGCCATCGCTTGTGAGATGACGCTCCCCGAGTGCCAGCGCGCTCTTGAGATTGCCCAGGAAGGCATCTTATATGCCAAGAGCCGCCGCGACAGTCTCGTGATCTATGCCATCAACAAAAAGATGAGCATAATGGATCTCAACGGTCTTCTTGAGGAATACAAACTGCCGCCGTTGGATTAACTTTACTTATATAGATTTGATTTTTCTGATGCCCTGACAGCATGAAGCCCGTCAGGGTTTTTTATGTATGCCGTCAGCATACCATTTCTTTTTTCGCGGGTAATAGAATCGAAAATGAGAAGGTATGAAAGAGATCAGAAAGAGACAGATAACCATTATCTCAAAGATATAAGGCCCGCTAAAACAGGTAAACAATATGAGCAGCGCTTTCATTTCTCGTTTACAAAAGGTTATTAGAAAGGTAATAGAGCTTTGGGTTATAATAATGGTGCGACACAACTTGATAATTACCTATGACAGTTTCGACGTTCGGCAAAAACGCCGGTCTCTTTCATACCTGTCATAGGATGAGTTGTGTCGCAGCAATCGAGGCTGACGGTTTTCGGTGCGGTAGCTTCGGTTACCGCACTTTTTATTTACCGAAATATTTATAACGGAGGTAATCTATATGAAGAAAAAGATTCTAGTCAGATCCATATGCACAATCCTTGCCTTATGTGTATTTGCAGGTATGGCTATGGCATCGGGATCAAGCAGTAGCAGTTCAAAAGAGACAGGCAGCGTAACAATCGGTGATAAGGCTACCGAAGAAACTACAGAAGCTACAACAACAGTTCAGGAAAAGGCACAGTACGAGATTACTCGCACAACGTTTACTCACTATACGAACTCTATCAGTAAAGAAGAATACTGCGGTATTATAGAAATCAAAAACACCGGCAACGCTTACATTTATCTTAAAGATTGTACATTTGACTTAGAGGATGATAACGGTCACCTTCTCCAATCTGATAAGATGATTTCAGTTGCACCTGATGTAATCGCTCCAGGCGAATATGGATATTTCTTTAATGATGGTTATATTGATGATACTGTCTCATTTGATAACGGCATTAATCTCGTACCAAACTTCACAATAGAAGTTGCGAAAAAAGGAAAAGATGCAATTACTGATTATGAGGTTTCAGATCTTGATATAAGAGATAATGATTATGGTATGGGTGTTAAAGTCACAGGTCGTGTTACTAACAACTCATCTGAAGATACATCTTCCATTGGTGTTAAGGTCGTTGCTATCTTCTTCGACAGCGACGGAGAAATACTCGATGTCCGTTACATATATGCTGATGAAATGAGTGCTGGTGGAAAAACAAGCTTTGAAATATCTACAATGGTTGGTAATACCGAGATTTCCACAGATGATGTTGCTGAATATAAAGTAATTGCTCGAAATACTTACTATAACTGGTAATAATTTTAAGCAAATGTCCATTTCCAAACAGAAAAGAATATTTAATTCCAAAATGTTCTTTGATTTAACAATTACGCCTACTCTTAATTTGGAGGGTAGGCGTAATCAATTATCTTTTTTCTATTATTGCTGTTATCAGAAATGCAACAGCTACTGCTAATAGTTCCGTAAGAATATCAAGAAAATCAAATGTTCCGGGAATGATCTTGAAAAGCTGTATGGTTTCTAGAATTATAGCGGTAACACTTGATATTAAAACAACCGTCCAGTTATGTTTGCCTTTTAAAGCGTCTCCTAATGTGAGCCTAAGGCAGAAGAACAAAGAATATGTCCACAAAAAATCGCAGGCATAATATCGGATAATATATGGATAACTGACAGTAGGTAACACCGAACGAAAACCAAACAAAAAATCAGATAAATATGTGCTTTCTGCTTTTGTCAAATAAATATACAACCCGCAAAAAAGGGGAGCTATTATGTTTAAGATATATAGGCTATTCCTCTTAGGAATCGTCATATAGTCTCCTTTTTGCGATGCTTATCTACTCTCTTTATAAACTCAAGCAAATAAGTGCATATATTTACCATTTTATACTTTATGAGATATAGCTTGTCCTAAATTTACTCTCCCAAAAACTCCTCAAGACAATTATTCGCAAAGTGCCAGGTACCGTACAGGCAGAGCTTGGTGTTCTTTTCGGCAAGAGTCTTGTTATCGTCAATGATCTTCTGGGCGGCAAGGCTGGCGCCGCCGGTTGCGACTGCAAGACCAACGGTTCCGACTGCCTTTGCAACCTTGGCGGACTTGTCCTCTGCAACCGGAGTGAAAATAGGATCAAGCGCGTCGTTATAGCTGGACATGAATGCCTTATAACGGTCAGCATCCTTGATATAAACGGTATCAGCCTTGATCACCGCATAGCGTGGATTTGTTCCATAGCAGATGCCCCAGCGCTCGTAAGCAATATCGATGAAGCAGGAAAGGGATTCGGTATCTTTGATGTCTCCGACAAATAGCACTTTTGAAGCAACGGGACCCGACTTGCGTTTGACATCCCAGGTCTTCTCTTCCCAGCACTCAATATCCTCATACGATATGTTTCCTGAGATCACCAGTATTCTGCAGACATCATCGATTGTCTTTTTATCTTTGCATACAACGATCAGTTTGTTTCCCATGTTAATCTCCTAACAATATGTAAATCCGTGCTTTACTCATTTGACTCGTGGATCTGGGCGATGAGTGCCTGGATCTCTTTCTGGATGCGTTCGAGCCTTACGCATTTCTCGGATCTGCCGGAACGCGAGTCGCGAAGCTCTGAGATGTTGCTCTCCACCGACTTGATCGACTGCTCCATCGGTGCGATGACGCATTGCTTGATGTAGTCAGCAGAATAGTCTTCCAGTTCTTTTGCAGCAGCATTGAATCCGCTTCTGATGTTCTGGCGGTTATTCCTCATGGCTTCAAGCTGAAGCTGCTCTTCGTAGTCTTCCTTGATCTGGAAAACCATGTCGATCCCGATACCAAGAATAGAAGCTATGGATGTCGTTCTTGAAATGTTTGTTGCCGCGCGGGCTGATTTGACGAAACTGCTTGCGATCCTGCCTCCGCTGTAAACCATGGTCGAGATCGAATTTCTTAAGAAGTGCTGCGTGTTGTCAGTCAGTTTTATTTCATTGACGGCTGAATCGTTAAGTGACAGTTGTTCGGGAATGCCTGCCTTCTTGATAACACCGGCAAGAATATCGCTTTTCTTTTCGAGATCGGTGGCCGTAATAAACACTTTCTTGATCGAATCAGGAAGGCTGTCATATTTGTCCACGAGTCTGATCTTGAGGTTCTGGTTGAATTCCGTTGATTCCATATCGACAAATGCCTGACCGAGTTCAATGAAGCGTGAATGAACGTGATCGTCAGCCTTTAGCCGGGTCTCTTCCATAAGGCTTTCAGCGGTCTTGGCATATTGTGAGAGCTGCTCTTCTGTTTCTTCGCTTATGTTTTTAACTTCCATCAAAGAAGCGGCATCAAGTCCGAGTTCTCTTATCTGCGAGGATGCATCACTGAAAATGTCCTGTACTTCCCTCTGCATTCTCGTTCTTGCATCGATAAGGATGTGGCGCTGCTGCTTAAGGTTTTCTTCGAGAGCATCAATATCTGCATCCTCCGATCCGGGCGTCAGATCAGAAATAGCCTTATCCAGTTCATTGTCCAGAACATAAAGATCTGTCGTAAGTTTGGACGAGAGAGCCTTCTCTGCCACAAAGAGATTGAGGGTCTCAATGAACTTCTCATATCCGGATCTTTCCAGCAGTTCATCAGCAAGTTCGGGATCCTCTTCACGTTCCCCAACACTATCAAGATAGGACTGTGCATCCAGGAAAGAAATATGCAGCTGTTCAGGCGTGTAAGGTGCCAGCACAGGCTTAAGGGCTTCACGGATGATATCCTGCTGTGAAGCGGTGTTTCCGCCTGCAGCACGGTCCATCTTGTTAACCACAAGGATCATCTCGCCTGCTTTATCTTTATCGATCGCAAGGCGCCTGAAATGATCAGCCATATATGAATCGAACAATTCATTGGTAACTACGAAAACCAGTATATCAGCGGACGCGATTGCATTGTAGGATATCTCATCGTGATCCGGACGAAGCGTCGTATGTACGCCGGGAGTATCAACTATCTCAAGACCGTTCCACTCATAAGCATGGGTTTCTTCGGTAGTGATCTTGGCACCTGTGGCAACCGTATCGTCACCCGTAAGCATCTTGATGATGGAAGACTTTCCGGCAGAATACTGACCTGCGAAAACGATCTTAACCTTATCGCTGTTCTCGGCTTCAGCATCACGGCTTACGCCTGCATCGTTCAGCGCACGTACAGCTTTCTCTTTCAGGGCTTCTTTGGTGCGTGACAACTCGGCTATCTTTAACATAGGTTACCCTCCTATCTTGTATGGCATGAGCTGCTCCAACAATCTCAGTTTGTTATACAGCATAATGTCCTTTTCGCTTGCCTTTATAACGACAACTTCGCTTTCCTCATCTTTGACAATTTCATCCGGCTTAACAATATCGTCAAGTATTGAAGACACTAACAAAGGAATATCTGAGGTGCCTTCTATAAGTCTAACATCTTCTGCTATTAGTTCTTCCATTTTTGAAGCGAATTCAGGCTCAACAGAACCTGAGGATCCTTCCAGGAGCAAGGTGCGCACACCGGGGATCCTGACGGCAGTCCCGATCTTCGACATATGGTCAGAAGCCTTTTCCCCGCCAAATACCGCATTTGAAATTTCCTTAATGAACGTCAGGTTCAGAGAACGGATCTCTGTTCGTAAAGAACCTGCAAGAGAGAACTGCGTTGATGCAAGAGAATTAATGACATTTCCGAACTTTGTAAGCTCCGAGATGACCAGGTCTATCTTTCCCTTAACAAGCCTGTCGAGATTCTTTTCAAGCTGGGTCCAAATGTTATCGCAGGTGACGTTAACGGACTTGCCCAGTTCCTCTTCGAGCTTGGCGCGGGCACGGGCCTGTTTGTCTCCGCGGGTTTCAAGAAGGAACACTCCTATCAATCCGGTAACTCCTATTGCCGAGGCTATCCACCCTACAGGACCCGCCACACTTACACCTGCCAGAGATAAAACAACGGAAGCTATGGTGCCACCGCTTCCCAGTATTAATCCTGTCCAGCTGAGAATGCCTCTGGTATCAACAAGAGTAGGCGTCAGGAAGCTTCTTTCGAGCGCCTCCACAGACACATATCTGAGTTCGCTCGTCATCTCACGGATCGTTTCCTGAATGATCCCGTCAACTTCGGCTTCCATATCGTCAAGGAACACACGGCACCGGCCTTCTATATCCTTGCTCTTTACAAGGTCGGCCCATGCGATATCGGCCATCTTATCCTGATAGTGGTCTTCCGCAAAAGTCGCGATATCAGCACGGAATTCAGTCTTTAGGCGCATCATGAAAGATTCGATCCTCTGCTTGCCTGACTTAACGAAAACCGCTTTCTGCTTCTCAAGCGCGCGTTTCTTATCAGCAATGATCCTTCCCTGCGACTCGTTCATCCTGCTCTGCCAGTCAAGTTCAGATAAGACCTCTGTCATAGGATTCGAAATGATGTCAGCGAAAGTCTTGACTCTTATGTATCTTCCTCTGACTTTAACCTCTTCACAGATAAAAGATTTAAGGTCATCAATATGGCTTATAGTACGCCAGAACTCTGCCTGGGAATTGATCTCAGAATCAGATGACTGCTCACACTTAACTGCCTCATAAGCTGACTTGAGATGCACATAAACGAAAGGCACGGAAGTCCAGTCCTGACCATATGGCTCCGCAAACTTACAGAACTGCTTCCTGATCTCTTCAATACGCTCGTAATCAAATGCGCGCTTCATGTCGCGCTCGATGAGTTTCTTGCTCTTGCCTGCATCGATTGAGACTTTAACGTTCAATATCACTATTACCGGCTTGCCAAGATCCTTGACCTGCCTGAAACAATCAGCTTCAACAGCCTGCGGAGCATCGTCAGTCAAAAGGAACACAATAAGGTCCGCTGTCTTTGCCGCATCGAACGCAAGACGCGTATCTTCTTCTCCCTCAAATGCTCCTATTCCGGGAACATCCGTCACGGAAAGCCCGTTCCACTCGTAACTTCTTATGTCTCTGGTCGTTCTCTGGGCGCCCATTCCTATCGCAGAACCGTCACCCTCCGTAAGAACTTCCATCAACGTGGACTTACCTGCCATCGTTCTTCCGAAAAGCGTAATCGAAAACTTCTCAAGGTCGCCCTTAAGATTTTCCAGATCCTCAGAAAAAGACAATCTCAGATCATTGACCGCGCCCTGTATCTCGGAAAGCTGCCCTTCCAAAGCGTCCCCAATACCGATTACTTCGCAGGGTGATGCCTTGTACTCTATGGCAGTATTACGGATCTTATCTTCAGCAGAGCTCAGAATACCATCAAGTGCATTCTTCTCATTTAAAGCCAGTTCATACCCGCTCTTCGCAGCTTCATAACATTCGGCAAGGGCTTTGGTAAGATTCGTATCGGACATAAAAACCTCAGATCATATGGACTGGGCCACAGAGAATTAATAGCGTTTAAATACGAATCAATTATAACATTAGTGATTTATAACGACTTCAGATACTCTTCAACATTTATATATCTGATTTTGTTCTTCAGTATCAATGAGTCTCCTCTGTAAATGACGTTCTTATCGATGATATTTCCAAAAGCATGCGCTGTCATAGCACACTTTTCCTCATCGGTCAGATGATGATACTGGTCCTTTATTCTTTCTTTGCTGTATTTGATCTCATATATCTTGCAATTCATCTTAACGGGATCGAATACAACCATATCGAACTCGCCGATGGCGAACTGAAGCTTAAAGACCTTCTTGCCGGGATTGGCAATCTTCGTTTCAAGCAGCACGATCTCTTCCATCATTCTGCCGCTGATCTCGCTGAGAAGTCTGTCCAATATGCGCTGGCGTTCGTGTAATGACAGTTCCTGAAACTTAATGTCATTAAGCAGATTCGTAACGATAGCACAGGCCTGGGCATACCTCAGGCCGGGTTGCGCTATTACCGTGATAGTATTTTTCGCATTAACCCTAGGCAATGACTCCAGATCTATCTCCATGATCAGATCGAGCAAAGTCAGGTATTCCTTTATCTGGATCATGTGGTCTTCATCGATCTCGATGCTCTGTTCTTCTTTATTCAGAATATCCAACATCTCTTTTATCCCGAGAGTAACCTTATCCAAGTCAATGTTTTCATTAAGATCTATCGGCTGTGTTCTGTCTCTGCGCAAGTTTACTGCTGTTACTGCTAGATCATGTGACTTAAAAGTGCTCTCAATCACGTTCTTGGTAAACCGGTGATTGATATTCTCAACAACACGATTGATAACATTTGTAAGTTCACCCTTCTCGTAGAGTTCGAGGAGCGATCTGAAGTGACCTCCGTATTGATAAATCTTCAACGAATGCTGGATATTTCTCGCTATAGAAGTATCGATATATTCTTCAGCTTTATCAGCATTCATAAAAGGAATATCCGAGTTATAATTGATGCCGCCAAGGCTCATCGTGCCGCCATACTGAATGTATTTATCAATGCCTTTGATCCCGAGAACTTCTTCGAACTCACGGTATGGAATAAAGGTGGTGTGAAGTACTATGCATCTGTCATATAACTGGTCTTCTTTCGAAAAGGCAAATCCAAGCGAATCCGTGCCTGACAACACGATCTTCATTCCGCTACTGGCATAGATGTCAGCGAAAATGGCTGCGCCCTCTACAAAGTCTTCCATTAGAGTGACTTCGTCTATGAAAATATATTTATAACCTTTGTCCTCGAGTATTCTCAGATCGGAATCAAGATCAGCAAGCGTATCCCTGCCCGTAATCTGTATAAAAGCCGCTTTGTTGAATTCATCATCAGAAAGCTCAGCAAGGACCTGACGGATCATTGTCGTCTTACCGGTACGTCTTAACCCATATACGATCAGGACCTTATCATTGCAATCTCCGAAAATGTAATCCCTGAGAACGCTATAGCATTCCCTTTTTTTATATTTCTTTACCGACGCGATCTGAGCCTCAAGATTCCTGCCGTATCTTACGATGGTTTTGTAACCTGCCTTTTGGACCACACCCTCAGCACGTTCTGCGGAAGCATATTCAGATCTGAGCTCCTTTAATCTCTTCTCCAGATTCTTGCGCCTCTCGATCTTATCCTTAAGATCTTCAACGCTCTCAAAACTGATATATGTCTCTGTGCGTTTCCCGTTACGAGTTACCCTATGATAAAAGTAATCCTTATCCTTGATCCGCTTCCTGGTAACAGTGCCTTCGGGCAAGCGCGCGATCTCGCGTTCCAGATCCGCAATCTGCATTATCAGATCATCTCTATCCATATCCGGCACCGCCTTTCTATTAGTTATACCCATTATACCCTCTATAAACCATCATTCAAGGGTATAACGGGTATAAATGCAGCCGAATCCGAAAAAGGCCTTTTTGCAGTTGAAAACAGCGCGATTTTAAAAAGGGGTTGCCCTTTCGGGACAACCCCATTTTTTAATACATTAATCGCGCCTCTTCACGCTTTAAAGTTATACACAGGCTTGATCACTTCCACGACGTCCACGGACTCTGTGATCACATCGATGATGTCATCTAAGGACTTGTAGGCCATAGGCGCTTCGTCGAGCGTGAACTCGTTGACGGATGTTGTGAAGATGCCTTCCATGGCTTTCTTGTAGTCGTCCATGGAGAGTGTCTCTTTGGCCTTGGTTCTGGACATGAGCCTTCCGGCGCCGTGAGGAGCGGAGTAGTTCCACTCGGGATTGCCCTTGCCGATGGCGATGACGGAACCGTCCCTCATGTTGATTGGGATAAGGACCTTCTCGCCCCTGTGCGCTGCGATGGAGCCTTTTCTTAAGATCATCTCTTCCGTATCGATGTAGTTGTGGATCGTATGGAAGGACTCACCTGCAGTAAGGCCGGCTCTGGCGCAGAGGATCTCTGCCATCAACTCTCTGCTTCTTTTCGCGAATGCCTGGCAGATTTCCACGTCGTGGAGGTAGTCTTCCAGATATTTGCCGGAGAGGTAGCAGAGGTCTTCAGGCATAGAAGATTCGCCCTCAAAAACTTTCCACTTAAGCTGCTTTAAAGCCGCCTGGATCTCTTTTGTACGACCCTGCTCTTTGTAAGCTCTGATGATCTCATCGCGCTCATCAAGATAAGTGTCGTAACCTCTGTCGAGCTTGATCGCGAGGTTCTGGTAGTATTCAGCGACCTGCTTGCCGAGGTTTCTGGAACCGGAGTGGATTACAAGATATTTTGTACCGTCAGAAGCTTCGTCGATCTCGATGAAGTGGTTGCCGCCGCCCAATGTGCCTAAAGATCTTTCGAGTCTCTTGGCATCCCTGAGCTCTCTGTAACACTTAAGACCTGTGAGATCGAAATGTTCTTTGCGGCCGTCCCATACACTTGTGCCTGAAGGTATATAGTGAGCGGCCGCATCGACCATTATGTAATCGATTTCGCCCTTGCCGAGCTCCACCGTGTACATACCGCATCCGATATCCACGCCTACGACGTTAGGAACCGCTTTGTCAGTGATCGTCATTGTAGTGCCGATCGTGCAGCCCTTGCCGGAGTGAACGTCAGGCATGATCCTGATCTTGGATCCTTCTGTCATCTTGTAATCGCACATTCTTCTGATCTGCGCGATGGCTTCGTCTTCCACGACTTTTGCGTAACAGATTGCTGTATTAACCTTTCCTTTGATCTCTATGTATTCCATTTCATTTTCTCCAAATTACAAGGTGCGTTTCGTTAGAATTGGGATTAACAGTCCTGATCGTTTATTTGCTGTCTGCACCTTTATGCACCCTTATGTTAACCCGTTTTTCTGGGGTTTTAAAGATGCAGATTGACATTTGTCAACAACCCCAATACAATGAGAATATTATGGTACTTTTAGTATATTTATCATTTTTCGCAACCCCAAAAAGGAGGCCGCTATGACCGAGAAGTATAAGATCTATCTTTCGGAAGATACGAAAACAAGGCTCATCAACGACGCCGAGCTCTTCGAGTTCTTCAGAAACGACGGCACCGTAAATCTGAACGGTTTCCTTAAAGAGCTGATCGTCAATTATTTCGATCAGTACAGGAGGGACAACGACGAACTATTAAACGACATGCTAAGCGAACTCACATCCGTAAAAGCGCTGAAATCGGAAGACGCTTCCGTACTCGCTGACAAGATAATAAGAACATATATAAATAAGAAAGAGGCCGTCTCCGGCAAGAGCGCCGTGATCACGCTGACCGTCAGCGGCGAGTCCTACAGCATTATCAAGATTATCGAGAACAACCTTCTTAAGGACAACTCCCTGTCGGGCTACATTAAGGACATGTTCCTGTCTTACCTCTCCATCCCGCGAAATAAAAGAGAGGAGATAATCTTCAAGGAGACCTACGAGACGATCAACAAGGCGATCGCCAATAACAGGATCCTGACGTTCTCGTCTTCAAATTCGCACTCCAAATCCACCATTTCCGTCGAGCCCTACCTGATCGCCACCTCAAAGGAGGAGCAGTTCAGCTATCTGCTCTGTCACAACTCCGATTATTACAAGGACCACACCTTCAGGATCTCAAGGCTCAGGAATGTTTTCATCACCTCCGATACCTTCGAAAGGGACGAGAAAGTCCAGGCAAGGCTGACCCAGACCGGCTTAAGGCACCCCCATTCTGCCGCCCAGGACATCCACGCCGTGATCAGAATGACCGAACGCGGCAAACAGATGTATAAGATGATCGTAAAGAACAGACCTGCCGTCACAACCGTGGACGGCGACAAATACGAATTTGACTGGCCCGAAATGCAGCTCGAAGACTATTTCAGACGTTTCGGCAAGGAGGCCATCGTGATCAGGCCAAAGTCGCTCAAGACAAGGCTGAAGAAGTATTACGAAGAAGCTCTGGACGCATACGGAAAATAAATCCATAAAGCAAAAATGGTTCGCACCTGCACGTCCGAACCATTTTCACTTTAATCTTATCATTCTTTGGAAAGGAGTAACCATATAGGTTGAGGAATCCTATGTGGCTATGTAGTTATTATATCACTGCCCTGATTTTTAGCTTGCCAAAAATCGAGGGAAATTATCAGACAATTGCACAAAAACCCCACTATTTATAAGGGATTTATGCCATTTTGGTTTTTGATAATATCAAATCTCCTCCCTCAAATGCTATAATCTCCCCATGAATGAAGTACATTGGATCAAAGGCAAGACAGATAACTGCTACCTCGTGACAAACGGCACCAAAGCCGTTCTGGTCGACACGGCGAGCGGCGAATGTTACGACACCGTTTTCGCCGAGTGCAGCAAATACGATCTTCAGCTGATCGTGCTCACGCACGTGCATTTTGATCATGCCGAAAATGCCACGAAGCTTGCAAAGCATTTCAACGTCCCGGTGGCATTTCACGAGGCCGACTCAGAGCTCTTCGAGAGCTTCGACAAACAGCCGATGAAGTCCTACGGTCTTGTAGGCAAAGTTGTGCTCGGTATGTCCCTTAAAGTTCTCCGCAACACGGTCGTCGAAAAACCTGAAAACACATTCTTCATCAAGGAGGGCGACAGCCTTTCGCAATACGGCATCGACGCGAAGATAATCGAACTTCCCGGCCACACCAACGGCTCAGTCGGCGTCGACATCGAAGGCGGCAGACTCATCGTCGGTGACGCCCTCGACAACTGGATCTCGCCCGCGACCGGCCACCTCTACACTGACCTCGCGGCACTGAAATCCAGCGCCGCGAAGATCATGTCTCTCGGCCCGCGCACCCTTTATTACGGCCACGGCAAACCGACGGAAAACAAGTTCAAACTGCTGAAATAATCATCGAAAGCATCCCCAAGGAGTCCTCATGGAAGTAATCAACGGCGTATGGTATATGAACGGCATCAGCCGCAGGGACAAAAACTGTGTCCTCAGCAGCGGCAGGCTCCTCGAGATTATCGAAGATGTCGGCTTCCTGCCGCTCTTTTCCAATGACATCAACGGCTTTTCCGTTGAGAACATGACCGACCCGTCCTTCTGGTGGACAGGAAACGAGAAAACCGACCCATGGGAATGGCGCATCGTCCTTTCGCGCACAGGCAAAGTCGCTTACGGCAAATTCTTCGGCGGCCGCACAGGCTTCATCTCAAAAAAGTGGTTTCCTTACTTCGCGAACTACCGCCGCAACGGCTACGACTTCGACGCCCTCTATGACGACGGCAAAGCCGGCCGCCGCGAAAAGCTCCTGATGGACCTTTTCGTTCCGCAGGGAGTCGACATGTGGAATGTGGATCCGCAAACCCTCGAGAGCGTCGGATGCTCCCCCGAGCTCTTTACTTTCGAGATGAAAGAGAAAGCCGGCTTCGGCAAAGGCGGCGAGAAAAACTTCGAAGGCGTCCTCACAAGGCTCCAGATGCAGACCTACCTCATCGCCAGGGACTTCCGCCCGCGCCTCAACAAAAAAGGCGAAGAATACGGCTGGCCCGTCGCCATCATGACCCCGCCCGAATACCTCTGGGGCTACGCCCACGTGACCTCCCGCTACAAGGAATCCCCCGACGCTTCATTCGCCAAGATCGCCAGGCAGATCGGCAAACATTTCGACGCGGATGAAAAGGGCGTGAGGAAAGTCATCTGAAAAACCTGCCTGCAAAAACATCATTTCTCTTATCTTGTATGCAGGTGAAAAAGGCAAAGAAATAAGCCGCCCCATTACTTCTCTTTCTTATGCTTCTTCTTCTCGTCATACATCGCTTTGTCGGCGATCTTGAGATATTTGGAGAATAACTGGTACTCGTCGTAGAGCTCTTCCTTGGGCTCAATTGACGGGTTGGCGATATGGATGCCGACGCTGACGTTAACTTCGTAGCGTTTGTTCTCGCTCCTGACCTTGGCGGAGATGTAGTCGCGGACGTTCCTGATGTAGTCGTTGGCACGCATCGGATCGTAGTTCTTCGCGAGGATGACGAACTCGTCACCGCCAACGCGGATGCAGATCTCGTCCGTGCCGGATGCGGCGGTGAGCGCGGAGGCAATCGCCTTGATTGCGTAGTCGCCTTCGTAGTGGCCGAAGTTATCGTTTATCTGTTTGAGGCCGTCCATGTCGACGACCATTACGGCAAGACCGGTGTGGTTTTCGCAGCATTCATGGAAAAGTTCTCCGAAGAACCTCTCGATGCCGTGCCTGTTATAAAGGCCCGTAAGCATGTCCCTGCTGTAGAGGAATTCGAGCCTGTTGACCGAGGACTGGAGATCGCGCTGGATGCGGCGGTTCTCGAAGATCATGCCGAGGTCAACGAGCCAGGACTGCTGCATCTCCTGCTCGTGCAGATCGATGTCGGACGAGACGATGAGATAGCCCATGTAGTACTGCAGATGGTGGATCGTGAAGATGTAGTACGGGTTCGGATCTTCGAGGAGTTTTGGCGGAAGGATGTTCTTTTTCCGGAAAGTCTGGACGGGCACGTCCTCGTCGCCGAGGTAACCGGTGACGATGGTCATGTCTTCGTCAGTGGTCGAATAGTTTTCGCCGACGATCCTCTGCTGGTCCCAGCCGGGCGCGAGGCAGAGGAGCATGTCCTTGAAGCCGGAGTTCCATTTCGCATTTCTCTTGACCGCGTCAAAGAACTCAGTCAGTGACTCGGCTTCCGCGACGCTGAGCATCAGGTTTGTCGTGGACTGCGCGATGTCAGTCGTGTTCCTTAAGCGCTTAAGATAAACGTCTCTTATATCCAGGATGTTTTCGGCCGACAGAGGCTTGCATCCGCAAGACTGGTTCTTCAGGAAATCGGCGGGGATCAGGATATTCTGCGGGAGCTCCTTTCCATCGAACAGTTCCGTAAGCGCCTTAACCGCCTCATATCCGGAGCTGTAGAATGGCTGCCTGGAAGTCGTGATCGTGGGGAAGCCGTTGACCGCGTCATCAACACCGTCAAATCCTGTTACAATGAGATCCTCTGGAACTCTGATGCCCCTGTTCCTGCACGCGATTACAAAACCGACCGCGCTGTAATCATTAGCGCAAATAACTGCATCCGGAAGCTTCCTGCCTTTTTTCTTACAGTCATCAAGAATGTAATCGAGCGCGCCCTCGCCGCAGTCACGCCAGAGATTACCTACGTAGGCCTTCGATTCATCGTATCCGATGCCATGCTCTATGAGCGATTCTTTATATGCTTCATGTCTTTTCTTCGCGAAATCTTTTTCCGGGATACCTGCGATATGGTAGATATCCCTGCAGTTGTGCTCTTCGATAACGTGATCGACGATCTCTTTAAATGATAACTTGTCGTCGCACACGATGTTTCTGTAATCAGGATCGAGAAGACCGATGTTGATTATCGGTAAATCCGTCTTGGAAAGGATCTGCCCCAGGTGCTCCTTGACCGTCGGGCTTAAATACGTGCTTATCCTGATGACACCGTCAAAATCGTTCAGATCGGGGATGTCAAATGAGACGCAGTCACCCATGTCGTACTTGGAATATTTATCGTAGCTCCTGCCGGTATATGAATCGCTGAAGCTCGCGAAATAGATGACCTTGACGCCAAATTCCAGAGCAGCAGCATTAATGCCCTTCTGCGTCAGTCCGCACATGGGCTCGTAAACATGAGATGTAAAAACTGCAATCTTTTTCATGGTCTTCGTTATCCCCTGACAAAGTCCGCAATAGTTCCCCCGACTACAATTTAGATTATAAGGTCTTTTTATGACTTTTGAGTGAAGTGAATGTTAATATTATGGAGGTGATGACGATCACCGAAGAGGTAATTTGTTTATGAAGAAATCTTTTAAAGATTTTGCTGCTTTTCTCTGCACCGCAGCCGTGCTTTTAAACGGCGTGACGGTCTTCGCAGCAGAAGATGAATATACTCCGTCGGGACTTTCTTACGGTGAGGTCGGAAGTGCGATTGAGAAGTGGGCTTCCGATAACCCGGGCGAATACGTCGCTTTCTCGACCGCGGTCTTCGATAAGGATGAGATCATCTACGAGGGCGGGTTCGGGTTTGCCGACCGAGAGAACAACATAGCAGTAGATACCGACACCGTCTATGAATGGGGCAGCGTCTCCAAGCTCACCGTTTGGGTCAGCGTAATGCAGCTCTACGAACAGGGCCTGATCGATCTTAATGCAGACGTCCGCACTTACCTGCCCGACGGCTTTTTCCAGAATCTTAAATACGACGATCCGATAACCATGATGAACCTCATGAATCACGATGCGGGCTGGGGCGAAGGCACCTGGGCGATGCAGGTCGATTCTTCAGACAAAGTCGTTCCTTTGGGCGATGCCCTTCGCGACACCGAACCGCCGCAGATGTACCGTCCGGGCGAGGTCTGTTCCTACTCGAACTGGGGCGCCGCGCTTGCAGGCTACATCGTCGAGCGCATATCAGGCATGTCTTATGCGGATTACGTGCACAAGAATATTTTCGAGCCTCTCGAAATGGAACACACCGCGATCCTTCCCGATCACAGCGATAACGCATGGGTGCAGGAAAAGCGGAAAGAGCTCGTCTCATACAGCAACATCGACGGCGCCACCTGGAACAACAACGGCAGCCAGCTGATCTACATCAATCTCTATCCCGCGGGCGCCGTGACCGGAACGATCTCAGACATGGCAAAGTTCGCACAAAGCTTTGTGCGCGACGACTGCCCCCTGTTCTCCAAAAAGGAAACGCGCGATCTGATGCTCTCACCGACTTCATATCTCGGAAATACGGACATCGCCGTCTGCTTCCACGGACTTTGGGGCGAAGAGTGCGAGAATGCTTATCTTCTGGGGCATTCAGGCGGAACGAATGCTTGCTCTTCGAACCTGGTTTTCGACACTGAGACAGGCATCGGTATGGTCTTCATGACCACGGGAGGAAGGGATGCCGTACAGGAGATCCTTTTCGGAGCATCAGCATCGATTGACGTCACAAAATATGCTTCATCCGTCACCTCACCCGGCGCTCTTTCCGGCATGTACGCGGGCACAAGATCCATCCGCCGCGGCATCTATAAGATCTGGGGCATCTTCAGCATGCTGCCCTTGAGCTACAAAGGCGACAACAAATACGACGCCGCAGGCATGGCAACCGTCGAACAGATATCAGACGACATGTTCGTCATTACCCAGGGCGAACAGTCCTACCTAGGGTTTATCTATAAGACAAGCGACGGCACGTCCATCCTGACCCTCGGCCAGCAGAGCTTTGCAAAGGACAATACGCTCCTTCCTTCGATCGTGCTGCTCGTGATATTCGTTATCATGGCCGTCGTCGGTTTCTTCATGATCCTCTACAAGATGATCGGCATCCTGACCAAAAAGATCGAGACATACCGCGGCGCTCTACTCGTCACGCTGTCACAGCTCTTCAGGTGCTTCTGCATCGTTCCGCCCCTCATGATGATCGGTCCTTACACCGACCAGTACGGCCTAACGCGCACGCAGGGATATTTCATCTTCGGCGTCGAAGCAGCGGGCCTCATCGTGTTCGCGGCAACGCTCGTCTCATCTGTAATAGGCCTTATTTCCAAGCACGAAGACGCTTCACCCAAGCACAAATATGTCATGAGCATCCTTGGCAACTGTGTCAGCATCGCCATGTTGATCCTCCTCGAATTCCTCAACATTCGCGGAATTTAATACATATGCAACATTTTCCTGATATCATCTGTATATAGAGTAAAAGACCAAAGAGAGGAGGACGTGGCAATGAAGATCACACCCGCTAAAGATTACAAGAAACCGCTCTACACTATCGGCATCATGACAACGTTGATGGCTGTAACTGTAACCAGCTGCACAGATATGCCTTTCACATTCAAAGGCGGCACGAAGGAAACCGAAGTGGATCTGGCAGGCGCGGCAGATGTCCGTCCCGATGAGACCGACTATTGCAAGATAGACGCCGATAACGAAGATCTCGTTCTTTCAGGCGAAGTAGACATCGAGGGTGAGGTTGCTCTTGAAGGCGACGTCGCCGTAGATCCCGATTATACCGATCCGACAGAAGAATCTCTTCCTCTCGATCTTGAAGGAGGCGTTTCAATCGACGAAGGTTGATACAGGTGAAGCCTTATGAATCTTACTCTGCATCTGACAGAAAACTGCAACATGGACTGCAGTTACTGCACCCGTGAGAAATGTCCCAAAGACATGACCGAAGAGGTCCTTTACAAGGCGTGCGATCTTGCTTTCTCGAAAGGCCAGCGCGCCGGTCTTTGTTTCTTTGGCGGCGAACCCCTGCTCAAGAAAGACCTGATCTACAAAGCTCTCAGCTACTGTGAGGCAAAGTCTGAACAGACCGGAATCAGGTTCGACTGCAAGATGACGACCAACGGCACCCTTTTGGATGAGATCTTCCTCGAACGCGCCGTTAAAGCGAAAATGGGCATCGGCCTTTCCTTCGACGGCAAAGCCCAGGACGTCTGCAGATTTTTCGTCGGGGGCCAAACGACTTCTTCCGTCGTCGAAAAGAAGGCTAAGCTCCTTCTTAGCTACATGCCCGACGCCACCGCCCTCGCGACCATCGCACCCCAGGCGGTCCCCTACTACGCCGAATCCGTCAGATACCTTCACGACTTGGGCTTCTCGAAAGTCTCCTTCGTCATCGCCTACGGAAACCGCGTCAACTGGACCGATTCGGATCTCGATCTTTTACGCGAACAGCTCGAAATGACCTCCTCTTATCTCAAAGAACTGTTCATCAAAAAAGAGCGCTTCTACATGTCAGCATTCGGCTCGAAGATCCGTGACTGCATCAACGGCAAAAACTCCGCAGAGCGCTGCCACTTAGGCGTCAGACAGCTCCCCGTAACACCCGACGGAGACCTTTACCCCTGCACCTCTTTCATCGGTGACAAAGACTATCTCTTAGGAAACGTCTTCGACGGCATCGACGATGCAAAAGTCATCGAGCTCGCCAAGAAATCTTCCACCCCGGAGACCTGTGTCGACTGTGATCTCGTTAAGCGCTGCACCAATTCCTGCGGCTGCGCAAACCGCATGAACACCGGCGACGAAAACAAAGTCTCACCCCTCCAGTGCACTTACGAACGAATGCTCATAGAACTGAGCGATGCTTTGGGCGAAGAACTATATCAGATCGACCCCGAAAGATTCGCAAAAGAATTCGCATAAGTATTTTCCAAATGAAATAGCACCTGCTTCGCCAGGCCGTCAAGGCCCGGCTTTGCCTTGCCTCCGGCAGCCTTGACTGCCCGCTCGCAGGCGCTGTAACAGTGTTCCAAGAGGCGCAAAGGCGCTTCTTGCATCAAAGATGCCGAGGCTTAAATAGTCTGTGATTATTCCTCCCGGAGATGCTCCCGTTTTGCCGGTCGTATTTAGTTTCAGAGCCCGGATCTGGTGCCTCCCGGACCATTATAGTTTGTCATATCCTTAGGGGATTCTGTAAGAGGTTTGTATGCTTTCTTGCAGGTTCTTGTAATATCGTGTAGGCATTTGTCGATTTTGTTCGGGATATTGTCGGAAATCCTGTCGGTTTTTCTTTGACATTGTAGGTATGAATTTAGCCTGAAATCTATCATTTACGGGGTTATTGGGCACTTAGCAATCTATCTGATTAATAATTGCATTCACTGTACTAGTCAATATATTTTGGACACTGATTTTTGTTTTTTTATTCAGGCACTATATTTTTCTCGGAATTCTTTAGGTGTTAAATAATTCAAAGAATATGCTGGTCTTTGTTCATTAAAAAATACAA
>JAEFAV010000047.1 GCA_016288885.1 Saccharofermentans sp.
CAATTGTTGTTCATTGTTGTATTTCATAGAAAATCTCCTGACTGATGAAAGATGTTCCTTGATTAAATTATATAGAGCCAATGTACAAAAAAAGACAACATGTGTCTAAAAAAAGCTTATCAGTTCAGACTCTTATGATCACAAAATCGCTGAAACGGCTAATTTATTGAATTATTGGACAGTGCTTGTCGCTTTTTGGACATCGGTGACTTTTTGGTTTGACTGCGCCATCTTGAATAAAGCACTCATAAACACCGGAAAACTGCCAAAACATACCGACAATGTCAAAGAGAAGCACACAAGAAATCACTAAAGAAATACGACAAAAACCCTGAAAGCACACACAATATTACATAAACCGACAAGGAATATAACAAAACCACGGCAGAATACCCCTATCAAACCGACAAGAAATTAAAGACAGAAGAGTAATGTGTTTTTGGAGCAGCCGCAGTTTGTCTGATGCCTTAAAACGGTAACGGCCGCATCGTAAGATGAGAGCCGGAGAATCCGGCTCTTGAACACTAAAAAGCACCGGCGAGCCGGCAGTCAAGAGCGTCCGCAGGACGAGGCGGAGCCGGTCTCTTGACGGCTTTAGCGAAGCTGGTGCTACATAAAGAGTGAGATTAATTCCTGATTACGTCTACGACGTCCTTGACCCTCATGATCCTGTCGCAGGTGCGGTCAAGCTGCTCGCGTCCGGAGACGTTGACTGTGACGAAGATGCGCGCTTCGGGGCCGTCTACAACGGTGTTGAGCTTGACGATGTTGATCTTTTCTTCATTGATCTTGTCGAGCACGTCGATGAGAAGTCCGTGACGGTCCATGGCAACGACGACAAGCTGGACGTCGTAGCTTGAATATTTCGCTTTGGAAAGCCACCTAACGGCGACAAGACGCTGATATTTCTCTTCGTCCCTTTGTGAGTTAGAACGGTTCTTGATTATGTTAAGAATATTCTTGCAGTTGACCTTGTGGATGCCGACGCCTTTTTCCTGGGTAACATAACCGATGATCTCATCACCGTAGACGGGGTGACAGCATTTCGAGATGTGAGTAGCGATGGTATCAAGTCCGTTGACTACTACGGCATCGTTGCTCTGGGCTCTTCTTGCGGCATCAGTGCGTGCGCCTCTCGTGGGCTTCGCGGAAGCTGCTGCGGCAAGAGCATCTGTTCCCTTCGGAGCACCGGGTGCGGCTGTCTGGTGGGGATCAAGGGTGAGAGCATTGATCTTAGCAACGTCGTAATCAACGACCTGCTTTGAACTGTCGGTCGAAGCCTTGTTCTTAGCGCCTTTAACATTACGCGTCTGATCGGCTTTTCCGAGTTCGATTGGGAGCTCATTCGGGCTGTATGCGACGTTTCCGTCTGCCGTGACACGGTAACCCAATGCGCGGCGTTCATCTTCGGAAATGTTCCTGATATAGTCGTCACGAAGACGCGAGAAAACCTTGCTGACACTGATGGAACCGTATCCCAAAGCAGCAAACATATCATCCAGAGACTGGAAATTATTACGCCTGAGGATTGTCTCGATGGACTTGTGCATAAGAAGCTTCGCGGGATCGAAGCCGTTACGCGTGATCTCGTTCGTGAGGAGCTCGCGGCCTGTCGTAATGTTGTCGGCACGGGCTTCTCGCTTGAACCATGCGTTGATCTTAGACTTGGCATTTGCAGTACGTGCAATGGATACCCAGTCACGTGAAGGTCCCTTAACGAGCTTGGCTGAAGACTGGATCTCAACGATGTCGCTGTTCTTAAGTTCATAAGACAAAGGAACTATACGTCCGTTTACCTTTGCGCCGTGCATGTGATTTCCGATACCGGAGTGGATTGCATACGCGAAGTCGATCGGGCAGGATCCCTTAGGGAGCTTGATTACTTCATGCTTAGGCGTATAAACAAAGATCTCGTCCGGAGCGATATTCATCTTGAACGCTTCCATGAACTCGCCTGAATCCGTAAGTTCGTTCTGCGAGTCGATGATCTGCCTCATCTCGTTGATCTTCGTATCGTATCTGTCAGCCTTATATTCAGATGAATTGCCGGCCTCCTTGTAGTGCCAGTGAGCGGCGATGCCGAACTCAGCGATCTGATGCATCGCAAATGTTCTTATCTGAACTTCAAAAGGCGTACCGGTATGGCTTACGACAGTCGTATGGATCGACTGGTATTTATTCTCCTTGGGCATCGCGATATAGTCCTTGAAACGCCCGGGGACGTGCTGGTACATCTCGTGTATTATGCCGAGCACCTGATAGCACTCGATGACCTCGTCAACGATTATCCTGCAAGCAAAAAGATCGTATATCTCATCGATCGTTTTGCCCTTTTCGTGCATCTTCTTATAGATGCTGTAGAAATGCTTGGGACGCCCTTCTATGTCGTAATGTTCAATGCCGTTCTCTTCAAGCTTTGAACGGATCTCAGAGACAACGTCTTCCATGAAATCTTCTCTCTGCGCGCGGTTACCGTTAACGAGCTTGACAAGTTCGTAGTAATCGTCGGGATGAAGGTATCTCAGGCACAGGTCCTCAAGTTCCCATTTGATCTTATAGATACCGAATCTGCCTGCAAAAGGAACGTAGATATCAAGCGTCTCCTGGGCTTTTTCGATCTGCTTTTCGGGAGTCTGGAACTTCAGAGTCCTCATGTTGTGCAGACGGTCAGCAAGCTTTATGAAAATGACTCTGATATCGTCTGTCAAAGCGATAAACATCTTGCGCACGTTAGATGCCTGGATGTCGACCTTCGAATTATAGACAACGTTATCGAGGCTTAAATTAAGCTTCGTAACGCCGTCAACAAGGCTGCATACGACTGGACCGAATTTCTCCGTGACCATCGCATCGTCAACTATCGTATCTTCTATCGTATCGTGAAGGAGAGCCGCTTCGATCGTCGCGGAATCGACCTTCAGATCAGCAAGGATAAGCGCTACCGCTACCGGGTGCGTGATGTACGGCTCGCCCGTCTTGCGTCTCTGGTGGCGGTGTGCCTTATAAGCGAAGATGAAAGCCTTCTCCATCTCGCGGTTATCCTCTTCGATGTCATTCTCGTCGAGGTTTGCCGCACGGGCATATTCGTCGTAGATGGTAATGATCTTATTGAATCTTTCCTGGAGGTCGTGGGGAATCTCAGGCTTAATGCTGTCGTCCTGAAGATAAGCGCGTTCGGCCTCTGCCTGCACTTCCTCTTCATTTACGGCATCAAATGCTTTGTCATTCTTGCCCTTAGTCACCTTGTATTCTCCTATAGACCTCAGATTCGCTGAGCTTTACTTTCTCGCCCGCTGCCAGGATGTTGAAGCACACTCTCAAAGGCGTTATCGTTCTGAGCCTTATAAGGTTACAGTCCGCAAAGACCTCGAGGCATCTTTTTGCCTGGAACGGAGTTACCGATACATCATAATTGTTAGACACCAATCTTGCAAGGAGCCTTAAGTCCACGGTGGACATCGCAGTTCCTCCGAAACGCTCGATTGCCTTGTAGCATGCGCCGTACATCTCCGAGGTCGGTCTCATCTCTCCTGCGAGATTTTCGCCCGGCGCCATCTTCGCGATCTGGTCCATTGCAAGTCCGCTCGTGTAGAGCTTTTCGGCTATTTCTGCCTTCTGCCACATAAATCCGGTGTCAAACTCGGGCCTGATATCCTCAAGATGCAGGCTCAGCGATGTCTCACCGCGGTAGCAGTACTCATTCAGGGTATATGCGATGTCGATCTTGTCGCCGGCCCTTAATATGTTGAAATAATCGCCCATTCCGAAACCAACTGCGGAGATATTGCCATTTCCTGAAGCATCGGTCAGATCGAGTCTTATGTGCGCGCCCGCACTCATCTGGGCGATCCCCGAAATGATCAGCCCGTTAGTGACAAATACCGGCTTGGGATTGCCGATGCCGAAGGGCCTGAACTTGCAAACTTCGCGGTATGAATCGAAAACAAGCCCTTCAGAAAGGATCTCGCACTCGGCATTGATCGTATCTTCCTCAGATTCTTCTCCGGATTGCCCTTTTTCTTCGTATATCTTTGCAGACTCCTGCTCCAGAGCCTCCATGAATGTAGCCATGTCGGTCTTTCTTACGAGAAGTCCTGCGGCCTTCTTATGGCCTCCGAAATTTACCAGCTTATCGGATATCCTCTCAAGGCAGTCGTAAAGGTCGAAATCGCCGAAAGCCCTTCCGGAGCCCTTCGCGCACCCCGGTTCAGTAGCATCATCAGTAAATACAAGAGCAGATCTTCCGTAGAACTGCGAGAGCTTGCCCGCAACGATTCCCAGAACGCCCTGATGCCAGTCCTTGCCGTAAACTACAATGGGACCGCATGTATTCGTAAGAGACCATCTGTCAGGCCTTGTAGGGCTCTCCAGCTGCGCTCTGGCCTCGTCAAAGACCTTCGCCTCTATCTCCTTGCGCTCATCGTTTTCGCGCGTAAGATCCTGCGCAGCTATTCTTGCCTCTGCAGGGTTATTCTCGAGAAAGAGCTTTAACGCATCTGCGGAATCGTAAAGCCTTCCCGCAGCGTTGATACGTGGCACAAAGTTAAATGAGATAAACGTCTCATCCAAAGTCTTTCCGGGCGTAAGGAGCATCTCGTTCATGACGGCAACACCGACATTTGAAGGCTTCTGCATACTCTTGAAAGCACGCTTGATTATCGTTCTGTTCTCATTGGTGACCGATACGAGATCCGCGATCGTCGCAAGTCCCGCAAGCTCTATCGCCTGACGCCAGATATTGCCCGTGACCTTATGCTTGCCGTCTTTTCCCAAAGCCTCGACGAGCTTTAACGCTACGCCCGCTCCGCACAGATCGATGAAAGGATATGTGTTATCGGGCCTTTTCGCGCAGATAACGCAGTCAGCAGCCGGCAGTTCATCCTTAACGTTGTGGTGGTCTGTAACGATGACCTTAATGCCGCGGTTCTTAAGTTCCTGCACCGTATCTACGTTCGTGACACCGCAGTCAACGGTAATGACCAGGTCAGGGTTCTTCTCGATGACCTTATCCATGATCTTCTCGGTAAGTCCGTAGCCGTGCTCAGACCTGTGCGGCACAATGTACTGCACATCCACCTGATGGCTTCTGAAATACCTTACGAGGATCGAAGTGGCCGTGACGCCGTCACAGTCGTAATCTCCGTACACGAGCACCTTGCCCTGGCTGTCGATCGTCTCATTGATGATGTCCACAGCCTTGCGCATGTCATTATAAAGGAACGGATCGTGCCAGATGCCGTCATCCTCAGACAAAAACTGCTCTACGGATTGTCCTTCGGTTATTCCGCGATTCTTAAGCAAAACATTAAGGAGCGTATCAGCATCCGCTACTTTTTGGGATGCCGATAAGCACCAGTTCTTACCGGTCAATAACATAAAACTATTCTCAACTTTATCTTTATTGGGAATATTATAGCCGAATAAGCTGTAGTTTACAAAGAGCGAAAAACAAAAGAGGTTGCCTTTTTCAGACAACCTCTCGAAAAGTCTTATTAATGCTTTCTCTTTCTTGCTGCTTCAGACTTCTTCTTTCTCTTTACAGAAGGCTTCTCGTAATGTTCTCTCTTACGAACTTCTGCAAGAACGCCTGACTTTGCGCAAGAACGCTTAAATCTGCGAAGTGCACTGTCAAGGGACT
>JAEFAV010000048.1 GCA_016288885.1 Saccharofermentans sp.
TGAGATCGGCAGTATAAGCAAATCCCTGATCGTCGGAGTGCATGAGGGAACATTCGGTGTTGAGGTATTGATAAACGACATGAAAGCTGCCGCAAAGCTCTATCCGGAACTTGTTATCGACCGGACAAGCCTTGAGGAGATAATGCTCTTCTATGTTGCTTCTTCCAGGGGGTGACGATATGAAGGGCTTGATCATAAAAGATCTCATGTGTCTTAGAAAAATGCGTGCAACTTTTGTTTTCGTGACAGTGTCCTCATTTGTTATTACTGTAATGGCATTGATATCTGCACGTTGCGGCAATATTGCTCTTGCAGAGCAGGAGTATCTTACCGGCGAAACCGATATGCCGATGTCACCTGTGCATGTGCTCTGGTATGCAGTAGCGGTCCTTGTGCTCTTGCCGCTGGCTTCGATTGGAGATTCACTGACATTAGCTTTTGAAGCTGATAAGAATGCCGGTTTTACGGGCATCGCCGGTGCACTTCCGGTATCAGTAAAGCAGCGTATTACCGCTAGATTTATAACGCTTTTCTTGACATGCGGAACGGGTACGGTTATAAGTCTCGCACTGTCGGTTATATTATCTTTGTTTACTGATATCATGACATTCGGTGATTTCGCAGGACTTGTAATGTCGGCTGCCTCGCTGATACTTATATTCTCTTCTATGGAGATGGTGTTGATCTTTATACTTAAGATGAAAAATACTGATTATGTCAGAATAATCTCACTTCTTATCATGGCGGCAGCTTTTATCCTTTGTTCATTAAAAAGGATAATCGATGCGTTACGTGATATGAAACCTACGGAACTTATCACAGACGGACTGATCTTCCTTGAGAACAGATGGTTTATATTAGCAGCTTCGGCAGCAGTATGTCTTCTTGTCTCTTACTTTGTTTCGGCCGGTATTGCAGAGAGAAAGAGGGGTGAGATCTGATGGGCGGATTAATGTATAAAGACTTCGTCGCAATAAAAGGCAAAAGAATCTGTATCATTCTCCTTTCAGCCATAGCACTTCTCTGCATCCTGCGTGTGATCTTTCCGGGCGGCATGGCTGAAGGATTGGAAATGGTATTCGTGAATGATCAGGGCATAAGAATTAATACGCTGGATCTGATGTTCGTAATGCCCTATATTTGTATCATTTTCTCAATTGTGTGCTTTATCGATATGTGGTGTGCACGATTATCTGAAGCGGATGAGTCATGTTCCAGAATAAAGAACTATGTTTGTTCACTGCCAGTCTCAGCAAACAGTTATGTAGCTTCCAAATATGTTTTCATTACCATAGCCACATACGTTCTGATCTCTTTGCTGAGCATTACGGGTATCGTTTTGGCAGCATTTGCGGAAGAAGGATATGTACTGGATATTCTCAGAATGTTTGAGGTAATGGTTCTTCCTGTCACATCGCTGCTTATTCTTGTTGCTTCGATCGAATTACCGTTATATATCCTGATTGGAAGGGAGAAGGGAAATCTTGTAAAGGTTGCAATTGCACTCTTGTTTGTGTTTGTTCTTATCGGTTTTATGTTGTTCGCGGATATGAACTGGTTATCAGAAAAGGAACAGTTTTTAGTTAAGTTCTTAAATTGGTATACAAAATATCAGACGGAGGTAACGATCGCATCTTATCTGACACCGGTCATCGATCTCGTTATTTTATACCTCTCTTACAGGATTACAGTATTTTTCAAAGCACGTCAGGAGGCGTGACATGAATATCACAAAGAAAAGATTATTGATCTATCTCGGACTGTCGTTCGGGATGGCATGGCTCATATTCTTCATTTTTATATTCACGGGACACACTTGGACAGGCAGCTCGCCTGAAATGTTATCACTTGTAAGTCTCGGAATGCTCGCTCCGGCCATTGCTCATGTAATAACCCGTAAGATTACTAACGAAGGCTTCAGACTTATCGGCGAAGAATCCATGATGCTCGGAATCGATCTGAAGGGAAAGAAATGGATTATCTTCCTGTTGGCGATGTTCCTGCCGGTCGTATATTCAACGTTGGGAGACGGCATTCTTTGGCTGGTGTTCCCGGAGGCATTTGGCGAAACTGAATACAGTTTATTTGTTGTGATCATATATCCGCTGATTGCGGTCGTGCAAGGTGTTGTCTTATCGTTTGCTGCCTTCGGTGAGGAGTTCGGCTGGAGAGGCTATATGATGCCCAAGCTTATTGAATTGATGGGAATGCCCCAAGCAATTATTGTTGGAGGAATTATCTGGGGCTTGTGGCATGCGCCTCTTACATGTGTAGGCCATAATTTCGGGATGGATTATCCGGGGTTTCCTTATTTGGGGATAATCCTGATGTGTATTATGTGTACTGCATTAGGAACCGTACTTATGTATGTCACAATAAAGACCAATTCGATATGGCCGGCAGCCTTTATGCATGCTGTGAATAATTCTATGCCCAGTGTTTTGTTATTATTCATGAGGCAGGATGTTGAGATTCCGCTATGGATACATACTCTTTCACATATTCCGTTGTTAATAATAGCGTTACTGTGCTTTTTCCTAATGATGAATAATATGAAGCTTACACAAGAGCATACGCGTTGATCAAGGCAGAGTTATTTGCGTATATCAGGAATTTAATATACCAAGCTCGTTAGTTGATACTTGGTTTTAGTGCCCGATGACCGTCGATACGAACAACTATCTAATGTTCTGTTTATAAAATAAAAAATACCGCAGGATCCATATCTTGCGGTATTTATCGTATCGGGATTGGCATAGTAGAAACTTATATGTGTGGTCAACACATTTTTCGAAAATTCTGAAGGTACAAAACAGGTACAGTTGTGAACCAAAATCCCCTCAAATCACGTGAAAATAAGGGCTTGCGGTCTTGTCTTTCAGGCTCAATTAATACTGCCGTGATATAATTACTACGATAGAGGCAGATGCCTTTGTCGAGATAATAAACAATTAAAGTGATAAAAGAGGTGAGCATATGGCACTTGGTCTATTCACGATGTTGATCATTCTGTTATTTCTTGCCGGAAATGCATTACTGGTCGTAGGTATAATCTTTATTATCTCAGGTGCTAAAAATAAGAAGAGGGGCGGCAAGGGTACAAAAAGCATCATAGGCATTGTGATGGTATCGGTACCGATTGTTCTTATCGCGTGCATAGGCGGTAAGTCTCTTTGGAACAAAGCTATGATCAAATGTGTTTCTGATGAATGGCGGTATAAGTCCATTTTTACAATAAGCTCAGTCGAAGGTTCACGCAATATACTCAAGGAACTGCTCGAAGCAGCCGCTGATGAAGATAAAGACTTATTCTATCGTGAGTTTTCCGCAAATGCCAGAGATGACAGGAACTTCGAGGATACTGTAGAGGATTTTTTCGATGACATGAATGATCTGGATGCGGAACTGGATCCGGATGTTTTCCTTAAAGGTTATGGCGAGAACGTTCGTCTTGAAGGCGGCAAGACAACTTTAGATGGACGTATTTATTCTGCCGAGATAGACGGCAAGACTTACTATTGCTATGTAAGGGTATGTAGTTCAAGTCCCCGTAATAAGGATGATATTGGTCTTCAGCAGTTCATTATCTGCACAGAAGATAAAGTGGATGAACTCTATGAGATCATAGAAGAAGACGATGATATCTATCTGAAAGTATTATAAAGATACTTGGCAACGTGGAACCGGGAGAATCTATAGTGGATGCGGTGGTCCGGGAGATGAAGGAACAATGCAATGGGTTGAGAAAAAAGACTTGAAAAACGTGAACCTTGTTGAAGACTTTCTCGACCTCATAGATGTTATGATGAATGAAGAATACAGCGAGTTCCAGTATACTGTCGAGGATGGAAACTGGATCGTGAATAAGCGTTAGAAGGATAAATTATCAGTTAAACGTACGATGAGGAATAAGAAAAATGATCAGAGAAGTCACAAGGGACGATATTCCCGTATGTGTAGATATTATAAGAAAAAGCTTCAAAACCGTAGCTGATGAATTTGGATTTACGATAGATAACGCTCCAAGATTCACGGCATTTGCAACTACAGAAGAGCGATTGTATTGGCAAATGGATAACGAGCCACGTCAAATGTTTGTATATGAAAAAAATGGTGTTATTTGTGGATACTACTCTTTGCTGATGCAGGATAATAATGAATGTGAACTCAATAATCTTGCAGCCCTTCCTGAATATAGACACTGTGGAATTGGTAAGACATTATTGGAACATGCATATGAAACAGCAAGAAATCAAGGATGCAAGCGCGTAAACATAGGAATTGTTGAAGAGAATATACAGCTTAGAAAATGGTATGAACAAAGTGGAGCTGTGCATACCGGAACTAAAAAATTTGATTTCTTCCCATTTACGTGCGGATATATGGTGAAAGAGATTTAGGACATTCAATTCGAATTTAATGGAGAAACTATGTTAAAAGATTATGAAATAGATAAGCCGATGCTTGAAACTGATAGACTGATCATTCGAACTCTTAACGAAGCTGATGTGCCGGATTTGAGAGAATGGTTGGGGAGAGACGAAATTTATACCTATTGGGGACGAAAAGCAAGTAAGGGTGAGAAAAATCCCGAACTTATGTTTATTGACCCCCGCCCTTGGGTAAAAAGAAAACCTTCTCCTGATTTTGATTGGGGAATCATATTGAAAGAATCCAATAGAGTGGTAGGCATGATCTCGGTATTTGATATCCAAAATGCCAGAATGGGTGATATAGCATACAGAATTAATCCTGAGTACTGGAATATGGGAATTACTACAGAAGCCCTAAAGGAAGTTGTACGGTTTATATTTGAGAACACGGAAATAGAACGATTGAATGGGCGCGCTGATGTAAGAAACATTGCCTCAAATAAGGTTATGGAAAAATGTGGATTTATAAAAGAAGGAACCATTCGCCAAGGAAAAATGGTTTCTGTTTATTGCGATTATAATATTTATGGCATGCTTAGAAATGATTATGGGGTACTGTAAATATGAGTTTCATGATCCCGGAAATAATGTTATCTACTTTAATTTTTGTGGAAGTTAAGATTTAAATCGAAGTTGGAAAAGGCTGGCTGGATTTTAAATAAGTCAGTCTTTATTTGAAAACAAAATACTAGGTTGACACGACGCATATCATCCATTATCCTTACCTCAGAATCTACTGTCAGGAGGAACCACCATGAGCACAGATAACCTATACCAGCGAGTCATTGAAGTCTACAGAAGAACCGGCTCAGTAAAGAAAACTGCAGAAACTGTCGGCACTTCTCTTGTTCGTGCTCAGAGGATCCTCATAACCGAAGGCCTCTGGAGCAGTGCTACATCAGAGAAGATTCTGAATCTATACCGAATGGGTAAAACAGTTCCGGAGATTGCCGGAGAACTGTTCATTTCGGAGAAGACCGTGCAGGCATATCTCCCGTATACTCGAACGGATAAAGGATATGGTGGAGATGATCGTTCCACAGATGCGATCAAGAGTGAAGAATACAGATGCCGTATGCATAGAGCAGCTGAAGCCCAGGTCTCAGAGGAGGCT
>JAEFAV010000013.1 GCA_016288885.1 Saccharofermentans sp.
TCCAAGCTGACCACGTGGGTTCGATTCCCATCACTCGCTCCAGGGTCATTAGCTCAGCTGGATAGAGCAACAGCCTTCTAAGCTGTGGGCCGGAGGTTCGAGTCCCCCATGGCTCACCAGAAAAAGCGCTTCGACATTACGGAGCGCTTTTGGTTTTTATAACGGGTCCTTTTGAAAAAACGGTGGGTTGGATTTGTCAATTTCTATATATGCAATCTGTTTCAGAGACTAATCTGTGACTAAATCATCCCGCATCCTACACAAAAAAGTCATTTCTTGCTCGAAATGATTATTTTGAGAGTATTTGCCCTGTAATTAGGCACAAAAACGGAATTGCAGTCACAGCCGAAATATTCGTCAGAATATGCCGAAGTATTCTTGACTACTGTAGTGTTTCTATTCTAAGTTCGCTTTTGAGGACAACTTTTCTTTTGCCTGACCCCCTCCTTGAAGGATATGGAAATCTTTGTGTTATAATCGAAAAGTCATAGCTATATTTTATTATTATTAAGGAGTTGGTCAGGAATATGCCGGGTAAGAAGGATTACGGCAATGAGAGTATTTCGATGCTCAAGGGTGCGGACAGAGTCAGACTCCGTCCTGCTGTTATTTTCGGTTCTGATAATCTGGAAGGATGCATCCATTCCTTTTTCGAGATCTTATCTAATTCCATCGATGAGGCGAGAGAAGGTCATGGTGATAAGATCATAATCACGAGATTTGCGGACGGTACGATCGAAGTCGAGGACTTCGGACGCGGAATCCCCATGGATTACAATGCCAAAGAGGGAAGATACAACTGGGAACTTGTTTATTGCGAGCTCTATGCGGGCGGTAAGTATAATAATAATTCATCCGGAGACTATGAGTTCTCATTGGGACTTAATGGTCTGGGAGCCTGTGCCACGCAGTATGCTTCTGAGTTTTTCGAAGTAACTGTATTTAGGGATCACACTAAGTATGAGATGTCATTTAAGAAGGGTAAGCCGGTAATAACTGAGCTTATCCAGTCTCCTTACAGATTTAACAGGACCGGTACAATCCAGCGCTGGAAGCCGGATACGGAAGTTTTTACCGAGATCATCATTCCTCTTGCCACGTTCAAGGAGATCATCAAGCGTCAGTCCGTCATCAACAGCGGTATCGAGTTTATCCTTAAGGACGCCGAGTCCGGTGAAGAGTTTTCGTTTATTTACCCTGAGGGCATCAAAGGCTATGTAGAAGAGCTTTCAGACATGAGGGGCTTTACTGAAGTCCATACATTCTCCGGCGAAGGAAAGGGCAGAGACAAGGAAGACCGTGATGAATATAAGGTCAGGGCTGAAGTCGCATTCTGCTTCAATAACGAAGTGAATGTTCTCGAATACTTCCATAACTCCAGTTTCCTTGAGCACGGCGGATCACCCGATAAAGCTGTAAGGAATGCTTTTGTTGCTGAGATCGACAAGCAGATCAAGCAGCGCGACAAATATAAGGCGAATGAATCGAAGATCATATTCCAGGATGTTGCAGATTCCCTGATACTTGTAACCAATACATTCTCTACGCAGACCTCCTATGAGAACCAGACCAAGAAGGCCATTAACAACAAGTTCATCCAGGACTTCATGACACAGCTCATAAGGGATAACCTTGAAGTCTGGTTTATCGAGAATAAGGATGCCGCAGATAAGACGATAGAGCAGATCCTCATCAATAAGCGTGCCAGGGAGAATGCCGAGAAGACAAAGGTCAACATCAAGAAGACTCTCATGGGAAAGGTCGACATCAATAACAGGATCAAGAAATTTGTCGACTGCAGATCCAAGGACGTAGCAAAGCGTGAACTTTATATCGTTGAGGGTGATTCGGCTTTGGGCTCGGTCAAGCTCGGCCGTGACGCCGAATTCCAGGCTGTCATGCCAGTAAGAGGTAAGATCTTAAACTGCCTGAAGGCTGATTATGCCACAATCTTTAAGAGCGAGATCATTACGGATCTTCTTAAAGTGCTCGGCTGCGGCGTTGAGATTAAGAATAAGCACACTAAGGATATGAGCGCATTTAATCTGGATGACTTAAGATGGAACAAGATCATAATCTGTACCGATGCCGATGTCGACGGTTTCCAGATCAGGACGCTTATACTCGCGATGCTCTACAGACTTACGCCTACTCTTATCGAAAAGGGGTATGTCTATATTGCGGAATCTCCTCTTTTCGAGATCACATACAGACCTAAGGGAAAGAATGCAAAAGAAGAAACATATTTCGCTTTTAACGAGAAGGAGAAAGCTGATATCTTATCCAAAGTCGATCCCAAGCTCTGCACTATCCAGAGATCGAAAGGTCTTGGTGAGAATGAGCCTGAGATGATGTGGCAGACGACCATGAATCCGAAGTCCAGACGTCTTATCAAGGCCTGCCCCGAGGATGCCCAGAGGACGGCCGAGGTCTTTGATCTCCTTCTCGGAGATAATCTTGCAGGAAGAAAACTCCATATCGAGAATGACGGAAGCAAGTATCTCGATATGCTTGATTTAGGGTGATTAAGATGGCACGTAAGAAAAAAGATGATATCAATTCAGATTCACTGAAGGCAAAGCTTACTGACAGCAATGCAAAGGATATGCCGGCAATAGACCAGCCGATAACCGAGATGCTCGAGATCAACTACATGCCGTATGCGATGAGCGTCATCGTTTCGCGTGCCATTCCCGAGATCGACGGATTTAAGCCTTCGCACCGTAAGCTTCTTTACACGATGTATAAGATGGGGCTTTTGGGCGGCAACAGAACGAAGTCCGCAAACGTTGTCGGACAGACCATGAAGCTGAATCCCCACGGCGACCAGGCCATCTATGACACGATGGTAAGACTTACGAGAGGCAACGGCTCTCTGCTCCATCCGTTCGTTGATTCGAAGGGTAACTTCGGTAAACAGTATTCGAGAGACATGCAGTGCGCAGCTCCACGTTATACGGAGGTAAGGCTCGAGAAGATATGTGAGGAGATCTTCAAAGGTATCGATAAAGATGCCGTTGACATGATCGATAACTATGACGGCACCCTTAAAGAACCGTCATTGCTTCCTACGACTTTCCCGGCAGTCCTTGTAAATGCGAACCAGGGTATTGCCGTAGGAATGGCATCCAACATATGCTCATTTAATCTGGCTGAGGTATGTGCCGCTACTGAGGCTTACATGAAAGATCCGGGCTGTGATCTTCTTGAAGTCATGCCTGCGCCTGATTTTTCCGGCGGCGGTAAGATCCTTTATAACAGAGATCAGATGAAGGCTATCTACGATACGGGCAAGGGTACGTTTTCCGTACGCGCAAAGTACAGGGTGGATAAGGCAAATAATCTCATCGAGATCACGGAGATCCCTTATTCCACGAGTGTTGAGGCCATCATCGATAACATTGCGGATCTGGTCAAGAGCGGCAAGGCAAAAGAGATCTCCGACATCAGGGATGAGACGGATCTCGACGGTCTTAAGATCACCATTGACTGCAAGAGAGGAACCGATCATGAGCAGCTCATGACCAAGCTCTTCAGATTTACCAAGCTTGAAGATACATTTTCATGCAATTTCAATATCCTCATAGACGGTTCACCCAGGGTATTGGGTGTTGCAAATATCCTTGACGAATGGCTTAAGTGGAGACGCACCTGCGTATGCAGAGAGCTTGCATACAACCTCGATAAGATGAAGAAGAAACTTCATTTGCTCGACGGTCTTGCGCAGATACTTTTGGATATCGACAAAGCTATCAAGATCATCAGGGAGACGGAGCTCGAAGCAGACGTTATCCCTAACCTCATGAAGGGCTTTGCGATCGATGAGGAGCAGGCTGAATACGTTGCCGAGATCAAACTCCGTAATATCAACAAGCAGTACATCATAAACAGGATCTCCGACAGGGATAAGCTCAAAGAAGACATTGCTGATACCGAAGATCTTTTAGGGAGCCCCCGAAGGATCAACGGTCTTATAGTAAAGACGTTAAGGGAAGTCGCTGAAAAATACGGTCAGCCCAGAAAGACCGAGATCGTCCAGATGGAAGAGACAGAGACGTTTGTCGAGACTGCAGTCATTCCTGATTACAGGCTTCATCTCATGCTTACCCGTCACGGATATCTTAAGAAGCACACCATGAAGTCTTTGATGAATGCCGGTGAGCTCAAGACCAAAGACGATGATGAGATCTTTATGGGATTTGAATGTGAGAACAGATCGGATCTTCTTATCTTCACGGATAAGTGCAATCTTTATAAGACGCACGTTTATGATTTCGCGGATACCAAGCCGGGAGAATTAGGACATTTCCTTGCAAGCTCACTGGGCATGGATGACGGCGAAAAGCCGATGTTCATGATATCGACTTCAGATTATAAGGGTATTCTCTTTATCGCTTTCGAGAACGGAAAGGCAGCAAGATTCCCGATCTCCTCATATGAGACCAAGCAGAACAGAAAGAAGCTCATCAACGCATATTTTGACGGAAGCAGGGCTATCGGATTCCTTCTTCTTGATGAAGATGAAGACCCGGACCTCATCGTTACAAACAGCCTTGATAAGGCTGCGGTCTTTAAGGCTTCGCTGATCCCTCTTAAGACCACGAGAACTACACAGGGTGTCCAGCTCCTGGTATCGAAAAAGGGTTCCGTATTAAAGACGCTTGCAAGGCTTGCAGAGGTTGAAGTCCAGGATCCCGAATACTACAGGATCCGTAAGGTTCCTGCGATAGGTTACTACATAAAAGAGAATTCATTGGAGGCAAAGCAGGTAAGCTTTGATGACCTGAAGTGACAGTATTTTCTTCCGAGTATCACGTCGGAGAAGACGACCGTAAGAACAGCAGAAGCTATCATATATCAGCCGTAATATGTGCTGTTGCTCTTATCGTGCTCGGCCTTACGACTGCGTTTGTCGGAAGGATCAGTGTAAATGAGATGGATACTGTCCCGAGCTTTGAAAAGGCGATCGATGAGGGCCGCTATGCTGATGCCCTCTCTATTTACCGCGGGATTCAGGATGAAGTGCTGAAGACTGATCCCGAAGACCAGGCGTTAAACGAATCAAAGAACATGCTTTTGGATGATATGGAAAACATCGTCAGGATACGCGTGGATTCCATCTGTGACCACATCATCAGCAGCCGGTATGTCCTGACGGCGAGCGACGTCAATTTCCTTAATTCGATGAGCGAACTTACGAGCTCAGTCGTATCCGAAAGAATGTACAGGATAAGTGAAGATTTCCTTTTGGGAAAGATCGAGAAACCTGTCGTTATGTTCTTTTTCGAGCAGCTTTCGCCGATCGGAAACTTTTCTGCTACTGCAAATCCTTTGCTCAGGGAATTGGATTATATCGAGACGGCAACGGGTGACGTTCAGACCGCCGAGACGGCTTTGGGCGAGGGCGATTATATTACCGCGGTCAAGAAATATACCCAGGTTGATGAGCATTATGACGGTTTTGTAGGTGATTACTGCGAGAAGAGAGTATCTTCGATCAAGGCAACGATGTATGAGCCGATGATGGAAGAAGGCGAGCATATGCTCCAGACCTTTAAGTTCTATTCCGCGGAGAAGCTCTTCTCTGACCTGGCTGTAATTTTCCCTGAAGATGAGATGATCAAAGGCAATCTTCTTACAGCCACTTCGCATACCAGTGAAGTCAGGGAATACCGGGGCCAGATAGAGGTAATATGCGTGAGGTCGCTCATTGTCGATACTGACACCGCTTTTGCCGGAAGATACCACTCGAGCAGTACGGATCTTTATCTTACGACGTCTGAATTTGAGAAGATCCTTGAGAATCTCTATGAGAGAGATTATGTTCTTGTCGATCCTGAGAACCTGATAGATTCCAGTGATCCCACATTCCTTCTCGAGCGCAATCTGAAGGTCCCTAAGGGCAAAAAGCCTTTGGTTGTCGTTATCGAGAATCTTCAGTACAATGCCACGGCTTACAACTGTGGAACCTGCAGGAGACTTGTTCTCAATGATGAGAACCAGGTATGCGGAGAATACAGGAATTCCTCGGGAGAGACCATAGTCAGCAGGACAGCGGAATCTATAGGCATACTGGATACTTTTGTTGAGAGACATCCGGATTTCACATACGACGGCGCCAAGGGAATTATCTCTGTCAGCGGATATGAAGCCTGCTTCGGTTATGTCGTAAGCCAGGATGAGGTAGATGACCGTAACAGCGCGCTTGTCGCATCCAATCTCCCGCAGATCGATCCCACTGCGGATGAGATCGCATATAACAGGGACCGGGTAACCGAGATCGTACGTTCGCTTAAGGATAACGGATGGCAGTTTGCTTCCTGCACATATTCTTATATTGAAGACTGCCGGAATACGGAAAAACAGATCCTGGTAGACGATACGAAAAAATGGCTCGATCAGATAGGAAGTCTTTTCGGTGAAGTCCATATGCTCGTTTATCCGAACGGCAACTATATCTACGGAACCGATGACAGGGCAGTCTACTATAAGAATCACGGTTTCAGGATATTTTTCGGAGGCGGTGCGACCCCTTATTATACTTACGGAGACAATTATCTGTACCTTGACCGTGCCATGATGAGCTATAAGACATTGACCAGAAAAGCATATGAGGAGTTGTTCGATTATAACGAAATAATAGATCCGGCAAGGAACAGGGAAGCCGGTATCTGAGGTTTTGTAATATTAATATTAGGTTTCATTTTCGATTTGTTTGCACATGAAAACCGTTTTTTATTATAATGTAAGTTGTGAAGGGCTATGTGCTGACTTCCCGAAGGGGGTTTATTTATGGGCAGAATAGACAGACTTACTAATCTTACCGAGAAGGAAGAGCTTCTATGGCAGGACAGGAAAAGATATCTCGGTTTGCCCATTTCCTTTACTGTATACAGTTTCAGCCCGAATAAGTTTTACTATAAAAAGGGCATCTTTAACGTAACTTCGGAAGAGATCCTTTTATACAGGGTCCTGGATCTTTCATTTAAGCAATCGATCTGGCAGAAGATCTTCGGCGTTGGATCAGTTATCCTTACTACCGCCGATAAATCTACTCCGGTAATGGAAATAAAGAATATCAAGACACCTGACAGAGTCAGGAAAGCTTTGAGCACACTTGTAGAGCAGAGGCGCGATGAGAAGCGTGTTACCGGCAAAGAGATGTTCGGTGCTGCAGGAATGTTCCATGATCACGGTGATCTCGACGGCGTTGATCTTGACGGTGACGGAATCCCTGATATTCATTAATTGAGGTTTGTGTAGTGGAAACGAGGATTGACAGATTCGGCAGCGTTCGGGAAGACAAGATAAATCAGCTTAAAGAGCTGATCGCAGAATCGAATAACATAGTTTTCCTTGGTGGCGCAGGTGTATCTACAGAGAGCGGCATCCCGGATTTCAGAAGCGGTGCCGGTATCTATAATACTGAGAGCGGTACGAAATACAGGCCGATAGATATCATTGCCCATGATTTCTTTATAGAACATCCCGAAGATTTTTATGATTTTTATAAGCGTAAGCTCATCTATCCTGATGCAAGGCCCAATAAGGCGCACAAGGCTCTCGTAAGACTTGAGAGGCAGGGTAAGCTTAAGGCGATCATTACGCAGAACATCGATAATCTGCATCAGGAAGCAGGAAGCAAATGTGTCATAGAGCTTCACGGTTCCGTATTCAGGAACTACTGCATGGATTGCGGAAAGAAATTCAATATCGAATACATCGCTGCACAGGAAGGCGTTCCTCATTGTGACAGGTGCGGAGGCATCGTAAGACCGGATATCGTTCTGTATGAAGAAAATCTCGAGCATGCGAATGTCGATAATGCCATCAAGGCGGTAAAAAAATGTGATCTCATGATCATTGCCGGTACATCCCTTACGGTTTATCCTGCGGCAACGTTTGCGCAATTCTTAAAGCACGACAGGATCGTTATCATAAACAAGAGTTCAACATATATGGATCTCAAGGCTCTTCTTACCATCCACGATAATGTCGGTGAAGTGTTGGATAAGTGCGTTCCAAAGAGAGTATCGAGAAAGACTTCTGCCACGAAGACTTCTGCGAAAAAGACGACTTCCAAGACATCTGCTGCAAAGAAGACCACTGCAAAAAAGCCTTCTGCCGCTGATTCCAAGAGCACAGCTTCCGGGAAGGCTCCGGCTAAGAAGCCTTCAGCCGCCGCTTCAAAGAAACCCGCATCTTCCAAGGCGAAAAAGGATGAAAGCTGATCTTAAGTTTTTTGAAGAAAAAGAAAAGGTGATAATTGCCGATCTTGCCACATACGGTAGGCAGAGCGGCATTTTGTCATTTATGAGATTGATAAGTTTTATATGTTCCGTGGCACTGGCCATATGGGGCTATGCTTCTCATATGCCTGTCCTGTACTATGCAGGCGGTTTTGTTTTTATTCTGTTTATCGTATTCTGCTTTATTCACGGCGGGATCATTGACAAGGTCAATTATCTGACGGAGCTGGAGAAGGTGAATTCTTCGTACATGGCGAGGATAAAAGGCGATTTCAATGAGCTCAGGAACATTGCCGTAAAAGGTCTTAAGAAGGCAGAAGACATAGGCTCAGCGAAAAGCAGGCTTTACGGTAAGGATTTTGACGAACCCGGTCACGATTACTGTGCTGATCTTGATCTTTTCGGCAAGAAGTCTCTTTTCTCCTTGCTCAACGTATCTGAATCATCGTTCGGAAGAAAGAGGTTTGCCGAAAGCCTTCTGACTCCACACGTTTCCGGTATTTCCGTTGAAGAGCTGAAAGCAAAACAGAAGGCTGTGGAAGAGCTTATTTCTAAGCCCGACATGCTTATGGATTACCAGGCTACGGCTAGAGTGGGGAAGATGACCAAGGATCCGAAGGCTCTTTTGGATTTTGCTTCTACAGGTTCAAAAACAAAGAGTTTTGCTAATTTTCTCATCTTTTTCGGAGTCATTATATGGATAAGCGTTCCGGCAGCATTTCTGGCATTTCCGGATTACGGGACGGCTATGATACCGGCGTGCCTTATCATAAACCTGATCATCTGGATTATCGGACGTTCTTTCAACGAGCAATACATCAAAGCCTGTGAGGGAATGCCTAACCAGGTGTTGGCGATGCTGAAGCTCTATACGATCCTTGAAAACAGCGGGTTCGAAAATGAACTCATTAAGTCACTGATCAAGGGGAATGACAGATCCAAGAGTGCATGTGAGATCCTTAAGGAATTAAACTATGTACTGCGTCTGGAAAGCTTCAGGAGCCAGCCTTTGTTTGCTTTGATAATTAACATTATTTTCCCTTTGGATTATCTTATCTCGTATCTTATGGGCAAATGGGCCGTTAAATACGGCAAGGATCTTCCGGGTTATATCGAAAGCCTTGCAGAACTGGAATCGCTGATGTGTGCGTCACAGACCGGACTGGTTTTCGCGGAGAGTTCTTTCCCTGATTTTGTTGGTTCGGATGATCCGTCAGATAATGCTTATTTCGAAGGAGAAGACCTGGCTCATCCGTTGCTCGATCATGATACCGTGGTCAGGAATTCGGTGACGATCAATAAAGATATTGCGATCATCACGGGTTCGAACATGTCCGGAAAGACTACTCTGATAAGGACTGTCGGCGTTTGTACCGTTCTGGCGATGACGGGTGGAATGGTGCCGGCTTCTAAGCTTAAACTCGGACGCATGAGAGTCATGAGTTCAATGAGGATAGTTGACAGTCTCGAAGAGAATATGAGCACTTTCAAGGCCGAACTGATCAGGATTTCCGGAATAGTAAATGCTGCAGGTGATAATAAGCCTTTGCTGTTCCTTATCGATGAGATATTCAGGGGCACGAATTCCGATGACAGGACGGAAGGCGCGCTTACCGTTTTAAAGAAGCTTTCAAAGCCATTCATCTGCGGCCTCATGACTACGCACGATTACGCAATGATAGATAAGACCGAGAAAGGCTTTGATAACATCAGATACTATCATTTCTCCGAATCATATACAGAAACAGGTATTGCTTTTGACTATAAATTGACTGCAGGCATCAGCAGACAATCCAATGCGAAATATCTTATGAAGCTGGTTGGTATCGGGTAAAAGGTTTGTTATTATCGTCGGTTTTTGTTATTTTTATCAGATTTTTTGCAAAAATGTAAAATATTTGACTAATTATCCTTGATTATTTTGTCTTATCTGTATTATATTTTATTTGGAGGGAAAGGTTTTAAGCATGTTTGAAGGATTGGGCAAGTATTTATCTATTGTTCTTGATTACTCCATCGTATTGGAGTATTCCAATGGCGTTTGGTTTGATGAACTTACCAATCTGTTTGAAGACAAGGGCATAGACTGCTATATAGACGATACCTTCAAACTCCTCCACCGCTGCGTTGTACAGCAGCAGGACCCCAAGGATATTTATGTTCAGAGTTCCATGCGTTCCCTTATGCAGAGCCTCATGGCAACGAATACTCTCCATGTGGTCCACACATGTAATACCGAGTATTTCATAGAGCAGGTCAGGGATCTTCCCGAATGTTGCATTCTTACTACAAGGAACAGCATTTTTACCAAGCGCCTTTACGAGAGGGCTCCTACTTTTAATGGTGATGTAGCTGTCCTGACACATTCGGGCATGAAGATATTCCATTCCATTGCTGAAATGATCGAAGATTATCCGTTCCCGTCCATCAGCAGTCTCGCAAGCAATAACACATATATCGACAGTGACGGCAGGGCAAGCATAGATGATGTGGTCTTAGCCACCACAGGCGAAAAGTTTACTCTCGTGAAGAGATTAAGCGGCGGCGCCGAGGGTATGGTTTTCTTCACGGATAATCCCAAGTATGTTGCGAAGATCTATCACAAAGGCGTTATAACCCCGTTAAGATGGGCTAAGCTTAAGAAACTTACGGAGATCGGCATTACTTCACACGGATTCTGTACGCCTCAGCATCTCCTTTATTTCAGGGGTGTTCCGGTCGGCTATACTATGTTCATGGGTAAGGGACATACATTAGGCAATGTCTTTGACGGTCCTGATGCGATGATAGACAATTATCCTGATTGGACAAGACTTGATGTCTGTGAGACTCTGCTTACGCTTATAGGAAAATATCTGTATCTTCAGATGCATGACATCATTGCCGGTGATATCCAGCTGAAGAATGCTCTTATCAATACTTCCTCGGATTTATATCTTATCGATATGGACAGCGTTCAGATCGGAAATCTGCCTTGTCCTGTAGGAACTGAGGATTTTACCGATCCGAGACTGTGGGGCAGGGATTTTTCCAGCTTTGTACGTACACTTAAAGATGAGGATTACTCAATTGCAATGCTGGTATTTACTGTTCTGTTCTGCGGACTTCATCCGTATGCGACCAGGAACGGTGCCGAGACATTAAGAGAAGAGATCCTGAACCACAATTTCCCTTATACTCTTGATAATTCCGATACCGAGCACATCCCGTTGGGCGGTTATGATCATATCTGGGAGTACCTGCCTGATAATCTCCGCACCATGCTTTATAACACTTTCCATGAAGGAAAGATATATGAGGCAGTCTGCTGGAGAGCCGCTGTTCAGGAGTATATGAGAGATCTTGAGAATTTCGTTTATGATGATCCTGAAGCTTACAAACTTTTCCCTTGTGAGAACATAAAGCAGGCATCTGTTAACGTAAGCGAGGTTAGAGAACAGCTGAAGGCTAAGATGGAATCCAGAAATTCAATGGATGAACGGAAGAGTGAAATAAAGTCTTTCGAGAAGAAATCATTCGCGAATGCTCCTACCGGCAGATTTGTTTCTTCGAGTGTCGGTACCAGTGACAATTTCAGGCCGGAGAAGACAGACAATGATTCGTCTCCGTGGAAGAAGTCCTCTTCATCTGCTCCGGCTGCTATCGCTTCAGTAAATACAACGCCTCCTCCGCCTCCGAAAAAGAAGTTCTTCGGTCTGTTCTGACATTTTTCTGATCTATTTGTATATGACAAAAATATCCTCTTACTTGTAAGCAAGTTGCAAGATATTTTGTTATACTCTTATGAGATAATAAACTCACGATAATTCGGAGGATTTTTATGGCGGATAATATTTCTAGTTCTGATTTCGGTACCAGTACAAAAAGAAGACTCCCTATATGTTTTGCGCTCGACACATCAGGTTCCATGATGGGAAACCCGATCAAGCAGCTCAACATGGGCCTTAATAACTTCGTATCATCCATAAAGAATAATGATGATACAAGGAATTCCACGGATATTGCGATCATCACGTTCGGATCCAAGGTCGAGATCGCGATGCCCTTCGGTAAGATCTCGAAAGAAAAGGGCTTGCCTGAGATTACGGCATCCACGACGCTTACTCCTATAGGTGAGGGCGTTCTTACGGCATTGGAACTTCTTAATGCCAGAAAAGAAGGTTATAAGGAAAGGGGAATCAAGTATTTCCAGCCTTGGCTCGTTGTTATCACCGACGGCGCTCCCCAGGGCCCTAATGCCATGCAGAATATGGAACGCGCCATAGAGGCCTGTAACGAACTTGAGAAGAATGACAAACTTGTCGTATTTAATATCGGTGTAGGTTCCGGCGTTGATTTCGATATCTTAAAGAGACTTTCGGTTAAGCGTGAAGAGCCTATCTCAGTTAATTCTGCTGATTTCGGCAAGCTTTTCGAATTCCTCGGATCCTCGTCGTCTTCGATCGTATCTTCCGGTATGAGTGATGATGCGCTTTATAACATTGACACTACTCCCCATGGAACTGCTGTCGAATTAGACGATTTCATGAAATTCATTAATGAGGATGAATGATGTATAAGGGTATTACAGTCGGAGCCATTACAACTATCGGTAATAAGCATGTTAACCGCGGTACTCCCTGTGAGGACGCGTCTTATGCTGTTACAAAGAACGGCGTTTCTGTCGTTTGCATTGCCGATGGCGCCGGCGGTAAGCAGTATACTGATGCAAGATTCGGTTCTGATTGTGCTGTCCATGTGATAACTGACACTTTGTGCGAGCATTTCGATGCTTTATACAGCGAGAACAGGGAGGCGGCAGTCAGAGGTTATCTTATGGCGAGGCTCCGTGTAGCTTTTGCAGACATAATGGAAGAGCGCACGATCGATGTAATAGACAGACTGTCATGCACGTTGCTTTTTGTAGCGGTCAAAGACAGAAGAATGATGATAGGACATATCGGTGACGGACTTATCGTAAGGATATCTCCTTCAGGCGTAAGCCCCATCTCTATGCCCCAGAACGATAAAGACGGCAAGACGTATTTTGTTACTGCAGCTCATGCGGACAATTACATGCGTCTTCTCAAGACTACGGTTGATGATATTCATGCGATCGCCCTTATGACGGACGGCGTTCAGGACAGCGTCTACAATGAAGAAGCCGGTCTTGTTAAGCCTGTTGTGGCCAAGATGGCCGAGACATTTGCTTCCGGAAGGGAAGAGGGCGAAAAGTCTGTGCTTGAGACTGTTCAGAAGTTTATCGTAGGTTCAAGCAATGTAAGCGATGATGCAAGTTTCGGAGTCATGCTTTTCGAGGGGACCAAAGCACCTGATCCGGACACTCTGGACAGTGATGCTTCCAAATTCTCTTCATCAGAAGAGACATTTAAGGAACTGTCACAATCCATAAAGCCTGAACTCATCAAAGCACATGAGATCATCTCGAAATGTGCCGGTGAGGAACCGGCGCAGACCGTTCCTGAACCGGAGAAGACTCCTGCTGCTGTTGCAGCGGATACACAGGCTGCAGAGCCCGTCACAAAGGGACCTTCGAAGGTCAGCAAGATATCAGTGGTATTGATAACCATCGGTATTATTCTTTGCATTATTGGAACAATTGAACTTGTTTTAACTCTTAAAGGATGATGTTATATGAGAGAAGATAAGAAATATGAAGTCTTACCCGGTGTAGAGATTCCGGATATCAATAAGATTCAGGAAGCTGCATCGGATTTCAGCGTTTCTGACGTAGGCGAAGTCGAGATCAAGACTGTAAACTTCCAGCCGATCGCTCAGTCTTCAGCGCCCGGTGTATCTGCTACAGATCTTTCACAGTTGCAGCAGCTTGGTAATAATGTTGCCGAAGCGGAATTAAAGGCTAAGGCCGAAAGCCGCGCAATGATGGATAAGATCATGCACAGTGTAACGGCTCCTGGTTCTATCGAAGAACTTAAGGATTCTCATATAGCACAGGTCAATGCCGAAAAGCGCAAAGAACTCGAAGAGAACATGAAGGCTGTCGAGCAGCAGCAGGCGGAAGAAGAGGCAAAGGCTAAGGCCCGTGAAGAACGTCGTCAGCTTCAGCAGAGACTTCTCGAGGAATCAAGAGAGAAGGCAGCTAAGGAGAAGGCAGAGAAAGAGGCAGCCGAGAAGGAAGCTGCTGCAATAGAAGCAGCAGAGAGAGAAAAAGCTGCTGAAAACGTGCCCGCAGAGCAGAAAACAGAAAAGCCCGCAGAGCAGGCAGAAGTTCCTGTTGTTCAGGCTGCGGAGTCTGTTGTTCAGGCTGAAGTTCCTGCACAAAAGCCTGAAGAAACCAAACCTGCCGTTAAGAAGACTGCTAAGATGGTTTCCGATAATGAGGCATTTGACGACTTTAGGGAATTCCTCGGAGATTCAGATAATCAGTAATCTTGCAGCGAAGGTTTTTTACAAGGACTGTTTCAGTTTATCTGAAGCAGTCCTTTTTGTATATTAATTCTCATCCGATAGGTTTACCCATTAAAAACGTAAAGATGTCTTTTTAGTAGGTATCATTTGGTAATAAAAAAGCTTTTGATACCCACCTAAATAGCGTGTTCAAGCGTTTAGTGGGTAGTTAATTAAGTATAATAACGAAGAAAATGAGATTTATACTTACTAAAAGCGGAATTTATATGTTTTAGTGGGTACAAGAGGTATAAGGAAACAGCTTAAACTAGTAACTAAAGCCCACCTGCACCAAGAATTTGTTATTTTGGTATGCATTCTGCAGATAGTGAACCGTTGATAAAAGAAAAAGGCTGTCACGATCATATATCGGACAGCCTTCTTATTGTTGGTGCACCTCCAGGGACTCGAACCCTGGGCCCACTGATTAAGAGTCAGTTGCTCTACCATCTGAGCTAGAGGTGCGTTAAGCAACGTGAGTTATTATAGCTATTAGGTTTTTACAAGTCAACAGTTATTTTGCGAGTTTTACTTAAATAAACTAAAGTGATCGTCAATTGAAGAAACCTGTCATATCGGTCGAAGTAAAATTATCATCCAGCGGAAGACTTACGGGGCGCCCTTCTTTGGCAGACTTATAAATGCCTAGAAGGGTATCGACTGAAGAGAAACCAGAATATGCATCAGCTATCGGATTCTTATCCTCGAGTATGGAATCGTGCAGGTCCTTGTAGATTCCGAGATGAGGATTAAGTGCGCACTTATATGAGAACATGCCGCCTTCCTTAAACTGCTTGCGGATGTAATAGCCGTTCAGTTTTTTGAGCTTTCCGTCCGGCTTGACCGTGAATATATTCAGATGGGGTTTGCCTGAATCAAGCCCCATGGAGAGCTGGCCGTTTTCGCAGAAGACGGAAAACTCAGCGGTGTGTTTAGACGGGATGGTTGCCGTAGTGCCTTCGATCTGGGCGAGAGAGCCGTTCTCTAGTCTTAAGACGGCCATCCCGAGATCCTCTGCTTCGATGTTTCTTAATCGCCTGGCGATCATTGCCTGGGCTTCTTCAGGTTCGGAACCCATGAGCCATACAAGGAGATCGATGGCGTGGATAGTCTGATTCATGAGGGCGCCGCCGTCACTTTTCCAGGTGCCTCTCCAGGCAGCGCTGGAATAATAATCTTCGCCGTGTCCCCAGCGCACATAGATGGTGCCGTGCGTGACCTTGCCGTACCTGCCTTCAGCTATGTCTTCTCTGACAAGACCGACTATGGGAAGATAACGGTATATGTGGCCCATTGCGATCTTGAGACCGGTCTTTTTCGAGAGCTCGAAAATCTCTCTTGCTTCAGATACGGACATAGTCATGGGTTTTTCGAGAAGGAGATTCGAGCCGTGTTCCATCGCGTATTTGGCTATCTGGAAATGAAGGCCTGAAGGAACGGTAACGGATACTATGGACGGCTTGATCTCATCTATTGCGGTCTTATAATCGCTGTACTGCTTTACGTTTCCAAAACCTTTAACGGAACTGAGCAGCCTTTTCGCAGATTCGGGATTTACGTCTACGACGGCCTTCAGCTCTAAGCCCTTGAGCTTGGATATAGCCTTCAGGTGCTTTTCGGCAACACGGCCGCACCCTATTAGGACTACCGGCAGCGGACCGGAGGTTGAATTTGCAGTTGTATTTTCGGCCATTTAAAGTCTCCGTAAGGTTTTATGATTTGAAATAGTTTAGCACAAAAGGAAAATTTGGCACTATTAATGATTATAATATTCAGGTAAGGATATTCAGAGGAGGAAAGCTTCCATGAACATGCGGGATATAATCATCGCCAAAAGAGACAAACAGAGCCTGACTGACGAACAGATAAGATTCTTTGTGAAAGGCGTGACCGACGGAAGCATTCCCGATTATCAGACGTCTGCGCTTCTTATGGCAATCGTCCTGAACGGCATGGATGACCGCGAAATGACAACTCTCACGCTGGAAATGGCCGCTTCGGGAAAGCAGCTTGAACTGCCTTACATAGACGGCGTCGCAGTCGACAAGCACAGCACGGGCGGAGTCGGAGATAAGATAACTCCGATACTTTTACCGCTCATCGCATCTTTCGGGGTAGAGGTGGTCAAGCTGAGCGGCAGGGGCCTGGGATTTACGGGCGGAACCGTGGATAAGTTCGAATCGATCGAAGGCTTTAACGTGGAAGTCGATACCAAAGATTTCAATAAGTATGTAGTCCTGACCGGTATGGTCATTTCAGGTCAGACGCCTGATCTGGCACCGGCTGATAAGATACTTTATTCATTGAGGGATGTTACGGGGACAGTTGATTCCATTCCTCTGATAGCTTCGAGCATCATGAGCAAGAAGATCGCAGGCGGCGCAAAAGGAATAGTGCTTGACGTAACATGCGGTTCCGGTGCTTTCATGAAAGATTATGAGATGGCAAAAGAACTTGCCGAAGCCATGATCAGGATCGGTAATCTTGCAGGCAGGAAGACTGTAGCGGTAATAACTAATATGGACCAGCCTCTGGGACGGTTCTGCGGGAATATTCTCGAGATGCAGGAAGTCTTTGATACCGTGACGGGAAAAGGAGAAGAGGACGTCATAGAAGTAGTAACGGAGCTAGCTTATCATCTGATAACGATCGCCGGAAAAGATGCAGGCATGAGTGAAGAGGTATTACGCAGCGAGATCAGGGCAAGGCTTTCTGACGGTACGTGTTACAAGAAATATAAGGAACTTATTGAATCGCAGGGCGGAAAGATGACTCCTTCGGGATACCCCGTTTATGTCGACAGGGCTTTTGACTGCATGCACGTTAATTCGCCTGACAGCGGCTATGTACAAAGCATGAGGGCAGATCTGATCGGACAGGCTTCAGTCCTTCTGGGCGCGGGGCGTCTTGAGAAGGGTGATCCGATCGATTACGGTGCGGGCATCGGTTTCTTTGCGAAAACAGGTGACAAGGTGGAACGCGGAGATTCCCTTTGTGCTTTATTCCACGGTGAGAAGAGCGAGATATCCGAAGATCGGCTTTTCGATGCGATGGCACTGATATTGGATGCTTATGAGATCGGCCCGAATCCGCCCGAAAAGAAACCAGCCATATTAGGTGTTATCACTTGATTTGTTTAGGTATTGCGCTATAATACGAACAAATGTTTATATCAGAATAGGAGTTCTATGGTAAGCCAGCCCGTAAGGAAAAAGATTATCGGTATCGACCCGGGGTATGCCATAACCGGATACGGAATTATCGAGAAGATCGGTAATGCTTTTGAAGTAATAGATTACGGGGTCATAGAGACCAAGGCGGGTGTGGATTTTCCGTTAAGACTGCTCGCCATAAGCGAGAAGATAAGATTTATCCTTGAGCAGTATAAGCCTGACTATATGTCCATTGAAGAGCTTTTCATGGGTCATAATCATACGACAGTTATCGGTACCGCGCAGGCAAGAGGCGCAGTGCTCGTGGAGGCAGCCAGGGCCGGAGTGGAAGTATATGAGTTCACGCCGGGTCAGGTAAAGCTCGCGATCACGGGATACGGTAAAGCGGAGAAGAAACAGGTCCAGCTCATGACCAAGTCCATTTTAGGTCTTAAGGAAGTTCCTAAGCCCGATGATGCTGCAGATGCCCTGGCTCTTGCGATCACTCTCGCAAATACCGGAACCTCTTATGCGGGAAAAGCCGTATCGGGTTACCAGTACGGACGCTACGGTTATTCGAACCGGAATGCAGGATTTGTCTGATATATATTTGAGCCCAATTAAACAGAAGGAGATACCGGATGTACGCATACATAAAAGGCATCATAACAGACCGTAATGACCAGCAGATCGTTATAGAGAATAACGGGATAGGTTATCTCATAAATTGTCCTCTCGGGATCTCCGCAGAGCTCGGAGGTTTGGGTGAAGAGATAACTGTCTATCTTTATCAGAGCGTAAAGGAAGATGACATTTCGCTTTACGGTTTTTCTTCGAGAGATCAGAAAGAGATGTTCTTAAAGCTTATTACCGTAAGCGGTATCGGTCCAAAGGTCGCGCATACCATCTGTGCATCACTCTCTGCAGAGCAGATCGCTGCAGCTGTCATGAGCGGCAATGTGGCACTTCTTACAGGCGTTAAGGGATTGGGTAAGAAGACAGCCGAGAGGATCATCCTTGAGCTTAAGGACAAGCTTAAGTCACAGCTCGGAAGCGCTGCAAGTGTAAGCGTTAAGCCTTCTGCGTCTGTTGTCTCAAGCGCAGGAGACCAGGGCATCATGCAGGATGCTGTCGGAGCTCTCGTTGTGTTAGGATATAAAGATCAGGAAGCTGCTGAGGCCGTGGCCGCAGCTTATGAAGACGGCACCGGTTTGGAAGATCTTATCCGTAAGGCGTTGAAACTTGCTGCCGGTAAGAAATTCTCGTAAGGAATATAAGATCAATGATGGGTTTTAACGAACAGGGTAACGAGGAAGAGCGCGTATTAGGACGGCTCAGACAGCCGGGCGATACGGAGGAAAAGGCTTTAAGGCCTGTGACCTTTGAAGAGTATTCCGGCCAGACCAAGGTAAAGAATAATCTCAAGATCTTTATTGATGCCGCCAGAAAGCGCGGTGAAGCCCTGGACCACGTTCTTTTATACGGTCCTCCGGGTCTTGGAAAGACCACTCTGGCAGGCATCATTGCTTCCGAGATGGGTGTAGCCATGCACATCACTACCGGACCTTCGATAGAGAAGGCAGGCGATCTGGCGGCCCTTCTGACCAACCTCAATGAGAATGAAGTCCTGTTCATCGATGAGATCCACAGACTGAATAAGAGCGTTGAAGAAGTCCTTTATCCCGCGATGGAGGATTACTGCCTTGACCTCATGATCGGAAAAGGTCCTGCGGCAAGATCGGTAAGGCTTGATCTGCCTCATTTCACATTGGTTGGTGCCACGACGAGAGCCGGAATGCTCTCTGCGCCTTTAAGGGACCGTTTCGGCATGATACACCGACTTGAGCTCTATGAGACTGAAGACCTCATGGAGATACTTAAGCGCGACGCTGCACTCCTGGGTATTGCCATTAACGATGAAGGCCTTAGAAATATAGCATCGAGGTCCAGAGGTACTCCGAGAATAGCCATAAGGCTCCTCAAGCGTATGAGGGATTTCGCTTCATATCTCGAAAAGGATACGATCGACAGGGAAGTATCCGATTTCGGCCTAAAGGCATTGGATATTGACGAGCTTGGTCTTGATAACGTTGACAGGAGAATGCTTGTTTCGATAGCAGACATCTTTAAGGGCGGACCGGTAGGTCTTGAGACTCTGGCAGCATGCACCGGTGAAGATCCTGTTACCATAGAAGACGTATATGAACCGTTCCTTTTGCAGAATGGATTCCTTCATAAGACACCGAGAGGAAGAATGCTTACGTTAAGAGCTTTCGAGCATCTCGGAATGACGCCTCCGCCTTCTTTCATTGCCGGAATGAAGAGCAGTGAAGTTATGCCTGGCCAGAGCGCTCCGCGCTATGAGAACATTACCATCGAGGATTGGCAAAACGCTAATAAGGACGGGGAGAACGGCTGATGGGCAGGATGCTCCTTCATGCATGTTGCGGCCCCTGTGCCATGTATCCTTTGGATCTTCTGACCTCAGACGGCCGCGATCTTGACTGTTTCTGGTATAACCCTAATATCCAGCCACAGTTCGAGTTCGACAGAAGACATGAGAATCTTGTAAAAGCCTGTGACCATTTCGGGATAAAGCTCATTTCCGAAGGCGATAAATGCATGGAAGATTACTGGCTTTCCAAGGAATATTTAAAAGACTTTCCTTCAAGATGTGACATGTGCTATGACATAAGGATGGAAGCCGCAGCGAAGTTCTGTGCGGAGAACGGTTATGAGTCTTTCTGTACGACGCTTCTGGTAAGTCCATACCAGCAGCACGATAAGATCGCTCAGATAAGCGAAATGAAAGCTTCCAAATATGGCGTGAAGTTCGAATATATCGATTTCAGACCGGGGTTCCGCCAGGGGCAGGACATGGCTAGGGAAATCGGATTATACAGACAGAAATTCTGCGGATGCATCTTCTCTTTGGAAGAATCCAAGTTCAGGGATAAGATCTACAAGTCCTTTGAAGAAGGCTCTTTGGCTTCGACCAGCACCGAATAATAACCTTCGTATATGACCATCCCGGGCTTGGCTCCCGGGATCTTTTTTACGTGGGAGACGGGGCAGTAATCCACTTCGGCCTTAAGCTGTCCGGGCTTCGAATCTTCGGACGTCATGTGTTCTTCAAGTATTATTGCTTTCGAGAAGAAAGCAGCAAGGCTTGCTGCTTCAAGTACCGCATTATCCGAAGGCATATCCTCGTTAGGTCTGGTCTTAAGTATTACATGGGTTCCGGGAAGACCTTTTACATGGAACCACCAGTCGCGTCTTGAAGCTGTGTGGAAGGTGAGCTGGTCGTTCTGTATGTTGTTTCTTCCTGCGAGTATCTCGTAACCGTCAGAGGTCATGTATCTTCTGCAAGGGAGGGCTTTTTCTTTTGACTTGTCTTTATTGCTTTTACCTGCATTTGCTCTCTTGGCAGCTTCTCTTAAGGCTCTGGAGGATGCCTTGCCTGACTTGGCCACTCCTACCATCTTATTCGGATCGCCTTTGTTAACGTTACTGTTCTTTGAAGAAGCGGAGCCTTTCTTAAAGCCCGGGTCACCTGATATCTCTGCTTTTATCTCATCTAAGACCGCCTCAAGGTCTTCAAGGCTTGAAGCTGCATTGACTGCTGCGGAAAGGGAGCGCAGATACTGTGATGCCATCTCATCTTCCTTGAGATAGTTCTCAGCAAGTTCCATCTTCCGCTTTGCCTTATGGAAACGCTTGTAGTATTCCTGGGCATTTGCGGAAGCGTCGAGAGTGGGGTTCAAGGGGATAATGATCTCTTTTTGGGATTCATCAGTGTAATCCGTCAGGGCAACGCTTTTGTCTCCCTGTTTGATCATGTATTTGTATGTGAGTATCAGGTCGCCGGAATGCTTTAATGAATCGGCTTTTCTGCCTTCTTCCAGGTCCTGCTCATGGATCTCGCGTTTCTTTATGACTCTTGCGAGCGCGCTTCCTATTATCTGGTTTAACCTGTCTTTGCCTTTATCCAGAACGAGTCTTGAATCTCTTGCCTGATAACAGATGTCTATGGCTTCTGAGATGGATGATACGGTCTTCGTTTTCGCAAAGCCTTTAAGCTCAACTATGGAAGCATCTTCGGGTTCACCGTTAACGTCAAAGAAAACGTAAGGCGAATAGGTGTTCTCTGTTACTGAAGCAAGGAAAGCATTGACGGCATTATTAAGCCTGTTCTTTTCTTCAGAAGACAGCATCGAAAGAGTCTTTCTGTCGTCGATGTCTGCCTTGTCTGTGATGAATGACGCGAGTATGGGTGAAAGTCCCAGAATGGAGTCCACCAGGGCTTTTGCGATGGGGCGGAGGAGCTCGGTCTCAAGTATGGGAAGCTCACCGTTCCTGGTCATCTCAAGTGCTTTTTCGGGCGTAAGCTTATCCTGTGCCGGCGGATAAACATAAACACGTGCCGGCATGACTTCTCTTACGCGTGATACCGAGAAGTCGACGTGGATCGCTGAATCCAGTATCCTGCCGTTCTCGTTTATGAGGACAAGATTCGAAAACCGTCCCATCAGTTCGGCCGTGAGAGTATAGAGCTTGCGGTCTTTTAATTCGTCATATTTACTGACGGTTATCTCGATTATGCGCTCGTACCCCGGGTTTTTTATGCTTTCTATGCGTGAACCAGCAAGATATTTTCTAAGGAGCATGCAGAATGACGGCGGCATGGAAGGGTTTTCCAGGGTGTTTTCAGCAAAGCAGATCCTGGGGGCGCCAGGATCTATCGAGATCAGGAGCTTCTTGTATCCGCCTGTGAATCTGATGTGAAGAATGACGGTGTGCCTGTCAGGCATGTAGATCTTATCTACACGTTTTCCTTCAAGTTCGGTATTCAGCTCATTTGCAAGCAGCTGACAGGTGATGCCGTCTAAGGTCAAGGCTTTATTCCTCGTCTTCTGCGGATTCGTTGTCTGAATCTTTCTTTGTCCTTCCTGAGAAGACCAGTGTCAGGACAACCCAGACAATAACGGCAATGAGGATCTCTACGCCTAAGATCTTAAAGAACATCTCAAACTTGTTCCAGCTGATAAGCAGGTCAAGTCCGGTTATCAGTAAGACGGCAGCTATAAATATGAGCGGCATTGCCGCTTTGGAAGAAGCGAATCTCGATATTACGGAAGGAGCTGATGGTTCAGCCTGAACAGGCGCGGACGTCCTTCTTGAAGTCCCGCGTGAAGCATTTGAACGCGCGGACTTTCTGGAAGAGCCTGATCTTGAACTCCTGGAAGAAGTGTTTCCTGAACGTGACCTCGAAGTATTTGCCATTATCAGCCGATATTCTCTTTCTCCTTGAGGAGACGCTTGATCTTCTCTGTAGGATTGATGAGGCTTGAGAGCGAAGCATCGTGGTTGATGGCATCGATGAGGAGTGCTACGAACTTGCAGAGGTTAACGTCTGCATACCAGGGAGCCTGCAGAAGCTCAGGTCTTCTGTAGATAAGATTGGTAGCAAATACCTTATCAATGACGCCGTCTTCATAAGCCGCGTTGAAGTTGTCGATTCCTTCTGTGAACAGGGCAAACGTGACTGCGCAGAATACCTTGCGCGCTCCGCGCTCCTTCATTTCGCGCGCGATGTCGATCATGGAATCGCCGGAGGAGATCATGTCGTCAACTATGAGGATGTCCATGCCTTCTACGGATTCTCCGAGGAATTCGTGCGCTACGATCGGGTTCCTGCCGTCAACGACTCTGGTGTAGTCTCTTCTCTTATAGAATGTTCCGAGAGGGACGCCTAAGATCGAAGCATAGTACATTGCTCTGCCGATACCGCCTTCATCAGGGGAGATGATCATGAACTTGCCGCTCGAGAACGAGAGGTCAGGCACCTGACGGTACATTTCCTTGATGATCTGATATGTGGTGGGGAGGCTCTCGAAACCTGCGAGGGGAATGGCATTTGCGACTCTCTCATCGTGTGCGTCGAAAGTGATGATATTTGCGACGCCGAGCTCATAGAGTTCTTCAAGCGCGAATGCGCAGTCCAGGGACTCTCTGGAGTTTCTCTTGTGCTGGCGGCTCTCGTAAAGGAAGGGCATTATGACGTTGATCCTTCTTGATTTACCGGAGCAGGCGAGGATGACGCGCTTAAGATCCTGATAGTGATCGTCAGGGCTCATGCGGTTGTCGGTACCGAACATCTTGTAAGTGCAGGAGCAGTTCATGACATCGCTTACGAGATAGAGGTCATGGCCTCTGACGGTGTTCTTTACGACAGCCTTACCTTCACCTGAAGAGAACCTGGCGTTCTCGACGGGAATCCTGTAATCCTCTCTGAAGAAACCCGGATACGTATTGACGATCTGTTCCTTCTGATACTCGGAACGTCTCTTGTTGAGATAGAAGTTGACCTTCTCGGTGAAGTCTTCGCTTCCTCTCAGGGCGATAAGACCGATAGGTCCTACCGGCGCCATGGGGTTGTCGCCGTACTGGTCGTAGCGGGAATAAGCTTTTTCGTCAGATGCTGATGTCATAATTGCAGCCTGCCTTTCATGCTTTATTTGGTTTCTTTATTCATTAAATTCATCGAAAACCTCTCCGATCCTTATCTGGCTTGCAAGATCCTGCAGTCTTGAAGTCGAATTGATGAGGTCGTAGACGGATTCGTCAGAATTAAGTGCGTCTATTATCCTTGCGACATAAGGTATCATGTCAGCTGCAAGATACCATTCGCGCGATTTAAGTTCTTCGGGCGCATATATGAGATTCGTCGTGCAGATGCATTTGAAGATGCCGTCGGTATAAGCTTTGTCGAAGATCTCGAGCCCGTTGGTAAAGAGTCCGAACGGCGCAAGACAGTATATATCCTTTGCACCTTTATTCTTAAGCTTATTCGCGGTGCGGATCATGGTCTCGCCCGAATTGATCATGTCATCGATTAGAAGGATGTCCTTGCCTGTGACATCATCTCCCAGATACTTGAATCCTTTGACTACCTGACCGCCCTGGTTGTAGTAGTAGCGGTAGAAGAAGCTTAATGGAAGATTCAGGTGCGAAGAGTAAAAAATAGCCCGCGATATTCCTGTCTCATCAGGGCTTACCACGAGCGTAGATCTTGCGTCCATCTTGATCGAGCCGAAGCGGTTCAAGAGGGTAGACGTCATCTTGAACTGGCAGCGCGGCATCTCCAGTGACATGAGCGGTACCGCATTTGCTATTCTGGCATCGTGGGGATCGAAAACGATGAGATTTGCTACTCCGAGCTTATAGAGCTTCTTGAGCATGTCAGCGCAGTCGTATGATTCTCTGTGTGAATCGAGCTTTTCGCGTCTTCCTTCGTAAACGAAGGGCATTATGACATTGATCCTCTTTGCCTTGCCCTTAAGAACGGAAATGATCCTCAGAAGGTCCATATACTGGTCGTCGGGGGAGATGACATGAGTGCCTTCAATGAGGTCGATGTTCATATTTCGGGAGAGAACGTCGGTAATGACATAGATATCATGTCCTCTGACGCTTTCTGCGATGGAGAATTTGCCCTCGCCGGTCTGGAATCTGATGAGTTCGGAGTCCATCAGGTAGTTTTCACGGGAATAACCGGGATCGTTAGCATATTTGTTTCCGGGCTTTTCCGAACGTATCTTTCTCTTGGAAGAGAGTACGTCTGAGACATTTTTAACGAATTCCTTGTTGGAAGTGTGTGCAATTATGCCAATGGGGCCGAAAGGTGCCAGATATGTATCCTTGTAGCCTGTATTGACATATAAGTCGCTCATGGCAACATTGATCCCCCAAATAAAAGCTAATTAAATAATATCGGAGTCACAAAAATAGTTCAAAGACAATATATATAGAAATTTGCACGAAAAGTTTTTGAAAATTAGTTCAATCTTTGCATACCTCATCAGAGACAGCCTGCTTAAGATCATTTATTCCTGATTTTTGCGGGTTTGTCTCGCTTGAAGATACCGCGAAAACCCTTGCATCCTCAGCAAAATCAAGACATTTTGACATCATCTGCAGCTGTTTCCTGACCTGTTGGGCAGAGAGCTTATCGCACTTGGTGAATACCAGAAAATAGGGCAGATTTACGCTGTTCAGGAAGTTTAACATTGCTATATCGTCATTTGAGGGTTCATGCCTGATGTCTATAAGCAAAAGCACCAGGTCGATGCCTTTTCTGACCTTGAAATAGTTATCGCACAGCTCGGAAAAACCCTGTGATTTTGCTTTTGAAGCTTTCGAAAAGCCGTAACCCGGGAGATCTGCGAGGATAGCCTGCCCGTCCAGGTCGAAATAGATTATCTGCTGCGTCTTTCCGGGCGTCTGGGATACTCTGGCGAGCTTTCTGTTGTTGCCGAAAGCGTTGACCAGGGAAGACTTGCCGACATTAGACCTCCCCGCGAGTACTATCTCGGGCAGATCCGTGTCCGGAAGGTCCTTGACCGAAGCGCATGTCTTAAGATATTTGATCTTTCCGTAGTTAATGGCCATGTTCATAACTCTGTTCAAAGTGTTCAACTTGTCGGTTTTGTCGGTTATCTTGTCGGATTTTGTACGAATGTTGAGACAAAAACCGACAAACGACCGCATTAGAATTTTATCATGAAGGACTTATATGGCAAAACGTACGGTGATTACAGGCTCTCACGCTTAAGATCTGGCATTATAATGCATCTTGGATCGCTTTGTTCTGACGTGTGCAATCTCAAGGGTGCGCTTGTAAAACGCCCCATAGTAATACCCGCCTTTCTGGCATTTTTATGCAGCCTGGTATGCTATTGTTTTTCTTCTTTTCTGCCGTCTGTCTTATTATGCCTGCCGGTGATGGTTGCGGGTGTCTATTTCGGTTTCTTATCGAAGGGAAAAAGGGCAGGGAAAAAAGCATTTTTGATGGTTTCATTAATGCTTTGCACGATGATGCTGTATATCGGCTTTTTTATCAGTAACCGGCTGAATGCCGCATATGATGATAACAGCCTGAAATGCGTTGTTACAAAGACCTCCCGCGATCTTTCAGGCGGTCTTGACATGACGGTAAGACTGGACGGAGGATCTTATGCGAAGGTCAGTTTTTATTGCGATCACGAAGATTTTGATCCGGGTGATGTATTGATCCTCTACGGGAAGATAAAAGAGCCCGGTAAAGCAGGCAATCCGGGAGAGTTCGACTACAGGGACTACCTAAGAAAACAGGGCATTTTGTATACGGTATCCTGTAACCGGTACCGTGTCGTAAAGCCGGCCGGATTTCCGATGAGTGCCATGGGTTATCTGCAAAGGCTGTTTTTCAGGCTCAGGAAGAGCGTTTTTGAGACCGTAACCGTGTCTTTTGATGATGGTTTTAAAGCGCTTGCCGCGGCCGTCTGCATCGGCGACAGATCTCTGATATCAGATGCAACTGAACGCGATTTTAAAATGTCCTGCTGCTCGCATCTTCTGGCTGTCTCAGGCACGCACTTTTCGGGCTTTCTGCTATGCCTTCCTCTGGTATTGAACGTTCTTAACGTTAAGCCGAAAAAAGCATTTCTTGCGCATGTTGTCTTTTGCATATTCATTGGGTGCCTGACGGGCTGGAGCGATTCGGTCACAAGGGCCGCGGTCATGAGTATCTGCGTGTTTGCTGACAGGGAATGGGTGTCAGCGTTAAGCCTTGCTTCAATAATAATGATCATCGCTGATCCTTTCTGCGCTTTGTCTTCCGGATTTCAGATGAGTTTTTGCGCGGTTGTTGCAATAAAAGTCTATGGCAGGAAGATCGGCGAGGTGCTTGAAAAGTTTTATGTGCCTGAGTATCTTGCCAAAACCGTAAGTCCCGCTGTTGCCGCAGGACTTGGGCTTATACCGTTCTGGTCAGACATTTCGATGAGGCCGGATCCGGAACATCTGCTTATCCAGATCCTGGGTTCATTAATAGCAGGCTGCGCCTGTACTTTCTTCGTTCCATGTGTGGTATTCTGCCGCTTGCTGCCGTTCTGGACACAGCATCTGTCTGCTCCGTTGCTCTGTTGCCTCGATGTTCTTTACAGATTGGTCAGTTTTGGAAGTTCTTTAAGTGAGCAGAGCGGCCCGTCAATTCACTTGGGCAGGCTGCTGCTCGTCATGCTCGGAGTGTGCATTTTCCTGTATATGATGCCGGCCTCTATGTTCCGGCGTATGTTAATTAGACCGGTAGCTTTTGTACTTGCGGTTCTTATCGGATTTGAATCCTTTTCTTATATCAGGAAACCTGAATGCCGGGTGGTCTTTGCCGACGTCGGACAAGGTGACTGCTGCCTGGTGATCACGCCTGACAAGACCTGTCTTATAGACGCGGGGACTTACAAAGAAGGCAGCACGACAGTCAGCGATCTCCTTGATTATTACGGGATCAGCCGGATCGACATCTGCGTAATGAGCCACTGGGACGTTGATCATGCCGGAGGCATTGCCGCGCTTTGCGAGCAGGGAAGGACAGGATGCATCCTGACGTCATATGTTCCGTCTCGGGGGGATTCGGATAAGGATGTGCGGGAGTTTTTTGAATCTGTTAGTCAGGACAGTGACTTTGAATCTCTGTTCTTGTCACAATTGTCTCCCGCCTGTGCAGGCGACAGGATCGTTCTATCTGACTCGGTCTTTTTTGATGTTCTATATCCGTCTTCTGGCACCGGCGGAGGCAATGAATCAAGCCTTGTGATGATGCTCCATGTAACCGGCAGCGAGGATACGTCGATCCTTTTCACCGGCGACATAGGAAGCGATACCGAATCCGTTCTGATCTCGGCCGGTCTCGATCTTGATTGCGACATTCTTAAAACTGCTCACCACGGTTCGAAATACTCATCTTCTGCGGAATTCATCTCGGCATGTTCTCCGGATATTGCCGTGATCTCTGTCGGCGCCGGCAACCTCTACGGCCATCCGTCCACCGAAACCCTGAAACGCCTTGAAACTTATGGCTGCGACGTGTTCCGCACCGATACGGAAGGGGCGGTGGTGCTGGAATATTAATGGGGTGGAGGTGTGTATAGATCGTGTTTTCGACAATACCCACTAAAAACGCATTTTTGGATAGTTAGTGGGTTTTACTTTTTCGAATTACAGAACAGGTTGCCCACTAAGAACGTGTTTCCTTCGGTTTTGTGGGTAATGTTTTCGAAAACAGAGACAAAAATATTATTAACTATACCCACTAAAAACGTATTTTCGTTAATTAAGTAGGTATCGAGCGCGAAAAAGACAGTAAAAAGATGTAAATCAAACCCACTAAAACACATTATCAGGCAAGTTAATGGGTAATTTGAAAAAGGAGGCTACATATGAACAGTTTTTATGAAATGTTAAATCTCAGAAAAGATGAATTAAATAAATATCGAAACGATGTTGTGAAACGGTTGGGAAGGCTAAAGTATAAAGGAACGCCGAAATGTCATATACGGATGTCAGTAAAAAAGAACCAGATATACTTGGTGCAGAAAAACTCAAAAGAAAAGTATCTTACTGCCAAGCAACATGTTTATGCTGAGCAGATAGCAACGTTTGAATACTTGAATGAGGTATTGAAAAACATAGACAGGGAATTGAAACAAATAGATTCCTTTTTAAGGAAAAGAAGCAGTTCCCCCGAAGACTACTACGAATCCCTGAGTAAAGGGCGTCAGAAGCTCATCGTCCCGATCAGGCTCACCGATGAACAATATGTGGAATCCTGGCTGAATGAGCCTTATGAAGGAAGCAGTGTTCCCTTTGGGGATACTGAATTTTACACAGGTAAAGAAGAGAGAGTCAGATCGAAGTCTGAGATCCTCATTGCCAACGCCCTGGCAAAACACAATGTCCCTTATAAGTATGAATACCCGGTCTTTACGGAGGAATTAGGAGTAATACATCCGGATTTTACTGCGTTGAACGTGAAGAAAAGGAAGCAGCTCTATTGGGAGCATCTCGGTAAAATGGATGATGAGTCTTATGTCAGGGACAATACATACAGGATCAACGTTTACGAGAAAAACGGGATGTTTTTGGGTGATGATCTGATCATTACCTGGGAGACGGTCAAAATGCCTTTGGACGTTAAACTCGTAGATCAGCTGATCAGGCACTATCTGCTGTGAAGATCTTCCGGCTGCCGGAATTTAAAAGCTGTCTTCAGAAGGCATGCTTTCCGCCTTTTCTGTTATTACACCGAACAATGCGCCATTTCCTTTGCCTAATTTTGTCCCATAAAGTCCGATGGAATTCAGGCATTGTTTGTTATAATCGTGAAAGTATATTGGGAGATATATGGGAAAATAGGAAAGGTTTCGGCTTCTATAAGCCGGGAATGGAGATTATGCACAGTAAGATTAACAGGAAGATTAGATCTTTGCTTGCCGCGGCTTTGGTTACGACGGTGGTTATCACATCACTGGCCGGATGCGGTTCTAATGAGACGCAGTACACCGAAGGCATGAGAGACGGCAATGACATTAACACTTTTGAGACTACAGAAGAGACAAAACCGACGAATACTCCGACACCGACTAATTCACCGACGCCCACGCCGAGTCCTACGCCTTCGATACCGCACATGAACATGCCTGAAGTGGACACTACGGCACCGATGTTCCTGAGCCTTCCGGAGAGTGTGAGCATCAAGGTCGGAAATGAGTTCGATATCCAGCGCCATATTGGCTATATCGATGATTGCGACAGTGATGTAGAACTGCAGGTGGAAGGCGAAGTCGATACTTCCGAATCAGGAAGCTATCCGCTGACGCTTACTCTTATTGACGATGCCGGAAATACAAAGACCGGCAGCATGACCGTAAATGTTTACGTCCCGAGTGAAGGCGGTGGCGGAGGAGGCGGTTCTTCCGAGCACACGACGCTTGCATACAGCGATTTCATGGCCAGATATCCGGGCGATGATATCGCGTACGGCATTGATGTTTCCAGATATCAGGGTGACATTGATTTCGAAAAGGTAAAGGCAGCAGGCTGCGAGTTTGTCATGCTGAGAGCCATGATCTACAACAACGGTGAACTGGGCGAAGACAGGAAGTTCGAGGAATACTATGCGGATGCAAAGGCTGCAGGTCTATTGATTGGCGTTTACTATTACTCGACTGATTCCAATCTGGAAGAGCTTCATGAACATACGGATGAACTTCTCGCCGTGCTCGCGGATAAAGAACTGGATCTGCCGGTCGCATTTGACTGGGAGAGCTGGTGGAACTTCCAAAAGTACAATATGAGCATTGTTGACATAAACAATCTGTTCTATGAGTTTGCCGGAATAATGGAGGAAAACGGTCTGAGCACCATTCTTTATTCGAGCAAATACTATCTCGAGATCATATGGGAACCGGCAAATTATGATGTATGGCTTGCCCATTATGTCAGGGAGACGTCTTATGAGGGAGACTACACCATGTGGCAGACGGGCTCGATCGGCAGGATCGACGGATGTAATGAAGACGTTGATACGAACATAATGTTTAAGAGCAGGTATCCGCACCTGTTCGGAGGTTGATGATATTTGGCTAAGGCAAAGGCACTTCCCAAAGGCGTTTTGAATGCCAGACAGATGCTCGCGAAGATCAGCAAAGAGTCTGATTCATTGGGGCTTGTGCTTTTGTACGGTTCGGAAAGTTACATGATTGATGGCGCTGTTTCCATGCTCAAAAAAGCGTGCCTCGGAGAAGGTGCCGAGGACATGGACTATGCCGTCATAGATACCAGGACAGGCGACAAATTTGACATGGGCAGGCTCGAAGAGCTTGTTTCCATGCCGCCCTGGATGTCCCCCAAGAGACTGATAGTCGTTAAGCAGTCCGGCCTTCCCGGCAGGGAACTGACGGATAAGGATCAGGAGATATTGAAGAATATTCCGTCATCATCGGTGGTCGTTTTCTTTGAAGAGACTGCAGACAGCAGGAAGAAGGCTTTCAAGGTTTTTCAGCAATACGGCACCGTGGCTTCGATGAGCGGATTTGAAGAAGATGAGCTTACCGGATGGATAAGCAAAAGATTCGCCAAGGATAACCTGAGGATAAGTTTTGAAGCTGCGAATTCAATGTCCTCGAGATGCGCGGGTAACATGATGGTGCTTGTAAACGAGATCAATAAAGTGACGCTCTACTGCCAGGGAAAAGGTTATTCGGAGGTAACGTCCGATATTGTCGAGCTTTGCTGTCCTCCTGACCTGAGCGGCAAGATATTTGATATCATGGATGCCTGCGGCAGCGGAAATGCCGGAATCGCTTTGGGCACTCTCGAAAAGCTCATTGCCAATAAAGAGCCGCTCCCGAGGATAAGGGCCTCGATAGTAAATCACATAAAGGCTCTTATCATGGCAAAGGAAGCGCGAAATGCCAATGTTCTGGTCGAGCGTACCGGAATGAATGAATTCAGGGCCAAAAAGCTGGTCAGCCAGTCCGGAAACTTCAGCATGAAAGGCCTTATCGATCTTTATCTTGCCGCTTCCGACTCGGACAGCGAGTTTAAGCACGGCCTGATAGACGAGCGCTATTCGCTCGAGATAATCCTTGTAAAGGCCAGTGCAAGAACGAACACCTGAACCGGTGCGTTTTCATGATGTTTTTCCACATTATCCGATTTGACGTTAAGGGGTTAATGTCTTAAAATCTTCTAGTATTATTTAGAAGAATGGAGATCTTATGGCTAAGATTCAGATGAAGACCCCGCTGGTAGAGATGGACGGGGATGAGATGACCAGGATAATCTGGAAACAGATCAAGGACATCGTCATTTTACCTTTTGTTGATTTGAAGACTGAATATTTCGATCTGGGCCTGAAGCACAGAGACGAGACCGCAGACCAGGTCACGATCGATGCTGCGAACAGGACCAATGAGCTCGGTGTTGCCGTCAAGTGCGCGACGATCACACCCAATGCCCAGAGAATGACCGAGTATAACCTGCACACGATGTGGAAGAGCCCTAACGGAACGATCAGAGCCATTCTTGACGGTACCGTATTCAGAGCTCCCATTCTCGTCAAGGGCATAAAACCTTTCGTATCGTGCTGGGAAAAGCCCATCACCATCGCAAGACATGCTTATGGCGATGTTTACAGAGATACTGAGTTCCGTGTTGAGGGACCTGCAAGAGCAAACCTTGTGATCACGTATCCCGACGGAAGAACTGAGAGCCAGACGATTTTTGAGTTTAACGGCGACGGTATCGTAGAGGGACTTTATAACACAGACAAGTCCATCGAAGCTTTCGCTACTTCATGCTTCGAGTATGCTCTTGATACCAAGCAGGATCTCTGGTTTGCTACAAAAGATACGATCTCCAAGACATATGACCACCGCTTCAAGGATATTTTCCAGGCTATCTATGACAAACAGTACAAGGAAAAGTTCGAAGCAGCAGGGATCACATATTTCTACACGCTTATTGATGATGCTGTCGCAAGAGTTATGCGTTCTTCCGGCGGATTTGTATGGGCGCTTAAGAACTATGACGGCGATGTAATGAGCGACATGCTTGCTTCTGCATGCGGCTCGCTTGCCATGATGACTTCCGTTCTCGTTTCACCCAAGGGCGTATACGAGTATGAGGCAGCTCACGGCACGGTTACACGTCATTACTACAGGCACCTTAAGGGTGAGCAGACTTCCACAAACCCCATGGCTACGCTTTTCGCATGGTCAGGCGCTTTGAGAAAGAGAGCCCAGCTCGACGGACTTAAGGACCTTGAGGAATTTGCCGACAAGATCGAGAAGGCTTCCGTTGCAACGATCGAGGAAGGCATTATCACCGGCGACCTCAACAATCTCATTGAAAACGATAACAAAAAGACGGTTACGACGGAGGAATTCCTCAAGGCCGTAGCCGCTAAGCTTTAATCTGGAAAACTATGGAGGATCAGACAAGATGAGTTATTACAAGACATGGATGGATAGATCAGAAGATGCTACCAACAGACAGGAATATATCGAGTACATCAACCGTTATTATGCGCTCGAGAAGGTAGCTTACGAGAAGATACTGGGAGCATATCCGGATAATGAGGATCTGCTTTCAGGAACAGCTGCCGAGATGGCAAGAAAACTGGAATTCCCCAAGGATTCCATGGATGTTTTCGTAGGATTTATCGACGGTATTAAGTCCAGCATCACCAATGCTGATGATCTTGATATGGAAGCGATCGATGATGACTATCAGATCAAGCTCGTTATCGATTATGAGAAGCTTTATTACAACATGCGTGATGCCAAAGCTGAATGGCTTTATAACATCAAGGCTTGGAAGGATATCCTTTCTGAAGAGAAGAGAAACGAGATCACTAAGGAATACCGTGAGAACAACATGGCTCATTCCGATAAGATCGGCCGTAACGATCCGTGTCCCTGCGGTTCAGGAAAGAAATACAAGAACTGCTGCGGTAAGAAGGGCTGATCTGTTAGCGCGTCAGGAGAGTTTTCTTGAAAAAGCTGTTTAAGTCGAAATGGTTCATAGCGCTTGTGGTTCTGCTCGTACTGGCAGCATGCGCCATTTTGAGCCTGCTTCCGGGAAGCCCTGTCAAAAAGCTTCTCCAGCCGGTTCAGTTGGTAACTACGCCTGCCCAGTCCGCCGTAAAAAAAGCGGGTGATACCTTATCGGATTTCTGGTCAGCCATTACTGACGGTATCGCGATAAGAGAAGAGAACAAGGCCTTGAAGGAACAGATCGCAGACCTGAGATACCATCTTACGCAGAATGAAGAAGCTGCATTGAGATACGAAGAACTCAAGGACGCACTTCACATAAAGGATACGTTCAGCAACTACGTTATCTACGGCGCAGCCATTCTATCCAGAGAATCCGACGAATGGTTCTCCACGATAAGGCTTAATGCAGGTGCTGCTGACGGCATCGTTCTTGAAGCGGGTAACTCCTATCCGGTTCTTGACGTTGAGATGAACCTGGTAGGACGTGTTATCGAGTCCTCCGATACAGAGTCAAGAGTCCTGCCCCTTCTTCATGAAGGATTTGCCGTTGCCGGAAAAGTAAATGAAGTTAACGGCGCGACTTTTATGGTCGTCGGCGATGCCGAGCTCAAGAGACAGGGACTTTGTCTTATCAAGGGAATAGATCCCGAAGTCCGCATCCAGCCCGGAATGGAGATAGTTACTTCCGGAGACGGCGGATTATTCCCTGAAGGCATTCCGATCGGCGTGATCGAGTCAGTGGATTATTCCAATCCTTTGGACGTAACTGCTACGCTCAATCCTTATTCACAGATAGGAAAACTCGAAGACGTATTCATCATGATACCTTACGTCGAACCGACGGAGGAATCATCTGCGTCCGATGCTGTTTAAGGTACGGATCCATGCGTATCCTCACGGGAAATACAAAATCAATGATCAGGAAGGTGATCGTTTATGCGGTCTATATCATCCTGCTGTCTTCTATACAGGTATCTTTCCCGGATGCTTTCACTTTCCTGGGACAGACCGCTGATCTGGTGTTTGTTTTTGTCGTGCTCTCAGGATACTTTAACGGTTTCTGGGACGGGGCAGTCGTAGGTTTTATCTGCGGAATTGTAAGAGATGTTTTCTCGCCCCCGATCGTTGTCGGTCTTGACAGGGATGTAAGGGTTACCGCGTTTATCGGCGCATTTACTCTTTTCGCTGCAGGGATCACGGGAGCTTCGTTTTTCACCAGAAGAATGCACAGGAACATACCGTTCTCCATCGTAGCCGTAATCTTTGCGACAGCCTGCTATAAGATTGCGGGATATCTTCTCATTTACGGCTGGAGTACGCTTGCGGGAACTGGTTCTGGCATTTATGATCCTTATACTGCTTTTGTTTATTCATTCCTTCCGCAGTTGCTGCTTAATACGATCGCATCGATCCCTCTGATCGTTCTGTTGAGATTTTTGGGACCCGTGTCTTTCAGGGGCAACGTTAACAGGGATGAAGTTATTGAACGGGAAGGTGACGGCACATGGCTCGGAATCTGATAGAAGATTACGGTGCATTTGACAATAATGCCGAAAGAGGCGATAAGAACGAGCAGGTCTCGTTTATCAAGCGTGCCTTCAGGTTGTTTTCCAACAGATATCTCGTGCTCGGAGCGGGATTTGTTGCATTCGGAATTGCCATCCTTGTAATGACCGTCAGTCTTCAGTTCTCGGATTACCAGAACACGTTGTCACAGAGTTCTTCGGGTATTATCAGGCAATATGTTTCACAGGCTCCGAGAGGTGACATATATGACAGCAGGGGAGTGCTCCTTGCCTCATCCGATGAATATAATACCGTAATGATCGCTAACGCATATCTTGACGATGCATCGCTTAATAAGCTCTGTCTTGAGCTGAGTTATCTTTTCGACCAGTATCACTGCATAGACGTAGCGGACCTTGACCAGTATTTTATCCTGGATCCCCAGGCGAGATTCGTTAAGTCTGAAGATAAGATCAGACTTTGGCAGACGGACTCGAACCTTTTCGATCTCAAGGATTATTCGGCCGGCGTAATCGTTACGTTTACGGATGATTACGTGAAGACCGATCCTAACGTTTTCTTCCTTTATCTCAGAAGAAAATTCAACATCGACAACAACTACACAATAGAAGAAGCATACAGGATCATAAGGATAAGGTATCAGATTTTCAGCGACAACTGGGCATTTATCAAGGGTACCCCGGTAAAGATAGCTACCGATGTTCCGGATGAACTCATCAGGAAACTTGAGGAAGAGAATTACCATTACATGGGAACGGTTGCCGGCAAGGAATATGCGAGAACGTATTCTTCAGAGGCTCTCTATTCAAGTCATGTCCTGGGTTATGTCGGAAAGATATCGAGCGTTTCCTATCAGGATCTAGCGGCTTTCGGGTACACGAGTGACGATGTCGTAGGCAAAGCCGGAGTAGAGTCTCAGATGGAGAGATATCTGCACGGAACAAGCGGTATAACGCCTTACAGCATATGGACTATGAGCGGTGAGGACGGTCTTTTTGTCCCGCGCAGCTACGGCCGGGAGCCCGAAGTCGGAGCGACGGTCTATCTTACAATTGACTCGCACATCCAGGAGGTCGGAACACAGGCCCTGAAGGATTACATCATTGAAGCCAAGGAATACGAGGAGGAGAACCAGACAGGCTATAAGGTAGCATCGGCAGGCGCGTTCGTTATGATGAACGTAAACACCGGTGCCGTCATAGCAATGGGTTCTTATCCGAACTATGACCCTAATGACTTTATCCTGGCCAACTACGGCGATGAGCAGGCAAAGGAACAGGTCAAGTATTATCTCGGTGTTGATGAATATCAGGATATTACTTCAGGAGACCTTCCGACATGGAACCGTGCCATCATGTCAATGTATGCGCCGGGTTCCACGTTCAAACCATGCACCGCGCTGGCAGCTCTGGAGAACGGTGACATCACGCCGGATGATAATACGATCACATGTAAAAGCCCTTATGACGTTGACGGCTGGATCTTCAGGTGCCTGGAATTCCCGGATTACGGTCATGGCGATCTGACATTGAACGATGCCATGGCACAGTCCTGCAACATCTATTTCATGATCCTCGGCATCCAGACGGGTATCGATAACATTTCCGCCATGGCGAACAGATTCGGATTGGGCGTTAAGTCAGGTATCGATCTTCCCGGTGAGATTTCAGGCGTCATGTCGAGCCGTGAACATAAAAGACTTACAAGGCAGTCCGTTTACGATAAGACATGGTTCCCGTCAAATACGGCTCAGGCATCCATCGGACAGTTCGATAACTGTTTTACTATCCTCCAGCTCTGCAGATATACCTGCGGAATCGCTACGAATAAACTCTGTACTCCTTATGTTGTTGATAAAGTTGTCGCAAATGACGGATCGATACTCTATCAGGGACAGACTGAGTCAGTAGACATAGGCATAGCGGAAGAAAACATAGAGGCTGTAAGGACTGCGATGAGATGCGTTGCCACCGGTACTGCCAGATGGGGTTCCAGTACGGGAAACCAGTTCGATTATTATCCTGTCGAGATGGTATGTAAGACCGGTACTGCAGAGACCGGATTCGAGGAAGTCCGTAAAGAGTATTCGAACGGTCTGTTCATATGCTATGCCCCCAAGGATAATCCTGAAGTAGCATTGGCCCTTTGCGTTGAGAAAGGACAGTGGGGCGCTTCATCCGTTGTCATCGCGAAAAAGATCATGGCTGCATATTTCAACGAGCAGATCAATTCGACCAACACGCTTTATACGTCTAATCCTATCTTCGGAGATTATCTTCCTTACATAGATGTTTCGGCAGGTTAATATTTCTTTTCGCGTTTTTGGACATTTTTCTCCGGACGATTAAAAATTTACATTTTCGGATTGTGGATTTCTAATAAAAATCTGTTGCTCGGAGGAGCATTTTACTGTACAATCTGTTTAGTTAGCTTTAATGGGAGATTTCGGATGAAAATAGTTTTGATGGCCGACAACAGAAAGACCGAACTTTTGGTCAATTTCTGCATTGCCTACAAGCCTTTGCTTGAGAAACATCAGCTCATTTCTGTATATAACACCGCCAAGCTTCTTAAATCAGCTGCCGATCTGGATGTTTCCGGTCTCTCTGTAGATTATTCGAGCGGCTTCGAACAGCTTGCATCAAGAGCGGAGTATAACGGTATAGATTGTGTTATCTATTTAAGGGACGGCCGTCAGGTCGGTGAGTCCAATCCTTTCGAACTTTTGGATGTCTGCGACCAGAATACTATCCCTTATGCTACTAACATAGCTTCTGCGGAGATACTCATTACTGCGATCGACAGCGGCGCTCTTGATTATCGCGAATGGAACGCCAGCTGATAACTGTCCCTTTGGGGCCTCTCCAATCCAATATGTATTTGATCACCGGTGATTCCGGTGTGTTTGTCGTGGATCCGTCGGTCTCGCCCGTGAAGGCTGAGTCATTTTGTGATATTCCGGGACTGTCGGAAGGCGGATGTCCGGTAAAAGCCCTTCTCCTTACGCATGGTCATCATGACCACATAAAATATGTTAATGAATGGATAAAGGCTTATCCGTCTGCGCAGGTGTTTTTCAGCGGAAACGACAAGGAACTTTTAAGTAATGGTTTTATGAACTGTTCTTATATGGAAGGAACGAATATTACTTACGAGTTTGATTACACGAACATCGCCGGCATGCACGGAGCATCGGTCTACAAAGACGATGAAATTGATGTAAGGGTATTGGAGACACCGGGTCACACCATGGGCAGTGTCTGTTATCTTTTCGGTATAAACGGTGAAGAGCTGCTCTTTACCGGAGATACAGTATTTCAGGGTTCCGTAGGACGTACGGATATGCCCGGAGGTTCATCAAAAGAACTCGTTAATTCGGTCAGGCAGATAAGCAAGATGGATCCTGCTCTTAAGATCTATCCCGGACACGGACCTGATTCGACCGTCGGAGATGAGATAAAATACAATCCTTTCTTTGAAATGTAAGGGTTTGCTTGACTTTTTCCATGGCTTATATGTAAAATTAGCAAACGCAATGAAGGTGCGTAAGTAGTCTTTTTATACCGGGAAAAGAGAGTCGTGTCACCGGCTGAAAGCACGATCCCAAGGGTACCAGGATGAATTTCAACACCGGAGCGCTCTGGCGAAAACGGTAACGATTTGTGTTTACTGATTAAGCAGATGCCTTACGCGGCGGCATAAGACCGCGAGATATAAAGAGCGGGTAACTATAGTGGTTCCCGAACATGGGTGGTACCGCGAAGGTGCAGTAAAAATGCGAATTCGTCCCGTGGCAATGTAAGTTGCCGCGGGATTATTATTTGGGGTCAGACCCCATAAAGGAGGAAAACATGGCTGAACTTGGTGAATTAAGCGCAAAGTTATCAGAGATCAAAGCTAAGATCGAATCGGATCTTACCGAGATCAAGAGTTCAAAGGGCGTTTTCGAGTACAGGAAAAGCGTCATGGACTCAAAGGAAGGCAAGATCGGTTCTCTCATGAAGGAGATGGGTAAGATCCCGAAGGAGCTGAAGGCCGATTACGGCAAGATGGTCAACGAGATCAGGAATTGGGCAACCGAAAAATTCGATGCTCTTGATGCCGAGTTTAAGGCAAAAGAACAGAAGGCCAGATACGAAGCTGAGACCATTGATGTAACGCTTCCGGCAAAGAAGCTTAAGAGAGGTTATCTCCATCCGAATACCCAGGTAAGAAACCAGATCGTTGATATATTCGGTTCCATGGGTTTCTCCGTTTACGAAGGTAATGAGATCGAGACCGATCACTATAACTTCACGGCGCTCAACATTCCTCAGGATCATCCTTCACGTGACATGCAGGATACATTCTATCTGAGTCCTGAGTTCCTTTTGAGGACACAGACTTCTGCAGGTCAGGTTCACGTTATGGAGTCACAGCAGCCTCCGATAAAGATCATCTCACCGGGTAAGGTATTCAGATCCGATGACGATGCCACACACTCACCGATGTTCTCCCAGATGGAAGGCCTCGTTGTAGATGAGGGCATCACGCTCTGCGATCTTCAGGGTATGCTCGACGTTTTCGTTAAAAAGATCTTCGGTGAAGAGACAAGGACAAGATTAAGACCTTCATATTTCCCGTTCACGGAGCCTTCGGTAGAGGTTGACGTTTCCTGCTTCCAGTGCGGCGGCAAGGGATGCAAGCTCTGCAAGGGAACCGGCTGGATCGAGGTCCTCGGTGCAGGAGTGGTCAACAAGAAGGTTCTTGAAGGCTGCGGTATCGACAGCGACAAATACAGCGGTCTGGCTTTCGGTATCGGAATCGATCGTATTGCCATGCTCAAGTACGGCATCAATAACATCAAGCTCCTGTTTGAGTCTGATCTCCGCGTGCTTGAACAGATCGATGATTAAGGCAAAAGGAGGCAGAAACTATGTTAGTACCATTAAGCTGGCTTAAAGATTACGTAGATATTGATGTCACACCTGACGAGCTCGAAAACAAGCTCTTCAGCTGCGGCTTCGAAGTCGAAGAAAAGTACGAAGTAGGCAAGGACATTTCCAAGGTCGTTGTCGGTGAAGTTAAGACCTGTGAAGTGATAGAAGGCACACACCTTCATCTCTGCACGGTTGATGCCGGTGAGAACGGCATTCTCCAAATCTGCTGCGGAGCTGATAACGTAGAGGCAGGAGGTAAGTATCCGCTCGCTCTGATCGGCGCTCAGGTATATGCGACAGCTAAAGATCACAAGACCGTTGAGGGACTTATGACCATCGGTCAGGGAAAGCTCAGGGGATATGATTCATACGGAATGCTATGCTCTGGCGTTGAGATCGGCGTTACGGAGGACATGTTCCCGGGAGCCGGATACAACGGACTTCTTGTTCTTCCCGAAGATTCGGTTCCGGGTGCGGACGTTAAGCCTATCCTGGGATTGGATGATTATATTTTCGACGTTTCGATAACTGCGAACAGACCTGACTGCCAGAGCATTTTCGGCATCGCAAGGGAAGTGGCTGCAGTACTCGGCAAGCCCGTTAAGGAACCCGCCCTGGATTACACTGAGAGCGATGTGGAGATTGACTTCAACATCCGCGTATCAGCTCCCGATCTTTGCCCGAGATACATCGGACACTATGTTTCAGACGTTAAGATCGCCGAATCACCCGTATGGATGAAGCGTCGTCTTGCTTTGGTCGGCTGCTCTGCGATCTCCAATGTAGTCGATATCACGAACTACGTTCTTTATGAACTCGGACAGCCGATGCACGCATTTGATTTCTCATACCTTGAAGGAGGAGAGATCCACGTGCGCCGCGCTGAGAACGGTGAGAAGATCGTAACTCTTGATGAGAAGGAGTTCTCACTTACAAGCGATAACCTGGTTATCTGCGACGGCGTAAAGCCCGTAGCTCTGGCAGGCATCATGGGCGGTCTCAATTCCGAGATCCTGGATTCAACAAATGCGGTCATGTTCGAAGCCGCAAAGTTCGCTCATGACAATATCCGTAAGAGCTCCAAAGCTTTGGGCCAGGTATCTGATTCAAGCATGAGGTTCTCCAAGGGCGTTGATGAATACACGACTGTTATGGCAATGAAGAGAGCTCTGCATCTCATTGAAGAGCTCGGCTGCGGAAAAGTATCCAAAACTGCTTTCGATGTTAATACAGGCAACTCCATTGAGCCCAGAAAGCTTACTGTCAGTGTAAAGCAGGTAAACGGCGTTCTTGGAATCACCGTTCCTGATGAGGATATCGTACGTATCCTTACGGGTCTTAACTTCGCGCCTGAGCTGGTCGGCGATGAACTCACGATTGCCATTCCGGGTTACCGTGTTGATATGGAATCCTATCAGGATGTTGCCGAAGAGGTCATCCGTATGTACGGTTACGATCACATCACGCCCACATTCATTCCTACGGCGAAGGTAACCTCAGGCGGTTATAACTTGAAGCAGCGTTCCGAGCTTAAGATCAAGCGCGATCTTTGCGCAGCAGGCGCCAGTGAAGGCGTACATTATTCGTTCTTCTCGCCTTCGGATTTCGATCTTCTTAGACTCCCTGAGGATGCACCCGAGAGAACTGCAATAAAGATCCTGAATCCGATCAATATCGATCTCTCCCTGATGCGCACAACACTTGCTCCGCAGATGATCAAGGCTATGGCGCGCAACCAGAAGAACGGTATCCTTTCCGGCCGCATTTATGAGATGGGCAACAAGTTCCTTCCGAAGTCACTGCCTCTTACGGAATATCCTGACGAGCGCGAGACGATCTGCATCGGCGTCTTTGGTGAAGATGAGGATTTCTACTCTCTGAAGGGTCTTGTATCCGTTATCGCTGATTCTCTTGATGTTGAATTCGACTTCGAAAAGTCAGAGAAGACATTCCTCCATCCGGGCAGGACTGCAAAGGTTATCTGCGGAGGTGAAGAGGTCGGTTATCTCGGACAGGTCCTCTATGAGATCTGTGACGAACTTGACATGAGAGTTCCCGCTTATGTGGCAGAGATCGATCTTCGTGCTCTGAGCAGATACTACGGCAAGGACAGAAAGTTCATTCCGCTTCCGAAGTACCTTGAAGAGAAGCGTGACTTCTGTTTCGTTATGGACAAGGAGATCTCCTGCGCTGCTGTCGAAAAAGAGATAAAGGCTTCGTGCGAATACATTACGAAGATCGAGCTTTTCGACATTTACGAGGGAATTCAGCTCGGACTGAACAAAAAGAGCCTTGCGTTCAGCGTGGTATTCACTCCGAAGAATGAGGAATTCACAGCTGAGATGACAGACGGTTTCGTTACGACGATCCTTAAGAATCTCAATGAGAAATACGGCATCACTTTACGTGCTTAAGGCTTTAAAACTGCCTTAATAGGATTATAAAGAGACACTTAAATGGTCTGATGCTCTGAAACCTAATAAATTCAGTGCTTTGAAGCACTTTTAACGCCCGGTCCGCCGGGCGTTTTTCTTTGTCGGTTTTTGTCGATTTTGTCGAGTTTTGTAAGGAATGTCAAACGGGTTTTGATTGTATGATACCCGAAAGAAATACGCCTTGGTATTTAGCTTTTGAAAAGGAGGTTTAATATGTCGACTTTGGAAACCGCAATTGTGTTCTCTTTGATCCTCATCATGCTCACTTTCATGATCACCGGGCCCGAGGCGATCGCGCTTGACAGCTTCGAGTGCGCCAGGGACGGCGGTAATGAGCTCTTTTATATGGAACGCGACAGGGAAGTCGCGGAAAGGAATTATGTCGGCGGCGTCGTGTGCTACGATGCGTCGCCGGAGAGACTGTGCACGTATCTTACGGGAATTTCGGATAATTTCAGACTTCTTTACGGAGCTGTTTTCGATCTTTCACAGGAGGAAGACTGATATGAGAAAGACCATCAAGCACAATAGAACAAAGCACGGAACCTCTTCGTTATTTCTCGCCCTGATAATGTCGGCCCTGATCCTGGTCGAATGCACGTTCGTGGCGTTTGTCTGGAATCTCGATTATGCGCTGAGCGTTAATACGGCGCTTAAGACGCAGATCGATACGATATTGAGCGACTACAACAGGCAGCTTTTTGATGTATACGGGATATATGCTTTCACGCTTGATGGTGTGGATGACGAATGCTTCAATAAGGCTTTGGAGATAAACGGGCTTAATTCACGCTCCGTACTTTATGTTTCTTCGGCATCGAAATTCACGACAGAGGATCTGAAAAAAGCGATCAATTCATATTATTGGTACAGGGGCACGGGTATCAGCGCCAAATCTCTTGTTGACGGTTATTCTGATTTTATTCTGGAGCTCGACGAAAAGGGGATATTCAAAAAAGTCGGTCAGTTCATGAACAGCCCTGCCGCGGGTTATGTTTCGGAGATAATCGGCGGTTCCGATTCTGCCGAGATATGGATCGCCAGGGCGGGAGACCTGCTTAATATCGAGGAACTTATCGATGAAGCATCGGAAATGGATTCCATAAGGACCGGTTATAAAAGCGCGGTTAAGGATTTCGAGATGAATGCGGATTTCGACATATCAAAATGGAACGCGCTCCTCGACACGATGTCCGGCCTTGAGAAAGCCATGGACAAAGTCTCTGATTCATCCGACATTGCACTGTCCAGGTTAAATGTCTCTCATTATTCTGCTTACAACTTTGACTGTTGTTTCGCGCCTGACGGCGATGCTTCGATTACCGGTACGAAATTCAGCGAGATCCACGGGAAGAAACAGTCAGATGCCGAATACATAATCACGGGAAAGAAAGGACTTCCCGGAGTCTTTCAGATCGAATTCATGATGATTCATGTCCTGATATCTTCAAACATGCTGAAGGATTATGCCGATGAGAAATTCAGGAACACCATGGAGGTATTAGGCGAGATCATCTCGGCGATAATACTTGCGGTGAGCGAAGGAACCGTGAACATAGATCCCCAGCTTATTGCCGCCGGTCTTACATACTATTGCGCGATCGTTCAGTCGACAAAGGATTTCATACAGATAACCAAGGGAAAACGGGTTGCCATCTTTTCATATGACAAGGTTGACATGATCACGTTCAGTTACAGGGAATTCCTATATCTGTTCAGCTTTTTGACACCTGTAAACGACCTTCTGGACAGGTCCCATGAAGTCCTCACCAGGGATTACGGAACTCTTTACAAGGGAATAAAGCTTGAAGCCGGTTTCAGGGGTGAAACGTACTCTGTGGAAAAGTCTTACCAGCTTTATGAATAACAGGGAGGTGTTTGATATGAAAAAGCACAAGAATAATAAGCGCGGGCAGATCGCTGTCGAAGCTGCCATAGCATTTACGATAACTCTTGTCTTTCTCGCATCCGTCGTAAGCGCTATTGATTTTTACCGTACGGATATCCTCATGAGAAGATCGGTCGAGCAGACCTGTGAGAAGATGTCCCTGCTTTATCCGGTATCCGTTCCTGCATCGGACTTTATGTCTGCTGCAATAAACGCTTTTCCCGACCTTGGCATCGGCAATACGAAAGGCGCTGAAGTGATCTCCAAAGTAGCGTCAGCCGCGTTGGGGATCGACAGCGCTACGGGACATACCATAAAGGACCTGATCCTTCAGGGTGTGTTTTCCCGCACTATGGAAGACCAGATAAGGAATGCCTGCATCGAAAGGAACGGCGGATCTGAATTTTTCGTGCCTGACGAGATCGACGTATATTTCGCCGTAAATGACAAACACCACATAATAGAAGTCACTACGGATTACTCTGTAGTTACGATAGCCGGAAAGAAGAGCAGGAGCATTTATTCCGTTATCCCATTATATGGTGATCCTGTTCTCATGCTTCAGTCAAAGCCTGACAGCGATTCAAATGAGGAAAAAGACAAGGATAAGGACAATATCTGGTCACTCAGCAATTTCGACAGAGGAGACGAATTCAGGGACAGGTTCGATGCCAATCTCCCGAAGACTTTCCCCGTAATAGATTCGTATAACGACGGCGAAGTAACGTCAATAAGGAGCATAGATATCACATCTCCCTATTATCAGGATGTGTCGAACATAGAAAAGGAGATCAGGGAAGACATCAATGCATTAAGCAATTTTGAGCCGCAGTCTGTAGTGATAAACGGACAGACATATACCGTTGAATACATTGATTCCAGACATCTTACTGTTATAATACCTGAAAACTCCGGTCAGATCGGTAAAGAGGCCATAGAAGAACTCAAAGGATATGCATTTATCAGGGGCGTTATCCTTGAAATAATTGAATACGGCACTTCAGATAAGTATAGTACATAGGGCCGCCTCCTTTATTGTATTAAAATAAAGAATGCGTTATTATGTATGAGTATGTTTGGAGGTAAGCAAATTGAGACATGATAACAGCGTAAGGCGTCCGAGTCTTGCTAATTCGAAGATTACCACGGATAAGACCACCTCGCTTTCCATAGGGGATTCATTGAGAAAAGCCAAGATGAATCTCATATTCAGAAGACTGCTTTTGGGTATTCTTATCGTTGTAGCCGTTACTGCGTTTTTTGTTTCTGTCTATATGGGATATGCTCAACCTCTTTGGGATTACATTATGAGAGTCGTATCGTGATACCGGTTGAAGGAATTAAGATGGATGACATAAAGGACACTCATTTTACTGAGAGTGAATTGGAGGAGTTAACAGATCTTTATAACGCGATGCTGACCATGAGGGACAGCGCAGAGATGCATAAGTTCTTTAAGGATCTCTGCTCGATAAATGAGCTTCACTCATTCCTTCACCGTTGGCAGATAGTAAGAAGGATCGAACAGGGAAAGAGTTATGAAGAGATCATAAATGAGATCTCACCCGCTGAAGCTACGGCTGACAACAAAGCGGAAACAGGAAAGAAATCAACAGGCAGGGCTCGTGGCAAGTCCAGATCTTCGACGAAGGTCAGCTCCACGACGATCTCGAGAGTCAAGAACTGTTATGTAAATCCCGACGGCGGATACAGAACGGCGCTTGAAAGGCTCAAGGAAGCTGCCGAACAAAATAAAGAAGAATGATGAAGGTACAAGATGGGTTTAATTGAAAGCATTTTCGGCACACACAGCGATCACGAACTTAAGAGGATCAATCCTCTGGTAGAGAAGGTATTCTCATACGAAGAAGAGTATTCAAAGCTCTCAGATCACGATCTGGCAGCAAAGACAGACGCATTCAGAAAAAGATATGAGGACGGTGAGTCTTTGGATTCACTGCTTCCTGAGGCTTTTGCCACGGTAAGAGAGGCTGCCTGGAGAGTTCTGGGCATGAAGCCTTACAGAGTTCAGGTCATAGGCGGAATCATACTTCACCAGGGCAGAATCGCCGAGATGAAGACCGGTGAAGGTAAGACGCTCGTTGCCACGATGCCGGTATATCTCAATGCACTTACCGGTAAGGGCGTTCACGTCGTAACAGTAAACGATTACCTTGCGAAACGTGACTCAGAATGGATGGGAAAGATCTATAAGTTCCTCAATATGAGCGTCGGTCTCATCATTCATGATATTCCGATGAAAGACCGTAAGGGTATGTATGCATGCGATATCGTTTACGGCACCAATAATGAGTTCGGTTTCGATTATCTCCGTGACAACATGGTCGTTAACAAAGACCAGATAGCTCAAAGAGATCTGAATTACGCCATCGTCGACGAGGTCGACTCGATCCTCATCGATGAAGCAAGAACCCCGCTCATCATTTCAGGCAGAGGAACCGAATCTTCGGAGCTTTATCAGAAGGCTGATGCTTTCGTTAAGACATTGAAACAATATACGGTTATCGAGACTGACGATAAAGTCGACATGGATGAACTTGTTGGTGATGCCGATTACGTTACGGATGAGAAGGCAAAGACGTCCGTTCTTACAGCCAACGGTATCGCAAAGGCGGAGAGATACTTCAATATCGAGAACCTTTCAGATCCGGATAATTTCGACCTTCAGCACTACATCAACAACGCCTTGAAGGCAAACGGTAACTTCAAGAAGGACCAGCAGTATATCGTACAGGACGGCGAAGTCATCATCGTAGACGACTTTACGGGAAGACTTATGCCGGGAAGACGTTTCAGTGACGGTATTCACCAGGCTATCGAAGCAAAAGAACACGTTAAGGTCGCAAACGAGAACAAGACGCTTGCCACCATTACTTTCCAGAACTTCTTCCGTATGTACACTAAGCTTTCCGGAATGACCGGTACGGCATATACCGAGGAAGCCGAGTTCAGACAGATCTATAACCTTGACGTTATCCAGATCCCTACGAACAGACCTGTTATCAGAGTCGATGAGAATGACGGCGTTTTCAAGACCGAGAACGGCAAATACGCAGCTATCCTCAAGACAGTAAAGGAAGCCAATTCAAAGGGCCAGCCTGTTCTTGTCGGTACAGTAAACGTCGATAAGTCCGAGCTCCTTTCGCGTATCTTCTCGAAATACGGCATCAAGCATAATGTGTTGAACGCCAAGAACCATATGCGCGAGGCTGAGATAGTTGCACAGGCAGGCCGTAAGGGTGCGGTTACGATCGCTACCAACATGGCGGGCCGTGGTACCGATATCATCTTAGGCGGTAACGCTGAATTTATGGCTCTTCAGGAGATGAGGAGATTAGGTTATACGGAAGACCTCATCGCAGCTTCCACAGCTCATAACGAGACGGAAGATGAACTCATTCTCGAAGCAAGAAAGAGATTCTCGGATCTCGAGAGCAAATTCAAGGAAGAGCTCGCTCCCGAAGCTGAAGAGGTAAGGAATCTCGGAGGTCTCTTTATCGTCGGCACAGAGCGTCACGAATCAAGACGTATCGATAACCAGCTCAAGGGACGTGCAGGACGTCAGGGTGACCCCGGAAGATCCAAGTTCTTCCTCTCACTTGAAGATGATCTCCTCAGGATCTTCGGCGGTGACAGAGTCAATATGCTTTATGACAGCCTCGGTATCGAGGATGATATGGAGATCCAGGTCAAATCTCTTACAAGGGTAATCGACAGCTCACAGAAAAAGCTTGAAGCTATGCACTTCTCAGCACGTAAGAGCGTCCTCGAATATGACGACGTCAATAACGTTCAGAGAACTATTACATATGAGCAGAGAAAACAGGTCATCTTCGGTGAAGACGTTCACGGTATCTATCTGCAGATGATCGACCGTGTCGCATCCAGAGTATGCAATCAGTTTGCTTTGGATGGCGTCATCACTTCCACCGAGAGATATTCATTGGGTAAGATGCTTGAAGATATCTTCGGCCAGCTTCCTACCATTCTTCTTGTCCAGGATGTTGACAAGGATATTCCCGAATGTGACGAGCTCGCAGCTAAGATCGCTGAAGAAGCAAAGGAACTCATCGCAAAGAAGGAAGAAGAGATCTCTACTGAGGTCTTCCGTGAAGCTGAACGTCAGATCATGCTCAGGACCGTCGATCTTAAGTGGATGGATCACATCGACGCTTTAGACCAGCTCTCTAATTCCATCAGAATGAGAAGTATCGGTCAGCATGACCCTGTAGTCGAATATAAGCTTGAAGGATCGGCCATGTTTGAAGAAATGAATGAGAACATCCAGAATGATGCAGTCAAGTTCATTATGAGAGCAAGGTTCACACCTGAAACACAGATTACGGCAAAGCCTCAGATAAGAGAGATGAAAGAGAGCCACGCCAATGCGCCTTCGGTAACGCCCCAGTCCGCATCCAAGCCTATCCAGGGATCTACTGGCAATAACGCTCCGCAGGCACCTGTTAAGCGTGATTCTTCAAAGGTCGGAAGAAATGACCCTTGTCCGTGCGGTTCAGGTAAGAAGTATAAGGACTGCTGCGGAAAGAAATAATTTCTTATGATCACTGATATTGCCGGATACATTAATCGCGTTGACGGAGCTGCTGATTATATCAGGAATGTTCTTTCGGGGCGTTCTATTCCGTCTGTCTGTATAGTCTTGGGATCAGGTCTTGGTCCATTGTATTCGATGGCTGAATCGCCTCTTGAGATCCCGTATAAGGATATCCCGGGTTTCCCCGTATCCACGGCTCCCGGACACAAAGGCTCTCTCATAGTGGGAACGCTTTCCGGAAAACCTGTTTTCATGATGAACGGAAGATTCCACTATTACGAAGGCTATCCGATGGAGACCGTTACTTTCTATGTCAGGGTAATGGGCAGGCTTGGTGTTAAAGTGCTGCTTTTGACTAACGCTTCAGGCGGTATCAATCTTGATATGAAGGTTCCGGAACTGGTTGCCATTACGGATCATATATCTTTTAATGCCGAGTCGGTATTAAGGGGACCGAACATCGCTGAATTCGGCACAAGATTTCCTGACCAGTGTCACGTTTACGATCCTGAATTAACGGATGTCCTGGTCAACAGCGCGCGTGACCTGAATATAAGGATAAGCCGCGGCGTATATGCATACAGTGCAGGTCCTCAGTACGAGACTCCGGCTGAGATAAGAGCTCTGAGGATCATGGGTGCCGACTGCGTAGGAATGTCGACCGTACCCGAAGCGATCGCCGCATCCCATATGGGCATCAGAGTAGCCGCAATGTCCTGCATTACCAATATGGCAGCAGGCATCTCCGGTAATCCGTTATCTGAGCAGGAAGTGCTTGATAATGCTGCTTTGGCTTCGGAAAACAGCTGCGCACTGGTAAAGGAATTCGTAAACAGAATAGACGTGTAAGGAGAATCTTCAGATGAGCACATTTAATTTCGAGATCAAAGACATTAATCTTGCGCATTCGGGAATCGAGAAGATCGAATGGGCTTACCGTAATATGCCGGTTCTCCGCGCCATAGAGGCTGAGCTCATCGAAAAGCAGCCTTTCAAAGGGATGAAGATCTCCGTATCCGTACATGTTGAAGCTAAGACGGCATGTCTTGCAAGAGCTTTGGCCCGTGGCGGTGCGGAAGTCGCGCTTACGGGATGCAATCCCTTGTCAACTCAGGATGACGTAGCAGCAGCCCTTGCATCTATGGATATCATGCATGTGTATACGGTACACGGTGATTCCGAAGAAGAATACTGGGGAAGGCTCAGGAAAGCTCTGAGTTTCAAGCCTGACATTGTTATCGATGACGGCGGCGATTTCGCCCTGCTCCTTCATTCCGAAATGAAGGATATGGCAGAGAAAATCCTTGGCGGATGTGAAGAGACCACGACAGGCGTTCACAGACTTGAGATACTTAAGGGCGAGAACAGACTCCTTTATCCCGTAATTGCCGTTAATGACGCAAGATGCAAGCATCTTTTCGATAACAGGTTCGGAACAGGCCAATCAGTATGGACAGCCATTATGGCTACCACCAATCTCGTTGTTGCCGGCAAGACGGTAGTTGTTGCAGGTTACGGCATGTGCGGCAGGGGCGTTGCCATGAGGGCAAAAGGCCTCGGAGCCAAGGTCATCGTTACCGAGATCGATCCCGTCAAGGCATGTGAAGCCATCATGGAAGGCTATCAGGTCATGACTATGGATGAAGCAGCACCTTTGGGTGACTTCTTCGTAACTGTTACCGGCTGCAAGGACGTTATCGTCCAGAGACATTTCGACGCCATGAAGGACGGTGCGGTTTGCTGCAATGCAGGACATTTCGACTGCGAAGTAAGCGTTAAGGATCTTAATGAGAACTGCGTCGAAAAGGCTGAACTTAGAAATAACATAATCGGTTACAAGCTTAAGAATGGCAATACCGTTTGTGTCATCGCTGAAGGAAGGCTCGTAAATCTTGCTTCAGGCGACGGCCACCCCGTTGAGATCATGGATATGAGCTTTGCCCTGCAGGCACAGTCTGCGATGTATATCGCGAATAACAAGGAGAGACTCCCGATTGACGTATATCAGACACCGGAAGTCATTGATAACCGCGTAGCCGAGATCCTTTTAGCTACAAAGGGTATCTCGATCGACGCCCTCACACCCGAGCAGGAGAAATACATCAGTTCCTGGGACCTGTGATGGTTTAAAATTGTTTTTGACATTATACCCACTGAAACTCAATTATTTGTGAGTCAGTGGGTAATTTTTTGTTTAGTTTTGTATCTGAATACATTGATTTACCCACCGGGTGACAGTTTTTTTTGTTTTAGTGGGTAATTGATATTGTCAATCAGTTGTTTTTGGCTTGCTATATACCCACTAGAAAAAGGTTTTTAATGTCTTAGTGGGTAGTTCTACAGGAAAATATGAGTTAAGGAAAGCTTAAACTACCCACTGAAACAGCATTTTCGGACTTTTGGTATGCCGACTTTAATATATCCGAAAGCCTTCTTCAGCCGCGTCCTCCGCCACTTGTTTGTTTATATTATAAAAATTATAATATATGAGGAAAAATATGGATTGGAGAAGATATAAATGGCTTTAAGAAATCTTGTAATAGAAGGCGATCCGCTGCTTCGTAAAACGAGCAGGCCTGTGGATGAGATAACTCCCAGGATCATTAAGCTTTTGGATGATATGGCTGACACTATGTATTTTGAGGGCAGGGGCATCGGCATCGCTGCTCCGCAGGTCGGCGTATTGAGAAGGGTCTTTGTCGTTGATGTAGGTGACGAGCACGGAAAGCTCGAGTTTATCAATCCGGAGATCTTGGAGACTTCGGGTTCCCAGACGGATAATGAGGGATGTCTTTCTGTTCCCGGAAAGACATGCGAAGTGGAAAGACCTTCACATGTTAAGATCAAGGCTTTGAACAGGGACGGCGAGGAATTCGTGCTTGAGGCTGACGATCTTCTGGCAAGATGCATCTGCCATGAGAATGATCATCTGAACGGCGTTCTTTTCATAGACAAATCAGTCGACGGTAAGATCTATAAGACTGAGGACAGTGAGGAATAAAGAGTGGACAGGCGTGATCTTAAGATAATATTCATGGGAACGCCTGAATTCGCAGGTACGAATCTCAAGGCGTTGACGGGTGCAGGATTTAATGTGGTTCTTGTTCTCTGCCAGCCTGATAAGCCTGTAGGACGCAAGCATATCCTTACGGCGCCTCCAGTTAAAGTCCTGGCGCAGGAGAACGGCATAGAGGTCTATCAGCCCGATACATTGAGAACTGATGAAGCTCTTGCAAGACTTAAAGAGTATGAGCCTGATCTGATAGTTACGGCGGCTTACGGAAAGATCCTTCCGAAGGCTGTCCTGGATCTCCCGAAATACGGCTGTATCAACTGCCACGGAAGTCTTCTTCCAGCAAGAAGAGGAGCTTCTCCGGTTCAGCGCGCGATACTCGAGGGCGACAAGGTCACGGGCGTTACATTTATGAAAATGGATGTCGGCATGGATACCGGTGACATCATAGATAAGGTGGAAGTCGCGATCGATTCCAACGAACATACGGAATCGCTAATGAACAGGCTTGCTGAGGCGAGTGCCGAAAAGCTTCCGGAGATCATCGACAGATGGGTAAACGGTGAACTGACAACGATTAAGCAGGATGACAGCAAGGCTACTTCCTGCCCTCCGATCCTTCCTGAAGAAGGAGAGTTCAGATGGAATCAGGATGCAAAGGATATCCATAACAGGGTAAGAGCTCTGAGCAGCTGGCCCGGAGCTTTCGTCATGAAGGATGATAAGAAACTTAAGGTGCTTGATTCGGAGGTAGTCTCAGACGATGACCAGCTTATTCCGGAAGACATGAAGAATACGGAGCCCGGCACGGTCGTAAAAGCAAAAGGTGAGAACCTTATCGTTAAATGCGGCAGTGGATATCTCAAGGTAAAAGAACTTCAGCAGCCCGGCGGCAAGAGACTTAACGCAAGGGACTGCGCGCATAATTTTGTTGTGGGAAGACCGGTCATTTAACAGCAGATAACATGGGAGCTACTTATGCCTGATCTGATCAAATACAAGAAAAAAGAACTGCAAAAGATCATTGCCGATGATAATGAAAGAGAACTGTGCTTTCTCATGCTTTACTGGGTTTATGAGAAGGATGCTTATTCGAATCTCGTCATAAAGAAGGCAGATAAGATAGCTTCCGAGGCCGGCAGGAAGATCGATTTTGCAAGAGCGATGCTCTACGGCACGCTGACATATACTTTTACGATCGATTTTCTTATCAGGCACATAACAAAGGAAGAAGTCGGGACTATGGATCCGGTATCGAGAACCGCGATCAGAATGGCTGTCTGGCAGATCCAGTTCGGCAATAACATTCCTGCTTATGCTGCGGTGGATTCATCTGTCGAGCTTACGAAAAAATATAATCACAAGGCATCAGGCTACGTTAATGCGGTCTTAAGAAAGTTTGCTGACTGCCCTGAGGCTAAGAGATATCTCGAGCAGTTCAAGCCCGGCATCAGAGTCGCATTAAAGCCTGAGATCTACGGCATCCTGAAGAAGGATTTCGGAAAACAGACAGCATTCGAGATCGGCAGGGCTTTGCTCGAGCCTGCGAACATAACGGTAAGATTCGATGCACATAAGATCGATCAGGATTCGCTTATCAAAGAGCTTAAAAAGGAAGGCATCACGGCAGTTAAGGGAGGCTTTATTCCTGATTGCGTGGAGATAACAGGCGGACTTAACGGTCTTGAAAATACCGAATGCTTTAATAAGTACGGCATGTTCGTACAGGGTCAGGGCGCGATGCTCGCATCGCACGTCGCGCATCCGAGGGTAGCTGATAAGATCCTCGACTGCTGTGCGGCACCGGGCGGAAAATCCACGCATATGGCACAGATGTGCAGGGATGACTTAAGTATCCTTGCAGTGGATATCAACGCGGCAAGACTTAAGCTCGTAAGGGATAATTGTAAAAGACTTGGTCTTACTTCCATAGAGACTCTTTGCGCTGATGCATCTAATATCAATAAGGATGACAAGGATTCCAAGAAGACATATGACATCGTTCTCTGCGATGTTCCGTGCAGCGGTCTGGGACTTCTCGGAAGAAAGCCCGACATCAGGGAGAAGTTCACATACGATGAATTAGATGAACTTATCCCTTTGCAGTATTCGATACTAGAGCACGCTTCGAAAATGGTCCGTCCCGGTGGAACACTTATCTATTGCACATGTACTCTCAATTCCGATGAGAACGAGAGCCAGGTGGAACTCTTCCTTGCGGAACACAAGAGGTTCCACACAGTACCGATTAATAAATTCCTGCCCGAAGGCATTTACATGGATGAAGAAAGAGAAGTTGCCGCGGCAAACGGCATGATCACCCTTCTCCCGCATGTTGATAAGTGCGAAGGATTCTTCATATGCAGGATGGAAAGAGACAGAAAGGAAGATTGATCTTGAAAGAGAAGTTCTGTCTTGATTTGAATCTCAATGATCTGACTCTGTGGTGTGAGGCACGGGGAGTTCCGAAATACCGCGCTTCTCAAGTTTACGGATGGCTTTCGTCAGGGTGCGTCAATACGGATGACATGACGAATGTCCCGAAAAACGTTAGAGCAATGTTAGAAGAAGATTTCATTTTCGGAAGCTTCGAATTAAGAGAGCATCTGGTATCAAAGCTCGACGGTACCGAGAAATTTGTTTATGCATTATACGACGGCAACATCATAGAGACCGTCGCTATGCGTTATAAGCCCGGGATCTCCGTATGCGTTTCATCGCAGGCCGGGTGTAAGATGGGCTGTACGTTCTGCGCTTCGGCCAAGATTGGTTTCGGAAGGTCACTGACTTCAGGCGAGATCCTCGCGCAGGTCGCTGTGACTCAGAAGATAATAGGCGAGAGAATCAGAAGCGTAGTCATCATGGGCATCGGCGAGCCTTTCGACAATTATGAGAACGTCATGGGATTTATTAAGCTCGCAAACGATCCCGACGGGCTTAATCTCGGAGCAAGGCACATCACTCTATCGACATGCGGTCTTGTTCCCAAGATCGAAGAGTTCACGAGAGAAGGCCTTCAGGTAAATCTCTCGATATCGCTTCATGCCCCGAACGATGAACTGAGAAAGAAACTGATGCCTGTTGCAAAGGCATACTCCATAGAACAGCTGATGAAGGCATGCAAAGAATATACGGAAGCCACGAAAAGAAGGATCACTTTCGAGTACAGCCTTTTCGCGGGAGTAAATGACACGCCACAATGCGCTGCGGAACTTACAAAGCTCCTTAAGGGCGGGCTTTATCACGTTAATCTCATTGCTGCGAATGAAGTGCCCGGAACGGTATTCAAGTCTTCATCACCTGCGAAAGTAAAACAGTTCAGGGATATCCTTGAATCCGGCGGGATAAATGCGACCATCAGACGCGAAATGGGATCTGACATCATGGCTGCCTGCGGACAGCTCAGGAGAGGAACCATAGAAGGAGCCAGATGACTGTATACGGAATGACAGAAAAGGGTCCCGTCAGGGACATGAATGAAGACAGCTTCGCCTTTGAGAAGGTCGGCAACTGTCTTTGCATGGCCGTGGCTGACGGCGTCGGAGGCGAAGCCTGCGGCGAGATCGCGAGCAGGATAGCCGTTGATTCCGTTATGGAAACATTTAAGGACAGCCTGCCGTTTGTAAAAGACAGGGAGTCTCTGCCTTCATATCTCAGGACCGTTTTCAACAAGGCTAATATCAAGATCCTTCATAATTGCCTTGAGCACAGGGAACGCATGGGTATGTGTACGACGCTTACCGTGGCTATCCTGAAAGGTACGGAACTCACGATAGCCCATATCGGCGATTCGAGGGGTTATATGCTTCACGGAAGCGAACTGATAAAGCTTACCGAAGATCACAATGAGGCCGGAAATCTCATAAAACAGGGTCTTCTTACGGAATCTGACGCAAAACGTCATCCCGGAAGGAACCAATTGCTCAAGGTTCTGGGTGAGAATCAGTATCTAAATCCTGATATTTACAGTTATAATATAAGTTACGGCGATTTGGTCTTTCTTTGCACGGACGGTCTGTATTCTTTCATGACCAACGAGCAGTTCAAGGTCTGCGCCGCTGAACGCAATAACCTGGAAGGTATTTGCGGAAAACTGATAAAACAGGCTCTTGAAGGAAAGAGCAGTGATAATATTACGGTAACTGTCGGCAGGGCAGAACGCGCCGCAGAATTATAGGGGGAATTATGGCAAATCAGGTTCATGGCCCGGAGGGCATGATATTTGCGAATAAGTACAGGATCGTCAAGCTGATCGGTTCAGGCGGTATGGCTAACGTATATCTGGGAATCGACATGAATACCGGAGTTAACGTTGCCATAAAGATCTTGAAGCCCGAATTTTCATCCGATGATGAATTCATCAGAAGATTCGATGCGGAAGCTAAGGCTGTCGCATCCCTTAACCACGCAAATATCGTAAAGGTTTACGGCGTAGGACATGAAGGTAATTTCAGATACATAGTACAGGAATACATTGAAGGTATCACGGTCAAGAACCTCATCAACCAGAACGGACATCTCGACTGGAGAAATGCGGTTCCGATCGTCATTCAGATAGGTCTCGCTCTTGATTATGCGCATCAGAACGGTATCGTTCACAGAGACATTAAGCCCCAGAACATCCTTATCTCACGTGACCGAGTCGCGAAGATAACGGACTTCGGCATCGCGCGCGCGGCTTCATCCACCACCATCACCATGACCGGTGTCCAGATGGGCTCCGTACATTATTTCTCGCCCGAGCAGGCCAGAGGCGGCAATGTCGGTCCGCAGTCAGACATCTATTCTTTGGGAGTAACGCTTTTCGAAATGGTAACGGGCAGACTGCCCTTTGACGGCGATTCCAATGTCGCCATCGCGGTAAAGCACTTACAGGAGACACCGCCGATACCTTCATCTCTCATGCAGGGCATTCCGAAGGGTCTTGATTCCATCATCTCGAAATGCATGCAGAAATCGCCTGAGAGACGTTATCAGACCATGCGCCAGCTCGTAACGGAGCTTGATTCGCTTCTGGTCGATCCTAACGGAATCTACGGCGTAATATCCAATGTTCCCGAAAAGAATACGAGCACGGATACCAATATTTCTTTCAGACAGGATCCTGAATATGAGAAGATCTCCGAGATCGAGAGAAGCGCTGAGTCCAGACGAATCTCAAGATTCAGGGACAATGTTCTTTTAGCGCTCATTATCGTTGTTATCGTAGGTGTCCTGATCGGCATCGGAATACTTGTCGTAAGAGCTGTCGGAAATGCGACGCAGATAGAACAGAATACGGATTACGAGGTCGAGAATTTCGTAGGCCTTACTGCTGATGAGGCCATAAGACGACTCGAAGCGGCGCAGGTCTTTTATTCCGTCGAATATAAGGTAACGGACGCTTACGATCCGGGTATTGTCATTGCCCAGAGCATACAGCAGGGCGTCGTTATCTCGACAACGAGCAAACTCAGTAATCTTGTAATCACCGTTTCTTCCGCAGATGAATATATCGTCCTGCAGGATTACTCTTTTGCTTCTTATGAGAATTGCTACAAGTCATTGCAGAACCTCGGACTTAAGTTCTCGCTGCGTCCTGAGCCTTCCGATGACGTTCCGGCAGGCCTTGTCATCAGGACCGAGCCCGAAGCAGGCACACAGGTCTTGAGAGGCGATACGATCATCATCGTTTACGCTACCGAACCTACGTCAAGCGTTGTTCCTGACGTTGTCGGAAAGAATGTATCTGAAGCTGCTGACATGCTCAGGGAAAGCAATCTGAACTTTACTATCGAAGGTTCGCCTGAAGTATTGGCTCTTCCCGAAAATGAACAGATCGTAATCATTACGAATCCTGTTTCCGGAACAACAGTTGCCAGAAAATCAACTGTTAAGCTCTATGTAGGCACACAGGAAGACTATCAGAACGGCGGTACGCCGACGCCGACACCTCCGCAGGCCGAGATCAAGATAGTGATCAACGGAAGCGGTACTGTAACAGGCGGAGGTATGTATGATCTTGATACCCAGGTAACGCTTACTGCAACTCCTGCATCAGGTTACAGGTTTGACTGCTGGCTTGACCAATATGGCAACCAGGTTGCGGTCTCCAACACATATACTTTTGTGGTTAGGGAATCTACGACCTATACTGCGGTATTCGTAGCGGCTCCGAAGAATAACACGCCGGCACCTTCTGACAATAATCCTATGCCGACTGATGATACGCCATTGTCGCCTACTGATCCGAACCCGCCCGTAACACCGGATAATCAGGATCAGAGAGACCCGAATAATCCTTTTGTCGGCTGATATCAGATGGCTGAACCGGATTCTTTTCGCGGTGTTATTACTAAAGGAGTGGGCGGTCAGTATACCGTCCGCTTCATTAACTGCGGAAAGTATGAATATGCCCAGTGCGCAGCAAGAGGCCAGTTCAGACTTAAGGGCATCAAGCCGGCGATAGGTGACAGGGTCACGATAGTGCCTTCGGGCGATCCTGACGTCGAGTACGTGATAATTGACATAGAGGAAAGGACGAGCTTCATAGCAAGGCCCCCTGTGGCCAATCTGTCGATTATGCTCCTGACGTTCTCGGTCACAGAGCCCGAGCCGGACCTTACTCTGCTCGATAAGATGCTCCTTGTCTGTTCTTTAAGGGACATCAAGCCTGTCATCATTTTCACGAAAACAGATCTTAACGGCAGCGACTCTGAAATGCTTTGTTCAGTTTACACTAAGGCGGGCTATGAAGTTCTTGTATCTTCACCGCAAAAGCCTCTTACCAAAAGTGACCTGAAGGATATAATAGGTGATGGAATTGCCGCTTTTGCAGGACCTTCAGGAGTAGGGAAAAGCACGCTTTGTAATTCGCTTCTCGGGAACGATCTGATGCAGACGGGCGAAGTGAGCGCGAAGATAAAGCGCGGCAGACATACGACCAGACACGTCGAACTGCATGAGTTCTTTGACGGATTCATATGTGACACCCCGGGATTTACCTCTCTGTCACTTGAAGAGCAGGGTGTCGATTACAGGGATGTTCTGTACGGTTTCCCTGAGATCACGGGCATAGCGACGGGCTGCAGGTTTGACGATTGTTCGCACAGGAAAGAAGACGGCTGCGTCGTTAGAAATGCGTTGTCCGAAGGTCTTTTGGATCAGGGACGTTACGAGAGATATACAAGCTTTTACACGGAGCTTTACGATAATAGGAATAACTACAGGCACAGGAGAAAGCAATGAAAGACATCGGGATAGCACCATCGATTCTTGCCGCTGATTTCGGCTACCTTATGAGAGATATAAAGGCCATTGAGAAAAATGCCGATTGTCTTCATATCGACGTTATGGACGGTCATTATGTAAACAACATCTCATTCGGCATTCCCGTGATCCAGTCGATCCGTAAATATACCGACATGAAGTTCTTTACGCACCTCATGATCACCAATCCCGGGCAGTATATCAAGGTGTTTGCGGAAAGCGGTTCTGACAACATCACTTTCCATGTCGAGTGCTCCGAAGATCCTGACGCCCTTATCGAAGAGATTAAGTCTATGGGAAAGAGCGCAGGCATCGCGGTCCATCCCGATACGCCCATCGAAGACGTTTTCCCTTTTATCGGAAAGGTCGACATCATACTTGTAATGACAGTTTATCCGGGCTTCGGAGGACAGGGTTATCTTGATATTTCTGACGAGAGATTAAGAAAGCTCAGAAAAGCGATAGACGATCAGAATGCGGATACTGTCATTGCCGTAGACGGCGGTGTTACAGAAGATAACATTAAGCACATTTACGATGCGGGTGCCAGGCTCTTTGTGGCCGGCAGCAGCGTTTTCCACGCTGAAGACCCCGAAAAAGCTATCGACGAACTGAAAAGATGCGCTACGTTGTCGTAACCGGCGGGCCTCTGACTGACGAGGCCGCAGAACTCGTAAAAAGACTTTCCGGTACATCAGATGATGTCGTCATCATTGCCTGCGACGAAGGATGTGACTTCCTTGCGCGTCATGAGATAGTTCCGGATATTGTCGTCGGCGACATGGATTCCATTTCGGAAGATGGACTGAAGTTCATTGAGTCCCATAATGTGTTCGCCGAGAAATATCCCGTGGAAAAAGACCAGACCGATTCCGAGATCGCTCTTGAAAAGACTGAAGGATCAGACGTATATCTGATCACGCCGTTCGGCGGAAGGCCCGATCACCTGATCGCAAACATCCAGCTTGTCCTGGGATTAAGACGGGAAGGCAGGAAGATGATCATCGCTGACGGGAAGACATATTGTTATCCTTTGTACGGCGAAGATTCGGTTGATATCGACATCAGTTCCTTTGATAAGCCGTTGTCTGTCTCGCTCATTCCGTGGGAGTTCGGGAGCCCTGTTACGGGAGTTACCGCCAAGGGTCTTTATTATCCTCTCGAGGACCGGGATCTTAATGCGGGCTCTACTTTTTCGTTTTCGAACCATCCGGTGTCAAAAAACGGCCCAATCGCAGTATCCATAAGGTCCGGATTGCTTTTGGTCATGGTAACATTTGAAAATTAGGGTGCCAAAATTGAGACTTTAAGCTATTGAATGAGACTGGAAAACCTTATAAACTTATAATGCAAATGAATGAACGCATCCTCCGGGGTGCGTTTTTTGTTGCCTAAAAATTTTTTACGGAGGTCGAAGCTTATGTTGAGTTACGAGAGTTTTAAGAAGAGAGTTATGAAGGAGTTCTTAGACTACATGCCCGAAAGGTATGCTGACTGTGAGCTCGAACTCAGAAAGGTCCCCAAGGTAAATATGTGCCTTACGGGCGTTGTGATCAAGCCGAAGGGAAAGAAGGGTTCATACTGCAGTCCGACATTCTATCTCGAAAGGATGTACGACCAGTATAAGAACTGCGATTCTTTCGAGAAGGTGATGGCAAATCAGGCCATATATCTGGAAGAATCCCTTAAGTATCTGCCGGACGATATCCTTAAGATCGACGTCAGTTCCATGAAGGATAAGATTATTTTCCAGGTCGTAAACACAAATGAGAATAAAGAGATGATCGATCTTTGCCCTCACAGAAAATTTCTGGATCTGACAATAGTCTACAGGGTAATAATAAAGATCGATGATACGGGCGTGTCCGGGTTCCTTATCACGAACGATATCGCAGAAGCTGAAGAACTGACGGAAAAGGTTCTGTACCAGCTTGCCAAGAAGAATACTAAGAAGCTATTCCCGTTTAAGAGCGAGAGGATAGAAGAGACAATGGGGCGCCTTATGCGCAGATGGGGAGCTGACGACAGGGAGATCGAGGAATCATTTCCTGATATTGATAATATCCCTGCAAACGAACGCGTCTACGTACTGAGCAATGAATACGAATTCTTCGGAGCAAATGCTCTTCTTTATAAGGATGTGATCGGAAAAGTCGTAAAGAACATCGGTACCGACTGCTATATACTTCCGTCATCTGTGCACGATCTGGTCATACTTTCGACTGATGCTTTCAAGGAGAGCGGCAAGCTCATTAATCTTGTAAAGGAAACCAATAATGACCACGTCAGAGTTTCTGAGAGACTGTCAAACAGCATCTACAGATACAACATAGTTAACGGTTCGCTGGGCAGGATATCTGAGGAGATGGATGAAGTGTCTTAAATAGAAAAAACACACGAAAAAAGATACATTTCTAGAAAAAATGTATCCTAAATTGATTCTTATTCTTGAAAAAAGATACAATGCCAGCTTGTAGGGTTGGTTTTATATAGATTTGAATCTGAATCAGATGCAAGACCAAGTGTTTTGTATCTTTTTTCTCCGATATTTAAATGATTAGGATACAAGTAAATTGCTAAATAAGAACGAAGGCTGACGCGTTTATGCGGACAGCCTTTTTTATTCCGGAAATGATTATAGAAAGGAAACGCACATGAATATCAGAAAAAGAATAATGGCTTTTATGATGGCGTTCTTTATCGCAGCCAGTCCGCTTCAGCAGTCTTTAATGGTATCTGCTGATGATCTTCCGGCTGATATTGATCTTCCTGCAGAAGACAATCTGCCTGTGATATTTAAGGACGCAGAAGAGCCTTTTAAAACAGATGAATCAAACGATCACGACGAGTCAATGCCGGCAGTTTTATCGGACATATCAAATGATGAAATTACAGATATGCCTGAAACACCAGCATTGCCTGACGAGTCTTTGCCGGATGACGATAATGATGAAGAACAGGATGAGACTGAAGAATCTGCATCGGCTGCGGATACCGAAGGATCAGAAGTACAGGAAACCCCTGAAGATAATAACATCATTACCGCCTCATCTTCTGACGAGTATTTCAGGCTGATCTCGGAATTCCCGGATATGGAAAGGATCATCGTGGATACTGATGAAGATCTTTCAGGTCTGAAAGTTTCTTATGGTGTTTATTTCGATGGTACGTATATGCTCGGATTCGAAAACAGCGAGGATCTCGTAAAGGCTGTTGAACTGCTTTCTCAAATGGATTGTGAGTACGCCATGGACGGTACGCTCAGCGTGTGCGGAAACGGCGATGACGTTCACACAAAATACAGTATCAATCCTGATGCAAAGGTAAGGGTAGCAGTCATAGATACCGGTTCGGATCTTGCCAATGAATCCTATTCAGTAATCGGTGATGATGTCTCAGATCACAACGGACACGGTACCGGGATGTGCGGACATATATTAAGCGGTACTTCGGATGCATACATCATTTCGATCAAAGCAATCGGCGATGACGGCAAAGGCAGCGTGTCAGATGTATATGCTGCGGTCCAGATGGCTGAAGATCTCGGTGCCGATTATATCCTCATGGCTGTCTCCATCAGGAATGTCAGCAAATACGATGCTTTTATCTCTCTTATCGAAAACACAAAGGCTGATGTCATAGCTTCTGCAGGCAATAACGGAGCAGATGCATCAAAGTATCTTCCTGCGGGCATCACAGGTGTTACTACTGTCGGAGCTCTTAATGATGACGGTACTCTGAGATCTTCTTCAAACTACGGTGACTGTGTCGATTACTATGTGACCGCAGATTCTACTTCTGATGCTGCGGCAATTGCTCTCGGCATGATCATCGCCGGGAGAGCAGGCGATCTTCTGACTGAGCCAAAAGATCCTGCGGAAACTGTCCAGACAGAGCCTGATCAGTCTGAGGACAATCCGGGTTATCCCGAAGGCGGCATTGCTTATACGGAAGACTATTTCTTTGAGGATGATGAAGTCTTTACCACAAACGCTTCCCTAACTGCGTACTGTATAAGGGAATGCTATCAGAACGACTATTTCCGTTCTGCTTATAACGGTGAACACTATGGTGTTTATTCCAGTTCCTCTGCAAACACGATGAATTCAAATCTGCTCTATTGCATAGAGGACGACGTGCCCGGTCCTGATGGCGAGAGTTATTCAAGCTACAGTACATCAGTAAACAGACTGCTTGCCGTCGCGTGCGCCTGCGGTCCCGGAGGAAATCTGTATTCTTATGCCAAAGCATATCTGAAAGCAAATGATACTGCCGGCGATCTGAAAAATCTTTCCGACGAACAGTGGAAGGAAGCAATGTACGGGATCGTTCACTGGACATGCTGCCGGATAGTTGACGGTAAATGGCCTGCCAGATGTCCCGGAACGAGTTCTAGCTGTGCCAAGATATTAACCACTTTCTACAGCTGGATAAACAACTTTAAGGGCAGCACCGTAACATTGGATGGTACTTCCTATGCGATAAGCAACGTATGGACTACGCGTTATTCCACGACTGCTACAAACGGCAACGGTGAGACATATCAGAAACTGGTCCGCGGCGGATTGACACTGACTGCGCAGGTCCCGGTAAGCTTCACTCTTAATAAGACAGCATCAACGTCAGCTGATCCGGGATACTTAAGTTTTGCAGGTACGACATACACTCTGTATGACACCTGTTCCGTAGACAAAAACACGGGCAGCATTTCGCTGAGCAGTCAGTTAATGACTTTTACTGTGGATGCTGACGGTTCTGCGACAGCGTCATATTCAACGACTGTAAGCGGTTCTGAAAGCTTTTATCTGAAAGAGACGGCTGCCGCTTCGGGATATGCAAAAGATGACACTGTCTATGAGATACGTGTTGATTCTTATGGAAGCATTTCCGTTTACGAAACAGTCGTAAAAGAGAGAGTTGATCTAAGCGGTCCCGCAGCCGGTTCATCTGTGTATTATCTGGACTCGGAACAGACAAATAAAGCAAGTGTTACCAACGGTACTGTTTCAATCGTCCATGTAAAAGACGCGCCTGATAAGGCTTTGTTCAGTCTCGAAAAAAAGCTGGGGTCCAATTATGCTCCGGTAGCAGGCAGGACATATGCTTTTGAACTTTGGGACAACACAGATAACGTCATGGCTGCTGCCGGCACGGCTTCAGTTCCTTCGAATGCCACAAGTTCGGATTCGACACCGGTTGTATGGACAAATATAGCAGGCGGGTTTTCTGCCTCATCAGGTAATAAGCTCGTTCTTATTCCCGGACATTCATATCAGATAATGGAGACCACAATGTCCGTAAACGGCAGTGAACTTGAAACGCCTTCAGGCTGGACAAAAGGTACTGCGCACGGAAAATCCTGTTTTTACCAGACCTTCAATACAGGTGCGGGAAAGGTATATTCGTTTACAGTAACAAATAATGCTTCTGTGATTCCATTAAGCATAACAAAAGTTTCCGCAGATTCAGGCATTACAAATAACAACGGCAGTTATTCTCTTGCTGGAGCGAAATATGTTCTTGCTGCTGACACGTCTTTTTCGACAGGAAGCACGGTCGGAACATTTACGATCAAGGCTGACGGAAAGAGTGATACGACGCTTAATGTTAACAGGGGCGCCACTTTTTTTCTTAAGGAAACGGTTGCTGCAACAGGCTATGAGCTCGATGCTTCGGTTTATAAGATCGTAATTGCTGCAGACGGAACTGCGGCTGTCAGTACAGAGTCGGGTTCCGGTACGGCTTCCGTAACCCAGGGCAATCCTATCATTGTTAATGTAAAAGACGTTCCGAAGACTACGTTGATAAGTCTTACTAAATCGTCTGCCGCACCGGCCGTTACCGGAAACAATACCTGCTATTCTCTGGCAAATACTTCTTACTGTCTTTATGCGGATCAGGCAGATGCGGATGCCGGTGTTAATGCACTGGTTACGTTTACCTTTGATGCAGGCGGTACAACGAATGCAAAGTATCAAACCGCATGCGGTAAGACGTATTATCTTAAAGAAGTTTCTGCAGGAAAAGGTTATAAACTTGATAACGCGATATATACGGTAATTGTTGCTGCTGACGGTTCAGTCAGTGCGAATAACGGTGCTTCGGTCACGGCAGCAGGTAATGTTTTTAAGATCAATGTTAAGGATGAGCCGGGAACTGCGCCTCTTAACATCGCGCTGAAAAAGGTCGATAAGAACGGCAAGGTCATTCATAATGCGAATCCTTCAGGTGCAACGTTCAGGATCTCTTATTATGCTCAGGATCTCGGTGCAACTGGTAATAATGATGCAGCCGCGACAGTTATCTATAACGTAACGGTTAAGGATACTTCAGCAACGATAAAGCTTTCTGATCTGAAAGCCATGACTCCTGCAGGAGGAAGTGATCCGGATTACCTAAAGAATCTGCCCGCAGCTTTTGCTGATTTTCCATACGGTACCATCCGCATAGAGGAGATCTCGGCTCCCGCAGGATACAGACTGAACGATCAGGTCGTAAGATTCAGGCTTGGGGCTACTGTTTCTTTTTCTGTTGAAAACAATTCCTCGTACGGAAACAGGAACTATTGGAAACTGCTGTCAGACGGCACATTGGAACTCACAGAGCTTCCTCAAGTCGGATACTATTCGCTTACAAAGTCGCTTGAAGATACGGACGTCAGAAGCTCGCTTGCTGGCTTTTCGTATGAACTCTGGAATGTGAGTTCATCTGCTTCGCCCGTGCAGATCGCGACAGGCGTATCACAGACAGACGGAAGAGTTCTCTGGACTTATACCGTGCCGGATTACTATCAGAACACTGATGCTTCAAAACTGCTCACGGGAACTTCGACATATCAGATAGAGCTCCCTGCGGCTGAGAAGAATTCGGCCGGGAACAAAGCTGCTGTGCAGTATCAGGTTCGTGAGCTTAAGAACTCCATTGCCATAGCTTACGGCAACACGGGGATTCCTTATACATATGCTGCGCCTGTAACAGACGGTAAGGCGTGGAGTAATGCTTCTGACTATTTCTACAAGACGGTGACAGTAACTGATGAGACCGTAACCAGAGAAGGCGTTATAAACGATTATCAGTACACCGGGATCAGTGTCAATAAGGTCGTTCCCGCGAACAACCCTTTCGACGTAACCAAGGTCACTTTTAAGCTTTACAATACCGATGGCGGAGATGCCCTTGTGGCTAACGGATCCGTTGACAGCAAAGGCAACGTAACATGGCACAGGACTGTTTCTTCCGGATATGGTTCTTCACCGGCCTCGAGCGTAAATACGATCAATTATATCCCTCTCGGTCATTATCGCGTTGAAGAAACGTGGGACAAGGAGTATGTAGATGCCAACGGTGTTTCTGTCCTGATCGGCGAAAAGAATAACAACGGCTGGAAAAAGACCGAAGATGATAAGTCTTATACCTATTCTTTTGACGTTGACCTTTCTGATCTTTCCAATGACGGCAAGATAACTTATCTTGCCGTTGAGAACGAAAGGGAAGTGCAGGAGTTCAATCTCGTAAAGAACGTTACTTCAGCAGGAGATGTTTCAGACATTACTGCAGAACTCTACCTTCTGGACGGCAATGACGAAAAGCTTATCGCAACAGGCACCGCAAGCACCAATGGAATCGGAACGTACGGGTTTATGTGGGATTACAAGGGAACACATACCGTAAGGGATAACCTTGATACGCTCGTTCTTCCTGTCGGGAAATACAGGGTTGTTGAATTATGTCCGGTTACTTACTACAAGAACACCGGCATTCCTTATACATACATGACTCCTGAAGGATTCAAGGAAAGAACGGTTGGCGGGACACTTCAGTTCTATAAGGATTTCGAGCTTAAGAGCGGAGAATATGCGACAGAAAAGATGTCCGTTACAAATGTAAGGATCGAGGGTTCTTTCGACATCATAAAGATCGAGCGTTCAGGAGATGACACGTCTAAAGAATTCACTTTTGAAGTCTATTACAGAGGTAACGGAAATGCTGCTTCCGATACTGCATCATTGGTCGAAAACGTTAAGATCACGACCACTGACGGCAAGGGCTTTGCAGCTCTGTCTGAACTTCCCGAAGGCTGGTACGAGATCCGCGAGACCGGTGCCGGTTCATCCTGGACGACAACATGGCTGAATGATGCGACGGTATCGAATGGAAATAAGGTCGTAAGACTTGATTCAGCTAACAGAACAAACGCTTCACCTGAAGTTAATGACGGCGTCAGGGAAAACGGTATGTCCGTTAATGCGGTCGTTGTATATAACGATAAGGCTCCTGAGATAGGAACTGTTCTCGTAGATGCTGCGACGGATGATCATATCTCGGGCTGCGCTTCCGAAACGACTCTTGTTGATACGGTTACTTATAAGAATCTTTTGCCGGGTCACTATGTGATGTCAGGAGTCCTGATGGATAAGAAAACGGGAAAAGAAATCCTTGATAAGAATGGCAACGCGATCACTTCAGAGAAATCATTTGATGTTGCAGATCTGATCGACGAGTACGGCATGACAAAGCCTCAGTCAGGTGCTGTGAAGGTTACATATACGCTTGATACGACGGCCATAAAAGATGTGGCAGTCGTCGCATTTGAAGAGCTTCGTAAGACTTCGTCCTCTGGTGATCTGATCGCAAGTCATAAGGATATTAATGATAATGCTCAGACTGTTTTCATTCCTGATATTAAGACAACGCTAACCGATTCAGTGACGAACAGTCATGTAACTGTATGCTCTGATGAAACAAAACTTGTCGATACAGTTACTTATTCTAATCTTCTTCCGGGAAAGACATACACATTGACCGGAACACTTATGGATAAGAAAACAGGCAATCCTTTGGGGATTACGGCTGAACAGACCTTTACGCCGTCTGCTGCCTCGGGTACTGTTGAGATAGAGTTCATTGTCGATACAACGAGTCTTAAGGGCTTTACTGCAGTTGCTTTCGAGACAGTAAGTTTTGAAGGAAAGGATGTCGCGATACACGCCGATATCAATGATGAAGACCAGACTGTTGAGATCCCTGACATCAGGACAACGCTTACAGATTCAGCAACTAATGATCACGTTCCTTCTTTCTCTGCAGCAACTAAGCTTGTTGACACTGTCAAATATACGAATCTTATACCGGGTAAGGAATATACGTTGACGGGAACTCTGACGGATAAGAATACAGGTGATCCTTTAGGCATTGCTTCATCAAGGAAGTTCACGCCGGATTCTGCGTCAGGCACCGTAACTGTCGAATTCGAGATCGATACTACACTTATCGCGGGTATGACGATCGTAGCTTTCGAGACGGTCAGTTTTGAAGGAAAAGACATAGCGGTCCATGCTGACATCAACGACGAAGAACAGACTGTATATGTGCCCGGGATTAGGACAACCTTAACTGATCCGTCGACGGAAGATCATGTGTCAGGCTTAGGCGGAAAGACAACGCTTATCGATACGGTTTCATATCATAATCTTGTTGCCGGAAAAGAGTATAAAGTTACAGGCGTCCTCATGGACAAGAAGACAGGAAGACTGTTTGCGGATTCAGAAGGCAATACCTATGAAGTGTCAAAGAACTTCACCGCCGAGAATGAAAGCGGAAAGGTCGAGATCGCATTTGCTGTCGATACGACAAAGATCAACGACGTGACGGTCGTGGCTTTCGAAAACCTCTATTACAACGATGTTCTCGTTGCAGTTCATACAGACATTAATGACGTGGATCAGACACTTTACATCCCTAAGATCCTTACAACTTTGAAGGATCCTGTTACAGATGATCACATCGCTTCAGAAGAGACTGTGACTTTAATCGATAGCGTGAAGTATTCCAATCTGCTTCCCGGTAAGGAATACACTGTAACAGGCATTCTTGTAAATGCGGAAACCGGCGAAGAGATAAAGATCGAAGGGGAGACAGTCACAAGTTCCGTTACCTTTACGCCTGATAATGCTGAAGACTCTGTGGAGATCGTTTTCAAGATCGTTCCGGAGATCTTAAGAGGCACTTCCGTAGTTGCTTTCGAAGACCTGACGTATGACAGCATAAAGGTTGCAACGCATGCCGACATCACGGATGAAGAACAGACTGTGCACTTCCCGGAAATCCATACAACTCTTATAGACATGACCACCGACAATCATGTTTCTGCTCAAAGCGGGAAGATCAGACTTACCGATAAAGTCTCTTATAAGAATCTCAAGCCCGGTCTTACATACGTGATGAACGGAACGCTTTACGTTAAGAGTACTGAAGAAGTCATGACTGATGCTGACGGCAATCCCGTAACGGCTATGGCGGAGTTTATTCCCGATGCAGAAGCGGGTTATGTGGATCTTGTTTTCGAGTTCGATTCAGGAATCCTCAAAGGTGAATCGCTGGTGGCTTTTGAAGAACTAGTATTTAAGGATATCGTCGTCGCTACGCATAATGATATCAACGACAGGGGCCAGACGGTCGACATTCCTGATATACATACGACGTTCTTTGATGCTGCTTTCGGTATCGGCGAGGATCTCGTAAGGTGCGATGAGGATGTTGTTCTTACGGACCGCGTATTCTATCAGAACCTTACGCCCGGTCTTGAATACAAACTCTACATGAGCGTTATGGTTCAGGATACAGGCGAGCCGCTGCTCGATAAGGACGGTAAAGTCGTCACTGCTGAGAAGACTTTCATTCCTGATGCTCTCGAAGACTATGTCGACATAAGCGTAACGGTCGATGCGACTTTGTCTGCGGGGAAAAGCCTTGTCGCGTTCGAGACTCTGGACTATGAGAATATAACGCTCGTTATCCATGCGGATATCGATGACAAGGATCAGACTGTGGATATTCCTGATATCAGCACGACGGCAACGGATGCCGATAACACGACTCACACCCTTACTTATCTGGAAAAGGTGACGATCGAAGATGCTGTCGCTTACGAGAACCTCGTAATTGGCAAGACTTATAAGATCACAGGTTCGCTTTATAACAAAGAAACAGGTGAAGAATATTTGGATGCTGAAGGAAATGCGTATGCTGCGGAAAAAGAATTTACGGCAGTAACTTCCGATGGAATTGAGACGGTAGTTTTTGCTGACGTAATCGTGCCGTTCGATAAGATCGAGATAGTTGTTTTCGAAGAGATCGCCGAAAAAGAGACCGGTATTAAGATAGCTTCTCACGCCGACCTTGATGATGAAGGCCAGACCGTAAGAAGACCTGCAGTGTCAACAACGGCAACGGTTCTTAATGCCAAAGAGGTCTGGCTGGAAGCGACTACGGTTACGAACATCACTATATCTGACTGCATCCGTTATTCTGGTTTTGAGAACGGAAGGAAGTACAGGGCAGAAGCCACACTGTATAAGACTGATGGTACGCAAATTACTGCAGCCGGCCAGCCTGTTTTGAGCATTGTGGAATTCGTTCCCGAAGCCCCGGACGGAGAAGTTATCGTTAACACGACATTCTCTTCGGCAGGCCTTTCGGAAGGCGACAGGATAGTCGTTTTCGAGAAGTTCTACGATGTCGCTTCCGAAGAGGAGATAAGCTCAAAGACAAGAACGCAGGATATTCTGGTGTCAAGGCATGAAGATCTCGCGAATGAGGATCAGACAATAACGGTGCATTACCGTCCTGACACGGGAGAGATCGAACCGTCTTATTCTACAGCAGGAACCGTTATCGCATCCGTCGCTTCGTTCGTAGCATTCGTGTGGTTCGTAATATCCCGCAAAAGGGATCCTGATGAGACGGATATCAGGTGATCTTCAGGTGGCGAAAATGAAAAAAGCATTAAAAATAACTTGGGGTGTCTTTTTGATCTTAGGTCTTGTGTCCGGCCTTTGTCTTGCCTTGATAGAACCTGTAAAAGCAGGGATAAGGAAAAGTTTTAGCGATGCTGCTGTCAGCGCGGCAGAAGATGCGATTAAGAACGGAAACGGGGAACTGAAGTTTGCCGTTCCGGTTACCGATGCTTTGTCCGTCAACGGTGAGAATGGCGGTAAGGACGAAGGCCTCGAAAAGCTAATGAAAGACATGCGCGATCTTTCTTCGGAATATGAATCACTTACTTTGCTGGGGATCCTCGAGATCCCCGGCATTAAAGTGAAGGAGCCAATATGGGATTCGTGTTCTGTCAACGCTTTGCGTTATGGCGTGGGAAGATATCCGGGAACTGCGGATATCGGTTCTGGTGGCTTGTGTAATATTTTCGGTCACAGAATGTCAGGCGATAAGGATACCAAACTCGGTTCCATCCAATATCTGCAGGATAATATCGGAGATGACGTTATCGTAACGACTATTGACGGTGTCCGTCACAGATACAGGATCGCAGACACCTTATACGTTACCGACGCTGAACTGATGCCTTATCTGGACCCGACGACATTTGTTGATGAGACTCTTTGCATTACCGCATGCGGATATGGTGAAGATCCCCTGACCGGCGAGTGTTATCCGGATAATACTGAGTTCATAGTGATGTGTAAACCATACCGATGAAATATGGAGTTCATGGAGCTGAGTAAACTTAGCTGATGAAATGCGGAGTTTATCGTGCTGTGTGCTCTCTGCAAAAAAATAAAGGAGCTGCCGGTTTTGGCAACTCCTTGTTTTCGGTAACGATGATTATGAAGACAGGATCAAAGCTCTTTTCTGTGGCTTAATCCAAGCTCTTCAGCAACAGCGAAGAATGCCTTTCTCGAATTTCTGATCGAAGTCTCTGATACGCAGAATGCAAGACGGCAGTAGCCGGGACGTGCAAAGCTCGAACCCTTGACGAGAAGGAGATTTTGCTTGGCACAGATCGCAGCGAACTCTTCGTCAGTTAATCCGTTAGGTGTGTTCATGAAAATGTAGAGAGCGCCGTTAGGCTTAACTGCATCGAAGCCTGCATCAACGATATTAGCGTAGAGAAGATTGCGGCGGTTCTCGTAATTAGCGACATCGACTTTTGCGTAGATGGACTTCTCAATGACCTTCTGCCAGATTGCAGGAGCGTTAACACTTCCGAGCGTTCTGTTGGAAAGAACGATGGCACCGGTAAGCTCTTCGAAGTCAGCACACTTGGGTGATACGAGCGTGTAACCGATTCTCTCGCCGGGCAGTGACAAAGACTTGCTCCATGAGAAGCATATGATGAGATTGTCGATGTACTTAAGCGCAGCAGGAACTTCAGCTCCGTCGTAAGCCAGATCGATATAAGGCTCGTCGCTGATGACATAGATCGTGTGATCCTGCTTTTTGAGCATGTCGTTAAGCGCGGTAAGAAGCTCTGCCGGATAAACAACTCCGGACGGGTTGTTAGGTGAGTTGACGATAATTGCCTTGGTCTTGGCGGTGATGGCCTTTTCGATATCAGCGATGACGGGCATGAACTTATCGTCAGTCTGGACAATTACGACCTTGCCGTTGTGGTTTGCGACATATCCGTTATATTCCATGAAGTAAGGAGCAAGAAGGATGACTTCATCATCGGGATCAAGGAGCGAATGAAGAACGTCGTTCATCGCTGAAGCGGCGCCGACCGTCATGCAGACTGCCTCAGGTCCGATCTCCAGGCCGGCTTCCTTGCCGCGCTTTTCGGCAACGATCTTTCTTGTCGAAGGATAACCCGCATTGGGCATATATCCGTGCATGCCGGGAGTAGGATTATTCGCAAGATCCTTCAGAGCATCGAAGACCTCCTTCGGCGGCTCCAAATCAGGATTGCCAATGGAGAAATCATAAACGTTATCTGCACCGTATATTGCCTTAAGCCTTCCGCCTTCTTCGAACATCTTACGGATCTCGGAACCGCCCTTGAGCGACTCGATCATTTTCTTGGAAATCATAGTAGTACCTCTTATTTATGAAAATTAGCAATAATATAGCACAAATTAACGGATGTCGGGAAAATGAGGATTTTGTGATGTCAAATTTGGGAACTGTGAAACGCATGTATCCTAAATTGATAATTTCTAGAGAAAAAAGATATAGAAATCCTAAAATATATCTTTTTATCTTCGGAATTAACGAAAAAAGATACAATTGTCTCTTCAATGCTTCATTTAGAGTTTAATGAAAGGCAATATCTTGGCAGAAGATGCAGAAAAGTATCTTTTTCAGACAAAAAATAAAGGAAAAAGATACATAGCCGTTTTGGAGTAATAACAATGGAAAAGAATATAAAAGATTACTTAGATGAAAGACAGAAATTGCTTATTAAAATGATTGATATGACGGAGGAAAAATTAATGACAGCGCCTGCCGGAAGGATCAGTACCAGGCATCATGGTAAAAACATATATTATTATCTGATTGACGAAAATGACGAAGAAAAAATAATCAAAAAAGAAGACAAAGAACTTTTGGGTAATTTGCTCCAAAAGAGTTATCTTGAGAAGATCCTAAAGTCTGCTAAAAGAGAATTAATGATTTTGAATAAAATACAAAAGCGCTATCCGGAATATTTGCCGGAAGACATATATGAGCAATTGAAAAGTGAACGCCAAAAACTTGTTAAACCTATAGTTCTTACAGATGAGCAATTTAAACAAAGATGGCAGGACCAACCATATCCTAGAAAACCGATATCAGACGAAGTCCCGTTTTTTGAGACAATGAGAGGCGAGCGTGTCAGATCCAAGTCTGAAGTGATAATTGCTGACAGACTTCTGATAAGCGGCATACCGTATAAGTATGAATGTCCGCTTAAAGTAGGGAAAAGGGTCATTCATCCGGATTTCACAATCTTAAGGCTGAGTGACCGGAGGGTTGTTTACTACGAGCATTGCGGAAAGCTGGATGATCCTGAATATGCCGAGGATTTGGTGAACAGAGTAAATGATTACAACCACGCGGGGATCATTCAGGGTGAGAGGCTCTTCATGACGTTTGAGACATCAAAAACTCCGCTGGACGTAAGGGTGCTCGATAAAATGATCAAGGAAAATTTCAGATAGACAAGCGAAGCGTGCCTTGACGGCCAAGGCGCAGCAGGTGCTAAAGGAAACAGGAAAATTGTTAACCTTCGGAGTTTTCCTTCGTTATCTCGATCTCGTATTCAGGATTCTGCAGTCTGTTGACGAAGAATCTTTCGGATAACGGTTTGTCGTAGAAGAAGGACTGGAAAAGTTTACAGCCGCATTGCAGGAGATCGTCGGCCTGCTTCTGGGTCTCGATGCCTTCACAAATGACTTTGTAGCCGAGAATGTTAGCGAGGTTGATCATGTCGTTTGCGATGATGCGGCCTTTCGGATCGTCAGGGTCGAATCTGTCGGCGCTGATCTTTACATAGCGTGCATCCATGTCGTGGAGTAGCGTAAGAGTGGACTGACCGGTGCTGAACTTGTCGAGCGTAACTAGGATTCCTGCTTCGCTCAAAGTGTGGCTAACGTCTTTAAGGACGGGCATTCTCTGTGTAAAGTCGGGCTCGGAGAATTCGATGCCGATGAGGCTGTGCTCGACGCCGTATTTGTCGATTACTTCAAGGATGTTGTCTGCGATCGCAGTATTGAAGAGGTTGCGTCCGGAGAAGTTGACCGTGATGGGTACGATGGAAAGACCCTGTTCCTGCCATGCCTTTATGTTCTTGCAGACGTTTTCGAGAACGTAGAAATCGATCTTGGTGACGATGCCTGAATCGGTCGCGAGAGTGATGAATTCCTGAGGCGAAATGATCTTGCCGTCCAAGGGCCATCTTGCCAGAGCTTCAGCAGCATGGAGACAGGGCTTGCCTTCAAGGCTGATGACGGGCTGATAGTAGATGAGGAATTTGTTCTCGTTAAGAGCTCTGGTCAGCGTCGTGGTGTTGTTGTGATTGGACTCGTTGATAGCTTCGGAGTAGTGGACGATGTCTAAGTTGTTCTTTTTGGAATAGCTGAAAGCCTGCGAGCACTCGCCCATGACGTGATTGCCGAAACGGTGGTTAGGGCGGATCGTCGTGATGCCTGCGCGGCAGCTGAAGATGTGCTCGAACTTGTCGCCGCCGTAAGTGAGCGAGACGGGGACTGACGATATGAACTTTTCGAGATCGGGAAGACGGGAGGTGTAAAGAACGACTACGAAATTATCGCCGCCGAGATGGACTGCGAATTCTCCTCTGTCTTTGTCCGGGAAAGAGTTGAGCTTGGCGCCGAACATCTTGATCGCAGAGCCTGCGATGTCGGAACCGAAATATCTGTTCAGCTGGTTAACGTGCTTGATGTTTATGAACGCGACGGAATATCTTGTGGCGACGCCTTCGGTGAACATCTCGTCAAATCTCGTGAAGAGATAATTCACATTATGCATGCCGAATTCGATGTCGTTGTTGTAGATGTAGGAATATTGGCTGCTTAATCTGGTGACGGCGATCTTGTTTGCGACACTGTCCCTGAAGATGCACATGAATTCTTCCTGCTCGACAGTGAACTGAGGTGGGAACTGCGTATATGTGAATCTTACGATGGTGGTAACAGAATCGTTGCTGCCGAGAGTAACTTCGAAAAATTCCTGGCCTATGTTGTCGGATACATAATCGACGTTCTTGGATATCGGCTTGCCGCTGATGATCTGCGTGTCTTCGATCTTAGCGACCGAAAGGTAATCCGCGTATTTGGCAAATTTATCGGTGAATTTACAATCGACGCACTCATCGAGCGCTTCGAAAAAAGTCTTAATGTCTGGAGTGCCGGCAATCATAAACTATCCCTTATTTAATACTGCATCTTGATTTTATGCTACTAAAGGGATCATTACAACAAAAAATCAAATTATCAAAAAAATATAAGAAAAGAGAAATTACATGAAAAACAAGGATAAAACATTCAAGCAATACATCGGAACTAAAGGCGAAGATGCTGCGGCAGGTCTTCTCAAGGACAAGGGCTACAACATCCTGAGAAGGAATTATGCCGTTCATAACGTCGGCGAGATTGACATTATCGCCGAAAAAGATGAGGAGATACATATTTTCGAAGTCAGGACTAGGCGCAACATCGGATACTATCCGGACTCGGCAGAATCGGTTGTGCTTCGAAAAAGGAACAAGGTGATAAAGACTGCCGAGCGTTTTATTATCGAGAATGATCTTTATGGGAGAAACGTCGTTTTTGAGGTGATCATGGTCACCCACGATGCTCAAGGTAATATATTGAGGATCGATTTTGTGCCGTTTTGATGTGCAAAGTGCCGAATTTGCCCAAAAATGCATTTTCAACAAAGGGAAATGCCATTTTAGCAAATTTTATTTATTGCTTTAATTAAGCAATAGACTATAATTGTTGAGGTTTTTTGGGAGGCCCGGGTGCCTCGAAAATGCAAGATTCAAAATTCAAAATTTCATTTTTAGAAAGGTTGGCCGATCATGAAGGGTTACCGTGAGATGACAAGAGAAGAGCTCTTGGCTGAGAGAAAAGAGCTGAACGAACGCTATGAGAAGTGCAAGGCACTTAATCTTACGCTCGACATGACACGCGGAAAGCCCTCACCGGTACAGCTCGACCTTTCCAACGATATATATGACACTCTCAAGGACGGTTATAAGACCGCCAAGGGTCAGGATGTCAGGAATTACGGCATCGCTGACGGTATCGAGGAGATCAGGGAGGTTTTCGCTGAAATCCTCGGAACTGATAAAGACAACATCTTCATGGGCAATTCCTCATCTCTGAACCAGATGTTTGACGCGATCATGCGTGCAATGGTTTTCGGAGAAGTCGATTCCCCCAAGCCCTGGTCACTGGTAGATGGCAGGAAGTGGCTTTGCCCTACGCCCGGTTATGACAGACATTTCAGGGTTACGGAGACTATGGGCTTCGAGCTCATTCCCATTCCCATGACGGACAATGGTCCTGACATGGACATCGTTGAAGAACTCGTTAAAGACGAAAAGGTAAAGGGTATCTGGTGCGTTCCGTGCTACAGCAATCCTGACGGAATCGTTTATTCCGAAGAGACATGCGAGAGGCTCGCGAAAATGGAGACCGCTGCACCTGATTTCAGGATCTTCTGGGACAACGCTTATGTGGTTCACCATCTTTCCGAAGACAGAAATGAGTGGGGCAGGCTCCCGGACATGCTTTCTCTTTGCGAGAGCTACGGCCATGCGAACAGAGTATATGAATTCGCCTCTTCATCGAAGATCACATTCGCAGGCGGCGGAATCTCCTGCTTTGCCGCGAATAAAGACAATATGACATACACGAAGAAGTACCTTAACGCGCAGACGATCTGCACCAACAAGGTCAACCAGCTCGCGCATGCAAGATTCCTTCCTGATGCTGAAGCAGTCTATGCCCACATGATGAAGCATGCTGAGATCCTTCGCCCGAAATTCGAAGCCTGCCAGAGAGTTCTTAATGAAGAGCTCGGCGGCAACGGAGATCTCTGGCACTGGACAGATCCCAAGGGCGGATATTTCGTAAGCTTCTATGCTATGCCCGGAACGGCAACGAAGGTAGTTGCTATGTGCAAGGAGGCAGGCGTTGCTCTTACACCTGCAGGCGCAAGCTATCCTTACGGAAAGGATCCTTCAGATTCGAACATCAGACTCGCTCCTTCATTCCCTGAAGTCGGAGATATAGAGAAAGCCGTCAGAATCCTCTCGATCTGTGCTAAAATCACAGCAGTGGATAAATTGTTGGAGGATCCGGCATGATGAAAGATACTTACGAGAGTCCGTTAAATTCCCGCTACGCAAGCAAAGAGATGCAGTACATCTTTTCGCCTGATAAGAAGTTCCGTACATGGAGGCTTCTTTGGATAGCGCTGGCTGAAGCAGAGAAGGAATTAGGCCTTGATATCACGGATGAGCAGATTGCTGATCTGAAGGCCCATAAGGATGATATTGATTACGAGGATGCCGCAGCAGAAGAGAAGATCCGCCGTCATGACGTAATGGCTCATGTCCATTCATACGGCAAGCAGGTCGCCGGTTCCGGTGCTGACAGGATCATCCACCTTGGCGCTACCTCATGCTATGTCGGAGACAACACGGATATCATCATCATGAGGGAAGCTCTCGAGCTCATTAAGAAGAGGCTCGTTGTGGTTATTGCGAAGCTCGCTGGTTTTGCTGACGAATATAAGGCTATGCCGACTCTGGGATTCACTCATTTCCAGCCCGCACAGTTAGTAACGGTAGGCAAGAGGGCGACTCTCTGGCTCCAGGATCTCGTTTTCGATCTCGGGACAGTAGAGAATGCCATCGCTTCATTAAAGCTCCTCGGCTGCAAGGGTACGACAGGTACTCAGGCTTCTTTCTATGATCTTTTCGACGGTGATCACGAAAAGTGCATCCAGCTCGATAAGAAGATCTGCGAGAAGATGGGCTTCGAACAGTCCTACTACGTATCAGGCCAGACATATTCCAGAAAGATCGATTACACGGTTCTTTCAGCTCTTGCTGCCATCGCTCAGAGCGCCCACAAATTCTCTAACGATATAAGACTTCTCCAGCACTTAAAGGAGATCGAGGAGCCTTTCGAGAAGAACCAGATCGGATCTTCCGCAATGGCTTATAAGAGAAACCCGATGAGATCCGAGAGGATCGCATCCCTTTCAAGATATGTTATCGCTGACGTTCTTAATCCTGCCATGACTTCTTCAGAGCAGTGGTTCGAGAGAACGCTCGACGACTCTGCTAATAAGAGAATTTCAGTACCCGAGGCATTCCTCGCAGTTGACGCGATCCTCGGCATATATTTGAATGTCGTTTCCGGCCTCGTCGTCTATCCCAAGATGATCGAAAAGCACATCCTTGACGAGCTCCCGTTCATGATGACAGAGAACATCATGATGGAAGCAACAAAGAAGGGCGGAAACCGTCAGGAACTCCACGAGGAGATCCGCCAGCTCTCAATGCAGGCTGGTTCCGTCGTCAAGAACGAAGGCAAGCCCAACGACCTTCTCGAGAGAATAGCTGCTGACCCGAAGTTCGGCATGACAATGGACGAGCTCATCAAGCTCAGAGATCCCAAGCTCTACATCGGCAGATGCCCCGAGCAGGTTGATACATTCCTTAACGAGTGCGTAAACCCGCTTCTCAAGGCTCACGAAGCTGATCTTGCGGTAGATGACGTTGAGCTGAAGGTCTGATTTAAACAGGAAACTACTGAAAAAGGGGCTTAAATGCCCCTTTTTTTATGACTTTTTCAAACTTTTTTCGATTTAATCGACACTTTCTTTAAGGTCTGTTGTTTAAGCATCAGCGGTATTTTGCATTGATGATGGTTACTGCACATAGCGATTGCAATAATGAAGCCATCAAACAAAACAAAAAATACTAAATATTATAGACAGGAGGAAGGTCAAATGAAAAAGATAATCAAGAAGACAGATTCAAAAAAAGGCTTCAATCTTGTTGAACTTATCTGCGTAATAGCTATCATCTGCATACTCGCAGCAGCAATCGGATTCAATTATCTTAAGATCGTTAAGAACCTTCCCTGGGAAGAGCTTGTGTTTGATAACCCTTTCACTGCAAGCGCAACCAAATAAAGCCAACCATATACCCATAACCCATACACCACCCTAAAACAAACCCCCGGAAATTCCGGGGGCTCGTTTTTGTCATTAGATTATCTGCAATGGATCAGAGCATGCCGTTCTTTTTCTTCATTGCGGCGTTGACTTTCATCGGGAGACCGAAGCAGTTGATGAATCCGCCTGCATCAGCCTGGTTATATACGTCATCAGCCTCAAATGTAGCGATCTCGGGATCGTAGAGGGAATAAGGAGACTTTGTGCCTGCAGGTGTGCAGTTGCCCTTGTAGAGCTTCATCTTGACTTCACCTGTAACTGTCTTCTCTGTGTCGTCTACGAAAGCGGAGAGAGCTTCTCTGAGCGGGTGGAACCACTGACCGTAGTAAACGAGTTCAGCAAACTTCTGGGATACGAGATCCTTATAGTGGAGAGTGTCACGCTCGATGGTGAGGAGCTCAAGCTCTCTGTGTGCAGCGAAAAGAAGTGTTCCGCCGGGAGTCTCGTAAACGCCTCTGGACTTCATGCCTACAAGACGGTTCTCAACGATGTCTGCAATACCTACGCCGTTAGCGCCGGCAACCTTGTTGCAGTACTTGAGAAGATCAGCGGGGGAGAGCTTCTGGCCGTCAACTTCAACAGGGATACCCTTCTCGAACTTGATGGTTACATATGTGGGAGCATCAGGTGCCTTCTCGGGAGAGACCATAAGCTCAAGGATCTTGTCGAGGTTAGGCTCATTTGCGGGATCTTCAAGATCCATACCCTCGTGAGAGAGGTGCCAGAGGTTCTCGTCCTTGGAGTAGTTGTTCTCTTTTGTAACGGGAACTTCGATGCCGTGAGCTGCAGCGTAATCGATCTCTTCGTCACGGGACTTGATATCCCAGATCCTCCAGGGAGCGAGGATCTTCATCTCAGGAGCAAGAGCCTTGATGGAGAGCTCGAATCTTACCTGGTCGTTGCCCTTGCCGGTGCAGCCGTGAACGATCGTGGTGCAGCCTTCCTTACGTGCGACATCAACGAAATGCTTTGCGATAAGAGGACGTGCCATGGATGTACCGAGAAGGTACTTGCCTTCATAAACAGCGTTTGCCTTGAGAGTAGGGTATACGAAATCCGTTACGAACTCATCTTCGATGTTCTCAACATAGCACTTTGTAGCGCCGCACTTGAGAGCCTTAGCCTTGAGATAGTCGTTATCAACGCCTACGCCGACTTCACCGCAGTATGCGATAACTTCACAGTCGTAGTGCTCAAGAAGCCAGGGAATGATGATCGATGTGTCCAGACCGCCGGAATAAGCCAGCAAGAACTTTTCTTTTGCCATATGGCACCTCCACAATATTGAATATTTATGCAAGCCATTGTATAAATTGCCAACATATTACTCTTTGTTAAACTCCGAGTCAATAGTGATTATTGTAAAGTCGGCCCCTAAATAAAACAAGCTAATATATTATAATAATTTTTGTGCATGTTTTCGGACCTGTCGTTTTGTAAATGGGGTTCTTTTTGGTTACAATTTTAGTTGGATTTTATTCCTTAATCATAAATCGGAGACATACAGATGGCATACCCTTTGATGGAGCATCCGTCAGGAGACGAGTTTTTCTTTGACGGCGCTTTTTATAATGTCTGTTCAGACAAGGCCGATGAGCTTTCAAAGCCCACTGATGACAGAACATACTATGAGACGGTAAGGATCAGGAGGGGAGTGCTTCTTTTTCTCGAGGACCACATGGCCAGACTTACTAAGTCGGTCAAAGGCCTTGAGGATTTCCCCGTTGATACAAAAGATATCTCTGACAAAGCATATTCATTCTTAAAGAAGATCGGCTTTAACAAAGACGGCAACATCCGCATCGTTCTTACAATGGATCATCTTCTTATACATCTTGTCGATGTCAACGTTCCGGACAGATCGATGTTTGAGAACGGCATCAATACGAGCCTTCTTAAGTGGGAGAGACAGACTCCTAATCTTAAGATATTCAGGGGCGATTATAAGAATACCGTCAACGCTAAGTTCAAGACAGAGAACGCTCACGGCAAGCCTTTCGAACTCGTATTAAGCGATAACGACGGAAAGCTCTATGAAGGATCCATGTCCAATCTTTTCGTTATCATGGACG